>CALXYJ010000014.1 GCA_944392945.1 uncultured Clostridia bacterium | reverse complement strand
CCTATCTTCGTACACTTTAAAAATATGATTTAAGTATATAGTAAATCTCCTTAAAGTTTGCCCTAACACTATATAAGGAGATGATGTTTAAATGAGTTTAAAGAAAAGTAAAAAGCATGTAGTTTCTAAACTAAAAGCCATAGGAACAATGCTTACATTATTTGCTATAAAAACTAATATGGTTTTTGCAGCTGAATGTGGAACTACTATTGGAACAGCCGAAGTAACACAAGCAACGGATAATATAAAAAGAGTAATTACTTCTATCGCAATGCCACTTGGTGGTGTTCTTATCTTTGCAAGTGTTGTAGTTGCCGCAATAAAGATGATAGCAAACTCAAATAACCCTCAAAAAAGAGCTGAAAGTATTGGTTCACTTGCCTGGATATGTGGTGGTGGCGTTGTTTTAGGTGCAAGTCTTATAATCGCTGGAATAATTGTTAATGTAGCAACTAACAATACTGGTGGATTACTTGGTGGATAGGTGATGCTTATGAGAGTATTTAAAGTTCCATTTGATATTAAACGCGAAGAAAAAATCTTCGGTGGATACCTTAGTTTAAGGCAAGTAGTATATTTAATGCTAGGTGCATCAAGTTTGGCTTTACTTGCTACACCACTTCCAATAGTATTAAAAATAATATTTATTTTACTAATTGCAAGTTTCTTTTTATTGTGTACTTTTCTAAAAATAGGTGAGCAGAACTTTGATAAGTTCTTTTTTTATGCCTTAAAATACCTATTTCGTAAAAAATACTTTGTATATAAGAGGTGTTTGAAATGGTAATAATGATTATATTTTTAGTTTTAACTGTACTTTTTGTTATAGGTACAGCCATTTATTTAAACAATAAAAAGAAAAATGTAAATGCACCAAAACACAGTATAGATACAAAAGACAAAAATGCAGATAAGAATGATAAAAAAGGTAAAAAACAACTAACTGATATTTTACAAATTAAAATTAAAGACAATATTATTTGCTTAGGTAATAGATATTCAAATGTTATAAGGCTTGGAAACATAGATTATAATATGCTTTCAAATTCTGAACAAGATTCTATTGAAAATGTGCTAATTCAAACAGCTCTTGCAATAGATTTTCCAGTTCAATTTTTTTCTACAACAGAGTTCATAGACACAAGTAAAGTCATATCTCTTATTAAGAAAAATAAAACAAGCAATGTAAAGATTAGAGAATATAAGGAATATCTAATTGACTATTTACAAAATCTTATGGAAAACAGGACTATTTCTGTTGTAAAAAACTATGCAATTATAAGTTATGATGGCACTTATGATAAAGCCTTAGAAGAATTAAACAGAAAGTCATTGTCTTTTACAGGAAATTTATTGAGAGCAAAAATCGTTTGTGAAATATTAAATGAAGATGAATTATACAATTTAATTTATAGAGAATTAAACAAAAATTCTGCTATAAATATTAGCAATTTAAAGGAAGGAGGAAAAAACTTATATGTTGGGAAAAAACAAAAAGCAAAAAGAAATAAACATATTTGATAATATTCTTACTATGGCAGACATACTGCTTCCTGAAACATTGCAAGAGAAAAAAGATTATTTAATTTTAGGATATAACAAATTCACAAGAATTTTTGCAATGACAATTTACCCTGAACAGACTTGGGTTAGTTGGCTTGATGACTTATTTCATATTGGAAATATCAATATTTCTGTAAAAATAGAGCCTTCAAGTAATGGCAATGTAATTAACCAATTAACTAAAAAATTAGTGCAAAGTCAGTCTGAATATGCAACATATTCAAGACAAGGTAATATTTTGCATCTTCCAGAGTTAGAAAAGCAAATTGGAGATTTAGAAGATCTAAGAATGCTTATTCAAACAAATCAAGATAAACTCTTTTTTGCTACAATTTTTATTTCTGTGAATGCTGAAACTCTTGAAGATTTAAACGAAAAGACAAAGATATTGGAAAGTGAATTAAATAAAAAGACTGCTATGATAAGAACTTTAACATTTAGGCAAGTTGAAGGTCTAAAAACAATGCTTCCTACTGGTGAAGTACCTATTCCAAATTACGAAAGAAATATGGTCGCAGGTCGGAATTGCCACTTTAATACCAATATCTAACCCTAATCTTTCACATGATAGAGGTATTTTCATAGGGAGAAATATGTATACAAATGCTCCTGTATATGTTGATACTTTTATTGGTCCACCTACCCTACCTAACCCTCATGTATTTATTTGTGGTACAAGTGGAGGTGGTAAAAGTGTAGCACTTAAAACATTAACTGCTAGAAACATTGCAACTACTCGGTTGTGGTGCTTTTTTTATAGATGTTGAAGGAGAATATACAAATCTTACTAAAATGCTTGGTGGAAAAGTAATTAAAATAGAACAAGGAAAATCTGCAGGTGTAAATCCATTTGAAATTGAGCCAGATACCAAAGGTAATATGCAATTTATCAATATCTTAGATAAAGTGGCAGAAATAAGAGCATTACTTGGTACTATTTGTAGAAATTATGGAAGAACTTTAACAGGTACAGAAAACACAGAAATAGAAATAGTTGTAAATCAACTTTATGCAGAAAAAGGTATCACAAGTGATGTAAATTCTCTATTTGAAAAAAAGGGTGGCAGATTAGACAATGGAAAATATGCAATAGGAAGAATACCAAAGAAAATGCCTACTTTGTCAGACTTTCAAAGAAAACTAAAAGAAAGAGGTAATTGTGAAGAATTATCAAATATATTAGTACCTTTCTTAAAAGGAAACTCTTTACGGTATGTTTGACTGTGAAAGTAAGATTTTATCAAGTGAAGATATTATTTGCTTTGATATGTCAGAGGTTAAGGATGAATTTACTAAGTTATATGCAAGTTTTGTAATTTTAACTTGGGTTTGGCAAAAGTATGTATTAAAAAATAGAGATAAAAAGAAAATTATCGTATGTGATGAAGCATGGTTATTTTTAAAATATCAAGAATCAGCAGAATTTCTAGTAAATGTAGCACGCCGACGGTCGCAAATATAATGTTCCTTTATTTATCCGGAAGTCAATTTATAGATGAATTTTTGCGGTTGTGAAGAACGGAAAAACAATAATAAATATCTGCTCAACTAGGTATATCTTTAAGCAAAGTCCTGGTTCTGTTGATGCTGTTGTAGATTTCTTTAATCTATCAGAAGGAACAAAAAATTTCTTAACTGCGGCAAGTCCAGGTCAATGTATTATAAGTTTAAACAATAGTGTTACTGCAATTAAATTTGTAATAACACCTTATGAAGAACAATTTGTATTTACCTAAAATAATATAGTGTTTTCTATTGCCCTACCTTAAAAAATAGGAGGCAATAGTTTGAAGAAAGTAGTTAAAAGTTTTGTAATTGTAATTACTATACTTTTTTTATTATCTCCGTTTTGTTTTGCTGAAACTGATTTTAAAGAACAAATAAAAAGTGAAGATGGATCACTTTTTGAAAAAATAATTGCAGAGTGCATACGGTGGTATTGCCCAGACAGTTTTTGATTTCACCACAGGTGAAGATGCAAATGTAGGTTTCAAAGATTATGATGAACTGATTTTCAATAATAGGCAAAGTGCAGATGCTTTATCTCCTTTTACGCAAGAACTATGGGACAAGACTATGAATTGGTACAAAGTTTTTGCTATAATTAGTGGTTGTTTAATTCTAATTGCTGTATTTATACTTTCATATAAGATTATGAATGCTGGTATGAATACAGCAAAAAAGAACGAAGCAAAAGATAGTTTAATGCGACTATGTTTTGGTGGTGTTGCTATTGCTCTTGCCCCACTATTTATAAGATTTCTTTTGTATGTAAATAATAGTCTTGTTTATTTATTAGTAACAGCTGCAAATAGTGGTTCTCTTGAATCATCACTTGGCGACAGTATGCTAACAAGCATAAGGACTGGAAATGCTATAACAACAGCATTAGTTATAGCAATGTTCATATATCTTTTTGTTAAGTTAAATATAAAATTTATTGTAAGGCAATTTACAATTATTATATTTACAATATTCACACCAATAGCAGCAGCCTTATGGATAGTAAATAAAAATGTTACAGCAGCAGCTATTTGGGGTGGACAAATTATTATGAATATATTTATGCAATTTATATATTGTTTCTTATTCCTTATATATTTAGCATTTCTTCCAAGTGGTGGTGGCTGGGCAGTATCTCTTATATGGGCTATGATGATATTACCACTAGCAGATGCTTTATTAAATTGTCTACAAAATCTAACTTCAAGAATTGCCGGAGTAGACAATGAACAAATGACAAATCGTGTAATTGGTATGGGTGCAATGGCTGGATTTGGTTTAGCAGCTATAAAAGAGCAATTTAAAACACCAACAACTGGAAATAATAATGGTGGCAACACAAATGGCGACAATTCTGGTGGAGGTTTAAAAGGTTTTGTATCAAGAGCAAAATCAGTAATAAATCCTACAATGAATTTAAGTGCAGAAAAAGACTATAACGGTAATGTAAACCCTATTAGGGATGTTGTACCAAAAGAAAAGAATACAGTAAATATCACTAAATCTAATGGAGAAAATAAGGATAGTTTAAGTAAAGGAAGCAAGGCAAAGACAGTTGCAGGAAATATTGTAAGAGGTGGTGCTAAGGCTACAACTGCATATTTGGGTGTTGGTGCAAAAATGGCGGAAGGAAATTTTGATAGTTATTCTCGAAACAACCATACACAAAGAAAAAATAATTTTCAAAACACAGAGTATGTAAATAAGTTAGCAAATGACAAAGAGATATCACAAAGGCAAGGTGATAATAATGAGCATAAAGGATAAGGCAAAGAATAAGGCAAAAAAGCAAGTTAAGAAAATTGCTTTTAAAGTCTTAAAGCCATTTTTACCATTTATTTTAATTATTGGACTTTTGTTTTTTGCAGTTTGTACCATTATAGATGCAGTATTTGTGCAAGAAGTTCAAACAGACAGCTCTGATTTACCACCTGAACAAGCAGAAATAAGAAATCTATGTATAGCAAAGTCAGAATATCTAAACACTTGCCATAATTATATAGGTTCTGAATCCACAAACAATTTACTAGATGTGGATAATAGAGAAAATGATAAACTAGTAGAATGGTCGCATTTATACGCAATAATGGCATTTCACAATATGAGTGATAATAGAGATATTAACGAAAGTTTATTAAATGAAGTGGCAAGTAGTTTTGAAAGTACATTTAGATATGAAAAAGATACTGTAACAATAGAAACTACAACAAAAGATAAAGACGGAAAAGAAACTACAAGTAAAAGAGAAGAAACTCACTATATACTTGTAGAAAGCGATTCTATAATAGGGCATTACAAATACAATTATGAAACAAAGACAGTAGAAAATGGAGATACTAAAACAACTGGTAAAGTATTTACAAATGAAGAATTAATTGGAGAAAAATACGAAAGATTAAGGAAATATTTAAAAGAAAAATTAAGGATAAGCGAAGATGACCTTGATACAGATATTCAAGTAATTATTCAAGCATCAAATGGCTACTATGAAGGTGAAGAATCAACAGCATGGCTTCAAGGTAATTCATCAAATGCAACTATAATTAGTGATGGCTCTGGGCTAGTTCCTAAACGGAATGTTCACTTGGCCAATACCAGGCTACACAAATATCACTTCACATTTTGGTATGAGAACTCATCCAATAACTGGTGTATATAAATTACATAGTGGTACAGATGTTGGAGCTCCTATTCGGTGCTAACTTTGTTGCAATGGCTGATGGTACTGTTATAAAAGCAGCATATAACAATGCGTATGGAAATATGGTTATGATTGATCACCGGAGATGGAATAGTTACTCTATATGCACACGGTTCTGAAATCTTAGTTAAAACAAATCAAACTGTAAAGCAAGGTGAGCCTGTTCTAAAAGTAGGTTCAACAGGTTATTCAACTGGACCACATGCACACTTTGAAGTCCGTATCAATGGTAATTTTGCAAATCCAGAGGACTATTTTGAATAAAAGGAGGCAATAAGTGTGGTATTAATTTTTACTGATAATGAGCAGTTAGATAGAGATTTAAGTAAAAAGATTGAAGACAGCAGAATTGTATATTATCCTGATTATGTATTAGAAGAAAAACAGGCAACTACTCTAATTGCTACATTACAACCAAATAAATATAACTTTAAAGATTTTATGTTTAAAGTCAGAGAAAGAAATATACAAGTTATTTTAATTTTGGAAAATGACAAGGTAAAAGAATTAAAAGATGCATTAACACTAGGTATCTATGACCTTATTTTTGATCCATTTGACTTGGAAGATGTTTGTAAAAAAATAAGAAATCCTACCCCATTTTCCGAAATCTCAAAATACATAAAAGATATTATAGGACTAGAAACAAGCTAGTTCTATTTTATTACAAAATTTAAGGGAAGGAGGTTAAAAAGTTGAAGGACAAGACAAAAAAAGTTACAAAAATTATAGTTATTGTTTTAAGTATTTTAGTATTACTTGGACTAGCCATTTTTGGAATATATAAATACATAGAATATAGACATATTCAAGATAATATCAATAGCATTTATGACATATATAACAATGATGATAGAAATGATATTATTACAGATTTTATAAATGAAAATTCACAAAAAATAGCTGGAACACCTGTTGAATCAGAAACAGAAAAAGGAAAATACTTAAATGCAATAGGGACACTTGAGATACCTTCAATCAATTTTAAAGATATTGTAATTGAAGGTACTTCTCAGCAGTCATTAGCACAAGGTATAGGTCTTTTTGAACATAGCAATATTTTGCAAGGTAATGTATGTTTAGCAGGACACAACACAAGTAGATTTTTGGTTAATCTAAAAAATGTAAAAGAAGGAGATACAATCAAATATTCTTCTTGCTTAGGAAACAAAGAATATACAATAACTACTATCAAGCAAATAGATGAAAATGACTGGTCCATGTTAGAAGAAACAGAAGATAATAGAATAACAATCATAACTTGTGTTCACAAAAAACCGTCTCTAAGGCTTTGCGTTCAAGGGATAGAGCAAAAATAAATTTCCACTTTTTCAGCGTTCACTTTTTTTAAGAATGATGCTATTCTTAAATAGAGGTGATGTTTTATGAGTAAGAAAAAGTTATTTATTATAGTTGGTCTAGTAATTTTTTTAGTAGTTATATTGTCTGATATTTATTTTTTAAATAATAATGAAAAAATCTCTAATATAGATTTTAAAGATAATACTATTAATGAAGTTGCATCGACTAATACTATTGATAATACTAATACAATGGAAATTGAAAAACAAGAAAATCAAGATGCAAATGTTATTCAAGAGGAAACACAAGAAAGTAAAGAAAGTACAGAAGATAAAATCTCAAAAGGAACAAATGACAATCAAAGTGTAAGCACAAAAGATATTAGTTCAAAAAGTAGTTCTAATAATCAAAATACGAAAGAAACAAATAAAAATAACAAAGGAAGTAGTACCAGTCAAATTACAACAACAGATACAAATAATAATCCTGTATCTACACCTACGCCAACCCCACCACCAACAACTACTTCAAAGCCTGAAACAAATATAAAGAAAATAACACAAGAAGAATTAACAGATGAAATAGATAAATATAAGGCAGATATAATGGCTATAAAGCCAGGTTTTAATTATGTATATGCTAAAAGAGGACAGACATTTTATCCTTATAGAACAAGTGAAATAGAAATTGGTGTTGGAAATGTAACATTTGGGACTATTTACTACTATGTAGAAATATTTGTTGAAGGAAATCAAGAAAAGTTTAGATATTATATTGACTGGGAAGGTAAGAAATAATCATTCAAAAATAGGTTTTTTATAGCCTATTTTTTTATGTTCAAATTTTATAAAGAAAGAAGGTTTTTTATATGAGAAATAAACAAGTAACAAAAATATTTAGTGTATTTTCACTTATACTATTATTATTCACAACATTATTTTCTAATTTTTCACAAGTTCAAGCAGTAGAGGTAGGGCAAAAAGTTGAAATTGTGAATTTAGGAGAATGTGATAGAAATGTTAAATATAGACAAGATAATGGTGTCTATTCATATATAATAACTCACTATGTTGGTTATTATGAAAATGGTGTATTCCACCCTGCCTATTGCCTAGAAGTTTCAAAACCAGGTGTTGATGATACTTTAAGTTATGATGTAACAGTTCAAGAAGCAATACAAAATGAAGCTGTTTGGAGAGTTTTAAAACATGGATATCCTTATGCTGGAACATTAGGGTTAGATAATGAAATGGATGCATTTTTTGCCACTAAACAAGCTATTTACAGAGTATTAGATGGTGGAGATGTAGGTCGTTATCAAGGTGCTAATGATAGAGGAAATAGAATTGTAGCAAAAATCCAAGAACTTGTTGATATTGGCCGTAACGGTACAGAAACAAGACAAGACCCTGTTATAAATATCTCAACAGTAAAAAATGCTAGTGTTGATGATGTAGACAGTAATTATATTTCACAAGTATATAAAGTAGATTCTCCAATAAACTCAAAAGATATTCGTATATATATCAATGGTGAGCAAGCACCTGCAGGAAGTAAATTAACAGATATGAACAATAATGAAAAAGAGGTATTTCAAAAAGGAGAACAATTTAAAGTAATTGTACCTAGAAAAAATATTACAGATAAAATTTCAATAGATATTGCAGCAACTGGTAGTGTAGAAACATTTCCTGTATTTTATACTGAATCTCCAAATGATGCATGGCAAGACTATGCCATTGTATCTGATCCATTTGTATTAACAACTACAAGCTCTAAAATGGAATATGAACCATCTGGAGATGTAGAAATAGAAAAAGTGTCAAAAGAAGATAATGAGTACAGTGGTTTACCAGCAGGAAGTGGTCTTCAAGGAGGAACTTTTGAAATAGAAAGAATTGATGGTGTTAAAACATATAAAAAGCAATTCACTACTGATAATTTAGGAAAAATTATAGCTTCATTAGAACTTGGCCGTTATAAAGTAACAGAGATAAAAAGCCCAGACTACTATCAAATAGGAAAAGAAGGAGCAGAATATGAATTTACTCTTGAATATGATGGTCAAAAAATTGTAATAAAAGTTGAAAATGATAATGTAACATTAGAAACAGAAGTTGAAAAAGATGGAGATAAACAAGGACAAGGAAATGAGGTTATAAATTATCAAATTTCAAATGTTCACAATTCATCTTCTGTAAGACTTGAAAATTTTAGAATTGAAGATAGCTTACCAAGTGAGGTTCGTTTACAAAGTATTACAACAGGAACTTTTAACGAAGATTTAAAATATAAAGTAACTTATACAACAAACAAAGGAAATACAAAAACAATAGCAACAAATTTAAGTACACAAACAGATAACACAATAGATTTTACAAAAGAAAAATTAGCAGATGATGAATATATCACAAAATTTACACTTGTATTTGATAGTGTAAAATCTAATTTCAAAAGTACAAAAGATATTACTGTTGTAGCAAAAGTAATAGAAGGATTAGAAGTTGATTCTACTTTTAAAAACTGTGTTGTAGTTGGTGGTACATATATTGGTGTTACAGTTGAAGATAAAGATTGCACACCTACAACTGTATATGAAAATAAAGTAGAAATTAATAAAACAGCAGCTGAAGATAATCAATATACAGGAGATAAAAAAGGAGATAAACTTTCAAATGTAACATTTGATATTTATAATGCAGAAACAAATGAAAAATTTGGAACAGTTGATATTCAAAATGGTTATGGAGAACTAAAATATTTACCTATTGGAAAATGGTATGCAGTTGAAACCTTAAAAAATGATTACTATATTTTCCCTGAAAATAATAGATTTGATTTTGAAATAACTAAAAAAGGACAAACTGTTGTATTAAATATTGAAAATGATGTTGTAAATTTAATTGTTGACGTAGAAAAGACAGGAACTGTTGAAATACAACCAGGCAAAGATATTACATATAATTTTGATATTCAAAATAAATCAAATGATACTGTAAATAACTTTGTTTGGGGTGATATTCTTCCATCAGAAGTTAGAGCAAAAAGTATTACAACTGGTACATTTAATCAAGATAATACATATCAAGTTCAATATATAACAAATAATAACTCAAATTGGAAAACAATTAAAACATGCACTACAAAAGAAAATACAGAAATAATGCTTGATAAAGATACATTAGGTCTAGCAGATGATGAGTATGTTACAGAAGTTAGATTTGTATTTGAAAAACCAGTAGAAAAAGGATTTAAAAATGAGGGTACAAAGATTATTGTTACAGCAAATACAGACTTACAAAATAATCAAATAATAGAAAATCATACATATATTACAGCTGATTATTTAGATGTCAAATTAGATGATGAAGATGAGTTCCATACAATAGTTAGAATACCAGAAACAGAAAAACCAAAGACATTACCTCGTACAGGTAATTAAATTTTGTTAGTTAATTCCTATAAATTTGCCCTTCAAAAAATAAATTTATAGGAGGAAAAGCATATGGAAATTACAAATGTTAAAATTTATAGAGCAAGACAAGTAGGTCCTGTCTTAGCCTATGCAAATGTTATTTTAGATAACAAATTTATTATTCGAGGAATCACTTTATTAGAGAAAGATGACAAAAGATTTATTTCTATGCCATCAAGGCGAGTAAGAAACGGAGAAAGACATTTTAGGGATACTGCACATCCTTTAAATCAAGAAGTTAGAAAAGAATTAACAGATGCAGTATTCGAGGCATATGAAGAATTTTTAAAATCAGAAGAATAATATTGATTTTCCTATATTTGCCCTTTATACTACTAATGAAAGGACTTTTTTTTATGATTATAAATGAAAAGATAAATAAACAATTAAAAGTTTTAAATAATCAAATAGAAAATACAATAAAAAGCAATAGTTTAACAGATACGCAAGTAGAAAGTTTTTTATTAAATTTTGAAAAAGTAAGATACAATTTATTAGCCGAAATAAAAGAATATAATAAAAATGTTGAATTTGAGTATGAAAAAATTAAAACTATTGATGATAACTATAAGGCTGAATTAAAAGATAATATATTAAAAATATATGTACCTGAAACACTACCAAGTTTTAAAAATCTAAAAACACACACTTATAAAAGAATTTTATT
Source organism: uncultured Clostridia bacterium (assembly GCA_944392945.1). Lineage (GTDB taxonomy): Bacteria > Bacillota > Clostridia > TANB77 > CAG-508 > Merdicola. Next base: position 25,030 of record CALXYJ010000014.1, on the reverse strand, counting down.
AAATGTCGCAGAAATTACAAAAGAATTTAAAGGGCTATTTTCAAATGAGGTATTTATATATATCAAGGTATGCAACAATATAGAAGGTTGGGACATAGACAATAAATATGTAAAGCCTATTGCAGATGCTCTAATCATAAGTGGTGTTATTGAAGATGATAATATGTCTAAAATGTTTTATTGTGCAAAAGGTGAATTTTCTGAAACGCCACACACAATAATTTATGTGTTAGATGGCAAAAAAATAGGGCAATTTTTAAAAAAAGTAGAATGCTAAAAGTATGGTTTTTAGGAAGAAAAATTTTTTGATTTTTGCGACAGTTTCAATTTTCAAAAATTCTTTTAAATCAAGGCTTTTAGAAAATTAAATCCCTATTTACTTTGGTGGTGGTAAGGGTGTGTAAGCGAAGCTGGAGCACCACTTCCCTTAAAGTAAGACACATAAAAAATTTAATATGTTCTATTAGGAGGTGATCTTTTTTGAACAATTTTCCAAATGGTGATGAAGAAATATCTTTAATAGAATTTATATCAAAATATCAATATTTAGATGTAAAAGATACTAAGTATTTTTTTAGTTCACAGAAATATTACAAAAAAAGAATTAGTAATTTAGTTGCTAAGAAATATCTAAAAAAGGCTAATTCGCATTATCTCATTTTAGATAAATTAGGGATTGAATTTGCTGGACTATTTAATTTTAAATACAATAAATTAAATAGGAATAAAAAATATTTGCCAAGACTACTTTATATTAGTCATTTAGCAGCTTTTTATAATAAATGTAATACTGTAAAATTTATACCTTCGTTTGATATGAAAGAAAAGCAAGAATTTACCATTACTTCAAGAAAATTTATTTCTGTATTAGAAATAAATGGTATGGAATACCTTACATATCACATTACAGAAGAACATGACAGTAAATACATAAGATTAATTTTATATGATATACAAAAAGAAAAGAGATTTAAAAATATACTTATCTTAACGAATGATGAAAATAGAATAAAAACAAATGATTTTACATTTGGAATGAATCAAGTATTAATTGTAAAAGACACACAAGAAAACAGAGAAAGATTAAAATATTTACAAAGTATAAATTGGTATAATGTAATAAAAGAACAATACAAAAGGTTTAATATATATTTATCTGATTATAATTTTTGTGAATATACAGATTATAAAAATAAATATATTAACACCTTTTATTTTTTTGACACAGAAAAAGTAAATAGAATTAAATATTTTTTGAAAGAAAACAAAGATAAAAATGCTGATATAGTATGTAGTTCACAATTAAAAGAAAGGTTAGAAAAAGAACTTCCAACCTGTAACTATTTTGTTATAGATTTGGAACAATATATTGATAAAGAGCCTTTTTATTATGATTAAAAAGGTTATCTTTTATATATTTTTATTTTTGTTTTTAATTATAAATATTTTTATTATTTTAAATGTAAAAAATTATATAGAAATTATAAATATATGTTTTAATAAAAATATTATACTAACTAATAAATTATATGCCACTATTTGCATTATAATTGTTCTTATTTCCGTTTTTATTATGTTAGACATATTACTTGTTGCCTTTAAAAAAGAAAATGAAAATAAAGGCATTATTTTCAAACCAGAAAATGGAACATTTGGAACATCTGACTGGATGAAGCTAACAGAAATTAAACAAATATTAACTATAAATGATATTCCAGGTATAATATTAGGAAAATTTGAAAATTACATTGTAAAATTGCCACTGGATAGTTATTTTAATAAGAATATTTGTGTTTTTGGTAGTTCTGGTAGTATGAAGACAACAGCATTTTTATTAACAAATTTATTGGAATTATCTAAATATTTAAAATCAATTGTCGTAACAGATCCCAAGTCTGAAATATATCGAATTACCTCTAGTTATTTTAGAAGTATAGGATACGTTGTAAAAGTATTTAACTTAAAAGATATGCGTCATTCAGACCGTTGGAATCCTCTTGCTGAAAATGAAAATATAAATGATGTTCAAACTAGTGCTAATGTAATTATCTCAAATACACAAAAGAAAAGTGGAAAGGACGAATTTTGGCCAAGAGCAGAAGAAAATCTACTCAAAGCATTTTTATTTTATTTTTTACAAATACTTGTGGACCAAAATAATTTAACTAATATTTATAAGAAAATTGCAGGCGGTGATTTAAGTGAGATAGATGCAATGTTCAAAGGATTACCAAACGAGCATCCTGCTAAAATGAGTTATAATATATTTGCAAGTGGTTCTGATACTATAAAGGCAAGTGTTATCACTCGGTCTAGGAACCAGGCTACAAACTTTCCAAAATGAGGATTTACAACGATTAACTTCTGCAAGTGATATAGATTTGACTTTGCCAGGAAAACAACCTTGCATTTATTATATTATTACGGATGATATGAATGGTGCTTATGATTTTTTAAGTTCTTTGTTTTATACATTTTTGTTTATAAAACTTGTTAGATATGCAGATTCAAGACCAAATGGCAAATGTGATGTAGATGTTTTTTGCTTTTTAGATGAGTTTGCAAATATACGGTCAAATTCCCGAATTTAATAAGAAGATTAGCACGGTTAGAAGTAGACGGCATACGGACTAATTCCAATAACACAAAATAAACGGACAACTTGACAGCCGTTATCCTAATAAAATGTCAGATGAAATCATACGGTAACTGTGACATCACACTAGGTTTAGGTACAACAGACACACTAACAGCTCGGCTTTTTTTGTGATTTAATAGGTGTTTCAACAGCTGAAAGTTCTTCTGTTAGAAAATCTAACTCAATAGAAGGAGATTTTTTAGAATATGGAGATAAGAATACTACTGTACTGCAAAGAAATCTATTAAATAAAGATGAAATATTAAGGTTACCTACAAGTAAGTTAATTGCTATTTTAAGGGGAAATAAGCCACTTCTATTAGATAAAATGAGATATACAGAACACCCACTTGCCAGAAAATTAAACGATAGTTCGATTTATGATTATAAGCCAGAATGGACTAAAAATAATAGCATAGAAGACATGCCAAAGAAGATACCTAAAAAAACTACTAAAAAGAGGAAAAGGAGTTTTGATAATTTTTAAAATTATGATATACTTATGCTTAATAATTTGTGGAGGAAATAAAATGTTAAAAAAGTTAGAAAATCACAAAGAAATTAAAGAATTTGGTAGATATAAAGTAGAGTTAATTAAGGAACACCAATATTATGCTAATAATTTAGGTTTACAAGATATGGTAGTAGATAAATATAATATTAACTATGCTTTAAGGCATATTGGTAAAAAAAATTATTATCAATTTTTAATTATAAATAATAAACAAAGCATAGGAATGGTAGAATATAAAATTGAAAACTCAAAAATAGACAATAAAGAAATTTTATATTTAAAAGATATTTACATAAAGAAAGAGTTTAGAGGTAAAGGTTTAGGAAGAGAGGTTTTAAATGAATTAAAAAAGTTAAATCACAGAATTGAATTAGAATGTTGGTACGGTATGCCTGCAAATAATTTTTACAAATCATTTGGATTTAAGGAATTAAAAACTCGTTATATGATTGATAGTGAATAACAAATTACTCTTTATAATAAATATTAAATGAAATTGGAAGTGATAAAATGACTCTAACTTACAATTATCAAGACTTACAAAATATAAAAGAAAAATTAATACATGACAATATAAAAGATGAAAAAAGAATATACATTTTAGTTAGTTCATATGAAGATACTTTAAATTTTATGTATAAAAATAAACTAATCCAAAATATTTCAAAAGGAGAATTAGAAAAAGAATTAGAAGATTTTAAAAAGGATTTATTACAAAATACGAACAAATCGTATAGTGAATTAGAAAATTTATATAAATCGGGAAGAAATATTATAACTTCAAATGATATAAAACTAAAAAAATAAAAATAGCATTTGCCATAAATGGTAGATGCTTTTTTAATTGGAGGTGAAAACTTGGAAGAACTAGCACTAAAAGAGATATTGAGAAGTAAAGAAGAAAAAAGGATATTAACAGGCAAAATAACAGGTATAGAAGATGAATATTATATGCTAAAAAGAAAAAATATATCATGTGCAATTGTGTGGTATGACAAAATTAAAGTACTAATTCCTAGCACTCATTTGGGTATTGAGAAAGTGACTAAATCAGTAATTAGAGGAATGTTAGGTGCAGAAATCGATTTTATTGTTATTGAATATGATAAAACAAGTAATATAGCAATAGCAAGTAGAAAGGATGCAATGGAATTACGAGCTAAAATAGAACTTCCAAAATTAAAAGTAAATGATACTATAATGGTTAGAATCTTAGCAGTTGGTACAAAACATATCATCGTTGATTTATACGGAAAAGAAGTAATTATAAAAGCAGAAAATTTAAAACACACATATATCGTAAATTGTAAAGATTATTACGCTGCAGGTGAAAATTTAAAGGTTAGAATTAAGAACATAGATGTTGAAAATAACATATTTGAGTTATCGGCCAAAGATTTTACAGAAAATCCTTTCAGAAATATAAGAAAATATATTGTTGAAAATGGAGAATATACAGGTAAAGTAATCGCATTTCCAAAACAAAATAGTGGCATAATAGTACAACTATATAATTCAAATGTTAGTGTTTTAGTAAGGGTTCCTCCTCGTTTTAATAGTTATCCTCATTATAAAGATGATGTTCTTATAAGAATTACTGACATAAAGGAAGAAAAAAAGCTAATTTACGGTTATTTAATGCGAATAATTTAATGAGAGAAGGTGATTATTATAGAAGATATTAAAATAATAAATTTTCTTCAAGATTTTGGTTCTGCAAAAGAAAGACAATTACAATGTTTATTTAATAAATATAATGATAATTTTAAAAGACTGTTATCATATAATATGATAAGCAAGAAAGGAGAAATTTTCATTCACAATACAAAAAAAATAGATGACAATATGCTAATAGCATTGGATATTTTATGTGAATATAAAGGAAGATTTGTAAAATTTTATAGAGGTAATTTCCCAGTTTATATTACATTTTTAACAAAAGAAAATTTGTTATATCATATAATTGTCGCAGATGATGGTAATAAAAAAGGAATTATAAAATTAGTAAATTCCTATCCCCTATCCCTCCCTAAAGCTGATAGATTAATTTTAGCTTTTCCTACTAGGGAAGAGGTGGATGAAATACAATGCGAAATCCCGTTTTTGTATTGTACTTACCCTAATTTAGAAGTTATAAATGATGAAATTACAGAAGATGAAGAAATTTATTGATTTTTATTCTATTTAGTGCTATAAATATTTTGTTTATATAAATGAATTCATATTTATATACTACTAAATCTTTGGCGGATGCATTGTTGTATCTGCCTTTTTTTATAAATATATTATTGATTAATGTAATTCCTAACGGATTAATTTGTTAAACTATTAATTATTTTTTTCTTAAAATTCCTTAATTACTATAAGAATAAATTTGAATTTTTTTAATTTTTTTGCAATTATTTTTAAAAAAAAGATATCTAATATTATGAAACGTTTTTTGAAAGGAGGTTTATAAATATAAACAATGAGAAGCTTCTTCAATAATAAAGAAAAACTTGATGAGGAGTTTGAAAATCTAATAAAAGGATCTCAAAATGAATTGTATCGAATTGCTAAAATCAAATTAGATAATGATGAGGATATAGCAGATATCATACAAAGCACAATATTATTAGCTTATAAAAATTACAATAAATTAAAGGAAAAGAAATATTTCAACACATGGATAGTAAGGATCTTACTAAATCAGTGTAATAAATTTTATATAAAGAAAGCTAAAGATTCTAATATATTAAATAATATAAATGAACCTACTGAAAATATCTATAATGATTCTTTTATCCACAATGTTAATTCATCCATAGATTTCAAATTATTATTACAAAATTTAAGTGAAACAGAACAAATTATTATTAGTTTATATTATAGTGAAAACTTTTCTTGCAATGACATTGCAGATATTTTGGATATGAACATAAATACAGTACGAAGTCATATTAAAAGAGCAAAAGATAAAATTAAAAAAATTTATGAAAAAGGAGGAATTTATAATGGAAAATAAAGACTTTGATGATTTAGATAAAATCTTATATAAAGAATTTAAGCAAAATTTTAAAATCACCCCTACTGTCAGCAAACGTATTGATGACACAATAAATATGATAAAACAAAAACAAAAATTTAGATATAAAGTAATTGACTCTTTAAAGAAAGTTGCCGTGGTTTCAGTTAGTGCAGTTACTTTATTTGGTGGCTATTGTTTTGCAAAAATGATTATAGAAAATTACTTTTATACAGAAAATAATGGAATAGAAACAGCTGCAAGTAATGGATATATTTATAACGTTAATTCAGATTATTCAATATCAAATAATAATAAATTAAAAGTAGATAATATTTTAATGGATGATTCTACTTTAAATTTATCACTTAGTTTAGAATTAGACAATATTGATTATAATAACATAGAAGATGTAATATTTTCTGATATTCTAATAACAGATGATTCTAATAATATATTATATGCAAATAATGAAGAATCTTTTAGTGATTATTGCAAGAAAAATAATTTAAATTATAACTTTATGGATTTTACAGAAAATTATATAAACAGTGGTGTTAACAATTATATTCAAACTATCGATAATAACATTATTAAGGTTATATATAATTTTACTCCTTCTGCTTTAAGTAAATATCCTAATAGTAAAACTTTAACAATAAACTTGAAGAACTTAAGGTACTCAGAAAATTCGGAAGAAATAAAAGGTGATTGGTCTTTTACAATAGATTTGCCAGAATATTTTTACAATAGGTCTAATATTTCATATAAAGTAATAGATAGTAATAATTCTGACTTTAAAGTTAAAGAGTTCAATGTATACAATAGTTGTTCAAAATTGATAATGGAAATGCCAAAGCTAGAAAAAGTTGTTTCGGATGAAGAATTTGATAATTTAATTAAGAAATTTTTAGAAGAAAATAATAGAAAAAATGCAATAATAAAAGAAAATCCAGATGCTGATATTCCTCAAAGTGAAACTGAAAAAAGATTATTAGAAATTGTTGATGAAAAAGGTGCAATATATAAAGATATTTACATTGAAAATTCTAACGGTAAAAAATTTTATCCATCATATACATCATCTGAAAATAGTGGTTCAATTGATATAGATAATGATACTATTTCTTATTGGAATACATTTAATTTGAATATTAATGATTTAACTGATAACTTAACATTACATATGAATTATAATAATAATGAAATAATCATTTCTCTTCAAAAAAATTAAACTTTTTAAACTTTAAGCAATTTTAGTTTTAATTAATGATATAATATTTGAGCATACAATTGCGAATCTAAAATATCTATCAATAGGATATTTTTAGATATAAAAAGATTATATGCTATCCCTATAAGTATAGGAGGATTCAATATGAAAATAGGAAAACGCTTATTAGGATTAGCACTTGCCTGCATTATGGTTATGGGATTATCTACCACAACTTTTGCAGCAGAACCCGACAAACAAGCAGAGACAGTTGTTGCATCTGAAAACATTTCTCCGAGAGCCGGGACAGAAACCTGGACACCTGGTAATAGGTCTTTTGGGAGTATTCATTTAACCAATTACAATTTAACTCCTGTAAAAACAATGAGTACATCAGGTACGTTATATGTATATGGTTATTACCGGACGACGGATGGAAGATCTAGAGCTGTTCTTACAACTGAAATCAGAAAAGCCTATTCTAATACAGTTTTAGCTTCTGGTTTTTCGGTTGAAGGATATACAACTGGTCAGAGAACATTTTATGCTACCGGTGTTACACATGTAAATCGAGGTGACCAGGTTCAAATCTTCACAGATATAAGTAGTCTGGAAAGTCAACCTGCGGGTAGCCCTTACAGAAAAGCAGATGTTGACTTGTACTACAAATTTGTAGCTGATTAATCATTATGGGATAGCATCACTAATCTTTTTCCCCCTGTCATATCTTTCAGACAGGGGTTTTTTTATTATTTTATCTAATATATTAAAAATGAGTTCTTTTGTTTTTATTCTATAATCTTCATATGTATAGAAATATTCTTTAAATATATTACTGTCACATTCACAGTACATATTTTCTATTGAATTTAAAATAGATGTTTTTATTGAACTAATTGATCTATTATACTTTTTAGCTAAATATGGATAAATTAATTTTTGAAAATTTATGTGATCATCATATATTTGATTATCATACAAATATTTTAATATATCAATAATATATGTAGTTCCTTTATAGCTAAAATTAAAATTTAACTTGTATAATTCTGATTTTACCAATTTTTCGAACTCCATATCTGTTTTTGTTAAAAACCATTTTTCAACAATATTTCTATAATATTCTTCTGTTCTATTCTCAGATTTTACAAAAGATATATGATTGGCAAAATCAATATTATATGTATTTTGAGTAATAAAAATAATGTCGGTGTTTTGGAATAACTTATTATCTAAAAATATTAGTAAATCTTCTTCATCTTTTTTATTTAAAAACATATCAAATATTATCATATCAACTTTATATCTTATCAAGCTATTTTTTAAATTATCAAAATTATAAATTATTTGTTCCAATCTTAATGAATGAAAAAAAGTAAATATACTATTAGCTATATATACTCCTTTATTAGCATCATTTGTAACTATTGATATATCTAACATATTAATACCCTCCAATATGTTAGATACATTTTTTGGAAATATAATTGCACTTTTTTAATTTATTTTCTAACTACCTATAATTATATTTGCATACAATAGTATAAATTATTAGTTTTAAACTTGGTTTTACATTATATTCTAAATTAAAATATTTACTAACAATATCCTGTTTCGTATTATTGTACATTGTATTTATTACCTGATTAATACACCATTTTATATTTAAATAAGATTTTTCATTATATTTTTCAGCTATATAAGGGAATACATTTTTACTTAAATTATCTAATGCATCTTCATCAACTATACACATATAGATAGCTTCTTTAAGATATTTATACCCTTTTGTATAAACTTTAAAATTAAATTTTTTTAATTCCGTCAAAATAAATTTTTTTATATAAACGTCATCCATTTTAATTCCTCCTTATCATTAGTTTTAAACCAGCATGAATTAAATTAGGGTTATCTCCAATTGTTTCCTTATTCAATTCATATATTTCTTGCCATGTTATGCCGTCAAACTTTTCAGCTATTTTCGAAAGATTATCTCCTGGTTGTACAGTATAATAAACAATGTTATTGCTAACATCATTAAGATTATTTAAACCAGCATTTTTAATAATGTTTAGATAATCATAAATAGCATAGTTTAAATCAACATTTCCTTTAATTCCATTTACTTTTCCTTTATCAGAATATTGCCACATTCCATAATCTTTTTTATATGTACAAGTACTATTCCATTGTGCTACCCATTTATCAAACCTATCTAATTTGCTACTATTTATTCTATTATTAAGCCAATCCAAGTTAGCATATATTCCTGCATAATATCCTGCATTTTCTATTTCTAAGCAAAATTTTTCACAGATATCTATACAAGTTTCATTAGATACATTTCTTTTAGCTTTATACTTATCCGCATCTTCCATATCAATAAAAATGGGATATTCTATTTTTAGACCATTTATATTATTCAGTACTAATTCCGCTTCTTTTTCTGCATCGTCTATATTTGTGGCATAAGAATATAAATATATGCCAACAGGAATATTGTTTTTTATGGCATTTTCATAATTAACCTTAAATTTTTTATCAATTTGACTTTGATTTTTACCATATCCTATCCTAATTATTACAAATTCAATTCCAGCTTCTTTTACAGCACTCATATTTATATCTCCATTATTTTCTGAAATGTCTACACCTTTTATCATATAAATTCCTCCTTTCCAAAAAGAAAATAAGTAAGATTTTACTCCTACTTATTTCCTCAGTAATCTATATTTTTACGAAGTTTATTTTAAAAAGTTTTTTAAATTTTTTGTTGCAATATCTAAACTGTATTGAACAGCCCTTATAGAGCAGCCATCATATGCTGCTATTTCTTTTTGCGTCATATTATTAAAATAATATAAATAAATTCTTTTTCTCTGTATTTGTGGTAATTTATCAATTGCAGTATATAATCTTTGTTTTTCTATATTTTCTATAACTGTTTCTTCTAAACTTTTTTCTCTGTTGCTTATTCTTTTATGTAATTGAATTTCATCAAGTGGTAAATGTTCAATATGTCTATCATACTTATTCATATATGAAATATCTTCTAATTCAAATTTATCAAACAAACTATATAATTCTTTCGATATTTCCAAACTATAATACTTTTTATTATAATTAAAAGAAATATTATATGTTTTTTTCTCTTCTAAAAAATTTATAGTATATGGATTAGCTTGTAACTTTCTTCTTTTTCTACCAATCAAATTCCTTACCTCCAATCAATTTATAAAAATTGATTGTTTGGGAGGACCTCTAATAAAATTGATAAAAAAAGTTAATATATTATATCTTTTTAAGCAATATTTAAGTAATAACACATATAACCACCTCGAGGGCATAAACAATGAACAGTAATTCCCTTTCAATGTTTAGGTTTTATTAAACATCCCTCAGTTTGTTTGATATATTGGTTATTACATTATTTTTACTTAATATTTGTTTAATTATAATTTATATTGTTACTTTATAACAAATTATATTATTTTTTATATAAAAATGTTGTCGAATCTTGTTTAAATAAAAAAAAGACCACAATGGTCTTAATTTTCATATATATCTTATAAAGAAATTATTGATAATAATATATTTTCTATTTATTATCAAATTTATTTGATGAATTATTATTGTTTTGCTCCGCAGAATTATTAAGCAACTTATCAATGGTATTTTCAAGTATTTTATTATAAATTTCCAATCCATTTTTTAAAAATGATGGTACTTTTATCCCTATTTCTATCAGATTTTCAATGATACTTCTTGCCTCGTTTATAAACAAGCAAGTCAATGTAAACCATCCGAACAACATAACAAATTCTAAATTAATATTTATACAAGAACCTATATCTACTAATAAATATGATATTAAAAAAGCTACTCCAATAAGAATCCAGTAGCATATTTTTTTCACTATACCGATTAATCCTTTAATTGAGCTTTCTTCTTTTTTTATCTTTGATTTTATAGTTCCTGTAATATAATCAAAGATATTTAATATTAGGTATCCTAGAAATAAAATCCAATGTGTTCCTAAAACATTAGTTATAAAAGTGCATATAATACTTATAATACTAGAAACCTTGTTAAAAATTTTTAAAAATTCTTGTTCCATATTATTCACTCCTTTTAGAGTTATAATAATATAAATTTATTGAAAAATTATATTAAGTAGAGCTTAGTAGTTTAATATTGTTTTATCCATCGGATTAAATGTTAATGACTAATTTCAAAATGTTTTTCAACATCTTGTTAGTTATGATGTTCGTTGATACAATATTCAAATACTTTTAATTTAAATTTATTTGAATATTCGCTCATAAAAAATACACCTTCAAATGTTAGATTTTTTTTCTAACATTTTGGGTGCACTTCACAAATAGTATCCTTTTTTTATTTTAAAATTATTATTTAAAATATTTAAAAAATAATTAAATTTACACTCCTTCTCCATGGATTCCAAGTAATTTACCACTATCAATATCAACATATCCTGTAAATTTATCTGTATTATCATCAAGAGAATAATATACAGCATAAACATTTACACTAGATTTTTCTATATTAATTAAATAGTTATTATTAGCTGTTAAATATCTGTTTTCAATATTGACCGTTTCTTCTTTTATTTCTTTAAATTTATATGAATTTGTAGTATCTAATAATGTATTTATTCTATAGTCTTCAACAATTTTTATTGCTTGTTCTTCTGTAATTTTTTTAGATGTATTATCATTGGTTTCTTCCATAATTTTAGTAGCTTCTAAACTAGAATTTTTAGAAGCCATTAATTCATTTTTTAATGAATTATTTTTAATACATAAATATATTATTCCAATAGTTAGAATAATTAGCACAACGGTAAATATAATATTTAATTTATTTTTCATTTCTAATCAACTCCTAGTATAATTTTAGCATAAAGAAATAAAAAAATAAAGGGAATATTTATATTCCCTTTATTTTTAACTATAGGACATTTTAATTAATTATATTCTTTCAATAAATTCATTGTAGAATTATAAAATTGTAATCCATAGTCATTTTCAATTTTATTAATACTATAATCGATAGTTGGCTTTAATTCAACCAAAGATACAGCATCAGCTCCAATTCCTGCTTGATTACTTGCGTTTTCATCAGTTGATTCAGTAGTAGGATTATTAGCCCAGTTCATTAAATATCCTGAACCATATGTTCCTGTATTATTACCTAAATTCATACCTGAAATATAATATTTAGCAACACTATAGTCACCATATGTAGTATTATACCAACCATGAATATCTAATAATACATTTTTACCAGATGTACTTCTATTACTACGTAAACAATCTCTTAAATTTTTCAATTCAATCGCTTGGAAAGGTATTGAGCCAGTTTTATTTCTTAAAGAAGAGTCTACTTTAAAATTACCAGCCCAGTTTCTGTTAGGATCTAAACCGTTATAAAAACATCTTCCAAAAGATCCAATGTATTTATAACTCTGTAAACAAATCTTATTTACATTTTGTCTTAAACACCATGAATATAACCTCCAATTACTTTTCCTGTATAATAATCTACATACCCTTCTAAGTAATTAAAATCTCCTATTTGGTAATATAAAGTATAACATTTCCTAGTAAAGTCAGCAGTTTTAGGTTGTTTATTAAATTTCCATACTTCATATGAAAGACTGTTATTTGGATATTGGTCTTCTATTTCTACTTTTAACAATTTTTTGTTTTTATTTTCCTCATTATTTATACATTTATTTTTTTCTATATATTTATTAAAATTATTTATAGCTGTTTCTTGTGATATAGGTTCAAGACCTTCTATAGAAGTATTATCAAAAATAGTATTATCGGATAAAGCCGTTATCGTATCTTCTATACTATTTTTTAGTTCTGCATTTTCATTATTTAGCATATTAATCTGATTACTACTATCAGAAATTTTATTAATTAGCGAATTTTTTTCTTGTTCTAAAATATCTTTTTGATATATTAGAATTCCTATACTTATTATCGCTAATATAAAAATTAATATAACAATAAAAATTATTATTTTATTTTTCATTAATATCACCAACTACATTATAACATATAAACACTAAATATTCCTATTATTTTAAAATTTTTTTAGCATATCTATTATACCGTTAAATAATTGTAATCCGTATTTTGCTTCTATGTTATCTACTTCATAATTTGTTGTTGGTGGTAGTTCAATAATGGCAGATGTTGCCCCTATTCCTGGATAATTAGTTGTATTAGCTTTTTTATCAGCAAAGTTATCTAGTTCTTCTTGTGTAACAGGATTATGTGCCCATGAAATTAAGTATCCTTTATCATCACTCGAATTATAGATTTGTTTAAAATAAAAATTTGAATTTATTGTTTTTAACCTATCTACAAAGAATTCTGATAGATCTTCACTTCTACTAATAAAGTCGTTTTCCCATCCATGAATATCTAAAACAACATTTTTACCATTTCCTCGTTTTTCTAACAATTTATCATACAAATGTACAGATTCTAGTGCTCCTAATGGCGTTTCTCCCGTATAATTTCTTTTATCAGTAGGAGACTCTGTGGAAGTACGAGGGACAAAATTTCCAGGCCAATTTCTATTTGGGTCAATTCCATTCACATTGCATCTTCCAAAGCCATCATTTGTCCAACCATTAACTATACCATCTGGATTACAACATGGAAAAATAAATATTGTCCATTTATTTAATATATTGGTTCTATCTTCACTAGAAATTTGTTCATCAAGTCTAAATCTTTCAAGAAAATTTTTTGCTAATCTAACTAGCATGTTTCCATCTCCATGATAATATGAGCCGTCACTTTTTTTACCATCTTCCCAACCATGTTGGTTAAATATTAAAAACGCATGATTTTCTCCAGAACCAGCTTGATAATAGTACATTTCTCTGTTCATTTGACTCATACCTAAATATTGCTTATCTCCAAAATATGGATAAGATTGATCTAATTCAGTTAAAGCATTATTTTCCATAGGCTGTTCTGTAGAAACACTTAATGGATTCATATATCCTGATTTCTTATTTTTTGAGCCTGTTATCCAGTATTCAACATATGTCAATTCATTAAAACCTCCATCATTTGTTGAACAGGTAATTATTGCTTCATTATTTACTGTACCAATATTAGCATAAGTAGTATTAGGACCGGCATAAATAGGCTCTCTTGCTATTGCATAAGCATTTTGTCTGTTTTTATAAAAATCTGGAAAACGACTAGGTCTATGATAATGTACTACATTTGCATCTGGAATGTATGCTCTTTTCCTATTAGTTGCTGTGTTGTATTCAACATATAACCAATCAGTCTCTTTTGCTAATACTGCCACCAATTCATTAACTCCAATTGTACCTATGCTAGCTGAGTTTGTAGTACTAGGTACACCAGAAGCATTAGTTTTAGAAGTAAGTCTTGCAACACTACTATTTGATATTGGCTGAACAATATCACTCTCATATACATAGCCTCTTTTGGTTCCATTTATTGTACTATATTCAATAAAAGATATTCTGTTTCCAAAATAATCATAAGAATATAGTAAAGTTAATCCTTCATGAATTGAAAGACTCCCAAAACCACTTACAGAATCATTAAAGTTTTGTGTACTTTTAACTTGTATCGCAGATTTTGCATATGCAAAGGCTCCATAGAAATCTTCTTCACTTGTAGAAACCGACGTAGATATTAATGATTTAGGAACATATCCCATTTTTTCTTGATTTGAGTTTGTAATAAAATATCTAATATGATACCAACCTAAGCTTTCTCCAATAACTACAACTCCTTCATCTTTACTAATACTACCGATTGATGCATACGTAGATGAACTTGGACCTGCATAAACATTTGTTGCAGAAGTAGCAGTAGCATTTATCTCATCTCTTCCCATTGGTACAATTTGAGGTTTATTACTTTTCAACATTTTTTTAATAATATAATCTACTAATGCAGGATTTTCTTTTAGCTCAAATTTTTCTCCATCATATTCTCTTGTTACTAATTTGTTTTCATCGAAATATGTAGAATCAATTACAAGTATTCTAGATTTTTCTGAATCATCAATATAAGCAACAACTGGACTATCTTTTTCAATGTTACTTAAATTTTCTACCAACATTATTATATTTTTTTGTTCTTCTTGAAGTTTTTTTAGTATTGCATCTAATTGAGTTTCTTGACCAAATTTTTCGTTATCAATTTTTCCGTCAGCAGATATTGAATAACCTCCTTTACTATTGTTGTTAATGAATTCTAATAACTCTTCTTTTTTTTCACCAATTAATAGAATCCCTTCAGGCATATCATCATAGCCTAATTCTTTTAATTTTTGATTAAACATTTCTTGATTTGTCATGTTTATCAACCTTCTTTCTTATTTTATTTAGAGAATTGTTCTCTATGAATACATAATACTCGTAATTCTTAACACTTAAACAAAATGTGGATTTAGATAGATGATAGTGTAAAAGAGGTCTATTCATAAATATATGAATAGACCTCTAAATTTGTTAAATTGTTTTAACTAATAAACTATTATCAAAAAAATCTAAATTAAAAATATCTTTATAATTTGAAACACACTTGGTATCTAAATTGTAACCAAGTGGCAATAAATCACGAAAAATACGATTTATAATGTAGTCTAAATTATTGTTACAATTTGGCGTTCGTATTATAAAAGTAATATTTCTAACATTAGTATTTTGTATTTCGTTTAAAATCATATATGAATTAGATATATTCTGAAAGCTTATAACTGGTAAATTCAAAGTATCTTTTATAAGATGTCCCAATATAAAGCTATCTGTTAAAATTACATTCGTCGTATTATGTGTTATATTGCTTTTCATTATATAATTTTTAGTGGCTGTTCCATTAATTTTTCCATTACTTGAAAACCATATATCTTCTGAATTATTGAATGGTTTATCTAAATGAATTGATAAGCCTTGTATGTATCCATTGTTATCAAAAACTGGGACAAAAAAACCATTATACCTATTAAAACACCACTTAAAATCTTCCTCTTGAAACATACCTGGTATTCCTGCAAGATCATACTTTTTAGATAAGATATGAGATATTAATCTTCTTTTAATATAATTTTTAGGCACAGTTCTATATAAATTATCTTCAATAGAACTATCTAATAGTCCTATTTTTCTTAAATAATTTTTATGTTGTCCTTCCAATTTTAACTTATCTAGTAAATCTCTATATACTTTATCTCTTAACTCTATATCCGCTAGTATATTTATAGGACTAATTTCAACTTCTACTTTATTTGGAGAATAACAATCCATTTTAAGCAGTTCATTATATGCTTCTTGATTACTTATTTTCTTAACTCGGGCATATAATCCTATTGAATATCCTCCAGCACCACATCTTGAACAACAGTACTTATTAGTTTCAGAATTTAAAGACATTGTAGGAACTTTACTATTTTTATTATATCCGACAAAACGGACATATTGCTTTATTTTCATAACCCTTTGTTTCTATAATCTCTAAACAAAGATGATATGCTACATTTAAAATGTTTATATGTTTTGTTACTTTTTCAAAATCCAATTTATCCATTTTTATAATCCTTTCTTTTTATGCAACTTCTTGTATTCTCTCTACTTTAAATTCTTCAAGTTTTTTTATAAAATCAGTTGCACATTTTTTTATTTTTTTGCCTAATTCAATTAAAATATTAGGTTCTCCATTTGCATATTTCACAATGTAATTAAAAGTGCACATTGAATTATCTAGACCGAAAATAACTTGCCACTGTATAGGCAACAGATTCAACAAAAACCTCTGATAAATTTCTATCTGTTTTATAATCAAAATCGTCATATAGCCCATGTGTCAACTCATGTAATAACACAGCGGTTTTAGCATCAATAGACATTCTTTTTTCTATTGATATTTCCTTATATTTAGGACTGTAATACCCTTTTACCCCTTGTTCAAGTTCTTTTTCATATACTGGAAATTTACTAAATTGCTTTAATTTCTCAAAAAAAGAACCCATATTTTCACTAGATAGCATTTTAACTTCTAGCGGTATTGGTTCTCCTACTGTTTGGGATATATCGTATACATATACTGATTTATAAGCTATATAATTATAAGTATGTTCTTCTTCGATTTCTTTTCCATCAACAATTTTCTTTACCTTTGTTTTACCTTGTGCTGGCATACCAGCAATTATTTGTATTCTTTTGGCACCATTTATCAATTCTCGACCTAACTCTTTCCATTTAGCTTTACCAGCAACATTTGTAGCATCTGGAAATTGACTAAATATTAGTATGGTATTATTAAAACTATATTTGGTGAATTGATTTTGGAACTTTAAATACTTTTCATATTCTCCGTTTCGTATGATATCTTGCACATTGTTAACAACCGTATCATATATTTCTTTCGCCTTAGCTCTACGATTATATTTAGGTTTCATTTCTACCTTCCTCCTTTTATGCAGCCATTTTCTTGAAATTATATTTGATGACTTTAATTTCTTGTTTCTTTTTATATTTTTCTTTCTGCTCTATAAAATTTCTATAACCTATCCATTTATCAATAAAGTCATTTTGTTCATCTGTGAATTTTCTACTATGATGAGGTAATTCTTTTTGAACTACATTACCATTTTTAAATTCTAATGTTATGAATGATTTATTAGATTCTAATAAATTTCTTATAAAATAAATTTCTGTTTTACTTTCTATATATGGATTTAAATACATATAGCCAACACAGTTTCCTTGTTGTTTACCTTCATCCTTTAAATCTTCTATGCTAGGAGCAGGAAATATAATATACTTTTCGTCTTCATAAGTATATTTAGATAATTCCAAATATCTTAAATATGATTTAAAGTGTGTTTCTCTATCTTCTTCAATGACAAGTTTTTTCTGCATTTTATCGTGTCTTGATATTAAATTTCTTGGGAATAAATTCTTTTGGGATACATAATTTAATGCCAATTTTTTTGACATTACAAGATAATCTTTATATATATTCAAATTATTCAATCCCTTAGGGTAATTATTTAATTTCTTTAATGGAATAAACTCACTAATTTCTTTTAATACTTTTATATTTCCTAAATATATTTTATTTCCGGATGCTAGATATTTTTCTAATATACCATTTTTATATAAAAACTTTACATTTCTCAAACTACTATCATAGCATTTCTTTATTAAATTAATATCTTGAACTTTAAGTACTTGTAATAGTTTTAAGCATCTATAATCTATATTTTCATCTTGCATAAATTTAAGATAATTTTTAGGTAATCCAAATCTTTTATAGAAACTACCATTTTTATTTAATTTTTTTGAACTAAAACATAAATTATATAATTTCATATTCCATAGTAATTCAAAACTCTCATATGCTGCTAATTGAAGCGTATCTATAAAATTATATGGGTAAAACATTATTGTAAAATCTTTAATTGGAGCATACTCAAATTTTGTGCCTTTTACAATTTTCTTTTTATTGTAAGGATATGCTGGAAAATCACTAAAAAATCTAACTCCATCATATTCTCGCCAATAAAGATCAGCAGTTATATAATCATAATGATATATGTGCATATAGCCAAGAAAGAAACGTACATTATCACCTAAAAACTTTCCTTTTCCGGGTATTATCCTACAATACTCTACTATATCTTTTTCCATACATTTTGTTTCTTGATTATAAAACACTTCGATTTCAAAAACTCTTGTAATAATATTTTTACTAAATCTTTGGACTAAATTCACAGATTGTTTAAAACTTGGCATATATTTAGCATTCTTACTAATAACATAAATTTCTTTATTACAATTAGGGCACTTAAAATAATGTCTAATTCTAACTTTTGTATCATAAAAGGTATGATGACAATTCGTACAATAACATTCTTTATTTTTAGTATCTTTTATTATATAATGATACTTTTCTATTTGCTTTTCTATAAAATCATTCCAATATTTGGGAAATTTACATTTTTTATTTATTTCAAGCATCATAGAATTAATTTCTTCTTGTTTCATTGTAAAGCACCTCCAAATAAAGAGATTTGCTCTGTTTCTTTTTTCTTATCTATATTCTTTTTCGCATCTTCTAATGAAATAATATTGTTTTTGGCAGTTACCTTTTTTATAGATGATTCGGCTTTTTCTTTATTTTTAGTTGTATCTTTCTTTTCTATTTTCAGAAAAGAATTAGGCAATGAGAAATACATAATAGCCCAAGCATAAACAACTTCATTAGTAATGTAATTCCAGCCATTTTTCATATATTTTCTAGCTTTATTTCTTATAAATTTTGCCATTTCTTCAATATTTTTCTCTTCATTTAAGTATCTTTGTTCCATATCTTCACGAGATAATAAGTACTCCACAGTTTGTACTAATGCTTTGTCCTTTTGATCCTTTACTTGCTCTTTTAATCTATCAAAACCAGTCATTTCTTTTTTACCTCCATTTTCCTAAATCTTGAATATAAATCATCTTTTGATTCTCTTTCCATGTATTTTTTATAATTTTGTAAGCCATATTTATTGATTTTTTTCTGTCTTTCCTTTTGAACTGCCTTTATTACTTCTTCTAATTCTGTAAAATCATAAAATCGGCAAATAAGGCCATCTTTTATGATGACCTTATCTCCAATATAATCTTTTATTACATTAAATCTGTAACTATATTTCTTTTTACCAGGATGATCTGCTATTCTAATTCCACAAGAAAGCCCATAATCTAATTTTAGATAAATTGAACTTGTAGTATATGAATTATATCGATGAACAATAAAACTAATATCAATTAATTTTCGAACTAGAATATTTGCTATTTCATTACCTGTCATTATGCAGCCTCCTTATGTATTTGATTTTTTTGTAGATATTTATGCTTGTCTATTTTTTCTGTAATTAGTTTTAAATATTCTTTGATAAAAATGACTTTGCTTTCCGGTACATTTATTTCTGATACTCTTGCAATTTTTTCTCCACTACTTGTAGGAGCTACAACTAAATCTCCCACTTGTAATGGAATTGTTGTAATATAAGAATATGCCTTTCCACTAAATGTCTTAGGTATATATCTATCTTCATATTTTACTGATACAATATTTGTTCCCATACTATTTTTCCTCCACTTCCTTATAATACTCTTGTAATTCTTCTAATAATGTTTCTTTATCTTGTAATACATAATAACCAGCCATTGGGTGAAGAACTATTTTAATGACATTATCTTTATTAGAATATGTATTTTCTATTTCTTGTATTAAATTTGTTGCTTCATCTGCAATAAATTCTCTATCATATTCATCAAGTTCATTTTTAGGGTTATTAGCATATTCTATTTGGTCATTTAAGTTCTCGACAACATCTTTTGCTTTTCCAATAATTTCTTCATCATCATTTTTGAAAAATTTATCTTTGCATAATGCATTAAAGTATTTGTCAATTAACTCTTGCATAATTTACCTCCATTATTATTAAAAAGGAAGATCATCACCATTAGAAATAAAATCTTCTGATGTATCTTTTTCCTTTAAATCTTCACTAATAGTTTTTTCTGTATTATCAGTATTTCCTTCAATTTTTGTATAACTATCAGCAAAATCAATTTCCTCTGCAATGATTTCTGTTACATATCTTTTAACACCATTTTTATCTTCGTAATTTCTTGTTTGAAGCCTACCTAGTACACAAATTTGTATACCTTGTTTTAAAAATCTTTCTACAAATTCTGCAAGTTTTGAATATGCAACTATATTAAAAAAATCTGCTTGTCTTTCTTCTCCTTGTTTTACATACTTTCTATTTACAGCTAAACTAAATGTAGCAACTTTAATATTATTTGTTTGTGAAAACTTAATTTCTGGATTTTTTGTTAATCTTCCTAATAATATTGTTTTGTTCATAATTTAATCCTTCCTTTCTTTTAGATATCTTTTTTAATAGTTATAAATTTTAATATATTTTCGTTTATACGATATTTTCTTTCTAATTCAGGGATAATACTAGCCTTACCTGTAAAATTAATTACATAGTAATACGCATATTCATATTTTTTTACTTCATAAGCTAATTTCTTTTTACCTAAATTTTCTTCTTCTGATACCTTTCCATTTTTTACGAGATACTTTCTAATTTCGCTCACGACTGCATTTCTTTGTTCTTCTGTAATATCATCCTTTATCAAAAAAATTGTTTCATATTTATTCATAACTAATTTCCTCCTTAAATCATAACTTTCTCTTGGATTAATAATTCTTGTCCTACATTTATGTTATTACCTAATGTAAACTGTACTTTCCAATATTTTTTTAGTTCGTTTTCAATGTCTTTCATATTGTGTAATTCTTTTGCGGTATGAAAACCTTTTACATACATATATTCTTGTATTTTTTTTACTGCAACTTCTAATAGTCTATCTACATCTTCACTTATAGCAACTATATTAGATTCTGCGAAAGGTAATTTGAGATTTTTACTGATTAGCATATATACTCTTGAATTTTTTGATTTAGTTGTAAAAGAATTCAGTTTTTGACTTATACTAAAAGGATTTTTAACCTTTTTCAGAATAGATAACGTATTTTTTTGTGCCTCGTTGTTAATAACAAAATTAAAAATAACATTATTATTAGTTTTTAAAATGTTTTTGATTTGTGCTATTCTCTTTTCATTTGCTTCTATCTCAAACTTTATATGATATCCTTCTTCAAAATTCTTTATAGGATAGTCTAACTTACGTTTTCCTAAAAAATATATCTTCTTCACTTTGCTTTTTTGTTCAAATAAGCTTACAATTCCTCCTTGAATAAAATCAATTTTTCTTTTGCTAATATTTGGGTTTAATATAACCATCGCTAAATATTTCATAATATAATTCCTTCCTTTCTTTTATGCCGCATTTTTAAAAATTAGTTCTTTGTTATGCTTTCTATTTTTTACTTTCATTTTTCTTTGTCTATAATAGTATTCTTCTAAGAACTCCTCTTTGTATCTTGCAATCTTTTTTTTATGCTTTGCCAGTTTAAACAAATTGTAGAATTTTCTTATGTTTCTTCTTTTCATTGAAGTAAGCTTTTTATTCTTTATTGAAACAACTAAAAAAGTTCCATATAGGATACATCCTTGAAAAAGTCTATTGAATTCATCATTTCCTGCATTTTGATTAGCAATAATTAAGTTGTTTTTATTTGCTCTTACTTTTAATAAATCCTTTCCTATTAAAGCTCTTATAAATTTAAAACTTCCTGGTATTTTAACTCTTTGTACCTCTTTGTTAGGCATTACTAGTAAACATTTAATTTTCATATGTAAATCTCCCTTTCTTTAAAAAAAAGAGATTTGGCAATTTCCTTTTACCATAACCTCTTTGAATTTATCTTGTATTGTTTTGTCAACAATACTTTCTTTTTGCTTATTAGTATTATCTTCTGGTTTTTGTATAAAAGCCTTTCTAAACTTCCAAGATTGTAAAAAATATAATGGTGTTTCCATCTTAAATCTAGTTTCTCCTGTTAGAGCATTTCCGCAATACACAATAGCTGGTAGCCCATACAATGCTAGCTGAATATATGTCATATATGCACATACATCAGAAATATCATTTGCAGTAACAAGTAAGTTTTTTTGATAATTTATATCAAATGATTTTAAAACTTTTGCAAATGCAATTATCATAACCCCTGAACCACAAGTAGGTTCACACATAGTTATAAAACCATTTTCTTTGATAATTTTCTCGAAATCACTTTTATCATCACTAATAGATACTTTTGACATTAATTCTGCAATATGGCTAGGCGTAAAAAATTGTCCTATATGTGAATTTGATAAATTTTCATGTTCATAAATCGGACCTAATATATCTATAATGTCATCTGCTGTTTTATACATCATAATTAAGTCAGCAAACATTTTTGTAAACAATGCTCGATCTTCTTTTTCATATGCTTTTATTGTGTTTAAATATACTTTTTCCATTTCTTCATTTTTAGCAAATACATTATAAATTGAAATAGAACACATTTTTACAAAATCAGAAAACACAGTATATTTACCATAATTTCTTGAAAGTTTATCCAACTTATTTTGAAAACTTTTTTTATAGTCCTTATACATTGTTATACCTTCCTTTTAAAAAAATAGGAAAAGACAGAATATATCTGCCTTTTTTATAATCTTTATGCTGCTTTTGGAATCGCAGTATTATTTTTATTATAAATATTGATAGTTTTTGCGTTAGCTATTACATGTTTTATAATAGTACAATCTTCGTTGTTATAATAATCTTCAATTTTTAAATTTGAACCCTTAACTACATTAGATACAATTATTTGTGAATTACTTGCATATGCTTTTATAAAATCATAATCTGCACAAGATTCCATATCATCTACAAATATTGGAAATTTAGTTTTTGCTATTTGATTAAACATATTGGCAAATTCTAATGCTGTTGCAATAATTTCTGACCTAGATAAATTAGATAATAAATTACCCTTATAAGTAATTACGAAGTCGTCTTTTATTTCTCCTGTTGTCTTTAATACAGAATAGAATTGCACCTTTACATTTTTTAAGTAATGTTTTGCAAGTTTCATTTTTTCTTCAATGTAACCAATATATAGCTTTTGAGCCACTTTTCTTGAATCTTTTAAATTACTAATATATTTATTTTGTATAGAAATTTGTTTATTAAAATTAGATATGTCTCTTTTAGCATTTTGAATATTTTTCTGTTTGACAGCAATTTCATTGTTAAATCTTTCGATTTCTTTTTGTTCTTTTTCAAGTGCTTTGATATTCTCGTTTATATTAGCAACTTTCTTAGTATTATCTATACTTGTATCTCCACCTAATGCATGATATTGACATTTTTCCATTGCAAGTTTAAATTTTAAGTCTTTTTCCTTTGCTTCTAATGTATTCTTTCTATTAAAAGCATCTGTTAAATCTTTTTTCATATTAGCAATAGTTTTTTCTTTTGCCTCATTTTGTATATGTTGCTCACAAGTAGGGCAAAGATTGTTTAATCCATTTTTTATTGCTAA
Organism: uncultured Clostridia bacterium; assembly: GCA_944392945.1. GTDB lineage: Bacteria > Bacillota > Clostridia > TANB77 > CAG-508 > Merdicola. The sequence continues at coordinate 553 of CALXYJ010000014.1, read as the reverse complement.
ATATTTTTGTTTACCTGATTTCATCTTCTTTTCAAGCTCTGTAATTTCTGTTGATAAATTTAAAATTTCTTTTTCTAAATCTTCAACTTTTTTCTTTTGATTTTCTTTATCTTTAATTCGCTTATCATTAGATAATGAATCTAACTCTTGATAAGAAAGTGAAAGTTCAACTTCTTTTTCGAATTTTCTAGCTTCAGGCAGTTTTTCATCTGCTATATTTTGAGCATAATCAATTTTGCTATTTAATGAAGTGATATAACTTTCTGCTTTTTTTATATCTTGATTTAACTCTGATATGTAAGTAGGTATATCTTGTGGGATTCCTTCTAATAGCTTTTGTTCTTCTTGACTTAAATTGTTATATGCTATATCCATAAAGATATTTAATATATGAGTATTTACAAATTCTTCTTGCTCTTTTTGAGAAAGCATATAGTAATACTTTATGTCTTTTAAAACTACATCTTTAAAGCTAGTAAACAATTCTTTTTGAGATAGTTCTTCATACTTCTTGTTAGTAATCTCTTGTAGTTTATTTAAAGAATATAATTCT
>CALXYJ010000013.1 GCA_944392945.1 uncultured Clostridia bacterium | reverse complement strand
TCAAATATTGATAAAAAAACTAAATTACCAAAAGTAAAATAGCCTGTATTTTTAAATACAAGCTATTTACACTAATTCCCATATTGGTACCAACGAAGCAGTTATCTACAACTTTCTGTCTCTCTTGACGATTGATATTAAATCAATCAAATTATTATATAAAAATCAACTACTTTTTCTAAAATTGCTTGCGAAAATTTGTTTCTTTTCTGTTGATTTATTATAAATTATATGCTATACTAACTGACATAGGAAATGATGATAAGCAGATGTGGTTTTGCCACCAATCTTTACGAATCTTCGTAGGAAGGGTGGTGATGTTTATGGTTAAAGTGATACTATTTTTTATAATATCCTTTATGTTATCTTTAACATTAAACGTTGCCTTACTAACAGTTCTTTATAAGAACTGGATTGATAAGCAACTACATAAATAATAAAAACTCACATCTGTTCTTTGCAAGGTAGATGTGAGTTTTCTCAATATATCTGGCAAAACCACGTTTGTGGAATTGTCATTTCCTATATTTATTATACATAGATTATATGAAAAAGTCAAATAAAATTTTGTAAATCCTGTTATTTTCTAAAAAAATCTTTAATTAACTTCAAGATTTTCTTATACCACTTCATATTATTGGTTTCTATTAAGGATAATTCTTGATTGTTTTCTGTATTATCTATAGAAAGACTCTTATAATGGTTGCTAAAAATATTATCTGGATTATATTTTTCTTTCTTCTTTTCTTCTAATTTCATTCTATCATGATTCTGTTTTGCAATAATCTTATTTCTCTGCATTTCGGTTGCCCAATAATCTCTAAATAAAAGTATTATAATTCCTTTTGTAATATTTGAAACATTTTGCTCTTCTAGTGTTTTGCTTGGATCATAATTAAATGTATACTCATTGTTTGCATTTGTCTTAAACAATTCAATTTTAGTTTTTGGTATCTTATTATAATCTTCTATTGGAATATGTTTTAATATTTCTAATACTTCACTATATGCTACTGCATATTTATTATCCACCATATTACTAATCCCCTATATCTTTTGAATTATTTTGTTCTTCCCTCTGTTCAGTAATTACTCTTTGTTGAGTTACTTGTGCTTGTTCTATATCATCTAATATTGTTAAGTCTGGTAAACCATCTATTGATTCTTTTACTAGTCCTTGTATAGATTTAGTTTTAATTTGCTTTCTAGTTAGTTTTTCTAATTCCTTATGTTCAGTTACTATGCGTAATTGTTCTAAAGTTTGTTCTCCTATAAGTGCTTTTGCTATTTCATAATCCTTTTCAGTTGATAGTTGTTCTGGGAAGTGTGCATCTTTTCCATAGATTACAAGTAAATCTTTTCCGTTTTTCTTTTGCAATACTTGTTTCTTCTGCAACTATCTTCCAAAACTCTGGAGATGGATAAGGTATTCTTTTCTTCAATTCATCTAATGGTAAACCACTTTCAATTTTTGAAGCTATTTTACCAAAATTTATTTCTAATGGAATTTCTTTTTCAATGGCTTTTCTACAAATTGCTCTTGTAATTTTTTCTTCCTTTGTTCCAAAACTATCTCTTGCTTGCATAAATAAATCTGGGTGTGCAATAACATCTGGTAATCCCTTATCCATTGCAGATATAATTGACTCTGCATATAAATCTAATACTTCATCACTTATTTGTTTTCCACCATTTTCTCTTGCTATTCCATATTCTTTTCCATCACCATCAATTACAAAGTGCTGACCTAATACCATTTTATCTGCTTTTGATTTTAATTCTTGTAAATGTGCTAAATCTCTGTTTGAATATTCAAATTCAAAACCAGATTCTATTTCTATTTGTCCTTTATATTTTTCTTGCAAATAATGAATAGATATCAAATACGATTGGGTTTCTGCAATATCCATTCTTGAATTTGCTTTATGGTTCATACCATCTGGTAATGGAATATGGTCTGTAAATGCTAATTTTTTAATTCCACCTTTTATTGCATGCTCAATCCATTCTTCATCTCCTGTATCTTTTGCTCCATGTCCACACCTTTGGGTATGTGTATGAAAACAAAAGTCTTGTGTTGGGTTTTGATTTACTTCTTCTTTCTTGCTTTCTCTAATTCTTGATATATGTTCTTGTATTAACTGCATTTCTTCTAAAGTCATTTCAATTTCTTTATCCATATCTTTACCAGAAAAAGTAAAACTCGTTTTACTATCATAACTCATACCTGTAATAGATGCTTGTTTCCCATCACAAAAATCTGGGCACAATTCATCAGTTATACTCCAAGATGTAATTCCTCTTACTTTTCCATTTCTTACAAATTCACTCATCATCTTCATCATATCATTCTGTAATTTTTGTTCATATTTTCTTATTGCACTTAATTCCTCTGGTGTTGCTACTGCATAATCAACACCATCTAAACCTTTAGAAATATCTAATTCTGTTATATCTATTGGTAACCCAAATTGTTGTAATTCTTCAATAGATTTTCTTAACCCCTCAATATCATTTATACTTGTATGACATTGAGTTCCAATGTGATCTATAATCTTACAATTATTTTGTCTTTCAAATTCTTGTATTTTTTCAATAACTTCAAATATTGTTTTTCTCTTTTCAGGATTTTCAAAATTCCAATCATTGTAACCAAAATCAACATCTGGCATTTCTTGTTTTAATGTTAATGCTATTCTACATAAATCTTCAACACTTAATTTTGACATCCAGTTATTTGTTCTCTCTGAAAAAGGCTCATTATAATCCACGAGCTCATTAAACATATCTACAACTGTATGGATTCCTTGTAATTCATATTCTTTAGCAACAGAAGCTATCGCTTTTCCGTAATTGATTAATGCTGTTTCATATTGTTCTTTAGTTCCACCTACTAATCTGTTTGGAAAATCTTTAAAAAATACAAGTGCATTAATATAGACCTCTTTAATTCCATTTATTTTTGCAAATTCATATCCCTGTGTTAGTGGTTTAAGATTATAATCTTGTGGCTCAGCCTGCGCTTCATTCTCTGTTCTCATAACACCTGCTACTGTTCCAAATTTTCCTTGTCCATCAAGTGTTAATCTATTAAATCTATTCTCTCCATTTTCTAAACTGCCAACAACATATTCATATAATGCCTCTACTTTTTGGTATGTTTTATCTTTATCTATATCTATTTCTTCACTCTCTGGATCTATAGTTTGTCCATCTTTATCTACTAGAAATGTTAAGATTCCATGTGTCTGATATGCAAAATATTTCTTTAAATCTAAAATTGTATCAATATAAGTACTATCTATTTCTTTTCCATCGAATAGTTTTTCTAAACTTTCTTTCGAGTCCCAATTTGCTCTTATTTGCATTGCATTTCCTAACAAAAATTTTTTAAATTCGTCTTTATTAGGCACACTACTCGCTTTCTCATCTACAACTCTCTTAATCTTCTGTGTAGTACTTAATCCTTGTGAATTCATCTCTTTAGACATTCTATTAGCTTGTAATATTCCATCTAAATATTCATAAACTCTTTGCACTGCATCTTCACGACTTTGTGCTTGTTCTATTATATTAAATAAATCTATATTCTGACTATTTAATGTTATTCCTCTAACATTACTTTTATCAGCTAAACTTCCAATTAGATCCATAAAATCCTCCATCTTAGATGTATTATATCAATAGATCTAAATTTTCACAATGGTTTTAAATGTATTTAATCAATATTATTATATAAATATATGGCTACTTTATTTTGTTCTGTTGTTTCCATTTCCATAAGTTTAGCCATTAGTCCTAACCCCCCTATGAGTTATGACGTACCATCATAACTCGGGGACTCTGCGAGGCAATAAATTTATTGGATTTCTGCAACAAAAAATATCATCCTAGAGAGGATGATATTTATATCCATCTGTTCAATTTAGTTCGAATAGAAACGTTATTGGTAGCGAAGATGTGATTCGAACACATGACCCTTCGGGTATGAACCGAATGCTCTAGCCAACTGAGCTACTTCGCCATTTGCTGTAACAGGTATTATTATAATATCTGTTTTGTTATTTGTCAATAGAAAAAGAAAAAAATGGTATTAAAAATACCATTATCTTTCTTCTCTATATCTAGCTTTACCTTGCCCTTTTTCTTCATTTTGTAATCTTACTTTTTCCTTATATTCTTTTACTGCCTTTTCTACATCAACTTCTGTTCTATAAGCACTTATTCCATTAAAAGTTGCTGTTTTTCCTGCTTCTACTTCTATAACATCACTACTATCTAAATTTGTTCCTTGCACAGTAGCAACTTGAGCTTTAAGCTCTGGCGCTACTACATCTTCTTCTATTTCATCTGGTTCTGTACTTCCTAAAGCTTTAAAAAAATTTGCTAAACTTCCAAATACAGTTTCCTTTATAATTCCAAATATATTTCTTTTATTTTCATTTTCTTTTTTCATATAATATCTTAGATAAACTAAGATTTTCACCTCTCTTTTCCATCTATTCCATAGATAATAATTATTATAGCACAAAAACGCCTTAAAGTCAATACTTTTAAGGCGTTTACATAATTTTTGTTAGCTCATATAATCTTTTAACTTCTTACTTCTACTTGGATGTCTTAGTTTTCTTAAGGCTTTTGCCTCTATTTGTCTAATTCTTTCACGTGTTACTTTAAACTCTTTTCCTACTTCCTCTAATGTACGAGCTTTTCCATCTTCTAGTCCAAATCTTAATTTTAAAACTTTAGCTTCTCTAGGTGTTAATGTACTCATTACTTCTTCTAATTGCTCTTTTAACAAAGTATATGCTGCTGAATCTTGTGGTGCTGGTGAATCCTCATCTTTTATAAAATCTCCTAAATGGCTATCATCTTCTTCACCAATTGGTGTTTCCAAAGATACAGGATCTTGTGCAATTTTTTGAATTTCCATTACTTTTTCTACTGGCATTTCCATTTCTTGTGCGATCTCTTCTTGCGTTGGTTCTCTACCCAATTGTTGTAGTAAATGTCTAGATGTACGAATTAATTTATTAATTGTTTCTACCATATGAACTGGAATTCTTATAGTTCTTGCTTGATCTGCTATTGCTCTTGTTATAGCTTGTCTAATCCACCAGGTTGCATAAGTACTAAATTTAAATCCTTTAGTATAATCAAATTTTTCTACTGCTTTTATAAGTCCCATATTTCCTTCTTGAATTAAATCTAAGAATAACATTCCTCTTCCAACATACTTTTTAGCAATACTTACAACTAGTCTTAAGTTAGATTCTGCCAATTTTTGCTTTGCTTCTTCATCTCCCTCTAATACTTTTTTAGCTAAGTCCAATTCTTCTTCATAAGTAAGAAGTGGAATCTTTCCAATCTCTCTTAAATACATTCTAACAGGATCATCTATATTGTTACTTTCATATCCTGCAACATCTATTTCATCTAATTTTAAATCTTCTACTTCTTGTAAATCCTCTTCGTCAGGACCTTCTTCATCTAAATCGTCATCTTTTCCTATATCAACACCCATTTTTTCTAGAGCATCAAAAACTCTATCCATTTGTTCTGTTGATAATTCATCCAATTCTGCTGCTAATTCCCCATAAGTTATTCTTTTATTCTTTTTAGCAAATTCTAAAATATTTTTTACCTTTTTTTCAGTTTCTGCTCTTTCCATTTCTTGAGCATCATTTTTTTCTATATCTTTTTCTTTATATTCTTCTTGTTCTTCTATCTTTTTCATTATAACCTCCTAGTTATTTTGCAAGTTTAATAATTATATTATTTAATTCTCTTTCAAGATTTAACTTTTCTGTATTATCTAACTCTGAACTTTCTAAAGACTTTAATATTTCATCTCTTTTTTCTTTTAAATTTTCCCTTTCATATGTATTTAAAATATCATCAATACCTTTATCTATATCTGTAATTCCATAGTCTTTTGCCATAATTTCTGTAATATGATTAATTATATCTTCATCATCAAATAAACTTAAAACATCATATATTTCGGTAAGACCCTTTTCATATTCTGCATAAACTCTTTCTAAGATTTTTTTATTTTTTTCATATTTAAAATCTTCTGGTTTTATTTTATTTTTTATTTTAGAATATACATTGGAATTAGACATTAACAGCATTGCTATAATTGTATTTTCTCTTTTTAAACGAGCTTCACTAATCTTAGTATCCTCTTTTTTTACTGTGTTATACTGAACATTTCTTTTTTCCAGTATTTTTGAACTAGTATTTTTTGGATACAATATTTTTTTAATTTCTGAATATAAGGCTTCTTTTGAAATATCATAATCTCTAGAAATTTTTTCAATATATATTTCTTGCTCCATACTGTTTTCAACTTTAGCTAATATTTTAGCTACCTCATTTAAAAATTTTATCTTGTCCGCAGTATTATCTAGATTTAATGTACGTTTTAAAACTTTAACTTTAAACTCTACTAAAGATATTGCATCATCAATACATTTTTTTAATCTGTCTGGTCCATATTTAGTAACATATTCATCTGGATCTTTTGCACCAGAAATTTGTAAAACTCTAACATCACAACCTAAATTTTTTAATATATCCAATCCTCTTAATATAGCTTCTTGTCCAGCTCCATCAGCATCATATCCCAATATTACTTGCTCACTACTTCTTCTTAAGAGCCTTCCTTGTGCTTCTGTCATTGCTGTTCCTAAAGAAGCTACCACATTAGTTATACCTCTTTGATGCAAAGATATAGTATCCATATATCCTTCTACTATTAAAATCTTCTTTGTATCACCCTTTTTTGCATTATATAAACCAAATAGATTTCTTCCTTTACTATATACTAAATTTTCTGGTGAATTTATATATTTTGGTTTTGAATCATCTAATACTCTACCACCAAATGCTATAAATCTACCTCTTACATCTTGTATAGGAAACATCAACCTATGCCTAAACCTATCTATATATTGACCTCTTTCATTTCTATTTACTAAATCTGATGCAAGTATTGCTTCATCGGTAAATCCTTGGCTTCTTAAAAAATTATAAAGCTCATTAAAATTTCCAGAATATCCTATTAAGAATTCTTTTAATGTAGCATTATTCATCTTTCTTTTTTTAACATATTCTTGTGCAATTTTTGAGGTTGGTTTATATAAATTTTCATGATAAAAGTAAGCTGCACTTTTGTTAATTTGATATATTTTATCTTTTAGTTCTTGAGTTTTATTATCTCCAACACTTTCCAATTTTGGTAATGTTATATTTGCTCTCTCTGCAAGTAATTCTAAGCTTTCTCTAAAATTTATTCCTTCAATTTTACTAATAAAGTGAATTACATTGCCTCCTACTCCACAACCAAAACAATGAAAAATTTGCTTATCTGGAGAAACTGCAAAAGAAGGTGATTTTTCACTGTGGAAAGGACATAATCCAAAATAATTCCTTCCACTTCTTTTTAAATGTACATATTGTGATACAACGTCTACAATATCATTATTGTTTTTAATTTCATCTATTAGTTCATCACTATATCGTATCATTTTCCTACCTTTCTTTTACAAAGATTTTTGCTTATTTTTTCCTAATTTTGTAAAAAAATTCCTTGTTTTTATGCTTATTTACGCAAAATCTTCCTAATAAATATTATTCGACAACTTAACAATAAATCCTTCTTTTATGTATACAAAACTTTGCTATTTTTAGATAATAAATTCACTACCTAAATCTTTAATTTTTCCTAGGTAGTGATATTCTAAAGAATTAATTATTTTGAATTTATAATTTCTTAAAACTTAATTCTATGATTTTACTTGCATTATAAAATCAATAAAAGAAAGAAATAAAATTTCTTTCTTTACATTTGTGTATTTATATTAATCATTTGATGCTTTTTTATTTGTATCTTCTGAATTAAATGGAATAAATTTACTTACTATATTACTGCTAATATCTGATGCTGTAACATTTGAATCTACTTTATATTCTTCATAAGATGTTGAGATTTTACTATCTACCATTTGCTCTATTTCGTCTTGTGTTGAATGTTCTGTAAGAACAAGTTCACTTACTAAAATTTGTTTTGCATTATTTAGCATTTTCTTTTCTCCTGTAGATAAACCTTTTTCTTTTTGTTTGAAACTTAAATTTCTTACAACATCTGCCACTTTGTAAATATCTCCACTTTTCATTTTATCCATATTGTCTCTGTAACGTTTGTTCCAATTCATAGACATTTCCGTTTCGTCTGACTCCAAAACTCTGAATACTTTTTCTGCACTGTTTTTATCTATAATACTTCTTACGCCTATTTCTTCTGCTTTAGCTGTTGGCACCATTACTTTTACCTCTCCTGGCATCTTTAGTATATAGTATGCTTGTTTCTCTCCTAAAATATCCTTTTCTTCTATTGCATCTATTACTCCTGCCCCATGCATAGGGTAAACAATTTTATCGCCTACATTAAACATGCAAGTCACTCCTTTCAATGTCTATTCAATTATCAACACTCTTATTATACTACAAAAATTACCAAAAGTCAAAACTTTTGGTAATCATTTTTATGTATTTAATTCTTTGTAAGCTTTGAAGCTCTAAGTTTTTTGCGACTCGCTATTTTTTTTGCTTATTTTTTATCTGTTGAGCCAAATCCACTTGTTCTTGTACCTTCTGCACTATCATTATCGGTTGTTAAAAATTTTTGGAATATAGCTTGTCCTATTGCCTCTCCCTTTTTTATTGTAATATCTTCGTCTTTAATATTATAAAAAGCAAACATAATATGCCCATCATTATCTTCATTTCCATAGTAGTCCTTATCAACAACTCCTACACTGTTTGCTAAAATTAATCCTTTTTTCTTTGGATTTGAACTTCTATTATATAAAAGAAGCATCTCATCATCTTGCATATATGCTTTTAATCCTGTTTTTACTAGTGTTGGATTCATTCCTTTTTTAAAACTAGGAACTATTGTATCTTCTGCAGCTTCTATATCATATCCTGCTGAATATTTTGTTTTTCTAATTGGTAAATTAATACCTTTATCTTCAAACCCTTTTGCTACTTCAAATCCTCTTGTTTTTTGTTCCATATTTCTCTCTCCTTCTCTTTGTACTTTTCTTATTTTATATTATTATTTTTATTTGTCAATACCTCTAATTTTTGCATATTATATATTATAATATTATGTTCACTGGTGGTGTTTATATGATTTTTTGTGCTTTATGCGATTTGCCAATAGATAAAACCGCAAAAATTTTGAATATAAATTGTAATTATAGTATAAGAAGACGTTTATATGATTTAGGTATTATAGAAAATTCTTTAATTACCCCTGTATATAGAAGCCCTTTTAAAGATCCAACAGCATATTTAATTAAAGGAACTTTAATAGCTTTAAGAAATGATGATACTAGTAGAATTATTGTATCTTTATAATTTAATTACAATGAATTTATTATATGTAACCCAATTTCATTTTTTTCATATTATGTAATACCAAGGTAGGTGATTTTATGAATTCTTATAAAGTTGCTCTTGTAGGTAATCCAAATGTTGGAAAATCTACAATCTTTAATAGTTTAACTGGAATGAAGCAACATACTGGAAATTGGACTGGTAAAACAGTCGGAAATTGTGAGGGTAAATATAAATTTAATGGAAATTATTTTACAATTGTTGATATCCCAGGTACATATTCTCTTATGTCAAATTCAGAAGAAGAAGAAATAGCAAGAGATTTTATTTGTTTTGAAAAATTAGATGTTACTGTAATAGTTATTGATGCTACATCATTAGAACGAAATCTAAATCTTGTATACCAAGTTATGGAAATCAGTTCTAATATTATAGTATGCGTAAATTTATTGGATGAAGCAAAAAAGAAAGGTATTAGTATAAATTTTGATAAATTATCAAAATTATTAGGAGTTCCAGTTGTGGGGGTTATTGGTAAAAAGAAAAAAACTTTAAATTCATTAAAGGATATAATTTTAAAGGTTTGCACTTCTAAGATTATTCCTAATCCCAAACCAGTAAAATATCTACCAATTATTGAAGATTCTATCTTACTTCTTTCTTCAGAAATTAATCTTCAATCCCCTATTAATAGATGGATTGCATTAAAACTACTTTCTGGTGATGAAAAAATAATTAAAACAATATCCTATAAATGTAAAATTAATCTGAATACAAATTCTATAAATACAAAATCAGATGAAATTTCTTGTTTATTTTCTAGAAATGATATACAAAGTTCAAATTTTGAAAAAATATTATTATCTAGTATTCTAAAACAATGTGAAAATATTACTCATCAAGTTTGCCAATATAAAGATATTAATTATACTAAAAAAACTATTAAAATTGATAGAATTCTAACTTCTAAAAAATTTGGAATTCCCATAATGCTACTTTTTTTATGCATTTTATTTTGGATTACTATTGTTGGTGCAAATTATCCTTCTCAGCTATTATCAGATTTTTTTGAATACTTAAAAGATAAAATCTTAATATTGTTTGAATATTTAAAAAGTCCTGAATGGCTTACAGACCTACTTGTTAATGGAGTTTACCAAACTGTTACATGGGTAATTTCTGTTATGTTACCACCTATGGCAATATTTTTCCCTTTATTTACTATTTTGGAGGATTTAGGATTTTTACCACGCATTGCTTTTAATTTAGATAGATGTTTTAAATGTGCATGCACTTCTGGAAAACAGGCACTTACCATGTGCCTGGGAGTGACAAAGTGGTATCATTTTTATTTTGTCAATTAAAAATTTTGCTATTTATTATAATCGTAGTATAATAGTCCAAGACAAGAGTCTGTTCAACGCCAATAAAATATACAGGAGGAAAACTTATGCTTAAATATATCCAAAAAATGTTACCATATCCACCAACAGGCGCAGTTCTTATTATTTACAATATATTAGCAGAACAAAATGATCTGCTAATATATATAACATTCAATGCAGAACTGGACAGATTTGAATTTCCAATAGAACGATTAACAAACAATCCATTATTTTGGAAATTAGCAAAACTAGAAGGAATGAATATCGAAGGAACTCCAATTCATTGGAGTGTAGACGAAGAACATTTTTGTTTTTGGCTTGAATAATTATTACCTCCATGTTGGCGTTGCATGGAGGTCTTTATAAATAATTTCAAAATATCTATTTCATAAATCTTTGTTTTTTATCTCTTTTATTAACTTTACTAAACAAATTAAAGGCACAAATATTTGTAAAATTACGATAATTAAAATTATAGAAAGAATTAAACCATTATTTGTTTTAGCATTCTCTTCCATATATTTGTCTAAATTTGTTCTATCAGCATCATAAATATAATTTTCTTCTTCTATGTTTCCATCTTGCAAATATAAAATTTTATAATTACTCTGATTCCAAACTCTTCTATATTCAACTCTTATAATCTCTATATCTTCTGGCATTTTCACATTAATTTCTTCTGATATAGCTTCTTTTATATATTCTTGATCAATATTGTTTTTTAGAATATATGTATTCCCATATCTAAACAATATAATAAAATCAACTAATATAAAAAAGAATGATATAAGTATACTTATTACTAGACACAATGTTCTTAAGAAAATTCTTACTTTTCTTTTCATTTTTTACCTCTTTGCTTTTTTAGTATATTCTACTCCATATTTATCTAATAAGTCCATACTTATTTTACCTTCTTTTAATGCCTCTTCTACAGTCATAAAACCTCCATCCTTAAAATACACTTCTACCACTTCTGTTCTATGGCTTGGATAAAAATATTCATAATTCTCATCTTCATAAAATTTATATTCTCCGCCAATTAAATATTTCTGATAACGTTCTGGAGCAATAACTATATTATCTATTATTTTCGGTTCATCATTTTCTTCCTTTTTTTCTAGAATATCACTATTATCCACCTTTAATGCAAAATATGGTCTTTGGCTATTAGCTTCCTTCATAAATATTATAAATTTATCCTTAAACCAAAAATATCTACTGCCTACCGAAATATATTCTGTTGTCATTGTGGAATGACTATTAATATTAGCTCCAGATTCATTTAAAGAAAAATTAACATTTTGTACAACATTAGAAATATACATACCATCCGTATTTTTTATTGTTCTCCCAAATAATTCATTATATGCAATCCTTCCATTTACTCTAACATATGGAATAAGTAATTCATCATCTTCTTCTAATATAGTACTTCCTGTAAATTCCTTTGATTTAGATATTATATCATTATAATATTCATCAAATGATTTATTTTCATCAGTTCTATATAATATTATTTCGTCTCCTTCTTTTGTTTTTAATTTTACTGCAAAATCATTATTCACAGCATTATTACTAATTTCATTAAAAAATAGAACTTCCACATTGTTGTTTAATTCTTCTTTGCTTGCATTATTTATTCCAAAATATTTTATATATTCAGTACTATTTGTATCTTTTCCAAATGTATAATTATAATCATTACTAAAATTATCAAAACTATATAAAAAATTTAGATTTTTATTTAATGTTGCATTAATATCATATCCATTTGTTTGCGTTCTATTTACTTCTATAGTGTAATCATCTGCAGATAGCATATCTTTTGTAAAAGTACTTGCATTTAGCTCATCTGCAATTTCTATATTTTCATCTAATTCAATTTTTCTTTCTAACTTTTCTTCTAATTCTTTCCAAGCTAAATCCAATGTTCCAATCCATAAATTATTAATAGTATTATCATCCAATGTACTTTCATAACTTGCATTAAATGTTATATTATGATTTTTATTTAAGTTCTTATAAATTACTGAAACAGCATATACAAGACCTGACAATACTAATGTTGTACATATTACTATTATTATTACTCTTAATACTTTATTCATTTCCCCAAATCCTTTCTTTAATAAAATTTTTCTTAAGTTTCTTTTTCCTCTATGTACAAGCGTTTTTACATTATTTATAGATTCACCCAAAATATCTGCTGTTTCTTTATAAGACATCTCCTCTATTTTTGTTAAATATATTGCATTTTTATATTTATCATCTAAGGTATTTATTGCCTCTATAAGAGTCTTCTTATTTTCTTTTTTCATAACTATATCTGATACATCTTGTTCTACCATATCTGATTCTTTGGATAAATATTTTTCGTTTATCTCACTTCTTCTTTTTTCTGTATTTATACAATTTAAAGCTTTACTTTTTGCCACAAGATATAAATAATATTTAAAGCTATATCCCTCTTTGATTTCATGTTGCATTACATATATAAAAACTTCCTGTACTATATCTTCTGCTCTCTGATAATCTTTTACAATATTAAATATAAAATATTGTAATCTATTTTTATATTTATAATATAAAGTCTCAAAAGCTTCTTTATCCCCTTCTAAATATTTTTTATATAATTCTATATCTAATTCTTTTTTCATTTTTCTACCTACTTTCACTAATACATACTCGTAAAATAAAAAAAAGTTTCACGTTTTTAATTTTATAATTGTTTTTTTCTTTATAATATAGTACTATAAAAACATGAGGAGGGAAACTATGGAACAAAAGAAATCTAAAGCACCAATTATTCTATCAATTTTTTTAGTTATAGCTATTATCGCTATATGCGTTATGGCTTATTTTATTTATACTTTATCAAGTGACAAAAAATCTGCAGAAGATGAAGCAAAGAAACTAAATCAAGAAATTTTAAATTTAGAAAATATGACTAATGATTTACAAGAACAAATTAACTCTACAAGTAATACAGTTTCAACTTCAACCAATGAAACAATAACTTTAAAAGCAGGAACTTATGTTGTACAGGGAATAAATGTTACACCTGACGAAAATTACGGAATTGAAAGTATTACTCTTTCTGCTGACGGTTCTTTTAGTGCAAATTTACCTTTAGGTACTTCTTATATTGGAACATATACATTTGAGAATAATACTTTAATTTGTACTGCAACACAAGAAACTAATTTAGAAGGAGGAGGTTCTTCTAACACTTCTGCTAATCTAACATTTGAATTTACTATAGTTGATTCTGAAGATTTAAGATTTTCTAGGACTTCAAGTAGTGATTTAAATACCACTGTTGGAATGATTTATAAGTTTGAAGATGAAGAAAATGAATCTTCTAGCTCTAATACATCTTCTAATGTTGTAGATATTTCTGGATCTTGGAATTTTGAAAAAGGTTTACTAAATGGTCAAGAAGTAGATTCACGAGATATTTTTGGAAGTAGTATTGAAAATGGTATTGGTAGTTTAACACTTAACCAAGATGGCAGTTTTTCTGATTTAATTGGAACAGTAACATCTTCAGAATTTGATAATCAAACTTCTGGTACATATACAGTTAACGGAAGTACAATAAATTTAGTATATTCTAATAATCAAACAAAAACACTTACCTATAATTCTTCTGAAAATTGTATAGAATATCCAGCTGGTGGATATACATATATTTTGAAAAAATAGTTTTTAGCCCCATCCATAGAAATTTATGGATGGGGCTAAGATTTTACATGATATTTAATTAAATTGCGATAATTTCTTCATCGCCTCTACATATCCGAGGCATATCGCTTCCTCTACATCTGCCGGATCACCCAGAGTGCCCATTTCAAGCTTCGGTCTAATTATTACATCTGCTTCTCGCTCTGCCCTTTCCAGACTATTTGCATACACTTTCCGCTTGCTTTTCGTCTCAAAGCTAGCTAAGACGAATTCTTTAGTCAAGTCAAACCTCGGCGTCGGCGGTGATGCTACCATACCTCCGTCCCAAAACCTCTGACCTTCATACTTAAAATGTTCATATAAGTATGGAAAACTACTACTTGCCCTACAAGCAGTACCAATAGGTACAAGAGGTGTTTTGAGACTGTCAAAATAGTATGGTTTTGGAGTAATAAAACCTCCAATATTGGCTGAAATTGTTAATGGGATATACGTCTCTTTCATTGTCTTATTTCCACATGCTAAATTTAAACTAGTTTCTATAATGTTGCTTCCCGTTCCAGCTCTGAGTCTTGTAGCCTCAGAAAATGTAATAGAATACTCTTTAAATAGCTGTGTAATCTGACCAATTGTATGACCCGTTGCATATAACGCTGCTATTACAGACCCCATGCTATCTCCGGTTATTTCTGAGACTCTTATTTGAAGCTTTTCTAATGCCGCTAGAACTCCAATTCCAACAGCACTTTTTACGCCTCCTCCCCGAATTCCTAGAGAAACTTCTTTTTCACTCATATAAAATCTCCTTTCTGCAAAATTTATACAATTATATACTATTTTACATAATATTGCAATGTTGTGTTTATTATTTAAGTTACTATACATTAACTATTACAAATTTACCATTTTTTCTTACAATTTATTAATTCCGAAATATATCCTATTAAACAATAAGGAGCTAAAATAAATGCATATAATAAAACATATACTATAAAGCCCAATATACTTCTTTTTTCTAGCTTACACTCAATTTCTTTTAACATATTTTTTCTTCTAATTTCTATCAACAAACAAAGTAATAAACCAAATGGAATTACAAGTAAAGATATCCATCCAATTAGTAATGGTTTTCCTAAAGCTAACAATATTAATCCAAGTGGTACAAAAATAAGAAGTGCAAGATCTATAAATGGGAAAAATACATTTAAACACATTAAAAACTTAGATTTAAAATTAAGTTTTTTAGACCTAAATACTTTTACTTTTTTAAAAGCTTCTATCATTCCTCTTGCCCATCTTTTTCTTTGTTTACCTAAATCTCTAAATTTTTCTGGAACCTCTGTATATGCAATTGCATTTTTTACAAAATTTGTTTCATACCCGCAACTTAGGAGTTGCCATGTTAAAACAATATCCTCTCCAACACTATCTTGCCATCCTCCTATTTCTTTTAGTATTCTTGTTTTATATGCACTAAATGCACCTTGTGCAACTAAGGTTGAATTAAAATTACCTTGAACAAATTTTACTCCAAATATTCCTAAGGTATAGTCCCACTCTTGTAATTTTGTAATAAAACTTTTTTTATTATTTTTAACAAATAAGCACCCTGCAGTAGCTGCAGTTTTTTTGTTTGAATTTACTAATTTATTCATTATTTTTCTTATTGCTAATGGGTGTAAAACAGTATCACTATCAATCGTTATTGTATATTCTGTTTTTACCTTTTCCAAACCTTTATTAAGTGCTTCTGCTTTTCCTTTGTGTTCTGCTTCTATAATAGATATATTTGAATCCAAATCTAGAGATTTTAATAATTCTAATGATCCATCTGTCGACCCATCATCAATGATGTTTATATAAATATCTCCTGTATATTTTTGCTTTTTTATAGATTCCAAAGTATCTTTTATTGTTTTTTTAGAATTATAAACTGGAATCAAAATAGTTACATCCTCTTCTTTTGAACATAATTTCTTTTCTTTTTTATTAAATAATAAACTAATAAAATTAAATACATAATTAAATCCAGGAATTATCGCTACAAACACTACTAAATAAATAGCTAAAAAATATCCAAAATAGCAAGCAATATCATTAATCCAATTAATATTTATGCATATTGAAAAAATAAGATATATTAATGAACATATTAAAGATATTAAAAACATTCTTCTCACCTCATATTATCATATGAGGCTTGTCAAAATATGGTGATTTGTGTCAAAAAATGTTTATACATAATAAAATAAAATGAGGTGAATTAAATTGAATTTTAAAAAAGTAATTATAATTCTAGGTATTATATTTTTTATAATCCTTTTAGTATATATTTTTAAGCAATATAATTCTAGCAAAAGGACTGACGTTAGCGTACCTATACTTCTTTATCATAATTTTGTAACTACAGTTCCTGATAGTGATCCTGATAATTTTAATTATATAAATACTCCTGAAAGCTTTGAGGAAAATATAAAAACTCTTCTAGAAAATAAATATAGCATAATCTCTTTTAATGATTTAAATGATGCTTATACAGGAAAAAAAGAACTTCCTCCTAATCCAATAATTATAACTTTTGATGATGGATATTATAGTAATTATGAGTATATCTATCCAATTTTAAAAAAATATAATGTAAAAGTTTCTATTTTTATTATTACAGATCGAATAGGACAAGAAATTAATGGAATTAAATATTTAGATTGGAATAATTGTTTAGAGATGCAAAATAGTGGACTCGTAGAAATATTTAGCCATAGCAAAAGGCATATCTTCTACAATGAAGTTCCTGCAAGAAAAGTTTATGATGATGTAAAAGCTTCATATAAACAAATCGAAGAACATTTAGGAAAACAAGATTTAAAAGTATTTGCTTATCCTTTTGGTGCATATTCTAATGAAACAGTAAGAACTTTAAAAAATGGTGGGATTGATTTTCAAGTATATGATATCGGAATAAATAATTTTAAAAATCTAAATAAACATTTTATAAAAAGAATTAATATTCCATGTGAAATGACAGGAAAAGAAATTATAGAAGAAATTAATTCATTGCAAAATTCTATAGATTCATCCAATTAATTATTATTTATACAAAATAACTATAACTTTGGGAGCAAAATATTTATTTCTCCCAAAGTTTATTTTTTCCAATATTTTAATTAATTTGTTTTATCATCCAAATAAATTTTTATATTCCCATTGTTTTCTACGATTATTTTATTTACTAAATTTTCTATATATTCTTCTATGTTTTTTCTTGATATTTCTGTTTCCTCTATAATCTTTTCTTGCAAATATTTGATATATTCTTCTTTTGTAAAATCATATTTGTTTATAAGCTTTTCTAATTTTTTTGTTATATTTATTTTTTGTTCCTTTATTTTTTCTATTTTATTACCATATTCATCTTTAGTTATTATCTCATCTAAAAATAAATCTAATAGCTTCTCTTGTTTTTTATCTAGATTATCAATTTTCTTTTTTAATTGTATTTGCTCCTTAACTTTTTCATCATCATTTATGTATTTACTATATAATTCTAATAGATTCTTGCAAACCTCTTCTTTATATATTTCATATTTTTTTAAATAATTAGTTATTAAATCATATATATATTCTTCTTTTAGGTATGAATTGCATCCATCCTTTTTTCCTGTTTTGTGAAAGTTACAACAATACCAATATATAACATCTCTTTTATTTTTATAATGTTTTATTTTTCTTATATATGTACATTTATGTTTTAGGCAAAATATTTTCCCCGACAATGTATAAATTGTTTGATGTTTTCTATATTTTTTTGCAGACTTACTTCTCTCTAATAATTTTTTATTTGCTTTTTCCCATAACTCTTCAGAAACAATTGGAGGAACATTTTTATTATCTTTATAAATCTTTATTTCATCTTGGCTATAATAATTTCGTTTCTTAGTTCTGTAATTTATAACTGTAGATAAACCACCTGTATAATATCCTTTATATTTTGGATTTAAAATAATATTTTTTAAAGTATTTTGATGTATTAAATTTCCATTATGATTATAATAGCCTTCTTTTGCAAGTTCTTCCGATAATTTTTTTAAGCCCCATTTATTATTTACATATAATTCAAATATTTTTCTTATTAATTTAGCTTCATTCTCATCTATTACTAATTTTCCATTTTCTTTTCTATATCCCCATATATTATTTGTGCCCAAAACTACACCTTTTTCCATTGCCCTTTTTAGTCCAAATTTTGTTCTTTCCGAAATTTTTCTAACTTCATCTTGTGCCATACTAGACATAATTGTTAATCTTAATTCTCCATCATTTGAAGCTGTTATTATATTATCTGATAAAAAATAAACACAAACATTATATTCTAATAATTTTCTAGTATAAAATAAGCTATCAATAGTATCACGAGAAAATCTAGATACTTCTTTTGTTACTATTAAATCAAAAATCCCATTTTTACTATCTTCAATCATCTTTATAAAATTTTCTCTTTTTCGCGATGTTGTTCCACTTATTCCTTCATCTATGTAGGAATTCACCAAAGTCCAATTTTTATTTTTGTTAATATATTCTCTAAAAAAATTCACTTGATTTTCTAATGAATTTATTTGTTCTTCTTTTTCTGTAGAAACTCTAGCATAATATGAAACTCTTAAAGGTAAATCAAAAATTGTTTTTCCTTGTGCAAAAGCTTGTTTCATTTCGTATAAATTCACACTTTATCTTCCTTTCGCAAAAATTTTATTTTTAATTTTTGCTTGTATTATTTTTTCTTAATAGTTCTTCTATCTTTAAATCTGTTTTTTCATACATATCTTTATTAATTATATTTTTCTTATAAAATATCTTATTTATAGTAAGTTCTATTAATAATTTAACATAATTATCATTCATTTTTTCCCTCATAAAATATTTATTAGAAAAATTGTTTTATTATTACTTTTTTATTTGTAATTACAAAGTCTCGTAATCTTATTGTTACTGATTTACTAATATTTTTATTACATTATTGTCATTGCCAGGTGCATGGGATTTGGTTGTAATGCTGCAGCAGTAGTTGGAACACGAATCATTAACTCCCCTAGGGAAAAGTTAATTGCTATTTTAACAAATTGTTTTGTACCATGTAATGGAAGATTTCCTTTTTTAATTACAATAGCAACCATTTTTATTTCTGGTTCTGTAGCTGGTATTTTTTCTGGTCTTCTCTCTGCAATTGTAGTTATGCTTATAATTTTGCTAGGAATCTTACTTACACTTTTAGTATCAAAAATACTATCTAAAACAATACTTAAAGGTCTTCCATCTTCTTTTACTTTAGAATTACCACCATATAGAACTCCTCAAATTGGAAAAATTTTGGTCCGTTCTTTATTTAATAGAACTCTATTTGTATTAGGAAAAGCAATTTCGATAGCTGCACCAACAGGAATAGTTATATGGATATTTTCTAATATCTCTATAGGAAATTCCTCAATATTAGAAATAATAGCCTTGTACTTAGATCCTTTTGCTAAAGTTATAGGATTAGATGGATATATATTAACAGGCTTTATTCTTGGCATACCTGCAAATGAAATCGTACTCCCTATAATTCTAATGGGATATCTAAAAAATAAAACACTTGTAGATATAGAAAATATAAACATAATTGGAAACGTGCTGGTATCAAATGGATGGACTTTACTTACAGCAATTAATGTTATGATTTTCACTTTACTTCATTTTCCATGTGGTACTACTTTACTTACAATAAAAAAAGAAACAAAAAGTATAAAATGGACTTTTGTTTCTTTCATTATACCAACACTATGTGGAATAATTATATGTTTTATTACAACACAAATTTATAATCTAGTATGTTTATTAATATAACAATTTCTATGAACCTGTAGATTCATAATGTTTAATTCCTAATTTCCATATTGCAACACATGGAATCACAAATATGAATGTAAAAATCGGTAATAATCCATACCAAAAATTATCTACTTTTCCGAATAAATATAGTACTGGGTAATAATTTACCAATCCAAAAGGTACTATAAAAGTAAAAAATATTCTAAACCATTTAGCATAAATATCTATTGGATATTGTGCTACTTTTTTTCCTCCTTCTGCTAGTATATTCATAAATTCCAGACCATCAACTGTCCAAAAGCAAAATGAAGCTTTTAGCACAAATATTCCAAAAAATATTGCAACACACCCAATATTCATTGATATAAAAACTAAAATTTTATAAATATTCCAGTCTATATTTAAATTTATAATTGCAATTATTAGAATCAATAATGATTGTGCTATTCTTCCAATCTTTGAGAAATCAAATTCTAAACACATTGATTGAACTAATGTATTCTGTGGTCTTACCAAAATTCTATCAAATTCACCATTTTTTATAGTTGCCTCAAAATGATCCAACCCTCTAAAAAACATTTCTGCTATTGAAAATGTTAGATATACCATTCCAAATAGAAAAGCTACTTCAAAAAAAGTCCAATTTCCTATTTGGTTAAATTCCTCAAATAAAAAATAAACAGATATTGTAAGCAAAAATGTTATTAAAAAACTTCCTATAACAGATATTATAAATGCTTTTCTATATTCTAATTGCATTTTTATTAACATAAGAATAGTTTTAAAATATACTTTCATATTTTTTCTATCCCCCTTGTATTACTACTTTCTTTAATCTCCTATTTGTAATTAATGTTCCACTAACAGTTAAAACTACCAACCATACAATTTGCATTAATATATACATTCCCGCATCTCCTGCTAGAATACTTCCAGAATAAATTCTAAATGGTAAATCAGCCCCTAAACTAAATGGTAACATATAACAAAGATCTTGCCAAAAATCAGGCATTAACGCTATTGGTACAAAGGTGCCACCAAAGAATTCAACTATTGCATAAAATATTGAATGAGTACCTTTTGATGACATAGTATAAAATAAGCTTATATAAAAAATGTTTATTATAGCAGACATTAGACATACTCCTAAAATTAAGGAAATTATAAATAAAATCAATTCTGCAAATCCTGCAGGGGCTTGCAAACCTAAACCATATGGTAAAAGAGGAGCTATAATTAATATTGGTATACTTTTTAAAACTCCTCCAGAAATCTTTGTAGCTAAAGTTTTAAAATACCACATCCAATATATATTCGTTGGTTTGCATAATTCATAGGAAATATTGCCTTTTTCTATTGTAGACTTTATTTCCGGATCAGTAGATGCACTTACAATTGTATAAAATGCTTGTTTTAGCCAAACATATGATATAAGTTGTGGTAAAGAAATATTATCAGATGTTACAACTTTATAAAAAGCTTGATATATTAGTATTTGCATAATAGCCCAAAAAAATTGTGTTAACATTCCTGCTACTGCTGAGGCTCTATATTGAAGTGCAATATTTAATCTAAGTTTAAAAAAAGAAAAATATTTCTTCATTTTCTTCCCCTTTCTTTTAAATTTTTAATTCTTTATATAGTTTTGCAATTACATCATCTGTACTCATTTCTTCTATTCCTATATCTGTTATTTCTACTTGTTTAGCAAGTTCATTTAAAATATCTGTCATATTATCTTCTCTATGTTTTAATATTAAACTTGCACTTTCTTCCGTCTGTTCTAATACTTTTATATTTTTCATTTGTATTTTTTTATCCGTATATGTAAATTTAATATTTATCTTCATTTTATCTTTATATTTCTCTTTTATTTTTTCTAAACTGCCATCATATAAAATTTTCCCTTTCCCGATTAATATAATTCTATTAGTTAGTGCTTCTATATCTTGCATATCATGAGTTGTCAAAATTATTGTTAATCCAGTAGTTTCATTTATTTTTTTAATACATTTTCTAAGAGATAATTTAGATACAGCATCTAAACCAATTGTAGGTTCATCTAAAAACAATATTTTAGGATTATGTAATAGTGCTGCTGCTATTTCACACCTCATACGCTGTCCTAAACTAAGCTGTCTTGTTGGTATATTTATTATTTCTCCTAAATCTAAACTCTCTTTTAATTCATTTAATTTTTCTTCATAATTTTTTTGAGAAATATTATAAATATCTTTTAGTAACTCAAAAGAATCTATTGGTGGAACATCCCACCAAAGGCCAGAACGTTGTCCAAATACCACCCCTATATTACTTACATATTCTTTTCTTTGCTTCCATGGAATATATCCATCTATAATACATTCACCCGATGTTGGAAGCAAGATTCCACACATTATTTTTATTGTTGTTGATTTACCTGCTCCATTTGGTCCAATATACCCAACTATTTCACCCTTTTTTATATTAAAGCTTATATCATTCAATGCTTGTATTTTTTTATATTCTCTTTTAAAAAATGACTTTACCGCATTTTTCATACCACCATCTCTTTTTGAGATTTTATATTCTTTAGATATATTTTTTACAGAAATTATATTATCTTCTTCCATAGCTTCTCCTCTTCTAATTTGAGCCTAATTCTATCATGGATCTTTTAGGTTATCAATATTTCTACATAAAACTAAACGTGTATTATAAAAATAATACACGTTTAGTTTAATAATTATTTTTTTCTTCTTTTACCACGCCATTAATTAAATTTAAATCAGATGGAACAATATTTTTAATATTTGCTTTTTTAAATATCGCTTCTCCTAAAAGCACTCCCGCTTTTGCACCATTCATCCAGTCTGGATTAGTTGGCATTAATTTTCTTAATTCTTCTAAAGAAACTTTATTTAATAATTCATCATTTTTCTTGTCAAAATCTTCGTATGTAACAAATACTTTATGTACTCCATCATCAAAAAAAGTATTATCTTGTAAATTATATTTTACTAATTTTTGAAATCTTAATTCTCCTCCTGTATGTATTGCAATATCACAATTAAAATCGATGTTTTCTGGAATTAGATTTTCTAATTTATTTATAATTTCTTCCTTATTTATTTTATTATTTAACTCATTAATATTTGGACATTGTTCAAAAACATCCGAAACTCCAATATTTAGATTAACTCTATTTTCAACCTTATCATCATTAAAAACAACTAATTCTGTAGTCTTTCCGCCCATATTTACCATCATTACTCTATTTTTGTAATTGCCTTGCATAGCTTTTTCAAAATA
This sequence comes from uncultured Clostridia bacterium, assembly GCA_944392945.1. Classification (GTDB taxonomy): domain Bacteria; phylum Bacillota; class Clostridia; order TANB77; family CAG-508; genus Merdicola. Next base: position 13,866 of record CALXYJ010000013.1, on the reverse strand, counting down.
ATAATTCTCTTTTTCATGTGAAATAACATTAAATTCCAAATCCATCTTTTTGAAGTTATCTTTAACATTTCTTAATTGTTTGCTAGGAATTTTCCTCCATATACCTGTTGCAAATATTTTTGCATTTTTTTCTGTTAAATTATATTTCTCTTTTACTTCTTTTATAAATTCTAATAATTTATCGATATTTTCTTGCAAGATTCCTGCTTCCGAAAAACCTTTTTTAAACATTATAGATTTTTCTTCTATTAAATTTAATTCTTTTTCTGATTCATATAATTTTATTGTTGATGATCCAATATCAAAATAATACATTAACTTTCTCTCCTTTATTTTATTAAGTTTAAATCTCCATTTATTACTTTTGGTTCAAAACTATGTATTTCATCGTACAAATCCCCAAAAGGAATATCATTATATAAAAATATTTTTTTATTTTCTATAAAGGCATTATACATCTCTAAAAAAGTAGCTCCACCAATATAATTTTTTTTATTTTCCTTATCAAAATTCAATACTAGTAAAGCATCCACATTACTAATTTTCTCTTTACTCATTTTATACATAGATCTTTTAAATTTTGAATGTTCATCTGCTCCAGTAATCCAAGCCTGATCTTCTGGCTCTATTTTTTTATTTCTATCTTCATATAAATTTGGCAGAATAATTTTATCTCCTCTTTTTTCTAAAGTTTCTTTTATTGGTTCTACTTTTGAATAAAATTTTTTACTGCACACAATAAATATTTTCATAAAAATCCCCCTTGCATATATTCTTTATATCATATTATTTCCTTATTTTCTAGCATTTTCGACAATTTACATCTCTTGACTTAAAATTCTTTTTAATATATTATATATTAAAATTTAAATTTTAGGAGGTAAATTATGGAATTAAAAGGATCAAAAACAGAAGCTAATTTAAAAGCTGCTTTTGCAGGAGAGTCAGAAGCAAGAAATAAATATACATTTTTTGCAAGTGTTGCTAAAAAAGAAGGATATGAACAAATAGCAGCATTATTTTTAGAAACAGCAGACAATGAGAAAGAACATGCAAAAATTCACTTTAAATATTTAAATGGAATTGGAGATACAATGCAAAATTTAGCAGATGCTGCTGCTGGAGAAAATTATGAATGGACAGATATGTATAAAAAATTTGCTGAAGAAGCAGAAGAAGAAGGCTTTAAAGAAATAGCTGCAAAATTTAGAGCAATTGCAGAAGTAGAAAAACATCATGAAGAAAGATATAGAAAATTATTAGAAAATGTAAAAGATGGTGAAGTATTTAAAAAAGGAAGTATTGTTATTTGGAAATGTAGAAACTGTGGACATATTGTTGTTGGAACAGAAGCTCCAAAAGTTTGCCCAGTTTGTAACCATCCACAATCATTCTTTGAAGTTAATGCAGAAAATTATTAATATTAACAAAAGCGAATGTATATTCTACATTCGCTTTTTAAATTAATTATTTATTTCTGCTCATTTTGAATTTTAAGGAACGTCCCTAAAGTTCACCGACTAAATCATATTCTTTAGAATCTGTAATCTTACAATTTACAAATTCTCCTATTTCCAATTCCTTAACATTTTTTATATATGTAATTCCATCTATATCTGGAACTTGGAATTCAGTCCTTCCAACATAATATTTTTCGTCAAAAGTAATTCCCTCTATTAATACTTTTTCTTCTTTTCCTATTAGTTTTTTCAAATTTTCTTCAGAAACTTTTTGTTGTACTTCCATAATTTTACGATATCTCGCTTTTTTGGTCATTGGATGTATCTGATCATTAAGTCTTCCTGCAGGAGTTCCCTCTTCTTTTGAATATGTAAAGGCTCCTAAATTTTCAAATTTAGTATTTTTTATAAATTCATATAACTCATCAAAATCTTGTACTGTCTCTCCTGGGAATCCTACCATTATTGTAGTTCTAATTATTACATTTGGTACATTTTCTCGTATTTTCTTAATAACTTCTTCTATATTCTTTTTGTTCGTTTTCCTATTCATTCTTTTTAAAACAGAATTAGAAATATGTTGAATTGGAATATCAAAATATTTACAAATCTTATTCTCATTTTTTACAACATCTATTAATTCATCTGTTATTCCCTCTGGATAAGAATATAAAAATCTAATCCATTCAATACCATCTATTCTACAAAGTTCCTTTAATAAATGCGCTAGTCTAGGCTCATTATATAAATCTAAGCCATATTTTGTTGTATCTTGTGCTATTACTATTAATTCCTTAATTCCTTTTTTAGCTAATAATTTCGCTTCATCTATAACATCTTCTTCTGTTCTACTTACAAATGGACCTCTTATAAAAGGAATTGCACAATATGTACATCTATTGCTACATCCTTCACCAATCTTTAAATACGCAAAATTCTCTCCAGTAGTTAATTCTCTATTTAAAAATTCTGCTTGACTTGGTAAAGGAAGAGCCTCTTTTGGATATGACTTAATTTCACCATACTTTTTATTATCTTGTATCATTTTTCCATCTATTAAATTTTTAATAGATGTGTAAAATTCCTCGTAATTATCCAATCTTATCCACAAATCAACCTCTGGTAATGCTTTTTTTAAATCATCTGTATATCTTTGCACTAAACACCCCATGGCAATTAAATATTTACATTTTTTCTTTTTATATTCTGCCATTTCTAAAATTGTATTTATTGCTTCTTCTTTTGCAGGATCTATAAATCCACATGTATTTACAATTATTATATCTGCCTCTTCTGGATTATTTATAATTTCCATTCCATGCTCTTTTAATATTCCTATTGCTATTTCGGTATCTACTAAGTTCTTTGAGCATCCTAATGATACAAATCCTACTTTCATTATTTCTCCTTCCATTATTTTAATTATTCTTTACCATACATTTGCTTTCTTGTAAGCTCTAATAAATTTAGTTTTGAAAATCCTTCTACCTGTATTTTTGCTCTATCCTTTTTTATTTCTTCTTCAAAATCATTAATTATTCTTTCTTTACTTTTTGGTTCAGACATATCTATATAATCTACGATTATAATTCCACCAATATCTCTAAGTCTAATTTGTTTTGCAATTTCTTTTGTTGCTTCTTCATTTACTTTTAATAAAGTATCTTCTAAATTATTTTTACCAACACATTTTCCAGAGTTTATATCTATTGCTGTTAAAGCCTCTGTTTTATCTATTACTATATAGCCTCCGCATTTAAGCCAAACTTTAGAATTATTTAAATCTTCTAATTCTTTATTTATTGTATACTTTCCAAATACCTCCTCATCATATTCCACTTTTACTTTTTCTAATAAATCATATGTTTTTAAAAACTTTGAGATTTTTTTATTTTCTTTTTCACTATTTGTTATAACTTTATCCATTCCTAAATCTGCCGTACCAAGAATTAAAGATTTAATTATATTATTGTTTTCTTCTACAACACATGGGAACTCCATTTTTTCCTCTTCTTGATATTTTAAAATTGCTTTCCATCTTTTTACCAATCTTTTAATATCTTGAACAATTTCTTCTTCACTTGCTAAAAGGCAACTAGTCCTTATTATCGCTCCATAACCTTTAGGTAAATTGTTCTCTACTATTTTTATTAATTCTTGCTTTTTAGATTCATCAGTTATTTTTCTAGAAACTGTTATATAATCTGTTTTTGGCATTAAAACAATTTGTCTACCAGTTAATTTTATATTAGTAGTTAATTTTGCTCCTTTTTGTTTTATTGGATTTTTCTGTACTTGTACAAAGATTCTTTCATTTGCTTTTATATCTTTTTCATCTTTATTCATATCTTCAAAATGAATAAAAGCATTTTTTTCTTCTCCTATGTCTACAAAAGCTGCTTTTATTCCAGGAATTACATTTTTTATAACTCCCATATATATATTTCCTTCTATATTTTCATTTGTTTTAACTTCATATTTTTCTACTATTTTATAATTGTCTAACAATATTACTGTCTTTTCTTTTTTTTCTATATTTATTCTAATTTCTTGCATAAAACCCCTTCCAGTTTCTAATTGTTCATATTCATTGCTTTATCTATTCCATAATTTATAATATCACAAACTGCATCTGCTGCTTTTTTGGTTGCTCTATCTAAAATTTCTTTTTCTTCACCTTGTAATTTTTGAAGTACATATGCAACCATCATTTCTTTAAACATTGGTTTTCCAATTCCTACTCTTATACGTGGAAAATCTTCTGTTTGTAGCTCTTCTACAACTGATCTCATTCCATTATGAGTTCCTGGACCACCTTTTTTTCTAATCTTTATTGTTCCACATTCTATATCTATATCATCATATATAACAATTATGTTTTCTGTTGGAATTTTATAAAAATCTTTATATTTTACAATTGATTCTCCACTTAAATTCATATATGTTTGTGGTTTTAGAAGGATTATTTTTTCGTTATTTACTATTCCATCTCCAAATAACCCCTTAAACTTTTCCTTTGTAACATTTATATTTAATTTTTTGCTTAAATGATTTATAGCATCAAACCCCATATTATGTCTTGTATTAGAATATTCTCCTTCGGGATTTCCTAAACCCACAATTAAATACATTTTTTCCTCCTATTAATGTGCTTTATATGTATCTTTATTTATTCTTTCTGAACTTATTATCTGCCCATTTTGTCTTACTGTTTTATAAGTCTCAGATTTTATACTTGTAGATGTTCTCGATGTAACTTGTGAAGTAATCTCTACATCATAATCTGGATTTTCTTTTAGTCCATAAATTTCACATTTTGCAACTCCCCCACTTACTGTACAAAGTATTTTTACAGGGTAGTTTCTTGTATTTTTAAATCTAAAATCTATTGATCCGTATACAACAGTAGCATCTCTACCAGCATTACAATAAGATGGAACAAATTGATGATTACGTCTTTCTACAATTTCTAAATTTGCATATAAGACTGCATTATATAATGTTGTAGAAATTTGGCATATTCCACCACCTAATCCATCTACAACTTCTCCATTTTGATACATTGCAGCCTCTTTATAACCTGCTGCTATTGTTCTTTCTCCTACAACTGTATTATATGAAAAAGTCTCTCCTGGCATTAATACAGTTCCATTTATCTTTTCAGCTGCCAATCTTAAATTTGTAGTTCTATCAGTATCTCTTGCATTATAATTTGTAGTAAAACTTCCAAGAGTATCTGGAAAAGCTTCTTTTCCAATCATATTTGTTGTTACATTTGGAGAAGTATATTTTAATGGTATCTCGTACTCATCTTTTACTTCATTCAACATTGCCTTAGCTTCATCTATAGATATATTAAAATCTACTCCATTCTCATGTGGATATACTACATATGGATCTGTTGTATAGTATGCATCCACTGGCTCTTTGTATATTTCATTATGAATTTTATCTATATCTATTGCATCAGGATCTTTAGAAACAGTAACAAGTTCTATTTTATTACTTGCATATGATAAATCCTGTATTTTGTTTTTTATAGTTTCTATAGAAGGGTCAATATCTACTACATTACCTGTTTTTCCTCTTGTAATTATTAATTTTTTTCCTTCTACATAATAACTACTCTGAACCACTGTATCTGGAAGTTTTGTTGATATATCATTAAGAATTGTTGAACATTGCTCATTATTTAATGAAACATTTAAATCTAGATCTTGTACTTTTACTAAATTTTTTATTATTGTTCCCATATTAGAAAAAATATTTCCATCTCTTCCTATATTATATGCTCTATTAACTGCCTCTTCTATATTAAAATTTGCACCTAAATCTTCTAGACTTAATTGAGTTTCAAATTCATTATGAAAAACTGTTAAATTCTTTGGCAAAACTTTATTAAATTCTGTATTTACTTTTTCTATTGCCTGATCTTTGGTTAGACCAGAAACTTCAACACCTTTTATATAAATTCCTGTTATAATTTTATCTGTTGAAGATATATAAACTGTAATTCCTAAAAATAATGCAAAAAGTATTATAAAAAAACATATTAGAACTATTCCCAATGTTGCTAAAACGCTAAACTTCTTTTTTTCTTCGACTATTTTTAATTCTGTTGTTTCCAATTTTTTCTCCTTCTTTTATTTCTAAAATGCAAATACATTATACTATATTTTAATGATTTATACAATTCATATTGGAAGCATTATATAATTTTCTTAATATACCAAAAAGTACCTACCACATGCGTGATAGGTATTTTTTTAATCATTAACTCCAAATAATTCATCGAATTTAGCTTCTAATGCTTTTTCTAAATCATCATTTGTCTTTTCTTCTTCTTTATTTTCTAATGGCTTCTCCATTGGTTTTGAAGATGTATCATCTTCCTTCTTTTTACTTGATGTATCATCTGCAAATAAGTCATCTAAAGATTCTACATTTAAATCTTGAGCCTTTACATTAGTATCATTTGAGAAAGGATTAGCTGGATTAAATATTCTCCATTCGCCTCTTTCTCCAACTTCTGCATCATTATGACTTATTTCTAACCTTGCCATCTCTCTTCCCATAGGCTTTCTAAAATAATAAAATTTATTTGCTTTAATAGGTCTTACACCTTTTACAAATATAATACACATATCATTATCAAATCTTCTTAATTCATCAGGTGTAAGTAGAGCTCTTCCCATTATTTGGTCAGAATCGCTAGAACCTGACTTCCAACCACTTTTATCACGGTTTGTTGAATGGCTATCTCTTGATATTGTTTTCTCGCCTAATGCTTTAGAAAAGTATTCCAACGTTTTTGTAGAATTGCTTCCTAAAAATACATGTGTATCACAGTTACCAATTATTGTTTCATATGATTTTTCATAAACAGCTTGTAATTGATCTAAGTTTTGAAGAATAACACTAAATGAAATTCCTCTACTTCTTGATGTTGATATTTTTTTATCAAAGTCAGGTATTTGTCCAATATTTGCAAACTCATCAAGAATAAAAAATGTTTTTTCTGGCAATTTTCCTCCTTCTTTATCTGCATAATCATATAATTGTTGGATCATTTGTGAGAAAAATATTGTAAGCAAGAAATTATATGTTGTATGTGTATCTGATGAAACAACATAAACTGCTGTTTTTTCTTGTCCAATTTCTTTAAAATCGATGGTATCTGATGAAGTTAAATCTGCAATATCTTTACTATCGAACTTACCTAATCTAGATTGTAATGTACTTAAAATAGAACCTCTTGTTTTTTCTGGTGCTATTTCTATAGATTTATAGTTTTTTCTTGCAGGATGTGTATAATCTAATTGATTAATTAAATCTCCCAATAAATTAGTTCCACCACTGTCGTTTGCTGCTCTTACTAACTCTGCACAACTTGCTAAATTTTGTTCCTCTGGTGGTCTTACTGTTATTAGATACCAAATTAAAGCTTTTAATAAGATCTCTGCCATATCATCCCAGAATGGATCTGAAGCTTTTTCTCCAGATTGTCCCTTAACAATAGTATTTGCTATAATATCAACATCTATTTCATCTCTTATATGTGCTAATGGATTATATCCATCACTACACTCTGGATTAACTAAATTTAATACTCTAACATTATATCCTTTTGACTTTAAATAACCTGCTGTTCTATCATACAATTCACCTTTTGGATCTGTAAAAACATAAGAACCTAGGCATTGATATGCATTAGGAATTGAATATGAAGCAGATTTACCAGAACCAGAACCGTCCAACTACCAATACATTTATATTTCCCATTTTATTTAATGGCAAATAATTATCTTCTGCCAATATAATTCCGTTTTTCTTACTTAATACTTTATATTGCTCTCCATGTTCTGCCCAACCACTAGAACCATGTTCAATATCTGTATATTCATTTTTAGGTGCCGCTTTAAATAACCCTACTACTACAGCAATTAGATAGAATATTGTAAAATATAATATACATTTACCAAATGTTCCTATATATGCTGAAGAAAATACTATAGAAAAACTCGAAAAAGGGCTGGTAATATATTTACCTAGCTGTTCTAGTAAAATCTCAAAACTATAAGTACCTCCCTGCGAAGCTTCTGCTAATGCTGCAGAGAAAGGCGCTACAGCTAAAATTACAATTACCACCCATAAGATTCCGATTACTATGAATTTTTTCCTACTATTTTCTAGTGCTCTTTCTACTTTATAATTCATTTAATTCATCCCTATCATTTGTAATTATCTTTCATCATTGTTTTTAACTTTGTTATCTGATGAATCTTTATTAGCAATTTTTGTTCCTTTGTTAACTCTTCTATTTCTTTTCATTCTTAGTTCTGCAGTTGCTTTTGTTGCAATCTTAGATCCATCCTTTGTTAATGAACCATTTCCATTTACTTTTAAATTGCTTTTTTCCATTTTTGCTAACTCTTTAGCTTCTTCGGCATTTTCTGGAGCATATATAGTATTATTTTCCACTTTGAATGTACCTCTTTCGTCACTCATCACAATAGAAAAAGTATAAGTAGTTACATTTAAGTCTACTTGTTTTTCTTTTCCATCTTCTGTAAATACTAGTGAAGCACACCCTTTATTTGTTGTAGGTTCATTATTACCTGTTTCGTTCATTAGAACTCCCCTTCCTTTAATCTTTTTTATCTTTTATTTCAAAAGCAAAATAAGGTTTATTTGCTTTTAATTTACATTTTCCTCTAACCTCGTTCGCCTCTTCATCAAAATAAACCATTGGTTTTACCTCTTCTGTCGTTTCCGGATCTATTATTGAGATTTGTCTTTTGAAATTTGGTGTATATTTAAATTCTTTATATTCTTTTTCTGTATCTGAATATAAAGTATTAAATTTTAATGCAGATGGTTTTTTAGAGATCGTTATTTTATCTCCTTGTAAAACCGCCATATTAATTACTACCTTATCTTTACCAAATGATAGTATAACAAGTTCGTCTTTGTCATCAGATGGGTCGTCTACATAGAAAGTCTTTTTCTTTTTGTCCCCATATATTTCTTCTGTATAGTCCAGTTTTGTTACAGTATATTTTGGTGAATTTTTTAAATCTTCTTTTAATGTTTCATTTATTTGATATACTACTGTACTTATGTTATTTGGATCCATTATACTAAAATGTTTTCCTTCCCAACTGTACATATTTATACACCCCACACTTCTACGATTTTCTATATACATAGTTTGTCTTTAGTAACACTACTATGTTTAATTATACTGAATTTGTAATAATTTGTCAATATTTTTAACTTTTTATGTAAATTAATTCTTGATCCTTGGATTAAATTCAGATATTTGTTCTAACTGCTTATATAGCTTTTCTTCTTCGCTTGATAATTTTTTTGGTACAACTATTTTTACTTCAGCTATTAGGTCTCCTCTTCCACCTTTACCATCTTTGTACCCTTTTCCTTGAATTCTAACTTTTTCGCCACTTTCAATTCCTTTTGGTACATAGACAGAAGCAGTATCATCAATTGTTTGTATAGTAGCTCTTGTGCCTAAGGCAGCCTCCCATGGGGTTAATCGTAGGTCTGTGTATAAATCTATTCCTTCTAGTCTAAACTTCTTACTATTTTGAATATTTACTTTAATGAATAAATCTCCGTTTTTACCACCATTTATTCCAGCTTTTCCTTGGCCAATCAATCTAATTTTTTCTTGATTCCTAATACCTGCTGGGACTTTTACTACAAAAGTCTTCATCTTTCCTTTCAGAGTCCTAAGAGAAATTTTCTTTTCTGTTCCATAATATGTTTCTTCTATTGACATATTTATTTCTGTTTCTACATTCTCTCCTCTTATTGGGATTTTTTTATTTACTTTATTGTTAGTTTTTTCTTGCTCTTCACCAACAATATTTCCAAAAAACATTGTGAAAAATTCGGAAAATTTTGAACCGTTTTTTCTTTTGCTTTCCTCATATTTTTTCTTTTTTCCTACATTGTTATTCCATATTCTGTCATATTTTCGTTTAGAAGTTGAATTAGATAACACTCTGTATGCTTCATTTATATCTTTAAATCTTTCTTCTGCAAATTTATCTTGGATGTTAATGTCTGGATGATATTTCTTTGCAGCTTCCCTATAGGCTATTTTCAGTTCTTGAGGTGTTATCTTGCTTGTTTCTAAATTTAATATTTTGTAATAATCTTTGAAAATCATTTAACATCCTCCATATTCATGGTGTTCCTATTATATCACACTATAATAGGTTTTAAAATAGCTTTTTTAATTTTTTTAGTAATTCTTATCTATTTAACAATAGATAATTCCTTGCCTCAATTGTTTTTGGATGTATTATTGCATTTTTATCTATATTATACGCAATTAGTTCATCCATTAGAAAGATTAATGTTTCATCAATATTTTCTTTTGACATTTTTCTACTTTTTTCTACATTAAATCTATTACCTTTTCTATTTTCTTCTGTTTTATCTGAGACATAAATTATCTTTTCTAACATGCTCATATTTTCTCTTCCAGTTGTATGCCAAATTATAGCATCTTGCATATCTTTTGTGAATCCATATTTCTTACCAGCTATATCTGCACCTATTTTTCCGTGTAATAGAGAAATTTTTACTTTTTCTATTTCATCAATTGGTATATTATTCTCTTTTACATATTCTAGCATTTCTTCATCTGTCATCTCTTTAGCTACATCATGTGCAATTCCTACTTTTTTGGCAATTTCTTCGTCTACACCATATATTTTAGCAAGTTCTACTGCTTTTTTTGCAACTCCTAAAGAATGTGTAAAACGAAATTCTGATAATTGCTTTTTTACATCTTCTTCTATTTCTTTGTATTCCATTTACATCCTCCTATTTACTTTATAGCATTGTATATTTCAGAAAAATGCATTCCATTGGAAGCTTTTAATAAAACAATATCTTTACTTTTTAAGTTTTCATTTAAGTATTTTCCTGCTTCTTCGTTTGAATTTAAGACAATTACATTTTCCTTTTTCATTCCTAATTTAATAGCTTCATCTGCAATATATTTTGAAAAATTTCCTATTGTTATTAATAAATCCACATGTTGCTTGCATACTTCTGCTCCTACTTTTCTATGTATTTCTTCAGAAAAATCACCTAATTCAAACATATCACCAAGAACTGCTATCTTTCTATTTCCTTTTAATTCTTTTAAATATTCTAATCCTGCTTTCATGGAATCTAAACTTGCATTATATGAATCATTTATAACTGTGATATCATCTTTTATTTTATCAACTTCCATTCTATTTTTAGTTAATGTAAAGTTTTCTATTCCCTTTATAATATTTTCTGGCTTAATATTTAGTAATGTTCCAACAGCTATTGCACATAAGCTATTATATACAAAGTGTTTTCCACTTACAGGAACTTTAACAGTATATTCTTTGTTTTTTAATTTTACATTATATGTTGAAAAATCCGTTTCTATTTTTATGTTATATGGCATTATGTCTGATTTTTCATCTATTCCAAATGTATATTTTTTATGTTTTGTATCTTCTTTTGCCCATTTATTTAATAAATCATTGTCATTATTAATTACAATATATCCGTCCGGTTGTAAATTTTCTAATATTTCTAATTTTGCTTTTAATATATTTTCTCTAGACCCTAAAATTCCTATATGTGCAGTTCCTATATTTGTTATTACTGCTATTGTTGGCTTTGCAATTTTACCTAAATAACTTATTTCTCCAAAATGATTCATTCCACTTTCTACAACTAAAGCCTGATGATCTTTTAGTTTTAATATTGTTGTTGGTAAACCTACTGCATTATTTTGATTTCCTTCTGTTTGTAAGGTCTTATACTCTGTACGTATAACATTTGCAATTATGTCTCTTGTACTAGTTTTCCCAACACTTCCTGTTATTTGTATTACTGGAATATTGTATAGTTCTCTTTTATATAATGCTATTTTACCAAATGCTATTAAAGAATCTTCTACTTCTACTATTGTTTTTCCGTCTGCACCAACTATCATCTTTTTCTAATTCTTTTGATATATTAATACCTGAAATTATTGCAACTTTTGCACCTTTTTCTAACGCTTCCTTATAATATTCATTCCCATTAAACTTTTCTCCCTTTAAACCTACATATACATCACCCGGTTTAATTTTTCTTGTATCTGTACAAAAATCCTCACAAGTTTCTTTTATATTTCCAATTATTAATTTACCATTTGTGGCTTTTATAATATCTTCAACAGTCATTTTTAGTCTCCTCTATTGATTTTTTAATTTCTTCTTTTATATATTATTTTATATATTTTAATATATGTCTTTCTTATTTATCGAGCTAATTTTATTATATTAATTTTTTGATGTCAAATATAAGTATTTTTGTAGTAATCAGTAAAAAACAAACCTCATCTTGTACTGAGATTTGTTTTTTCTATAATTTTATTTAATATAAAGTGTAACTCTAAAGCCATAAGCTATTACATTTGGGTTGTTATAAATATATCCACTAACTAAATCGGTAGCTTCATAGTAAGCTCCCCCTCTAAAAATTCTATTATATTGACTATAGGCACCCATTACCCATTCAGGTGCATTTCCTGCTAAATCATAAATATTATTTGCTTTTGTATATTCTGCATTTCCTGTTGGAATTCTTGTATTTATTTCTCCTTTATTCTTTGTTACTTCTATTCCATTATCATTTATATATTTAAATTCAGCATTACCAAAATTTCCCCAACTTGTTGAATCCACGCATATTTGTTCTTTTGTTTTATCTCTGCTTTCTATAAGCCACATTAAAGTTCTATCCCACTGATTAGTCCATATAATATTTGTTTCTACATTTTCATTAGCTAAATTTTTACATTTAGTATACATTTTATACCATGTTTGTCCAGTTAAATTAGTATTTCCCTTTTGTATAACTAAATTTTCTTTACTTAAATTACTGTTTCATACCTTCCTATATAAAATCCTCCATATTTTTCTACACTTTCTAGCATGTTATTGAAATCTCTTTCTAATTGTATTAAAAATTCATGTGTTGTTTCCTCTCCTATTTCTAAATTTTTTAATTTTGAATCCATATCATATTGTGTATTTTCATTATTAGTTACTATATCTGGCTCTCTATATCCTGTTTTATCTTCTATTTTCATTATTCCATTATTTTCTGACCAATTTAGTGGGATAGCCCCTGTTGATTCATCATAATTGCTACTAACTGCAAAAGAATATGTTTTACCCCACTTCTTACCATTTTCATCTATTCCATACATTGTGCTTACATCTAGTACTGGAATCCATACATATTGCTTTCTTGTTTTTTGTGCTTCCTCTACATTTTCATCATTTACTTCTCCTTCTCCTTCATAAATTACGTATCCTGTATCTATTTCATTTTCTCCTGCCACCTTACTTCCTACATATCCATTTGGCACTGGTATTTTATCACCTGTACTATCTTCTTCTAAATGCATATGTTCATTTTCTTCTAATTCTAAATTATATTCTTTAAGTGAACTTTTAATCGCTACATCCTTTCCCTTTATATTAAAATACATTAATGAAATTGTTACTAATACAATTATTTAAACTTCTTTACTTGTTATAGTGCATCGCTACCAGGGCTCAGTATTACTTTATATAAAGTGCTGCACGACAACCGCCTGTCGCTAGCGTCGTACGTCGGATGGTTGCATTCACGATAGTCTGCTGGAAGGTTCGTACCATTGCCGTAGCAACGGCCACCCCTATACACCCTGACGTCGGTACTGTAGGCGTCCATTGTCCAGTCCCACACATTACCTGCTAGGTCGTATATGTTATTGACTTTCGTGTATTCTGCACTTCCTGTTGGAATTTTTGTACTACTATTTTCGTTTTTCGTTGCTGTACTTCCACTACTA
>CALXYJ010000012.1 GCA_944392945.1 uncultured Clostridia bacterium | reverse complement strand
TTTCCAGAAAAAAACATAGCTATTTTCGTGCTTTGCTATGTTTTTTCTCTTCTTTTATTTTTTATTCGTTATTACTGACTTATATATCTTTTAATTAACAGTATTAAATTATGTTTGAATTGATTTACATAAAAACTTATTGACATTATTTGCCTTTTTTAGTATAATAAAAATAGCTATGAGTACTTAAGAAAGGAGGATATCTTAGTTTTCTAAGATTAATCTAAAAAATGGAAGAAAAAAAATTTTTTACCAAAGAAGAATTAAAAAAGATGTCACCTAAAGATTTAGCAGATTACAAACTTACATTAGAACAATTATCTTTAGATATAGAAGAATTAATAAAAAAATGTGACGAAATTTTATCCAAATAAATTTTATTTTAAGAGAGGATGGTGAAGCCTCAATAAAAAATGAGGCAAAAAATATGGCAAAAAATTTTTCTGATTTAGCAACAGAGTATTCTACTAATAAACAAAATTATAATGATATAAGAAATAATATTGGTACAATTATGTCAATAAGAGAAGAGATACTAAGAGCAGAAGCAAATATCTCATATCATCAAAAAAATCTAGAAATGTTAGAATCTTTTAAAAATTATTTAAGTGAAGATGAGTATAATGACACCTTAAATTTTTGTAGTGATCAAATAAGAATCAGTCAAGATATAATTAGACGAAAGAAAGAAGATACATTATATAAAACCCAAGAACAAATTGAGCAAGCTAAATCTGATCTAAATGCTTATATAAAAGCAGCAAATACAAATCCAGAATTCAAAAAAGAAATTAGAAGGGCAATTATTGAAGATTCAAAAGCTCAGATTATGGAAAAATTTGAACAGAGAAATAAAAAAATTGATTCTGTTTCTATTATAGAAAAATTGGAAGCAATGTCTAATACAGATGCTGAACTAAAAACTTTATTATCTATAGATAAAGAAAAAAGTTATGTTCAATCATTAGAAGGTATGTTAAATAATCACGCTATACAAAATAATCCTGATAGAAAAAAAGCTTTTCAAGAAACCTTAAATGACTATAAAGCACATATTGCAGCAAGAAAATCTCTTCTTCAAACATATATTTTAAATAATAAAGATGCATTAGGACTTCCTGATATAGATGCTACAACTTTCACAAATCCTGATTCTCCATTAGCTTTTATATCAGATTATACTGATCCAAATAATGCAAATGCAACATTAGCAAATATAAAAGCAGAGTATCAAGCTGAAATTGCGAAATTAGATAAAAGTATAGAAATGCTAGATAGAAATAGAAAATATGCTAGAGAAGACATTCGAGAAATAGAAAGAGAAGAGCAAGAGGATTCAAGAGATTATAATCCTGGTATGATAGAAAAAATATTTGAAGCTATCTACAATTTTGGACACGGTATTTTAAACTTATTTAAAGGCAAACCATTTAGAGATTCTTCAACATACAGAGCTAAAATTATTCGTACACCAAAAGTTGTGGATAATGATAATCATTTTGCAGATGCACGTAATACAGAACTTGGTAAAGATGCATACCAAAATGTATTAGATAAATATAAAGTCAGAACTACTAATATACCACCTGTACAACGTAGAACTACTAAAAACCGTAAAACTACTTCTCGTAGTGAACATGGAGATTCTAGAGATTATCTTTAATATAAAAATAGGTACTTTAATTCAAGTACCTATTTTTATATTCCCTTAATTTTTCTATTGCTCTATCGGAAAGTATTGTATACTTTTCTTTTTTGTCTTTTATTCTTCTTTCTAATTGTGGCAAGATTCCAAAATTTGCATTCATTGGTTGGAATTTTTCATTTGGAGTAGATATATAATTTGCCAATGCACCAGTTACGGTTTCTATTGGTAATATAAATTCTCCTTTATTTTTTAATTCAAGCACAGCATTTATTCCTGCTATAAGACCTGATGATATAGACTCCACATATCCTTCTACTCCTGTAATTTGTCCTGCAAAATATAGATTTTTAATTTCTTTCATTCGGTATGTATTTGTTAAAAGATGACTTGAATCTATAAATGTATTTCTGTGCATTACTCCATATTTAACAAATTCTGCATTTTCTAGTCCAGGAATACTTGAAAAGACCTTTTTTTGTTCTCCGTATTTTAAATTGGTTTGGAATCCAACCAGATTAAAAATATTTCCTTCTGTATCATCCTGTCTTAATTGTACAATTGCATATGGTCTTTTACCTGTTCGTGGATCTGTAAAACCTACTGGTTTTAATGGTCCAAACCTTAATGTATCTTCTCCCCTTTTTGCCATAATCTCGATTGGCATACAGCCTTCAAAGATTTCCCTTTTTTCAAAATTATGCAATTCTACGACCTCTGCTTTTATTAAACTATTATAAAAAACTTCATATTCTTCTTTATTCATTGGTAAATTTATATAGTTTTGTTTATCACTTGTTGTTTCTAATCTTTGCTTCCATGCACTAATATCTTCATCCCTTTTTCTCTCTTGCTCATATCTATCACCCCAAAAAGCTATATCAAAATTTATACTTTCTTTTGTAATTATTGGAGCTGCAGCATCATAAAAATATAATTTATCCTTTTTAGTTAATTTTGATATACTATCTGCTAAAGAATCAGAAGTTAGTGGCCCTGTAGCAACTATTGTTATTGTATCTTTTATTAAATCTTCTAAATTTTCTACTTCTTTATTTATAACTTCTATATTAGGATTTTCATTAATTTTCTTGGTAACCTCTTCAGAAAATTTTTCTCTATCAACAGCAAGTGCTTGCCCCGCAGGAACTGATGTATTATCAGCAGTTTTTATAAGTAATGAATCCATAAGTCTTAATTCCTCTTTTAAAAGACCACAAGCATTTGTATGTAAATTAGATTTAAAAGAATTACTACATACTATTTCTGCTAAATTTTTATTTGAATGTGCTGGAGAATATTTTTTTGGTTTCATTTCATATAATTTAACTTTAATGCCTCTTTTAGCAATTTGATAAGCAGCTTCTGTTCCTGCCAAGCCTCCACCAACTACATTTATATAATTTTTCATTTTTTTCCTTTCCACTAATTAAATAATTCCATAATATCATCTTTATTAAGTTTATTAATAAATGTTGTTTGTGTACTAAGCATATTATCTATAAGCTTAGACTTTTTCTCCTGTAATTCGTAAATTTTTTCTTCTATTGAATTTTTAGTTATAAGTTTATAAACTTGTACATTATTTTTTTGCCCAATCCTATATGCTCTATCTGTTGCTTGATTCTCTGCTGACATATTCCACCAAGGATCATAATGAATAACCATATCTGCGCCAATTAAATTTAATCCTGTTCCACCCGCTTTTAAAGAAATCAAAAATACCTTTACATCTGGATTATTATTAAAATCATTAACTAATTTTACTCTTTCATCAACCTTAGTTTGACCTGTTAATTTATAATAATTTATTCCTTCTTTTGCCAAATTTCCTTCGATTATATTAAGCATAGATGTATATCCGGAAAATATCAGTATTTTATGTTTTCCCGCAATTGCATCTTTCACTATTTCTATACATTGATTAAGTTTACTACTTTCCCCCATATAATTTTCTAAAAATAATGAAGGATGACAACAAATTTGTCTTAATCTTGTTAATAATGCTAAAATTTTAATTTGTGATTTTTCAAATCCATTTCCTTCAATTTCATTAATTGCTTCTTTTTTAGCTTGTGCTAAATATGATAAATAGATCTCTAGTTGTTCACCTTGCATTTCATTATTTAGAACTGTAATACTTTTTTCTGGTAACTCTTTTAATACATCTTTTTTCACTCTACGAAGTACAAAAGGTTCTATCATCATTTTTAACTTTTCCATAGCCTCTTGGTTGTTATCTTTCATTATTGGAATTTCATATAATTGTTTAAATTTTTTATATGTAAATAAATAACCAGGCATTATATAATCAAATATAGACCATAATTCGGCCAATGAATTTTCTATAGGTGTTCCTGTTAATGCATATCTTGTTTGTGCATTAATAGCTTTTAATGATTTAGCATTTTGGGTATTACTATTTTTTATATATTGTGCTTCATCTGCTATTTGAAATTTAAATAATATATTTTCTCTTTTATAAACTTCCATATCTCTTTTTAATAAATCATATGATGTTATTACTAAATCATAATTTGGTATATCTTTTATTTGTTTTTCTCTTTCTTCTGAAGAACCTCTAATAACTAAAACATTTAAATTTTTTGCAAATTTTTCAATTTCGCTTTTCCAGTTTAATGCAAGAGAACTTGGAGTTATAACAATTGATGGTAACTCTACCTTTGCATTTTGTTTATAATCTAATAGTAAAGATATTAACTGAACTGTTTTTCCAAGTCCCATATCATCTGCTAAAATTCCTCCGAAGTCTATATCCATCTAGTATTTTCAACCATTTGTATCCAACCTTTTGATAATATCTTAATGTACAATTTAAACCTTCTGGTGGAGTTATTTCATTATCATATTCACGTTCATCAATGTTGCTTACAATCTCTTTATATTCTTTATCTTTCTGAATTTCGACATTTTTTACACTCTCTAATAATTTATTTAAATATAAAGATCTATATATTGGGACTCTTATCTTTCCCTTTTCTAAATCTTTATAATCCACTTCCATACCATATTCCAAGCTATTTAAAAATTTTATATCATCATTTTGTTCCAAATCCAAAAAGCTTCCATCTTTTAACCTATGATATTTTTTCTTTAAATTATATTTAGTCAAAATTTCTTTTAATTCACTTCTGTCAAATTCTAATCCTGTTAAATCTATATTTAATAGATTATTTTCTATTTTTACTCCCACAGTTCCTAACTTAGGTTGCTTTATTTCTTTTGTTTTAAAATTATCTGTAACCAATACTTCATATTTTTCTGTATAATTATTTATATCTTGTGATAAAAATTTATATATTGCATCATCAGTAACTAATACAAATCTTTTATTAGCAGAATCTAATAAAAATCCTGTTTTTCTACACATATTTAAGCAATTAGATTCTTGAATTACATTTCTTGCTACATTTGGAATGTTTTCTAAATCTAATGGGTTAAATTCTATATCACCATATGCAAATTTTAATTCTGTTATAATATAATTATTTTTATCAAAATCCAAATATAATTTTACATTTAAATCTTTTGGTATATACTTTTTTAATCTCTCTGTATCAATACTAGATGTATCTATATTTTCTCTCATTTTTGGTAATACTAAAGAAAAAAAGTCTGGCAATTCTTTCTTACTAAATTTTATTTCCCTAATAAAATTCTTTTTATAAATTTCTAATAATTTAATTACAGTATTTTTATAGTTTTTATCACATCTATAAATATATCCATCCAAAATTACATATATATATTTCTTTCCTTCTAATGTATGATATTCAAAAATATCTTCTTTTTGAGTTAATTCAAACTCACCTTCTGCAACTTCTGTTAATTTGAATTTTATATTAGGTGTTCCAGGAATAAATGAAATTTTTCCCTTTTCTCCATCCTGTACTATTTCTAAAGTCTTTCCCTTTACAAGCTCAAAAAATTCATCTATACCCGTATTACTTAATATTATACAATTATCACTTAATATTTTACCATAATACCTATAACCTGCATTTCCACTACTATTAACATATTTTATAATTTCTGCATGTTTTAATATAAAATCCAATATTGGTAAGCTTTCTTTAGCAAAATTTTCTCTTGTATGTATGAATTCCAATTTATTACCATATTTTTCATTTGATTTATTTAACATATTTGTATAAAAATCAGAAAGACTTTTTAATTTATAAAATTTATCTGTTCCTATACTAAATTCCACCTTCATCTCTTTATAATAACTATCATATATAATACTTGGAACTATTTTTATATTTTTTCTTTCTTTTATAACTTCTTCTTTTTCATCTATATTTTCTACCTCGGTATTATAAAAAGCTGTAATCATTTGTTTAAATCCACGATAATCCATTTTTGTACTTGTTTCTTTCTTTTTTTCACTAACATTTGAATACAACTCTTTATATATCTGGTTATCTATAAATTCAATCACCATAGCTAAAATATGTCTACATGTACAATAATTTTGTGTATTATCAGGGCATGAACACTTTACATCTTTTATTTTCCCTTCTTCTATTTTTATATATGTAAGATATGTTGCCTTATCTCCTCTTACACTTGCAGATATTTCAAAATTATTTTTATTTTCATAATTTACATTTGTTATTGTTACTCTTTTATCTTTTACATATTCCAATGCTTTTTGATATCTTGTATCTCCGGCATTTTCATATAACTCACTTATTATTTCATCATTTACTAACATTTATTACACCTGCCACCTTTATTCTCAGTTTATTATTATATAATACTTTACTATTTTTAACAAGTAGTATTAAAAAAAATTAAACTGTGGTCAAAATCTATAATTTTGTTTCCACAGTTTTTTATTTATAAATATTATTTGCCATCTTTTTTTGGCTTTGTCCAAGATATATAATCACATTTCTCTGGATTATTTTCACATATATAAAATGTTCTTCTATTTTTAGTCTTTCTAATTTGAACTTTTCCTCCACATTTTGGGCAAGGCTCTTCTATTGTCTCTACATATGGTTTTACATTTTTGCATTCAGGATATCCTGGACATGCTAAAAATTTTCCATATCTTCCATATTTTATAACCATCATTCTTCCGCATTTTTCGCATGGTACATCAGATACTTCTTCTTCTAACTTTACATGTTCTAATTCTTTTTCTACTTTCTCTATTTCTTTTTCAAATGGTCCATAAAATTCTGAAATCATTTTTTTCCAATTTTCTTTTCCTTCAGCAATTTCGTCAAATTCGTTTTCTATTTGAGCAGTAAACTTTACATTAATAATATCTGAAAAATTATCTGTTAATAATTTATTTACTACTTTTCCTAATTCTGTTGGAACTAATTGTTTAGATTCTTTCTCAACATATCTTCTTGTTAAAATTGTTGTAATGATTGGAGAATATGTACTCGGTCTACCTATATCTTTTTCTTCCAAAGCCTTTACCAAACTTGCTTCTGTATACCTTGGAGGTGGCTCAGTAAAACTTTGCTTTGAATCAATCTTTACTTTTTCTAGTTCTTCATTTACCTCTACCAATGGTATTTGACCAATTTCATCTTCTTTTTCATCTGTTCCTTCTACATATAATGTCATAAATCCCTTAAACTTTATTGTTTGTCCATTTGCTTTAAAATTATATTCATTTGCATCAATTGTTACAGATAAAGTATCAAAAATAGCTGATTTCATCTGACTTGCTAAAAATCTGTTATATATTAATCTGTAAAGCTTATATTGATCATTTGTTAATGAATCTTTTATTTCTTCTGGTTTTATATCTATATATGTTGGTCTAATAGCTTCATGTGCATCTTGTGCATCTGCTTTAGTTTTATAATATCTATTTTCGTAATATTCACTACCATATGCATTCTCTATTACTTCTTTTGCCACTTTTCTTGCTTCTTCTGAAATTCTAGTAGAGTCTGTTCTCATATAAGTAATTAAACCAACTGTACCTTTTTCCGGAATTTTTACACCTTCATATAATGTTTGGGCAACAGACATGGTTTTCTTTAAGCTAAAATTTAATTTTCTAGATGCTTCTTGTTGCATTGTACTTGTTGTAAAAGGTGGTGCAGGATTTCTTTTTCTTTCACCTTTTTTTACATCTTTTACAATGAATTTTGCATTTTTAATATTATTTAAAATATCATCAACTTCTGCTTGATTATGAATTTCTAATTTCTTATTATTTCTTGATACTAACTTCGCTTCAAATGTCTTTTTTGTTTTTATATCTTTTAGGCTTGCAATAATATTCCAATATTCCTCTGGAGTAAAATTCTCTATTTCATTTTCTCTATCTACAATTAGTTTTACTGCAACAGATTGAACTCTTCCTGCTGATAAACCTTTTCTCACTTTTTTCCACAAGACAGGGCTTATTTTATATCCTACAATTCTATCCAAAACACGTCTTGCTTGTTGAGCGTTTACAAGATTAATATCTATTTTTCTTGGTTCTTTCATAGCTTTTTGGACAGCTGTTTTTGTAATTTCATTAAATGTAACTCTAGATTTACTATCTTCTGGAATATCTAATATATGTGCTAAATGCCAAGCTATTGCTTCTCCTTCACGATCAGGGTCAGTAGCAAGATATACTTTTTTTGCTGATTTAGCTTCTTTTTTTAATGATTTTATTAAATCTCCTTTTCCTCGTATATTTATATATTCTGGTTCAAAATTATTTTCTATATTAACCCCTAGCTTTGATTTTGGTAAATCTCTAATATGTCCCATTGATGCAACAACTTTCGTTTTTCCACCTAAAAACTTTTTTATAGTATTTGCCTTTGCTGGTGATTCCACTATTATTAATTTATCTGCCATCTTTTTCTCCTTTTTAGTTATAGAATATAGCTATATTTTCTATAATCTTTAATACTATAGTATTTTAGTTCATATATACATTTTTTTCAAGTATTTTTTAGCATTTAACAAAATCTTCTATTACATCTTCTAATATAACAGGTGTTACTTCATTTCTTTTTAGAAGATCTAATATCGAATTTTCTATTTTTTCATCATTTGTTAATTTATCTATTGATGCTTTTTCTACTTTCACTTCTTCATCTATATATTCTGTTTTAACAATTTCTATTCCAAAAATATCATTTTTACTTTTTAAATCTTTTATTTTATAATATTCCAATTTTATTGGGTGTAAAATTCCTTCCTTTCTTAATTCTTCTTTATTCATAAACATTCCTCCAAAAAAAGTTTTCATTTATTTTTCCTCCTATATATTTTGTAAATATTACTATATACTCTTATATATAACTAAGCAATATAAATCGATTGACCCTTTTTTTGGATTTTCGACAATTCGTTTTTTAATAGTTTTTTATTTTTGTCGATTTAGATTTTAAAATATCTTATTTAATTATTTTTCTAATAGATTTGTCGATATTTTATTTTATCAATTTTTACTTACAATAATTATATTAATAAAAACTGTGGTTAGAATTTATATTATTCTTATTCCACAGTTTCTCCATAAAATTTCTATATTAAGTTTGCATCATAGCATCAAAAGCCATATTTATCTTATTTTTATTATCTTGCATTTGTACTGCAAATTCAAAAATTTGATTATATAAATTTTCTATAGATTTATCAACCTCATTTGTTAACAATCCTATATGCGTTTTTGATGGATTTAAAACATAATTTTTAAAATTTTTCTTTCTATGTAGATTTTTTATTAAGTTATTTAAAAACTTGATAAATTTATTTTCTTTTTTCTCAACCATTTTTATTTCTTCTGTTATTTTTATTTTTTCTGAGAAATCACCAATTTGCTTTATGCAAAATTCTAATCTTTCATTACATTCTATTATAATAGTTTCATAATTTAATTTTTTCTGGATGGATGCATTAATTTTATTTGTATAATAATGGATTTTTTCGGTATCATTTTCTTCGATTGCTTTTTCTAAATTCTGTCTATTAATACTAATATTTGTTACTACAATAATTTCTGATTGCAAGGCTGAAGCTAATTCTCTTTGTATATTAACATATCTAGTATTACATACGTCAAATAATTTATCCAATTGCTTTTTATATTGTTTTACTAAATTTTCTATTTCCATTTGATATTTTTCTAATGAATTATAATAATTTGCTTGTATATAAAGTCTATCTTTAAATTCAGTTAATCTTATTTCCTTACTATTTGCCAATGAATGTTCAAATAAAATTGCTAAATTTATTTGCTTTTGATTTTCAATCTCAACAAGTTCCTCTAAATCTTTTTTAAAATCTTCTTTTGTTATATTTAGCATTATCTCTCTCCACCCTTATTAAAAATTTTATCCTCAGTTTTATTTATATCATTTCCTACTACTTCTAGAGCAGGTTCTGTAATAGCCTTTTCTAGTGTATCATTTGTTTTTTGAGCAGATTCTTTAACAGCACTTATTGCTGAACTTTGCTTATTAAATATACATTGATCAATTACTAATTTTTTAAATAAATTTGCTTTAAGATGAGTTGATCCGAAGAAATGTAAAGAACCTAAAGTTACACCTATCCCAGCAATTTTCTTTAATTGGCTACTAGTTGTAATACTCTCAATCGTATTACCTATAAATTTTCCATTCTTTTCAAAACCCTTTAGTGTGAACTTTCCTATACTGTTTTCACCTTTTATAACTTTTCTTACAATTGAATTTTTTTTATCCATTATATTCTCCTCCTAATACAATCCAAAAAAATTGTTATATGATTGTCAATCTTTCCTTGTATTTCGGATTCTTTTGTAGATAATTGATTAATCTCTTTTCTTATAACATTAGTATTTACAGAAGATATTTCTTGTAATTTTCCTCCTACATAAATTCCTTCCATATGGCACTCCCCCTTATCATTTGTTTAATAATTTTTTTATTTCCTCATATATTTTATCTTCAACATTTTCCATTACTATTTTCTTTGCATTATTACCCATTTGTTTTAATTTTTCTTTATCTTTTATCATTTCTTCTATCATATTATTTAAAGAGTTACCATTTATTTCATTATCATGTATTATTTTTGCAGCTCCTTCATTTGCTAAAACTTTAGCATTAAACTCTTGATGATTTTCTGCCGCAAATGATAATGGTACAAATATTGCTGGTTTACCACAAATTGATACTTCTGTAATAGTCATCGCACCACTTCTACATACTATTAAATCTGCTGTAAGCATTGCTTTTTGCATATCATATATATATGGTACCACCTTAACATTAGTAATATTGTCAATATTTATATTTTTCTTTTCCAAATTTTGTTTAATTATATCATATTGACTTTGTCCTACTGACCATAATATTTGATAATTTTTATTTAAATTATTTTCTATAATTTCTTCTATAGCATTATTAATTGGTCTAGCACCTTGACTGCCACCAAAAACTAATATTAAAGTTTTATTTTGCATTAAGTTATTTTCTTTTAAAAATTCTTCTTTTTCGTTTTCAGAAAATTTAATATCTTTAAATTTTGTAGGAGTTCCTGTTAATACTATATTTTTAGCATTATGAATTCTTTTTCTTGCATCTTCAAAAGATATTAATATTGTGTCTACTTTTTTTGCAAGTAATTTTACTGTAATTCCAGGGAATGCATTACTTTCATGTAATAATGTAGGAATTTTTTGCTTAGATGCTGCAAGAAGAACAGGTCCACATATAAATCCTCCAGTTCCAATAACTATATCAGGCCTTTCCTGTTTTAAAATTTTCTTTGCCTCTCCATATCCTTTTAATGTTTTAAACATTTTCTTTATATTATCAATGGTAAATTTTCTTACAATTCCATATGCTTCTATCGTTTTTAATTTGTAACCTGCCCTTGGTACTAAATCATTCTCTAAACCTCTTTTAGTACCAATAAATATTATTTCTGCATCACTATTCTCCTTTTTTATTTTATTTGCTATTGCTATTCCTGGATTTATATGTCCACCTGATTGTGATGCTGCAATTATTACTTTCATATGTATTTTCCTTCCTATTTATAACTACTTAAATTTTTGAGCCTGCTCTTGATATATTAAGCAATATTCCAACAGAACATAGCAAAATTAACAAAGATGTTACTCCATAGCTAAAAAATGGCAATGGCATTCCAGTTACCGGCATTGATGATGTTACAACTGCTATATTGATTATTGCTTGCAAACCTATTAATGATGTAATACCTATTGCAACCAAACTTCCAAACATATCTGGAGCCTTCATTGCTGCTAGTACTCCTCTCCAAATAAATATTCCAAATAATGCAATTACAATTGCACATCCAACAAAACCTAATTCTTCTGCTAGAACTGCAAATATGAAATCAGTATGTGGTTCTGAAATGTATAAATATTTTTGTTTACTTTGACCTAATCCAACTCCAAATAGTCCTCCTGATCCTATTGCATATAAACTTTGAATTACTTGCCATCCATCTCCTTGCTTATCAGCCCATGGATTTAAAAAAGATGTTATCCTGGCTAATCTAAATGCTCCTTTACTAGTAAATTTTGCCATAGCATATAAACCTGCTGCTCCCAATACAGCAACTCCGGTTCCAACTGTTCCAAAATATAATGGTCTTACACCCGCCATAAGCATCATTATACCAACAACTAAAACTATTATAATAGTTGCACTTAAGTGATCCTGAATTAATATTAATATTAAAACTACTGGAACTAAATATAATAATGGTTTTATAAAACCTTTCTTAAATGTCTTTAATTCGTCCTTATGATCTGTTAAATAACTAGCATAAAATATTATTAAAGCAATCTTCGCAAGTTCTGATGGTTGGAATTGAACTCCAATTTTTATCCATCTTCTAGCTCCTCCTGATGAAACACCTATACCAGGTATTAAAACCATGAGTAACAAAATTATAGAAACAATATATGCTATTTTATAGAATTTTTTCCAAAATCTATAGTCAATTTTAGATATAAATAACATTGCGATAATTCCAACCACCGCAAAAGTTGCTTGTTTACTAAAGTATGCATAGCTATCATCACCTGTTTCTGCAAGTGCTGTAGGTGAACTTGCAGAAAGAACCATTATTAATCCAAGAGATAATAATAATATAACAGTTATTAATAAAATAAAATCCATCTGATTATTTGCGAATTTAGAAAATTTCCTTACTTTATTCTTTTTAGACATTCTTATCTCCTTTTAGATAACATTTAGTCCTATTACACAAAGTATTAATGTAATTAAACTAAATATTGTTACAATTTTATTTTCACTCCATCCAGACAATTCAAAATGATGATGTATTGGTGTCATTTTGAAAATTCTTTTGCCTGTTTTTTTATAATATGTAACTTGAATCATTACAGAAAGTGTCTCTATTACTGGTATTAGTGCTATTATTATTAATAACAATGGCATTTTTAAAACAAGCGCCATACCTGCAATTACACCACCTAACATTAATGATCCTGTATCCCCCATAAACATTTTAGCTGGATGTAAATTAAATAATAAAAATGCTAAATTACATCCGCAAACAATACTACCAAAAACTATAATTTCTTTTGTATCAAATATTACTCCTATTACAGTTAAACATGCCACAATTATAGTTGTTACACTTGTTGCTAATCCATCTATACCATCTGTTAAATTTACAGCGTTTGTAGTTGCAAGCATTACTATTATTGCAAATGGTATATAAATCCAAATTGGTATCTCTACAAAAGTTTTTATTATTGGAATATATGTCTCTGTTCCAAAATCTAAAACATTTAATAAATATAATACAAAACATACTGATATAATTAATAAACCAATCATTTTATAGGTAGGTTTTAATCCATCGGTATTCTTTAAAACCATTTTCTTAAAATCATCTATAAATCCAACCATTCCAAACCCAACAGTAGCAAATAATAGAGGAACTATTCTTTTTATTAACTCTTTTTGATCAGTTAAATAAAAAACTATCATTACACCTATACTTAATATAACTATAGAAATAATCGATGTAATACCTCCCATTGTAGGAGTTCCCTTTTTAGCTAGATGTGACTTTGGTCCTTCTGCTCTTTCTTGTTGACTTACTTTTAATTTTCTTAGTATGGGTAAAACAATTAATCCCAGTACTAATGCAACACCAAAAGATGCTAATAATATTTTTATTTGAAAATTCATTTAATTTCTCACCCTTACTTTTTCTTCTTCGTAGTTTTTTCATCTTGTTTTTTCTTTAGTTCATCTGTAATTTCAATTACTAATTCTTTTTCATTAAATTCCTTTTTTACTCCATTTATTTCTTGATACATTTCATGCCCTTTACCTGCAATTACCACAATGTCTAATTTATTAGCCATTTCTATTGCTTTTTTTATAGCTTCTTTTCTATCTTCTATTACCTTGTAATTTGCTTTTGTTTTTTGTATTCCTTCTTCTATTTCTTTAATAATTTCCATTGGATCTTCAGTTCTTGGATTATCTGATGTTATAATTGTAAAATCACTTATTCTTCCAGCTATTTCTCCCATTAAAGGTCTTTTATTTTTATCTCTATCTCCTCCACAACCAAATACACATATTACTCTACCTCTAGTATATGATTTTACAGCATTCAAAATGCTTTCCAAACTTTCTGGTGAATGTGCATAATCAATCATTATTGGAAGTTCTAATTTATTATCTATCATTTCTGATCTTCCAGGCACTCTAACTTCTAATAATCCCTCTCTAATCATATCTATATTACAACCAAATTGTAGAGCTATTGCAATTGCTGCAAGTGAGTTATATACAGTAAATCTTCCTGGAATACATGCCTTTACTCTTTCATTTCTATCTCCTATTTTCACTCTAAAGTCTACATATGAATTAGTTATTGTAATATCTTTTGCTAAAATATTAGAATGATTATCTATTCCATATGTTGTATATTCTGGTCCTGGAACTAATTTTGGAAGTTTTATTGAATAAATATCATCTGCATTAATATATGCTTTTTTACACATGGTAAATAATTTACATTTAGTCTCAAAATATTCTTGCATATTAGAATGTTCTTTTTCACTAATATGTTCTTCTGATAAATTTGTAAATATTCCTATATTAAAATCTGAACCATATACCCTATTTAATTTTAAGCTTTGTGAAGAAACTTCCATTACAACCACATCACATTTAGCTTCTGCCATTTTTGCAAATAATTCTTGTAATTCCAAGCTCTCTGGTGTAGTTCTTTCACTATCTCCTAAATCTTCTGATCCTATATAATTATGGATTGTTCCTATTAATCCTACCTTTAATCCTTTCTTCTCTAGTATTGATTTTATCATATATGTTGTTGTCGTTTTTCCTTTTGTACCTGTTACACCAATTAATTGAAATTTTCTAGATGGATTGCCATAGTAATTACAAGCTATTTGTGCCATAGCTTTTCTTGCATCTGGAACTACTAATAATGTAGTTTCATCTTTTATTTTTATCTGTTTTAAATCTGTTCCCTCTTCTACTAATACTACTTTTGCTCCTTTTTCTACTGCCTCTTCTATATAGTCTGCTCCATCTGATTCATAACCTTTTATTGAAATAAATAAATCACCATTTTCAACTTTTCTAGAATCATTTTTTACAGAATTTATCTCTATATCTATATCTCCTTTAGCTTTTATTCCCTCTATTCCTACTAATATATTTTTAAGGTTCATACCTTTACCTCCATTTTTATACAATTTTACGAATACATTATATAGCAAGTAAATTTATATATCAATATAAACTTTTGTTTCTTTCGTTATTTTTATTCCTGGTTTAGGAATTTGTTCTTTTACATATTCTTCCTCTTCGTTTATTTCTTCGGTCGAATTATTAATTTCTAGCTCTAACCCAATTTCTTTTAAAATTTGTTTTGCTTCTTTTACAGTTTTATTTCTTATCTCTGGCATTTCTACTTCTTCTTTTGGTGTTTCCTCTGTTTCTTTGTCTTGCTGTAATTCTAAATAAGGTAAAACTTCTCCCAATATTTGCCCTCCTACTGGTGCTGCAACACCTCCTCCTTGGTGTATTTTATCACTACAACTTAATTGATCTGAAAATTTAAAGTGAATAGCTATCTTATTATTTTCGTATACCTCAATATAATCAATTAATTCTTCTATAATATCCCTATCTAATTCTGTTATATTTTTATTTTCTGCTAAATTTTGTATCCATTTGTTATTTTCAATAGTAACTTTTTCTTCTTTTTTATTTTCTTTATCTAAATTGATAATATTTTTTTTAGCTATATCCATATCTTTTTCATATTTATCCCTATACTCTAAAAATTCTTCTTTTTTTATATATCCATTTTTCCAATCCTCATATAAACCTCTTTTTAAATTTTTAATTTTTTCTATCTCATTTTCCTTATCTTTTTTTATATTTTTAATATTTTCATCAATTATTTTTTTAGATTTTTGTTTACTAATCTTATTTAATAAATTCTCGGTATCTACAAATAATTCCATATGTAATTTAATAGCTTCTAAAACTGCCTTTTCTAATTCTTCAACTTTTATTGTATGTTTTGTACATAAATTATTTGATTTTTTTCTATAAGTACCACATATGTAATATTCATAAGTTTTTCCAATTTTATTTTTACAAGTCTTTTTATGCATAGCCCTCTTACAATCTGCACATTTTAATATTCCAGCCCACATACTTAAGATTCCATTATTTTGTACTCTAGTATCAACCATTCTCATATTTTGTGCTTTCTCAAATAATTCTTTTTCTATAATTGGCTCATGCATATTTTCTACAGTAACCCATTCATCTTCTGGAACTTGCTCTACTTTATGTAGCTTATAGCTTTTTACTCTTCTTTTTCCCTGTGTCATATTTCCAATATAAATATCATTTCTTAAAATATTTCTGATTGTAGATGTACACCATGAATAATCTTCTTGAATAATTCTAGAATTATTATAATTTTGATTTAATTTTTTCTTTTTATAACCTGTGGGATTCAAAATCCCCATATCATTTAATCTATGGCATATTGCTAAATTACCTAAACCTTCATTTACTTTCCATTCAAAAATCTTTTTTACAATTTTTGCTGACTCTTTATCAATAATCAATTTATGGTTATCGTTTGGACTTTTTATATACCCATAAGATGCAAACGCTCCTACAAATTCTCCGTTTTTTCTTTCGTCCATTTAAAGCTGATCTTATTTTAATTGATGTATCTCTACAATATTCATCATTTATTAAATTCTTAAATGGTACCAATATTGTATTTACACTTGTAGGGTTTCTAAAACTATCTACTCCATCATTTATAGCAATAAATCTAATATTGAATAATGGAAATATTTGTTCTATGTAATTTCCTACTTCTATATAATTTCTACCAAGTCTTGATAAATCTTTAACTAGGACACAATTTATTTTTCCTTCTCTCATATCTTCTAATAATTTTTGAAATCCTGGTCTATTAAAATCTGTTCCAGTATAACCATCATCAACATAAACATCATAAACAATTAAATCATTGTGCTCTTCAATATATTCATTTAATAATGCTTTTTGGCTTGTAATACTATTACTTTCTCGCTTGTCTTCTCCATTATCAGAATCTTCCTGTGAAAGCCTAATATATATCGCAACAAACCATTTTTTTACTTCTTTTGTATTTATAGCTTCTGATGAATATTTTGATTTTCTACCAGCCAATATTTTCACTTCCTTCTTCTACAAAAATTACAACTTATTTATCATTCTTTCGTTTTAATACATTTAAAATACACTCATCAATTTTTTTGTTATTTTTAGAATAAATCATTTCTACATTCAAATTTCCAACTTTTAGTTCATAGCAATCTCCTGTTTTTGATAGGTATTTAATATACTTTTCTTTCCTATCCAAAATTCATTTTCCTTTCATATTTTTTATTTCAATTTTATTAATTTCAAAATTTTTTATTACTAATTGAGACAATAAAAAAACTTGCTATATTATTTTTAATATAACAAGTTTTTTTATTTATAATTGTACTAGAAATTAAAATTTCATTTGAGTTTTTAATTTATTCCATACTTCATTAGTTCTTATATATTCATTATAATGTTTTTTTACATTTTTATCATAACTATTTAGCTCATCTAACAAAATATTAAAACTTTCTGTATTAAATAATTTATTAACTGCTTTAATACCTTTTTCTAAATCTTCTTTGGTTTGCTTAATAATTTTGCTATAATTTTTTCTATCAGTTATATATATTAACAAAGGTTTATATTCTACCCAACCAATTGAAGTTTTTAAAAATCTTTCTTCTATACTTCCATCTAATTTTACTCTATTAAATTCTTTTGGATATTTGTCCTCCAAAATTTTACTATATTTTAAAAATCCATCATGAAAATGATAAGTTGGAACTTGTACAACTTTTGAATTTTTTAATAATGTAGATAAAAATGTATCTTCTCCTCTAGCAAATGGTGGATTATAGAATGCAGGTATATTCTCTAATCTTTTTAAATTAAGGCAAATTCCTGATGCTAATAACCAATTTTTTGTTCCTACATCTCTTAATTCATGCGCTTTTCCTTTAAAAACAATTTCCTTATCTGCAAAAGAAATTCCACCTTCTTGTTTTTCTTGACTTTTTACTTTTTCCCATGTTACAGCTTCATTACTAACACCATCTATATAATTTTTAAAATCCTCTTCTGTTATGATATTATTATATTCTATTTTTGGCACAGGTGACATATTTCCACATCTATATCCAACTGTTACATCAGCATTTTTTATGTTTTTTAGATGTTGTAGTATATCATCTTGTTTTACCCATTCTATTTGGTTATTTTCATCTTTTACATTTGCCACTAAATATTCATCATCATCCCAGAATAGCAAATAATCAATCTTCCTTTTTAATGCAAAATACATAATAGAATTTCTTGCTCTAGCATATCCATGGCCTAATATTAAATCTATATCTTTTTTATTAAAATCATATCTAGACGCTAGAATTTTCTTTTCTTCTTCTATGTCTTCTGGAGTAATATATTTTATTTCTATTTTTTTATAGACATCTGATTTTATATTATAAAAATCAATTCTATTAGTTCCTTGATAATTTAAATCATATAAAATAAAAATAGTAAATTTAACATCCTTTCCATATTTTTCACCTTGTTCAATTATGTCTTTATAATATCTATTTATTATTTTACATACATTAGGTCTTCCTGCTAAAAAACCAATTCCGAATTGTATAGGTTTTGACATCTATCTCCACTCCTTATTTCTTGACTATATTATTATTTTTAAAAAATTCGTCTATTATATTGATGAATCCTTTGTAAAACTTTTCTCCTGAAAAATTATTAGCCAATTCGGCACCTTTAATTCCCATGTTTATTCTTTTATTTTCATTTGTTACAAGAAAGTCTAATGATTTTGCTATATTCTCGATTAAGAGCTCGTCCTTATCTACTATAATTGCATTTTCTTCATTTACTATTTCTGGTATTCCTCCTGACCTAGTAACTATTAGAGGCAATCCAGATGCCATTGCCTCAACTACGACCATTCCAAAAGCTTCTTCTGTAATTGTTGGAACAACAGCAATATCTGCTATATTGTGTATTTTATATAAATCATCATTAGGTATAAATGATGTAAAAACAATTTTATCTTTTATATCTTGTGATATTTTTATTAGTTCTCTATCAAATTCTGTTTGTATATTTTTCCCAAATGCTGAGTTTCCAACAATTAATAATTTAGCATTATTTATATTTTTCATTCTTTTAAAAGCTAAAATTAATTCCTTTATTCCCTTTCCAACTACTGTTCTTCCACAAAACATAATAACTTTTTCATTTTCTTTTATATTATATTTATTTTTTAATTCTCGCTTTTCTTCTAGTGACAACTTTCTTTTAAATTTTTCTATTTCAATACCATTGTATAAAACTTTAACTCTTTCTTTTTCTATAATACCACTTGCTAAAAAATGATTTGCAGCATAATTACTTACAGCAATATAGTATTGGTAGATTTGTTCAAATTCATTATCTCCTGTAGAAATTCCATGTATATGCATTATACATTTTTCCTTTGGGAATCTTTTTAAAAGATATTTATATGCTTTTAAATCTCCACCTTCTATAACAATAAAATCTAAATTCTCATCTTTTATATTTTCATATATATCATCCATATATAAAAATAATTTTTTATCTTCTTTTTCAAAAGATAAATCTATATTATCAGTATTATTTTTATCTTTTATATATATAAATTTAGTATTTTTATATTCTTTACTTTTTTTATAGGCTTTTTCATCATATATAGATACACAAGTAATATTAATTTTATTTAATTTTTCATTTTCTTTTATTAGTGTTTCTACAAGGGTTTCACACGCTCCACCATTAACTGCAGGAACCGGAAAAACATTTGGTACTATTAAACATACATTTTTCTTATCATTCATTAACCAATTCCTCCAATTCGCACCAATATTCACCTATGTTTTTATTATTTTTCTTAATATTCTCATATGCTTCTATAATTATTTGTATAATTCTTGTTTCTCTCTCTTCTGAATTATAAAAAATAATATCTTTTATATATTTATCATAATTAGAAATAAATTTATCTTTTATTCCTTCTAATTGTGTTTGTTTTTCTTTGTTATCTGACTTTAACACTTTTCCAGATAACTCAATACAATTTTCTAAATATCTTCTTCTACATTTCATTTCGATTTCTGGTTCATTTTTTTCTTTAAAGAAATTTGAAGATTGTATATATGCATCTAAATTATCATCAATTCTTTTTTGTTTTATTTCTCTTCTCATGATACTATTTTTAGTTTGTATATAACCATGTAATACTTTATTTGTTGAAACAATCTTCGTACTATTATATAAAATTTTATATGTTGTATATTCATCCTCATGTAATTTTCCAAAAGGAAATTGTATATCACTTAAAACTTTAGAGTTGTATAATTTATTCCATACAACAACTTTTTTTACATATGGTTGTAATCTTGTTCCAAAAAGTTCACATACTGCTTCTTTATTATCAATTATTTCATGTCTTATTTTTAATTTTTCATTTTCTTTTAATATTATTTCTTCTATATTTTCTATATCGTCCTCGTTTACTCTTAAAAAATCACATTCTGAGATATCTGCATCATATTTTACTATTAAATTATACAGATTCATGTAAAATGTTGGATAAATATAGTCATCTCCATCTATAAAGCTTATATATTTACCCTTAGCCAATGACATTCCTACATTTCTTGCATCAGCTAATCCCCCATTTTTTTTATGAATAACTTCTATTCTCTCATCTAATTTTGCATATTTATCGCATATTTCTCCAGAACTATCTGTAGATCCATCATCTATTAATAAAATTTGTAAATTTTTATAATTTTGGTTAATTATACTTTTTATACAATTATCCAAATATTTTTCTATATTATATACAGCTACTATAACAGTTATTTTTTCTTCTGAAAGTATTTTATAATATATATATTTATTATTTTCTATTGCTTCTAAAGCAAAATTATTTTTCTTATAAAAATTTAATGCTCTATTAAACTCTTTATAAGAATCTAATTCTAATCTTTTATATCCCTTTGTTTTAGCAAATTCGATAAGAGTATTTAATAGTTCTTGCGATATTCCTGATCCTCTATATTCTTTTTCTACATAAAAATTTTTTACTTCTCCCGATATACTGTCTATTTTTCTTAAACTAATTGTTCCTATTACATTATCTTGATCATCAATTGCTATATAACAATTTCCATCATTTTCGATATATGCTTCGTTTTCAAAAATCTTAAACCATTTTTCCCAGTCTTTAAATCCATGTTCATCTACAGCAACTTTTATTAATAAGTCTATTGTCTTTTGTCTATACTTATTTGTATATTCTAAGATTTCCATTTTCATATTTCCCCTTTTTAAAGACAGTCTTTTTTCCGTTTTATATCAAACTCTCCCTATAATTTATCATATTTTTGCATTTTAGTCAAACTTACGTTTTTTAGCCAAAAAAAATATATAGCAAAATTGCTATATTCTGATTATCTCTTAAATTCATTTTTGTTGTTAAAATTATCCATTCACCTCCTTGGTGTCCTCCTTCACCTGTCGGATTATATAAAGTTACTAAAATTACAACTTGCGGATCCGAAATTGGTGCAACTCCCATAAATGATGTTACATATTTATTCGTATTTACTCCATCTTCTGAAGTCCCTGTTTTTCCTCCTACTAAATATCCTTGCACTTGTGCATTTCTTCCTGTTCCATCTTCTACAACAGATTGCATCATGCTTAGTACACTATTGGCTGTTTCTTCTGATATTACTCTATTTCCTTTTTTTACTTCTATTTCTTGTTTCTCACCTGTTTCAGAATCTATAATTTCTTTAACCACTCTAGGTTCTATATATTCTCCACCATTTGCAATACTAGCTACAGCAGTTACCATTTGTATCGGAGTTACTTCAAATCTTTGCCCAAAACTTATAGTTGCAAGTTCTACAGGGCCAACCTTATCTTTAGCCAAAAAAATTCCTTTAGCTTCACCTGGTAAATCAATATTTGTTTTTTTAAAGAATCCAAACTTATCTAAATATTCATAATATTTATCCTTGCCTATTTTTTGCCCTAATGCAATAAATACTGGATTACACGAATTCATAAGAGCTTGCCTTAAACTTTGCGTTCCATGTGGTCTATAATATCTCCAACACTTTATTCTAACTCCTGCAACATCTATTCCTCCTCCACAATTAAATTCCCCTTCTTTATCAGTTGTTGTGATACCTTCTTCTAATGCTGCAGATGAAGTTATTAATTTAAAAGTAGATCCTGGCTCATATGTATCTGCTATTGCTTTATTTCTCCATTTAGCTTGTAATTGCTTATTTTTTTCACTGGTATCCATATTTTGACTATTTTCCAATTCATATGGATTATTTAAATCATAATTTGGATATGTTGCCATTGCTAATATGTCTCCATTATTGGGATTCATAATAATAATATTTCCACCATCTGTACATTCATTATCTATACATGCATTTTCTAAATACTTTTCTGCTATTGATTGAATAGTTACATCTATTGTTAGTACTAAATCTTTTCCTTTTTCTGCTGCAACATAATTTTCTTCTAATTGTTCCATATCTCCACCTTTAGCATCTGTAACTTTTTCAATCTTTCCGCTCTTTCCTTTTAATATATCATCATATTTAGCTTCAATTCCATCCAATCCTTGATTATCACTTCCACAAAAACCAATTACTTGAGAAGCTAAACTACTATATGGATAATATCTTTTTGTATCTTCATCTATATTAATTCCACTTTCTATATTATTATCTTTCATCCATTGTCTTAATTCATCAGTCTTTTCTTTTTCTACTTTTTTAGCAATAGTTTCTATTGAACTTCTTTTATTTACTTTCTTTAAAGTTTCTTCATAATCAACTTCTAATATTTCGGATAAAGCTTTACTTACCAGCTCTTTCTTCTCATTAGGAATATTCGTAGAATTTACTGTAACTGTTTCTACTGTACTGCTTTGAGCCAATATATTTTTTCCTGTTGCATCATATATGGTTCCTCTTTTTGATGTTATTTTTCTATTTAAAGTTTGTTGTTCATATGCCATCTCTTTTAATTTATCCCCATCCACAAATTGTATAACAGCAATTCTAATCACCAATAATATTAATAATATTGAAGAAACTATAATTATCCATAACATCATTTTTTTATTTTTTATACTACATGTTTTTTGCATTTTGCACCTCTTATATAAAAATTCTTTTTACCATTTTATGTATAAGATGCTTGTTTTAATTACTAATGAAAAAACATATACAAAAAAACATAGCAAATTGCTATGTTTTTCTTTATTCTTTTCCCATTATTTTATCTACTATTTTTGCAATCCAATTTTTCTCTGTAGTATCTGAATCAGTGCTATCTGTTGATGATTGTACATAATCTTTCTTTGGTAAATTAATATAAATTTTTTGATCATTTGTTAATTCTTGCATTCCCAATTTAGTTTTAGCTTCTTCCTTAACTTTGTTTAAATTAAGATTGCTTTCTATTGATACTTCTGTTTGTTGATTTTCTTTTTGTAAGGTTGCAAGTTCTGTTTTTAATGATTTTACTTTATTAAAATCTTCTGTAATTAAAGAGTTTCTATAGCTAACGACTAATAGCATAGTAAAACCAATTGCTATGTATACAATTATTTTTTTCTTTAATAATAGAGCTTTTCTCTTTTGATTTGCTCTTTCTTTTGCTTCTTTTTTTATTTTTTCTTTTAATTGTCTTTCTTCGTCCTGCATTCTCTTAGATTTTCTATTTGGTATAAAATCCGGTTCTAATTTTCTAGGACTTGTTTCATATTGGTATCTAGCCATTAGCCATCACCTCCTCTTTTGTTACTTTCTTTCAAAAATTCTAAGTTTCGCACTCTTACTTCTAGAATTTTCGTTTTGTTCTTCCTTAGTAGCTATAATTGGTTTTTTATTTATAATTTTCCCATATGATACTGCTCCACATACACAATATGGCAGGTCTTTTGGGCAAGTACATCTGCCTTCCGCTTCTATATATGCTTTTTTTACCGCTCTATCTTCTAAAGAATGAAAAGTTATTATACATAATCTTCCACCCTTTTTTAAAGATTTAATGCATTTTAAAACTGTATCATATAATGGCTTTATTTCATTATTAACTTCTATTCTAATTGCCTGAAATGTCCTTTTAGCAGGATGACCATTATTTTGTTTAGATTTTGGAATAGAGTTTTCTATTATTTTTACTAGCTCAGCTGTTGTTTCTATTGGTTTCTTTTCTCGTTCCCTGCAAATATTCCTTGCTATAACTCTAGAAAATCGCTCTTCTCCATATTCATAAATTATATCCGCTAATTCTTCTTCCTTATAATTGTTAACTACATCTCCTGCAGTTAAACTTTGAGTTTTATCCATTCTCATATCTAATTTGTTATCTCCAAGATAACTAAATCCTCTATTTCTTTCGTCTAATTGATATGAGGATACTCCTAAATCTAATAATATTCCATCCGCTCCGTCAATTTGTAATTCTTTTAATATCTCATCTATATCATCATGATTACCATGTACATATTTAACATTTTCATAGTCTTTTAAATTAGATTTTGCAGCCTCTAATGCTTCTAAATCTCTATCTATTCCAATTAACAGTCCTTTACTTGACAATCTCTTTAAGATTTCTTTACTATGTCCAGCTCCTCCTAATGTACCATCTACATAAATTCCATCTTCTTTTATATTTAAACCTTCTATGCATTCATCAAGTAATACTGGTTTATGTTTAAATTCCAATATATACCCTCCATTATCATTTTTTGAATAGCACAAACAGTTGGAATTTTTGAAGTTCCAACTGTTTGTACGCTATTTCTCTTCTGTTTCTAGTGGTTTCGTCATTTGTATTTCATTCCCTTTTTCGTGGTATATATTTGCTATCGGCATTTGTAATTTTAACCCTTATTTAAAAGAGTTATCATTTGTTTTTCTAATTATATTCTTCTTAAGTATATAAAATATAATTAGTTTCTTAAGATTTTATCTTTTGTATATTCAAATTTTTCTTTAGTATAGCCCTCTTCTAATCAAGTTTATCTTGATTCTTCTTTAGTAAATGTTTACAAAATATCTTTTGTAACTTACTTTTTTCTTTTGTAACTTTTTTATTTTTATCTTTAGTGTAAAATTTATATAAACTTTTTTCAAAGTTATATACCTAACATTGTCATATTTTCTGCAATATCGTCTGCTGATATATTTTCTTCACTATTATAATTTTCCCATTTTTCTTTATTCCAAATTTCAATTCTTGTTCCAACACCTATTATAATTACTTCTTTTTCCAATGTTGCAACATTTCTTAAATTACTAGAAATTAAGAATCTTCCCTGCTTGTCTATCTCACATTCCATAGCTCCTGATAAGAAAAATCTTACAAAATCTCTAGCATTTTTATTTGTAAGTGGAAGTGTTTTTAATTTTGTTTCAAAGTTTTCCCATTCATTTTGTGAAAAACCAAATAAACATCCATCTAGACCTTTGGTAATTATAAATTTATCACCCATGTCTTCTCTTAATTTTGCCGGCATTATTAATCTGCCTTTGGCATCTAAAGAATGTTCATATTGGCCGAATTAGCACTTCGTTTCACCTCAATTCATTTTTTACCACTTTGTACCACTTCTCTCCACTTGGATAAATTTTAATACAACATTCTGTAAATTGCAAGTACTTTTTATAGTTTTTTCAATTTTTTTTAATTCTTAATATTATATTAATTTGAATTTTATTGTTTTACAATAATTTGTTTTTAATGTATAATTGTTTTGGTGATACATATGAAAATATTTAAAAAAATTTTATTATTTTTATTTTTATTCATTGTTTTAGTCACAATTATATTAGATTTATATGGTTATTCTCTATATAGTAAAGCAATAGATAAAGAACCATTAGTTAGTAAAATTGATGAAATTCAAAGTGATGAAAACTATGTTAAATTTGAAGATTTGCCAGAAGATTATTTAAATGCCGTGGTTTCTGTAGAAGACAGACGTTTTTATGATCACGGAGCTATAGATTTTATATCTATTGCAAGAGCAATATATGTAAATGTTACTAATTTTGACCTTCGTGAAGGTGGTAGTACAATAACCCAACAATTGGCAAAAAATATTTATTTTATAGAAATGGATCCATTTCCTAGAAAACTTGCAGAAATATTTATGGCATTTGCAATAGAGGATAATTATTCAAAAGATGAGATTTTAGAATTATATGTAAATACTTCTTATTTTGGAGACGGATATTATGGAATAAAAGAAGCTTGTAATGGTTATTTAAGTAAAGAACCAAGTGAAATGGATCTAAATGAATGTACTATGATGGCTGGAATTCCTAATGCTCCAAGTGTATATGCTCCAACTAAAAATCCCGATTTAACAAAAAGTAGACAAGGACATGTTTTAGAAACGATGGTTGAAAATGGCTATATTTCTCAAGAAGAAGCTAACAAAATTATTAACAATAATTAATATGAAATAAGTAATTATTTTTCCTACTATTAGTCACTGTACCTATCTTTCCTATTTATCTGAAAAATGAACCCAAATTGTTAAACAAAAAAGTTTAATAATGAGGGTTCATTTTAATATAATTAAATTTTAATTTTTCTACAACTTTCTTAAAAATTAATAGCTATCTTTGTTGCACTTATTTTATATATAACATTGCACGGCATCCGTTTACTTCCTGAAGTATATGTTGGTATAACAGCACCACCATTATCCCATCTATCTGAAACTTTATTATTACTAATACTACCTCCACACATAACTCTATAATGTGAATTATTGGCTAATGTAGTACACTCCCATACATTTCCAGCCAAATCATATATATTCGCTGCTTTCCATGCTTCATTATATCCAGTTGGTCTTATTGTACCACTTCCTTCCATTGCATCTAATACACTACTATTATAATTTCCCCAAGTTGTTGAATCACATATTTCTTCTTTTGTTTTATTTCCACTCTCTGTAAGCCATATTAATGTCCTATCCCATTGACTTCCCCATATCATACCTGTTTCTATATTTGTATTCTGATTTTTTAGGTTCTTGCATCTTTCATACATTGTATACCATGTCTGATTTCCTATATCTCTATTTTCTCTATTAACTACTACCATTTTCTTACTTAAATTTCCAGTTTCATATCTGCCTATATAAAATCCTCCATATTTTTCCACACTTCCTATCATATTATTAAATTCTTCTTCTAATTGTATCAAAAATTCATGTATTGTTTCCGCTTTTAATCCAAAATTTCTTAACTTAGAATCCATATCAAATACAGCAGTACTACTATATCCCATTATTATATCTGGCTCTCTCTAACCTAGTTTAATTATAATTTTAATAACACCATTACTTTCACTCCAATTACTAGGATATGCTCCTGTTAGTTCATTATAATTTGGATTTGATGAATATGTTGCAAAATTATATAACTTTCCCCACTTCTTACCATTCTCATCAATTCCATACATTGTACTTGCATCTGGTACTGGTACCCACACATACTGATTTCTTGTTTTTTGAGCTTCTTCTACATTAGCATTATTTACTTCCTCGGTTCCCTCATATATTACATATCCTGTATCTATTTCATTCTCTCCATCTACTTTACTTCCTACATAGCCATTTGGCACTGGCACTTTGTCTCCACTTGCATCTATACTAACATGCATATGTTCATTATCTTCTAAGTTTTCTGAATTAAATTCACTTGTTGTTGCTAATACTTTTTTACTATCATTTTTAAAATATGTTATTAATATACATACTAGTACCAATATTAATACTATTGATATTATTTTTATACTTCTTTTCTTTTGCATTAAAACTCCTCCCTAATCTTTCATATTCTAGAAAATTCGCACGCAAAAAAACAGGATATCCTGCCTGCACTATTTTTCCTCATATAGTGCCACAGTTATCCTGTTTTTCACGCAATATAGAGTAGCCTTATTGGCTACCCTTTTTATTTTTCTAAACGTACTTGTGTGTGTGTGTGTGTGTGTGTACAACGCCAATGGTTTCAGCGTTTCCATTTATTTTCACTTTCATATATCTTTCTCCTATTTTTTACTTAATATAAGTATATAGTAATATTTTTGAAAAGTAAATAGCTAATAATTCCCTTGTAATATTTTTCCATCAAAAATATATAAAATTGAATTTTTATTCAAATTCTATATATTTATATACTGCTTCTGCAAATCCTCCATTTTGCGCAGTTGTAGAAGTTGTATAATTTGCAACTTTTTTAACTTCATCATATGCATTTGCAACAGCAATCCCTACACCAGAATCTTTAATCATTTCTATATCGTTTAAATTATCACCTATCGCTAAAACTTCACTTTTATCTATATGTAAATAATTTTCTAAAATTTTTAATGCTTCATTTTTATTTATTCCTCTTGGCATAATATCTAAATATTCATATTCTTTACCAATAACTTCATCTTTATATTTATCAATTTTTTTAATTAAATTTATTTGTAAATTTAAATTTTTAGAAAATTCATTTTTTAGACTTTCTAGATTTTTTTCTGACGAAATCACTAATTTTAATACTTCTGGTTGTTTTTGCTCAATATATTTTTTAATATCCTTTACTATTTTAAACTCTAATTCTACCTTTTCACTATTTTTAGTTAATTCAAAATTTCTTAAATCCATATACAATAATTTTTCTGTTATTATCTCTTTATCAGTATACATATGTATATGCAAGTTTAATTTTTTTGCTTTATCTATACAAAACATAATATCATCTTTTTTTAATGTTTTTTTATAAATTTCTTCTCCTGTTTTTAGATTAATTATCTGATTACCATTTCCGAATATTCCATATCCAGTTTCTATATCTTTGCAAATATTTTTAAATAAAGAATATGTTTTACCTGTGCATATTGTAAAATTTATTTTGGAATTATTTATATCTTCTATAGCTTTTAAATTTGTTTTTGGTATTACATTTCCTTTTTCAAACATTGTTCCATCTAAATCACTTGCAATTAGTTTAAACATTGATACATCAACCCCATAAAATTTAACTTTTTTCATTATATATAAACTAAAAAAATTAGTAAAGCTTTTTTGTTTTAAGATAACATTTTAATTAAAATATATGTGATTGCCAATTTTTATTAAAAATATATAATTTTGAAGGCCTATGTCCTGCATTTTCATCATATTCTTCAGTTTCTATTACCATATTTGCTATTTTCCTTCTAAAATTGGCTTTTAATAATGTTTTTCCCAATAATATTTCATATACTTGTTGTAATTTAGTTAATGTAAATTTTTC
Organism: uncultured Clostridia bacterium; assembly: GCA_944392945.1. Classification (GTDB taxonomy): domain Bacteria; phylum Bacillota; class Clostridia; order TANB77; family CAG-508; genus Merdicola. The sequence goes on along the minus strand of CALXYJ010000012.1, from coordinate 8,560 downwards.
TGGCATCAAATTAAATGCAATCGTTGTATATTCCACTTTATTTTTTAATCTTTCTATTGCATAAATAAGCATTTTAACATGATCAAAAGCAAGCTCTGAATATAATATTTGTGTATATATAATTTGATTTCCATTTACCAATTCTTTTACAACTTTTACTTTATTTTTAATAATTTCATTTTTATTTTCTAAAATTATATCTATTTCTTCTTCTTTTATATAACCATGTTTATTTTCGTTCATTTTCTCTTTTACAGAATTTAATGTAATAGTAAACCAACTTGCATCATTAGTACTTCCTCCGGATTTTATATGTATTTTTTCACTATTTACTAATCCCATATATGATGTACTAATTACTCTTGTTCTTGGATCACGTTTTGGATCTCCCCAAGAATATAATTGTTCTAAATATATATATTCCATATTGGTTTTTGCTTTTAAACTTCTTTGTACAGCTTCTTCAAAAGATTCTTCTTTTCTTACAAAAGTTCCTGGTAATGACCATTTATCTTTATATGGATACTCTGCTCTTTTAACCAATAATACTTGTAATTTTTTTTCTGGTAATTTTCTATAATTTTCTATTTCTTCATCCCTTATTGTAAATACTATAGAATCCACTGTTACAGATGGTTTAAAAAATCTATTTGAATCATAGTTTTTTAAAAACTCTTCTTCTGTCATTTCTTTACTCCTTATATTATTATTTTTCTTTTAAATAATTCATCCTTTTAAAATCATATGTAGGCACCTTTTCTCTTTTATGCTTAGATTTCATACATTTTTCTTCAATTATTTTCATACTATCTTTATTAGTATTCCCTGTTTCTATATATTCTGCAATTTCTTTATATGTAATTCCCATTTTTTGCTCATCAGTTTTATCTCCTAAACCATCACTTGGTGCTTTTTTTATAATTTGTTCTGGAACACCCAAAATTTCTCCAATTTTTAAAACTTCTTCTACAGTAAAATTTGCAATTGGATTTAAATCACTTGCATTATCTCCCCATTTAGTTGTATATCCAACCATAGCCTCACATAAATTTCCTGTTCCCATAACTAAATAATTATAATCTTGTGCAATTGCATATAATGTTGCCATCCTTAATCTTGGTTTTATATTTATTTTAGCTTCTAAGGATAAGTTTTTATTTAATTTATTATTAATTTCTTTTTCTAGTTTTTCATAAGTATCTGTTAAATTAACCTCTAAAATTTTTACTCCAAATGTTTTTGCAACCAATTTTGCATCTTCCAAATCTTTGCTTTTAGACTGGCAGGGCATACCTACAGTTAAAACATGCTCTTTTCCTAATGCCTTTGTTGCTAAAGCAATTACTGTAGCACTATCTTTTCCTCCACTATTTCCAATTACTACTCCATTTGTATTAGTTTTCTTTACATATTCCTGTATCCATAAAATAATTTTTTGTACATGTTTTCTTAATTCTTTCTCTTCTATCATTTTTATCCCCCTTTTATTTAAATAAATTATTTTCTTTTATATAATTATATACTTCATCTGGTGTAAAATAACGTATACTTTTTCCTTGTTTTATTTTCTCTCTTACAAATGATGAACTTAACCCACTTTTTATATTATTTTTAACCTTCACAAATGAATTTTCATGCTTTTTTAAGAACTCATCATTTTCTATTATATTTTCTAAACAGTCTTCATCTCTTTCTAGAACAAGTATTTTAAATTTATTTGTTAATTCATCTGCCTTATTCCAGGTTCTTAGTTCTTTTAGATTATCACTTCCTGTAGTAAACCATATTGTTTTATTTGGATAAGCAGTTTGAATTTTCTCTAAAGTTTCAATTGTATATAGCTGTCTTTCATTTTTTAATTCTATGTCTGATACTTCAAATTTCTCATTTTTATCACAAACACATTTTAACATCTCATATCTATATTTATTATCTAATAATCCCTTTTTTTGATATTTTTGATTTACTGGAACAAATATTATTTTTTCTACTTCTTTATATTCAGAAACTATTTGCTCTGCAAGCGAAAAATGTGAATTAAGGGGCGGATTAAATGAACCACCAAATACAACAATTACTTTATTTTCCATAATTATCATCCCCCTTTTTTGATATTATTAAAATGATAATATACTGTTATTATTATATTGATACTATCAATATTTGTCAATCTTTCTTTTATATCTTTTTCAAAAAATAAAATATTATTCATATTACAAGTTAATTAAATTGTAATGATTCATCTAAAAATCTTATATTTGCTATAATTATCAAATACATAAGATTCTCCTACCAGAATAATTTTCTTACTATTATAAAAAAAGATGCATCATCATAATAAATAATGCATCTTTTTTAATTATTTACCTATAGCTTTTTTATCATCAATCTTTAAGTTTTTTGAATTTTTTACTATTACAGTATTAGTTGGATATGCTAAATCCACTCCTTCTTTTTCTAATATTTCTAATATATTCTTATTTATATGCTCTTTAGCATTTAAATAACTTCCATAATCAACAGAATTTGTGAAAACATATATCATTATTGATATTCCATCTTCTGCTATTTCGTCAAATTTTACATATGTATCATCATTTATTACACTAGGATGATTTATTAGCATAAAATATATTTTACTGGTAATTCTTTGTATTACTTCTACTGGAGTATCTAATGGTAATTTTAAGTCTAATTTATATTTTCTTTTTTCCATTTTGCTCCAATTTATTATTGCTTCATTTGATAATACACCATTAGGTATATTTACTAAAGAGTTATCAAAAGTACGTATACATGTACTTCTAAAAGTTATATCTTCAACTATTCCTTCAAAATTTGTAGTTTGAACCCAATCTCCTATTATAAAAGGTTTATCTATTATTATCATAACTCCACCAAACAAATTCTTCGCTGTATCTTGTGCTGCCAATGTTAAAACAACACTTCCTACTCCTAGACCTGCTAAAATAGCATTTAAATTAATTCCTAACAAACCTATAATAGTTAATATTGCAATAATATATATAAATACTCTTATTACTTTATAAAGAAAATTAACCCTATTATCATCAGTATTATTTAAGAATTTTTCCTTAAATTTTTGCATAGTTGTAGACTCTGATTTAAAACAATCTGCCAATACTTTGGCTACTAATATTGTACAAATAATTTGGAATGTCAAAGTTATAATCTCCATTGCTCTTCCAGTTACTTGTAAAATTCTAGTTGCTAAATATATTCCAAATACAATAAAAAATATTTTTAAAGGTTTATAAAACGGCATTTTCTTTATAATATTTTTATCTGTTTTTCTTCTTTTAAATATCCTAATTACTACATATGCTAATCCCGAACTAAATATATAAAAGAATATTACAATTGCAATGGCAATTAAAATATCAATTACTTGTTTTAGCTCAATCGTTTTAAAATAATTTATTACCTCCATTATTTTATCCATAAATTATCTCCTTATTTATAATGCTTCTACAGCTTTATTAAATCTTTCTTTTATTCTATCTTTTCCCATAATTTCCATTATTTCATACATATCTGGAGTATTGGCTCTTCCTGTTAATGCAATTCTTAAAACAGTGCTTACATCTCCTACATGTGCTTCATATTTATCTGGATTTGCTTTAAATTCTTTTACTTCACTAGCATATCCTAGCTTTCCTGCTAATTCTTTTATTTTATCAAACCACATTTGTTTATCATCATTTTCATCAAAATAATTATTAATATATTCATTCAATATTGTTTTTATTTTTTCTGGATCTAATATTTTTTGATATTCATATTTTATGTCTTGATTATAAAATTTATCATCATACATATAAGAAATTTCTGTTTTAACATCTGACCATTTTGAAATATCTTTACGTGGCTTTTTATTTCCTCTTTCTATTCCAAATATTTTTAATGCATATTCTTTATTTGTTTTTAACATTTCTGCCAATTCTTCATCGTATTTTTCAGCCCATTTTAATGATTCATTATATACTTTTTCTGAATCGAATCTAGATATAACTGATTTTGAAACATCAAGTAATTTTACCATATCAAAAAGAGCTCCACTTACACTCATTTTATTTAATTGTAACTCAAATTTATCCATATCTTCTGTTGGATTCTGTCTTCTCCAATTCTCAAAATTTGAATTTGCTATATTTAACAAATATTCCTTAACAGCCTCTTCGGGAATTCCTTCTTCTGCATAATAACTAACTGCTGCCTCTGGATCTTTTCTCTTACTTAATTTTCTCTTATTACCATTATCATTTTTCATGATTGGTGAAATATGTACATATTTTGGTGCTTTAAATCCGATTTCTTGAAATAACTGCAAATGTAATGGAACTGATGAAAGCCATTCATCACTTCTTATAACATGAGTTGTTCCCATTAAATGATCATCTACAACATGTGCAAAATGATATGTTGGAAGCCCATCTGCTTTTATTATTACTATGTCTTGATCATTTTCTGGAAATGTTACATTTCCTTTTATTACATCATGATGTTTAATTTTTCTATCTTCTCTTCCTGGTGATTTAAATCTTATAATATATGGCTCTCCTGCCTTTATTTTTTCTGCCATCTCTTCAACAGTTAAATTTCTACATTTAGCCCAAACTCCATAATAACCAGGTCTTACTTTTGCAGATTCTTGTTTTTTTCTTATCTCATCCACCTCTTCTTGGGTACAAAAACAAGGATAAGCTTTTCCCATTTCTATCATATATTTTGCATATGACTTATATATATCTCCTCTTAAAGATTGTTTATATGGGCCATAATTACCTTTTTCTTCTGTTTCATTTATCATTCCTTCGTCTTCTTCTATACCAAAATCTTTTAAGGAATTAACAATATCTGTAATTCCATTTTCTACTTCTCTTTTTTGATCTGTATCTTCTATTCTTAAGAAAAATACTCCATCTGTTTGTGTTGCTACTTTTCTTGCAACAAGAGCTTGATAAAGACCTCCTATATGAACAAATCCTGTTGGACTTGGTGCAAATCTGGTTACTATTGCTCCTTCCTTTAAATCTCTTCTTGGATATTTTTCTTCATAATATTCTATTGGTTTTACATCTGGAAATATTAAGTTTGCTAAATCTTTATAGTCCATATTTATCTCTCCTTTTTATCTTGTAACTTGAACTTTAGGGACGTTCCTTAAAGTTCAAAATCGTTTATATTATACAATATAATTTGTTTTATAGCAATAGTTAAAGCCTCGTGTTGACATAACTTTAATTTTATTATATAATTTTGTTCGTAATTTGTTGACCATGTAATTAAATTGAAAAATGTTATTTCACTTTAATTACCATATCTTATGCGTAATGCAGGAGGAAAATGAAATGGAGTTTAAATTGTATTCTATGCAGTTCAAGAACCCCGAAACTGGCGAAATTATCTCTGTTAATGTCAATGGTAAAATATCTATAATGCCAGAACGTGATATCACTCCGGAAGAATATTTTACATATAGTTTTCTGGCAGAAGTTTTTTTTGGCGGAGGAGTTCCTATAAAAGATTTCAAGGAACTCAAAGAATGTTTTTCAGCCGAAGATTAATTAAGAGATAATTTAAGCTCTAAAGTAAAAGAAGGATAGTGTGTAATCCGACACACTGTCCTTCTTTTAATTATAATTAATATATTTTTACATATTCAATTATCCTTGTGCACAATTGCAAAACAATCTGCACACACATATAAAAAACACCTTTATTAGTTTAAAATTAATATTTTATTACACTTCCATAATAATAGGTAAAATCATAGGATTTCTCTTTGTTTTTTGTGCTATATAATCTTTTAGATTATCTCTTAAATTAGATTTAATTGTAGACCAATCTGTAATATGATTTCTTTCGCATTTTTCTATTTCATTTCTTATTACACCCTTAACATTTTCCATTAGATTTTCTGATTCTCTTACATATACAAATCCTCTTGAAATTACATCTGGTCCTGCAACAATTTCACCTGTAGAAGAATCCATTGTCATAACTATAATTATTAAACCATCTTGTGATAAATGTTGTCTATCACGAAGAACAATATTACCAACATCTCCTACTCCTAATCCATCTACTAATACTCTGCCTGATTGAACAGAAGTCGTAAACTTACATTCATCTTGATTAAGCTCTAAGATTCTACCATTAGAAAGCATGAAAATATTGTCTTTATCTATTCCCATTTCTTCAGCAGTCTCTGCATGTGCCTTTAGCTGTCTATATTCACCATGAACTGGTAAGAAATATTTTGGTTTGACTAATGCTAACATTAATCTTTGTTCCTCTTGACAAGCATGTCCAGAAACATGAACATCAGCTAAAGAACTATATACTACCTCTGCTCCTATTTGCATTAAATCATCTATTACTTTAGAAACTAATTTTTCATTTCCTGGTATTGGATTTGCAGATATTATAATTAAATCATTAGGTGTTATCTGTACCTTTCTATGTTCTCCAGCTGCCATTCTAGTAAGAGCTGACATTGTCTCTCCTTGGCTTCCTGTTGTTATTATTACTAATTGATCATCTGTATAATTTTTGATCATATCTATATCTATAAATACATTATCTGGAACTTTTATATAATCTAATTCTCTTGCTGTATTTATCATATTTATCATACTTCTACCACAAACTGCAATTTTTCTATTATATCTTACTGCACAGTTTACAATTTGTTGAACTCTATGAACATTTGAAGCAAATGTGGCAACGACTATTCTTTTTCTACATCCTTGGAACAATCTTTCAAAAACATCTCCTACTGTTTTTTCAGACATAGTATATCCTTTTCTTTCTGAGTTTGTACTATCTGACATAAGTGCAAGAACTCCTTCATTTCCAAGTTCTGCTAAACGTCCTAAATCTATTAACTCTCCATCTATTGGTGTATAATCTATTTTAAAGTCCCCTGTATGAACTACTGTTCCTACTGGAGATTTTATTGCTAAAGCAACAGAATCTGGTATACTGTGTGAACTTCTTATAAATTCTACACTAAATTTTCCGGCTTTTATTGTCTCTCCTTGTTTTACCTCTATCAATTTAGTAGATTTTAGTAATTTATGTTCTTCCAATTTATTTCTTATAAGTCCACATGTTAATCTTGTTGCATAAATTGGTACATTAATCTTTTTTAATACATATGGTATAGCTCCGATATGATCTTCGTGTCCATGTGTAATAATTAATGCTCTAATTTTATCTTTATTTTTCTCTAAATATGTTATATCTGGTATAACTAAATCTACTCCAAGCATCTCATCTTCTGGGAAAGCTAGACCACAGTCTACTACTATAATATCATTTTCGTATTCAAATACTGTAATATTTTTCCCTATTTCATGTAAACCTCCTAATGGAATAATCTTTAAATTACTTGGCTTAAATCTAAATTCTTCTTGTTTTCCGGATTGCTTTTTAGCTTTTCTTTGATTTGCCTTTGGCTTTTGTGTTTTTCCACTTTCCATATTAACCTTTGCAGTTACGTTTTTGGCATTTTCAACATTAGTTTTATAATTTCTTTTCCTTTTTATTGTTTTTTCATTTACTCTTTTTTCATTGTCTAAAATTTTTTTCTCTTCTGTCATTATTTTATCTACTCCTTCTTTCTTTTTATTAATTTAATTTTACTAATGATTAGAAGAAATATAATTAACTTCAAAAATTGTACCTTAATCTATCTGATATTAAACATAAAATACATATTAATTTTATAATCATCTCAAACTTAAATTATTCAACACATTCTTTGATCATTACATAAATTTACTTTTTTCCGTTCCAATATAAATTAAATAATATTTACTAATTATTCAACAAAATAAGATGTTACTAATATCTCTCTTTTTAAATATACACAAAATAATAACATCCTATACTATAATTTTTAAATATCTCTTATTAACATAACTAATTTTTCTATATATTTTATTTTCCGCACAATATATAGTTAATAGTTATTCTCCTTTTCATCCATAAAATTAAAATCTCTTTATTGTACCTTTTAGGTAACTCATCTTTTCTATTATACTAAAATTATCCTCTCTTGTCAAACTATGTTATGTTAATTTGTTTTTTATAAAAATGAAAATCGCACTATAACTACCTGATGCGGTTGTAGTTATAGTGCGATTTAACTGTTTACGGAATCGTTTTGCGAAGACGCCGAATCGCATCTATATTCATAAATCCACGATTCAACTCGCCATAGAAAACACCTGGGTCAATCTCCTGGCATTTTTCTATTAGCTCCTGGCACTTCTTCCGTCCACAATTTTTTATGTTTCCTTCTTCGTCGAAGACCTCGTTATATAAATATAAGAAATCTTCCTTCATAGCTTCATTGTACATAATATCCTCCCTTTCGCTATGAACCAAAACAACAGTTTCCTGTTCTATATAATACCATATAAATATTATATAGTCAAATATAATTTATCTCTTGATAGTGTCAATTTATTTCGGGAAATTTATTAAAAAATTTTTTACCCTCAAAATTGCTCTACAAATAAACTGTTCT
>CALXYJ010000011.1 GCA_944392945.1 uncultured Clostridia bacterium | reverse complement strand
ATTGGAGGTTTTTCATACATTGCTATCGCTTTTTTTGAACCACGCGCATAGCACGTGGTTTTCTTATATACAAAAATGAACTTTAGGGAACGTCCCTAAAGTTCACTCACTTCTTAAAGCTTGTTTTTTTATTTACTAAGCATTAGCAACTGTTTCTTCGTAAACACTTACTTGTTTTTTATCTTTTCCGAATTTTTCAAATTTTACAGTTCCATTAACTAATGCATATAATGTATCATCACTACCAATTCCAACATTTTTACCTGGATGATATTTTGTTCCTCTTTGTCTTATAAGGATATTTCCAGCTAAAACGAATTGTCCATCTGCCTTCTTGACACCTAAACGTTTTGACTCACTGTCTCTTCCGTTCTTAACACTACCTTGACCTTTTTTATGTGCCATTAAATTTCACTCCTTTCGTGAATAATATCTCTTTATATTAAGCTTTTGCAGCTACTGTTTTAATTGATGTTATTTCAACCTTTGTATATGGTTGTCTATGACCTTGTGTTCTTCTGTAGTTTTTCTTTGCTTTATATTTGAAAACACGAATTTTCTTTCCTTTACCATGTGCAACTACAGTTCCTTCTACTTTTGCTCCTTTAACATTAGGAGTTCCCACTTCGATTTTTCCATCATTAGATACTAATATTACTTTATCAAAAGTAACTTTTTTACCTTCTTCTGCATCTAATTTCTCGAAGAATACTACATCTCCTTCTGCTACTTTGTATTGTTTTCCACAACTTTCAATTATTGCGTACATTATAAAATGCACCTCCCTATTTTTGTATACTCGCTAAGCATAAATACAAGGTAGCTAGCTTTCGCTAACATTTAGTTACCCGACTCAGGCGGCTTACAGGTATTTATTTTACCATATTCCTCCAAGTTTTGTCAACCTTTTCTAATTCTTTTATATAACTTATTTTACTAAATTCCATTCTCCATTTATATATTCAAATCCAATATCATTTTTTAAACGTACTACAGGCCTTAGACCTAATCTTAAGAATTCTTTTCCAAAATAATCAATCCTTTCCCTGCCAATTTCACCATTATATTCCACTTTAAAAAGTGAATTTGCAGAATAACCATTTTCTCTTCCTAAATAATAACCTGTACAATTTTCTAAAATACTGGTATTCGGAAAATATAGTTTGTCATGATTATCAATCATTGTAGAAATTTCTTCTCCTCCTTCTGTTGTAGAAATATAAATTCCTCTTACTTCATTTTCTTTAGTATATAATTTTTGATATCCTTTATCATTCCATGATTTTATAAACATATCTAAACTTGGAGTTCCCTGTACACTATCAGCATACTCCTCATTATAGAATTGTTTCCAATTTTCTGTATCATTAAAATTATCAATACAAATTTTAATCTTATCACCTACAAAACTATATCCGCCTTCAAAAATTGTAAGGTTATTACTAAACCAATTTGTATTAAATGGATTAAAATTATATCTTCCAGAATCATTTTTCCAATCTTGTGGCATCTCTATATAATTTGAAGGAATGATATAAACATTTATTCCATCATTATAAAATATTTTCCAATCATAATATGACTGAGATGTATAATTTATTTTATCTCCATAATTTTGTGCTGTTATTCTTTGATCTGCACTCTGAAAGCAGTATTGACATCTTCCAGATGCTAAATACTTATGTTTTCCTGTTTCTTTAATTTCTTGTCCTTGCTCCAAAATCCTATTACAATCAGTACATTTTATGTCTCCTGTATACCCATCTTCTATACAAGTTGCTTCCTTTACATTTATTCTTATCTGATTAAGATGATCACAACCAATTTCCTTCCATATAGCATAGTATTTTCTACTTGAATCTACTTTAATTACTTCATTTGTTTTATATTCTTTTCCATCTTCAGTTCTCCAACCAATAATTTCATACCCTGGTTTTAAAGTATTAAAACTTGGTAAAGTAATTTCTTCATTTGCTTGGTATATCTGTTTACTTATCTTCATCTATAAAACTTATAGTATAATTTCTATCGGTAAATACATATAAAAATACTGCTATTAATAAAACTGCAATTACTCCTATAATTATAAATATTATTTTTATTAATTTATCCTCTTTTTCTTCCATCTTTTATCTTTCTCTTTCTATGTATCAGTACAATTCCAACCAATTGTTTAATTGTTTTCTATTGTAAAAAACTATTACCTTTTCTTTTGTTTTATTATCTATTTGTTCTACAATTTTCTTTCTTCCATTCTTCCTAAATGAAATTACATATTTAAAAAATTCTTTGTCAATTCTTTCTTTGCAACCAGGAATCTCCTTCTTTTCTTTATTAAAATTAGTAATATATCTTGTAAGTACTCCTTTTATAATACTAAATGTTGAATAATCAAGCAAAATTATTAAATCAGCTTTCTCTATCCTTTGTTTTAATGTATTTGCATAATTTCCATCTATTATCCATTTATCCGCTTTAATTTTTTCTAGAATTATTTTGTCTCTTATATCATTTTCTACTTTTTCCCAATTAGACTTATAATTAATTCCATCTAAGTGAATAGCTGGTATTTTTAATATTGATGATAACTTTTGTGCAAGTGTTGTCTTACCTGTTCCTGGTCCTCCTATTATTAAAATTCTATTTACATTTTTTAAATCTACTTTCATTCTATTACCTCTTCTATAATGATAATATATTTCATATTATAAATCTATATTTTTTAAAATAATTTATCTTGAAATTATATATAAAAGACTTTATAATTGATTTACTATGAAAAATTTAATTGTTAGCAAAAAATATAATAATAATAAATTAAGTAAAATATTATTTGATACATATAATGCTCTTACATTTGGAACTTTCTGTAAAGCTTTAAAGAAAAAAGATATATTAATTAATAAAAAACGTATATCTAAAGATTGTATTGTACACGAAAATGATAATATTACACTATATATTATTGATGATTTATTATATAAAACATATAATATTCCAATAATATATGAAGATTCTAATATTCTTGTTTTTAATAAGCCTAAAGATATAGAAGTTCTAGGAGAAAATTCATTAACAACATATGTACATAAGAATTATAATTCTTTTTATATGCCATGCCATAGACTTGATAGAAATACTTCTGGTCTAATCATTTATTCCAAAAATGATGAAACTAATAGTATTCTAATAAATAAATTTAAAAATCATGAAGTGGAAAAACATTATCTTGCTAAAGTATACGGAATTCCAGAAAAAAAATCTGAAACATTAATACATTATCTATTCAAAGATACTAAAAAATCTGTAGTATATATTTCAAATAAATTTAAAACTGGATATAAAAAAATTATAACTTCTTATAAGGTTATAAAATTTGATATTAAAGAAAATACATCTATTCTAGATATTAATTTACAAACTGGCAGAACTCATCAAATAAGAGCTCATTTAGCATATATTGGATATCCTATTATTGGGGATGGTAAATATGGAAATAATAAAATAAATAAAAAATTTAATGAAAAAACTCAATTATTGTGTAGCTATTATTTAAAATTTAATTTTACAACAGATGCAGGACTTTTAAATTACTTAAATCATAAAGAAATCAAATTAGAAAATGTTCCATTTTTTAATAAAGCTTAAAAGGGTAAAACCGGCAATGCCAGTTTTACCCTTTATTACAAAAATTATAAATCCGTTAAATCTACAAGTTTACCTCTGTTCCAGTCTTGATAAACATCTCCTGATGGAGTCATTGTAAAATCCCATGTTTTCTTAATGGTTTTATCCCAAATTTCTTTAAGTTCATCCATAGTAATATATATCTTAAAAGATACCATATAGTTACCTTTTTGGAACCTTTTTAAGATATATCCTCCAGTTGAAGAAATTTCTTCCTTGCATACAAAATCTTGCCTTAAGAGTTCTTTATAGACATCTTCAAAAGTATCTGGACTTACATATAAATCTTCATATTCCAGTTTCTTTGTTCCTAAAGAAGCATTTGCATGAAGGGTGGCAAAAGTAATACTTTTAATATCTTCCTGTAAAAATTCTTCAATATATGCTTTGATTTTTTCTGAAGTATCAAGTCCTCCTTTCACACACACTGGAGTTAGCACTATATTTACTATCTTCGACATTTCCTTTATCTCATTTGCGGACATAATATATACATTTTTTGATACATTTAGTATATTTTTATTATCTTCTTCTGAGATAGCATGTCTACTAATATATAAACTAACATTACGAACTCCGATTTCATCATCTAAATATTTTAGATCTTTTTTGCAAATTGTACCATTAGAAACAATAACTATATCAGTTTCCATCCCTATACATTTATAAATTTCTATAATATCTTGCAAATATAAAGCCGGCTCTCCACCTCCTATAAAAATTGTATCCATGTATTTACTAATTATTTTTAAATTTTCTAAAATTTGTTGAAAGTTGCGTTCTTTACATTCTTCAAATGACTTGTTCCTACAGAATACACAATTAGAGTTACATTTTTTCCCGATTTCTAAATACAGGAATCTTTTTACTGTGATTCTCCCCATAATTGTACTTCTTAAATAGTTTTTCCAAGAATTTAATTCATCAAATTTTGTAAGAATAATTTTTCCAAATTCATTTTTATTTTCACGATTGAAAATCCTAATATAAGAATGTATTATATCATCTATTTCATTTGATAATATTATTTCTCCAAATTTGCATTCTCTGAAATTAAATTCCTGAATCAGTTCTGTTGAAAAACCAGTAAAATCAAGTTTTTTAAAACATCTCCTTATAATATTTCCTCTAAAAAAGTCTAGTTTTTCTCTAGCAGTGCAATTTATACAAATTAAATCATAAAACCGAATAAGATTACCATCATCATATACTCTTAATTTTTCTTCACATTCACTTACTATCTCCTTGACCTTTTCATCAGATAGAAAAATCGTAATTCCTGCAATATACTTCTTTATCATAGAGATTAACTTAATTGATGTAATTTTAATAAATGGATTATGTTCTAATATAATAAAATTAAGCTTAGTCCTATTCCAATATTCTCTTGGTTTATTTCCATAACTCTCATCAATCAAAATATCTTCTATATCTTTAAAAATATGGTCAAAAATAATATTTACATTTGTTTTTCTAAAATTGGCATTTTTTATATTGATAAAAGTCCATTCTTCACTTGGAATCTCACTTAAATCTACTCCTTCAAAATTACACCCCTCAACGCTTTCATTTCTTAATTTGCTCGGCAAAAAATTTATACCAGTCCCCTTAAAATTTGTATTGTAAAAAATTGCATCTTCCCAAAGCTCAGGTACAAATCTACTTAGATCTAAATCTGATAAATCCATATTTGAGAAATCTTTATTTCCCCCTTTTAGATATCTCCGTAATTTCCTAATTCTTGTAAATTTTCTCATATTGTCTCCTCCTAAAATTATTTCAAGATGATATTTACATAATTCGTATACATTATATATTAGATTTATCTTAAATTCAATATTAAATTTTCTAAAATTACCTATATCACAAAAAAACCTAATCTATTAAATGATTAGGTTTTTTCTGATTATTTTTTAATTTCCTTCATTAAAAATTTCATAAAATTCTTTTTCTGTAATTTTTTCTTTTTGTAATAATACATTAGCAACAGCATCCAATTTATCTCTATGCTCTATTAGTAGTTTTTGAGCATTCATATATGCTGTATCTATTAGTATTTTTATTTCTGCACCAATAGCATCTTGCATTTTTTCTCCACATAAAATCATTTGATTTGGATTTTCAGAATCTTTTAAAGATATTGGACCAATTGTATCACTCATTCCATATACAGTAATCATATCTCTTGCAATATTTGTTGCAACCTCTAAATCATTACTTGCACCTGTAGATATATCATCCAACACTAATTTTTCTGCTGCTCTTCCTCCCAAAAGTGCTACTAATTTTTCTTCCATTTCTGTTTTAGAAATATAATATTTATCCTCATTATTTTTATACATTGTATATCCACCAGCAACACCTCTTGGTATAATAGAAACCTCTTTTATATCATTTTGTGTTTCTAAATATCTACTTACAACTGCATGTCCTGCTTCATGATATGCTGTTAATTTTTTATCTTTTTCTGAAACAACTCTACTATGTTTTTCAAGACCTACTGTCACTTTCTTTATAGCCTCTTCTATATCATCTTTGTTAATAGAAGAATGTTTATTTATTGTAGCAATAATCGCTGCTTCATTTAAAATATTAGCAAGTTCAGCTCCTGTAAAGCCAGCCGTATCTTCAGCTATATCTTTAAAATCGATATTTTCATCAATTTTTTTATCCTTGCTATGAATTTTTAGAATCTCTTCTCTACCTTTTTGATCTGGAGAATTTATGATTATTTGTCTATCAAATCTACCAGGTCTTAATAATGCTTTATCTAACATCTCCGGTCTGTTAGTTGCTGCTAAAACAATTATTGTTTCGTCAGAATCAAATCCATCCATCTCTACAAGTAATTGATTTAATGTTTGGTTATTTTCTGATTCTGCTCCACTTGCATTAGTTCTTCTTGCACCAATAGCATCTATTTCATCTATAAATACTATGCATGGTGATAATTTTCTAGCTTTTTCAAATAATTTTCTTACTCTAGAAGCTCCAAGGCCAGCAAACATTTCTATAAACTCTGATCCACTCATAGAAATAAAGGGTACATTTGCTTCTCCTGCAATAGCCTTAGCAATTAGGGTCTTTCCTGTTCCTGGTTTTCCACATAGCAAAACACCTCTTGGAACTTTTGCTCCCATTTTATAAAATTCCTCTGGCTTTTTTAAGAAATTAACTATTTCTACCATTTCTTCTTTTTCTTCATCTAGCCCTGCAACATCTTCAAATCTTACATTAGTATCCTGCTCTTCACTATCATATACCTTACCTTTATCTCCTAAACCTTGCATTTTAAATAACATTATTATTAATGCAACCATTAATAATGTTGGTAATATTGTAAATATAGTATCACCTATTGATAATAATACATTTGGTTTATTTTGAATAACTTCTATCTGATTTCCTTCTTCTGCTTTTGTTTGAATATATTCTGCAAAAGCTTGCAAACTAGGAACTATCGTTGTCTTTTCTTCTTCTTCATCTTTTAATTTAACTTTTACTGTAGTACTTCCAACTGTCATCTCTACTTTTTCCACAGTATTATTATTAATATCTTGAATTAATTCTGTATATGGTAATATACTTTCATCTTCTTCTTTATCATTATTGCTATACATAAAATATGTTAATATTGCTACAGCAATAATAAGTAATAATAATACTACTGAAGAAATCCAAAACTTCTTTTGATCTTTATTTTTTTCTTTATTCTTATTTGAATTTTCCATTAAAATAGTATCCTCCTTAATCTATACTTCACCATTAGCTTCATTTCCTACACTGTTATCTTTCTCTTCTTTTTTTTCATCTTTTTCTTCTTTCTTTTCTTCCTTTTTTTCTTCTTTTTCTTCTGGCTTATTATTTTCCTTTTTCTTTTGTTCTAATTGTTCTTGTAACTCTTTTTGCTTTTGTACTATAGTAGTTAATTCGATTTTTTGCTTAATTAAACTTGAACGAATTAAGAAAATTGCAGTAATTACATATATATAAGAAATTCCTCTATACATTATATTAAAGTATTTTATTTCAAATCCTGTTGTTAACAATATTATTGCATATATTAATAAAAGAACTATTGATAAAGTCATTGCATGTACAGATATATTTACTAATGCAGAAACTTTCATTCTAACTCTTAATAACATTGCAATAATATTACTTAACAATGCAAGTATTATTATATCCAAAATACTTATGAATAAATATGTTATAAAAAATCCTATAAATACAGTTATAACTAAACTTATAAATAAAGAAATCATATTAACACTATTTATATCATTTAATATATCTTGTTTTGTAAAATTATTTTCTCCATAAATAGCACCAATATCACTCATTGGAAATTCTTGCATTGTACTTGTACTATACGCATTTTTTAAATATATCTTATCCTTTAAAATCAATATTCCTATCTCATATAAATTTATTTTATTTTTATATTCATTTATTTGATCTTCACTTAAATCTTTTGTATTTGCAATAATAATTATATTGTCAGAAATGTCATCAATAGTAACAGTATCATCACTTTTTACATCTAAAATACCTTCTGAATAACTAAAATCAGGTATTTCATTTGTAATAAAATCTTTCGCCCTAGGAATTGTGATTGTAACCTGTAATATAGAAAATACTATTGCCACAATTATAGAAAACAATAATAATAATTTTATAAAATAACCAATACCCTTTTTCATATCGTCTAATGCAAACTCTTGATATGAATCAAAATTAAATATACTATTTTTTAAGCTTTTAAAAAATCCCATTTTTTTAGTTTTTTCCATTATTTATATAACCTCCTAACTGAAGAATCTACATATAAAGGATTTGCTTGCATCTTTACTTTTTCTCCTATTTTTAAATTCTCCCCCGTTATATCTACTGTTACATGGTACATACCAATCCTTCCTAGTACTGGATATCTTTTATTGTTTATTTCTACATATAAGTTTGTATTTTTAAATAATTTCTTTATTGCTTGTATTATATCTCTTATTTTATTTTTAAAAGATAACATATCACTTTCTAATTTCATATGATAACCTTCTGCATAACCAGTAGGAACTATAGCAATTTTAGTTTCTCTTTTTGTTTTATAAGTATTTGAATAGCCAATATTCCATCCCTTAGGCAAAAGCTTAATCTCTGAAATTTCGCTTTCTAAATATCCTATTTTTTTTAGTCCTAATCTATTCGCAACTGCAACTCTTCCTAAAAATGCTGATCCAATTCTTACTGCATCTAAATTCATTTCCGGAAATCTTATAAAAGATGATGAATTTGCAATATGCTTTATTGGAATTTGTATTCCCTCTTCTTCTATTTTGTTTATTAAACTTAAAAATCTTTCATATTGCAATCTTGTCCATTTTTCTTTGTAAAAAGATGTAGAAAAATGCGAAAATATACCTTCAATTTTAGCAAACTTTTGTAATTCTTTTATATCTTTTAATATATTTTCTGTATCATTATATAAATATCCATATCTTCCAAAGCCTGTATCAATTTTTATATGAATTTTAGGTTTTTTATTAGTTTTCTTTATACATTTTATTAAAATATCTTTTGCTTCTTTAGAACCAATCGTTATTGTTATATTATTTTTAATCATATTTATTACATCTTCTTCTATAGCAGTAGAAGACATCATTAAAATTTCTTCTTTTAATCCAAATTCTCTTAGTTTTATCGCTTCCTCAGTACTTGCAACTGCAAAAAAATCTATTCCATTATCCAATAAAAAATTAGTATATTCTTTAAGTCCTAACCCATATCCATTTGATTTAACAATAGCAATTATTTTTAAATTTTTATCACTTTTTTTTGCATATTTCTTTACTTGATTTATATTATGCTTTAAATCTTCTTTTTCTATTACTAAAATGCCCATTTTTTCCCCTTTGTTATATCATTAGTTAAAGATTCTATTTCTTTTTTCTATTCATGAAAAAACTTCTTATTCTTTTAAAAACTTTTTCTGATACTAAATATAACTTATATCTTACTGGTGAGTAATCCATGTGAAGTTCTCCTATAAATTCTGTGAATTCTGCTCCAAAACCTTGCTTAAATCTATATAAACCATATTGAGGATGATTCTCATCAACAACTCCAGAAACTCCTCTTAGGTCATAAATATCATCACCTCTTGATATGGCAAGTTTTATCATTTCCCATTGTAATAGATAATTTGGCATTAAATTTCTATGTTCATTACTACTTGCACCATATAAATACCAGGTTTTATTACCATACATAATAGGTATTACTCCAGAGATTGGCTTTCCATCATAATAAGCCATTAATATTTTCATATGTTCTGGACCTAGAGCATCATACATTTTCTCGAAATATTCCAATGGTCTTATCATAAAGCCATCTCTTTTTCCTGTTTCTATCATAATTCTATGAAAATCTTTTAAATCATCCCTATTTCCATCTTTAACTGTAACACCTTTTCTTCCAGCTAGTCTTACATTATATCTTGTTTTAGAATGAAAAGCTTTAAATATTTCGTCTTCTGTTTTTCCTTTTATATTTAATCTAAATACATATCTAGGTTGAATTTCATCTCTAAAATCCTTAGCATCATCTTTTATTTTAAATCCAAGTTTTGTTACTATATCTCTAAATTCTTTATCATCACTTTTTATATCTGGTTCAATTTTTAATACCATAGCTTTATATTTTTTAGCTAGTTCTTTTGCTCCATCTGTTAACTGTTTTAGAACTTTTTCATCATGAATATCACAAACAGGTCCTCTTGATGAATACATTAAATAACCAAAAACTGGAATCTTTCTTATTAGTACACTTAAAGAGCCTATAATATTATTATTCTCATCCTCTGCTAAAATAACTTCATTTTTCCAGAAACTTTTTACCTTTCCCCATTCTAATGATTGTTGAAAATTGCATCTTTCATGATGTTCTAAAAAGTCAGTATATTTTTGTCTCTCTTCTTCGCTATTCATATCTAATATTCTCACTTTAATTTCCTCCATTGTATACTCTATTTTCATTTTCATATTTTACACTAACTATGTTTTTTTTACAAGTATTTTCCCCTATTTAAACATTTAAATAGGGGAATAAAGTTTAGCAACATCTTGAATTTCCAAAGTTTGTAAAAAGCAATAAAAATATTATTATAAAAAATAATATTTCACTATCTCCACATCCGCAAAACATATTACTGAACAAACCTCCATTATTGCAACCGCAATTCATACCTCTTTCTTCTTGCATTGATTTACCTCCTTACATATGTTAACATTAAGCATAATCTTAATATTTTTATATGATATATTATGATATTTTACTTTTTTATGTTACAATAATGATGGTTTATGCAATATTAATTATAAAGGAGTGATTTTAAGTGGAATTGCTTTCACCTGTTGGTGATTTTGAATGTTTAAAAGCTGCTGTTCAAAATGGTGCCGATAGTGTTTATTTCGGTGCTAATAGTTTTAGTGCTCGTGCATTTGCAAGCAATTTTGATTATAAAACTTTAGAAGAAGCTATAAATTATGCCAAACTTAGAAATGTAAAAACTCATTTAACTTTAAACACATTAATAACCAATAATGAATTTGAAGATGCTATAAAACTTGCAGAATATGCATATAATTGTGGAATTGATGCAATTATTGTTCAAGATTTCGGTTTAGCACGATATCTAATAAAAAATTTTCCAAGTCTTGATATTCATGGAAGTACCCAAATGACAATCCACAATTTAGAATGTGTGCAAACATTGGAGAAATTTGGTTTTAAAAGAGCTGTTCTTTCTAGAGAATTATCTATTTCCGAAATATATGATATTTGCCATAAAGTAAATATAGAAACTGAAGTATTTATTCATGGAGCATTATGTCTTTCTTATTCTGGGCAATGCTTAATGTCTAGTATGATTGGTGGACGTTCTGGAAATCGTGGTAAATGTGCCCAACCATGCAGGTTGCCATATAAAGTAAAAGATATAGATTCTTCTTTTAAATATTTAATGAGTCCAAGAGATTTATGTGGTTTAGAATTTATACCTCAATTAATAGATAGTGGAGTTACCTGTTTTAAAATAGAAGGTAGAATGAAAAAGCCCGAATATGTAGCTACTGTTACAAGGATATATCGTAAATATATAGACAAATATTTAAATAAAGAAAATTATGAAATAAATCCTCAAGATATGGATGACTTATTACAAGTATTTAATAGAGGTGGATTTTCTTCTGGACATCTAAAAACTTCTCCAAACACAGATTTTGTATATCCAGAAAAACCTAATAATGCTGGTATATATATAGGAAATATATCTAATTATTCTTCTCATAAAGGTTATGTATCATTTACTTCTAAAAATAGAATATCTATTGGTGATATGATTTCATTTGGTAATGATCATAAGAAATATACAATTTCCGAATTAATGAAAGATGGTATAAATATTTCTTCTGCCGAAAAAAATGAAAAAATAACTATTGGTAGAATGAAAGGTAAAATATCTATTGGCTCTAAAATATATAAACTAACAAGTAAAAGTCTATCAGCAATTGCAAATTCTTCTTTTAATAATATAGAAAATATAAAAATTCCGTTAAATGCTAATATTATACTAAAAGAAGGATATCCAATAACTCTACATGTTTCGACAGTTAATAATGATAATAGTGTATATAATAATATTTCTGTAACTGAAAAATCTGAAATTTTCCCTTCTCCAGCAATAAATAGACCTTTAGATATAGAAAGAATCATCACTCAACTAAAGAAAACATCAAATACACAATTTGAATTTAATAATATTAATGTCCAAATGGATTCTAATTTATTTATTCCAAATATTAGTATAATAAATGAACTTAGAAGAAATGCTTTAAACCATATAGAAGAAAATGCCATAAATAAATTTAAAAGACATTTAAATTTAACATATAAGCCTTTAAATAAAGATGCTTTAACAATTAAAAATAAAGATATTTCAATCTGTTTTAATATTTTAGATGAGAATCTAGATTATTCAAAACTTAATAATTTTACAAAAGCTTATATACCTTTAAAATATTTTTATAATAATAAATATAGTAATATTATTAACACTATTGCTAAAAAGGCTGATTTATATGTCTATCTTCCTGTAATAATACGTGGAAATTATAAAAATTTATTGGCAAATTATTTAAGAATGGCAATTACAAATTTTGATATTAAAGGAATTGTTTTCTCTAATGTAGGAAATGTAGAATACTTAAAATTTATTAATAATGAATATGGTGGAAATTTAAAACTTATTGCTAATTATACTTTAAATGTTTTTAATAATAATACAATACAAGAATTATTAGATTATGGAATAAATTTAATAGAAATATCTCCTGAATTAAATAAAACAAGTATTATATCTCTTTGTAATTCTTATGGAGAAAATCTAGAATTATTTACATATGGAAAACTTCCTGTAATGAATACTAATTACTGTTTTTTAGGGAAGTCTAACAAATGTTATCCTAATTGTGATAAAAAATGTTTTGATACTTCTAAAAAATATACATTAGTTGATAGATTAGGTTTTGATTTTAGATTTATACCAGATAATATACAAACAGTTACAACTGTTTTTAATAGCAGAACTACTTTTATAGAAAGCAAAGATTTTAATATAAAATCTTGTAGAATTAATATATTGGATGAAAATATTGAAGAAATTAATAAAATTATTAATACATCATTAGCAGGGAAAAGATTAGATGGCTCTATTTATACAAATGGTAATTTAAATAGAGAGATTTAATCAAAGAACCTAAAATTCCAGCGAGCATAAATACTCGCTGGAATTTTTTATATCGGATTACTACTTAATTTAATAATTAAATCCATATTATCATCTTTAGCTGCTTTGTTTTTTCGTATAGCTCCACATTTTTCGCATTTAAAAACTATTACGTATCCCTTTTTAGAATTTAATTCTATGCCTATTGGTTTTAATAATCCATGACATGTTTCTTGTCTGTCTCCTGGATTTATATCTACATGCTTAGAATATAGACAATGTGGGCAATGATTTCTACAAGAATATTCTAATTTTGGAACCAATTTTCCGCAATGTTCACAAATAAATTCTTCGTCTATCTCTGTAAATTTGCTATTATTAATCATAAATTCTTTCCTCTCTTTTAAATATTATATTAATATTTAAAATCTCCATTTCCTAAAAATTCTCTTAAAAGTGAATTAGTAGGAATCAAATCCTTTGGTATTTCCTCAAAGTATTGCAAGATATCACATAATCTCTTTGCTTCTGAATATTCTGGTTCTAAACTATTTATTTCTTGTAAAAGTGGTAATGCCATTGTTTTTAATACTGACATTTCGTAAATTAAAGATGTATTAAACATAACATCTGCTTCTTCTTGGAAAGGAAATATATTTTTTTCTTCTCCTCTATTTACAGAAGGCCACATCCTTAAAGTATGAAGTGCTGAATATCCTCTAAATTGATAGTCTCTAACAATCCTTCTTATTAATCTTGAATCAGTTGTAGAAATCCTATTAAAATAATCTATATTTAACACAGTTAATGCACTAATATAAATTTTAAATTTGTTTCCTTTAGGTATACTTTCTGTTAATTTATCATTTAAACAATGAATTCCTTCTATTACTAGAACATCATTTTTATTTAATTTTAATTTATCTCCTCTATATTCTTTATGTCCTGTATGGAAATTAAATGATGGTGTCTCTACTTCCTCTCCTTTTAATAATGATAATATTTGACTATTGAATAAATTCATATCTATAGCATTTATATCTTCAAAATCATAATTTCCATTTTCATCTTTTGGTGTTTCTTCTCTTTCTACAAAATAATTATCTACAGATATTGTTACTGGTCTTAATCCATTTAATTCTAATTGTAGACCCAATCTTTGAGCAAATGTTGTCTTTCCTGATGAAGATGGACCTGCAATTAAAACAACTTTAACATTTTTGTTTTGAGCTATTCTATCTGCTATTTGAGATATTTTCTTTTCGTGTAAAGCTTCATCTAACAACACAATATGTTTAGCTTCTCCATTTTGAATTTTTTTATTTAATTTATATAAAGTATTTATATCTAATAATCTATGAATATTTTCATAATCTTGTAAAGCAGATAATAATTTAGAATTATCAACAAATGGCTGTAATTTTGTAATATCTCTTCTATTAGGATATCTTATTATAAATCCATGTTTATATTTTTTTAATTTAAAGATTTTTGTATATCCTGTAGAAATCGGCATAACTCCATAAAAATAGTTATAATAATCTTCGCAATAATATAAAGTAACATGATCTCTGGCTTCTATATCTTTTTGCAAAATACCTTTTAATGTTTTATTTTTTTCATAAAACTCTTCAGCTTCATCTTTTGTCATTACAACTTTTTTTATTGGAATATTGGCATTAATAATTTCGTTCATTCTATTTGTTACTTTTTCTAACATTTCATCTGTTACTTTCATATTATCTATTTCATAAAACATTGAATTAGATAATTGATAGTCAACTGTTAAAAGTGCCTTTGGATACACTTCTGAAAATGCTTTTGCCATTATATAATTTAATCCTCTTACATATATTCTATGACCATCCTTATCTGTTACATCTATAAATTTTATTTCAGTATCTTCTTTTAAAATATGATTTAATGATTGTATTTGATTATTACAAATACATGCAATAATATGTCCATTACATTCTTCTTTAAATAAGTCTATTACTTTTGTTGGCTCTTGTATTTCTATTTTTTTATCTTTATAAGTTATTTGCATACTAATCTTCCTTTCGATTTTTTCTGCATAATATTTTATATTATATTATTTATTAAGTCAAACTATTATTCTTAAAGTCTGGTACATATTCTTCTTCATGTTCTCCTAAATCTTGCATATAGCCATTTTCTATGCCTATTTTATATATATATTCTTCTATTTTTTTATATTCATCTTTATTTATTTTTCTATTTAATTCACTTATATTTTTTGCTTTATATGTTGGAAAATACTGAGCCATTATACTAACATATACTTTTTTTCCAATATTATCTATTATCCATTTTAAAACTTTTTTACTATTTTCTATTTCATTTGGTAATATTAAATGTCTAATTATAAGCCCTCGTTTTATTAGTCCATTTTCATCTAATTTAGGTGGGCCAACTTGCCTATACATTTCTTTTATAGCTTTTGATGTTATCTCGAAATAATTATTTATATTTGAGTACTTTTTTCCTAATTCATTATTAGCATATTTAAAATCTGGCAAGTATACATCTATATATCCTTCTAGTAATTTTAAAGTTTCGATATTTTCATAACCATTTGAGTTATATATTATTGGTATATTAATCCTTTTGCTTTTGCTATTTTTATTGCTTCTATAATATGATAAACATACATTACTGGAGTTACTAAATTTATATTATGCGCACCTTTATTTTGCTCTTCCAGCATACTATTTGCTAAAAATTCTATACTTACATCTTGCCCCATTCCTTCTTGACTTATTTTATAGTTTTGACAAAATACACAATTAAAATTACAGTTAGAAAAAAATATTGTTCCAGAACCATTGGTTCCACTTATGCATGGCTCTTCAAAATGATGTAGTGAAACTAATGATATTTTTACTTTTTCTGTTGCTCTACATCTTCCTATTTTTCCTTCTAGTCTATTTACTTTACATTTATGTGGACATAATTTACATTCTTTTAGTCCTTCTAACATTATATTTCCTCCATAAACTTTTGTTCGCTTAAAAATATAAAAATAAAATACAAGCTAAACTTGTACTTTATTGGTGGGCAGGGATTACTTTACAGTTTTTATGGTTTCACTTCATTTTTTATATTTTCCCTTAACATGCCATTTTAAGCACTTTTCCAGCTTTTCAATTTTTTGTACTTTTTATATTTTCACTTCGTTTTTTATAACTTTTCTTTGGCGTTGCATTAAACGTTGCATTAAAAATTGTGCCATAAAATACTTATATTCCAATAAGGTACATTAAAACTTTTAATTATTTTTCTAATTATATAAGTATTTTTATCTAAAATCAATAAAATATATAATCTTTAAAAGCTCAATTCGTAGAAGTCTTGATATCACTGTATTCCAGAGTGATTCTTTTGAGATTGCGTTCTAAGGCATTTTTATTCGTGAATAATGAAATTATATGGCTGAATTTACGTATTTTTAGCCATTTTTTTGATTTTTCTAAAATTTCTAGTTCGACTTATGTATTTTATACTTTCTAAATTTAAAATTTTATAATTTCGTACTAAATTAATATATTCTTTCTCGTTTTTTATATCTAATTCTTTTATCATTTGTAGAGACTTTTCATATGCACTTTTCATATTCATATATACCATCTCCTTTTAGAGAGTATATCATTTTATGTTTACTTTGTCGTGAGAAATTTGTCGAATGATTACTTAATTATTAAAATTCCAGAAATTTCTATTTTATATTGCATATTCTATCTTTTTTTGATATGATACATAAAATCGTTACCATCTCAAGGTGGATGTATTAATCAGCAGTTGTTACTGCTGATTGTAAGGCAGTATATCTTTCACAACTGTTGATAAACTGCACCCACCTTTTGGCAGTTTAATTATTACTAAATTGGAGGTGGTATAGAAATGGAGATACAAAATACTAATGAAAATTTGGCTATAAAGTTTCTTGGCAGAGGTTTTATTGTTGCTATTGTTGGTTCAATATTAATATCTTTAGCTAGTATTGGCTACAGTACTTACATAAAATTTACTTCAACAGAGCAAGAAAAAAGAATTGAAGTCAAGGCACAAAACTCCAATTCTACAAGCGATTAGATATGAGAGGAGAAATCCTCTCTTTCTTTATTTATTATATTTCATTAATATAATAATTTATATTATACTATCTCTTTTGTGTCAATATTATTCACAAAATGTAATCAAAATGTAATACAATTTGTATTAATATTTTAACATATCATTTGTCAATTGTAAACAATTTTATACACTAATTGTATTATGATAATGAACAAAAATGCGATTTATTATAAAAATATTGTATGTTTCTCTAATAAATATATAATACAGTTTGTATTAATATTTTGCCACATTTTTTTGCATTATGTAAATGATACTTTGTATTACCTAATTTTTAGGCATAAAAAAAGAGGCAATAGAAATTAATCTACTGCCTCTTCTCTAATCCTTTTTAAATCCTAATTTAATTAATTCGTTTTTTATTTTTTGTGTCATTTCTGTTTTGCATTTATCACATAAATGCTTTTTTAATTCATACCAAGTATCTAATTCATCGAAATAAAAGCTTTCTTCAAACTTTCCTATTTCTTCGTAGCATCCATTATCATATTCTTCTGATTTCCCTAAAAACTTTCTACAGTTGTCACAATAAAACTCTATTTCACTTGTAGTTATATCCTTTTTGCCCTCTACACGTTTTTCCATAATTACACCTCTTGCTATATTATATATGCAATTTAGTATAATTACAATGTTTTATTTTACTCCACCAGTCCATTTTGCAAAACCTATCTTGTAATTGCTTGTACCATCAACTTTATATCTTACCATCGGTCTATTGTTAAAGATACCAAAACAATCACATTCTTCATATGGACTTAGGCTTCCTATTTTCTTTGTTAGATTAGTATCTGCATATATATCTTCTCTTGTACTTCCATTTTTATATTTTCTCACTGGCTCATCGCTCCCTTCTTCTTTTACTGTAACTTCTGATGTTGCTTGTCCAATTTTATTTGCTACATCTTTTTTGAATTGTATCCAAGCATCTTCATGTTCTACATAATATTTAGGACATATTTTACCTGTTACATCATAATGTCTGATTATGTTGTTAGCATTTAGATTATATCTTCTACAAATATCTGCACATAATTCTACTAAACTATTATATGTAGCATCGTTGAACTTTCCTTCCCAATCTGGGTGGCAATCTTCTATTCCTATACTATTTCTGTTTACTGTTCCATTTCCTGCATGATAAGCAACTTCATCTTCTGGAATACATCTTATTATTTCTCCACTTAAGCCTATAATGTAATGAGAACTTGCATATATATGTTTATCTTTTAAACTTTCAAAATAGTTTCTATTTGCAATTGCAGAAGTATTAGCATTACCAACCCAATGTACTACAATTTGTTTTACAGACTTTAGTTTCTCACCTGTTCTGCTATAAGGATTTATTGATAACAATTTTTCTTGTATTTCCATTATTCATTATCCTCCCCTCTATTATCCTGTTCTGCTAATTCCATTGTATCTACTATTTCTTCATTATCTTCCATATATCTATTCCTCCTTTTGTCCAATTTTCTTTAAATCTGCTATACCA
The DNA here is from genome assembly GCA_944392945.1 of uncultured Clostridia bacterium. Lineage (GTDB taxonomy): Bacteria > Bacillota > Clostridia > TANB77 > CAG-508 > Merdicola. Next base: position 26,259 of record CALXYJ010000011.1, on the reverse strand, counting down.
CCAGCAGACATGGTTCCAAATATACAAGTAACTATTGTTTCTAACACACTCATGTTTTGAACGTGGAAACATATACATATTATGCTTGCTACTATTGCAATTATAATATTTTGCAAAGGAATCCACTTACTATCTAAATTTGTTAACTTAGTTATTTGTCCGGCTACTAATGTTATTGCTGTTATAATTAGTGCTACTGTTATTTCCATTTTATTTCCCCCTTTCTAATAAAATATCAACTTTTTTATCTGTACTTTCCATTTGCTTTTGTAAAAGTTCTAAGGATTTTGCAGTATTGGAATTAGTTTGTTGCATTTCAACTAGACAACTAGAAATTGTGCTTGTACTTTCTTTTACTACTTCTAAAGTACTTTTTATTGTTTCTTGATTTTCTATATTTTTCTTTCTATTTGCTATATATTCCCACAAAAAAATAATGACTATAACTGCCATTATCCCATATGTACTAAGAAGTTGTCCTATTTGATTTAATGTTTCCATTTTTCTATTTCCTCCTCTAGGCTATTCACTTTCTCTTCCGTCTGCAAAATCCTATTTTCTACTTGTTTCCATCTATCATTTCCACTTTCTTTTCTTACTTCGTAATCGTCCATTGTATGTAATGTGGAAAATATATTGATAATTATAAAAAACAGAACTAATATTAATCCTGCTACTATTACTTTATCTTTCTTTTCCATAATTTCTCCTATTCGTCCGCTGTATAATTTATATATACACCCATAATCTTTATATCTGTTAATGCATTGTTAGTTCTGTTATATAAGTATAAGTAATATTTTCCATCTACCAAATTCATTTGAAAAGTTCTTTTATCCGTAATTCCAGTTGGAGAATCTGGAAAAAATGTAAAAGCAGACATTAAAACAGGTTTTGGAATATCTATAGAAGACCTAAAATTATTATTCCATGTCCATGGCTGTAAATTTTCAGAGAAGGTTTTTGCATCTATCCATCCTCTTATAGTTACATTTTTTCCTCTTTTACTTATATTAAATGTTATATTAGATAGAGCTGGCATTGTAAATGTTTTATCCCAGCTCTCTATTAATTTTGCTATTTGAGGTGCACTCATTTATAAGTCACCTCCTTGTTGTTTAAAATACTTGTGTGTGTGTGTGTGTGTGTGTGTGTGTGTACAGTGCCAATGGTTTCAGCGTTTCTATTCATCTTTATTCCTCCTATTCCTTTTCTTCAGATATTGGATATACATATCTTATATGTACGTATTTATTAACTTCTCCTGTAGTTGCTATATATACATTCTTAGTAGAGCCAGTTAAATATGCAAATCTCTGGGAATCTATCGTATATTGATAGCCTAAATCAATCGGAATTTCAATTCCGGCAGCAGGTTTAAACGGCAATGTTAATATAACAGCTTGGTTTGGAATTTCTTGTTTTATTTTTGCTCTAAAAGAAATAAAGCAAAATCTCCCTTGTACAAAATAATCATTGAAATCTGCTGTATCAAAATATTGTGTATTATAGCTTAATTTTCCAGTTTGTAAAAAAGCATTTAATATTTTTGGCTTGCTCATATTTCCCTCCTTCAACTTCATTAACTTATGACTTCAACAGTCATATATGTTTGCAATTTAGTTCCTCCAAATATTTCTAGTGTTCCTCCTAAACTTGCCATTGCTTGAAGTTTTATTAAATCATTTACAGCACAAGATATAAATGGAACTTCAACATTTGTTGATGTCTTCCATCCTCCATCTTCTACATTTACAACCGATTCGGCTAATTCTTCATTATTTTTTATAATATCAAAACAATAATCACTACTTTTAGTACCACCGATTTAATCTATCAAATACTACAAATGCAGATATTCTTAAAGTACATGCCTTTAATACTTTTATATAATTCCCTTGTCTGCTAAAATAGCCATTATTATTTAACGCCTTTTCTCCGGTCATAATTATATCTTTTTTACCATATCCATCAGTCATAGAAATATTTGACTTAGCAGTAGAATATATAGTATATCTTACTTTTCTTTTTGCTATTTCATTTTCCAATGCTAAAATTTTTGGCTCTTGCATCAATCTTCCTCCTTCCTTATAATAATTTCTATATTGCTTTGTGCTGGTAAATCCCAATCTTTGAATTGAATATGTGTAGCATCGACCTCAATATAGTTCTCATCTTTAATTAGCTTACAACCTTCAAAATATATGCTTAAAGAATTGTTCCCAGTTGTATATTCTGGAATTTCGTAATTAGTATTTTGTTCTACTTGCGAAGTTATTGTTCTTTTTGTAATCTCTATAACTATATTTTTGGCTGGAGTTCCAGGTACTCCTTGTGGTCCTGTATCACCCTTCTCTCCCTTTTCTAAAACTAAATTTAGCACTTGGTTCGGTGATTCTCCTGTTATACTCGCACTAGAAGTCTCTCCTGTAGTCACACTTCCTATTATCAATGTATTTGAAACACCAGGATCTCCTTTGTCACCTTTTATACTTAATATACTTTTAAATTCACCATCAGAATTTTTTATTTTTAAAATATTTCCATTATTTCCATTTGGTTGAATCCATACATTTATTTTTTCATCTATAGGCTCAGTATCGCCTATATAAACCCCACTTTCTCCTGTATCACCTTTTTCGCCTTTTTCCAATACTAAATTTAAAACTTGATTTGGAGATTCACCTGTTATATTTGCACTAGAAGTTTCTCCTGTCTTTACTTCACCTATTGATAGATTATTAGTCGGACCTGGAGGTCCTACTATTAATGGAATATTATTTAAATCGCTTACATGATAATTTTCAAATTCACTATTGTTTAAATCTGTTATCTCTTTAATTTCAATATTTGAATTTGTTAAATCATTTATCTCATTCATTATTCATCACTCCTAAAAGTAATTTCATCTGTTAGCGTTATAGTTCCTTGCCCCAGCGTTTTAACATAATCACCAGATTTTAGTTCAATATCATAGTTATATGTTCCATAAGCTAAGTCAGACGTATCTTCAGAATTTAAGACAAAATTAAAATACCCTTCTGAATATGTGATATTCTCCGGGTATTTCTTTTGGATTAAAACTTCTTCACTATTTGCATTTTGTTTTACTGTAAAATAAAGATTATCTCCTGTTTTTAATTCAATTGGATTTTCTTCTCCATCTTTTACTTGAAATCTAAAAAACTGTGTATCACCTCTAACAAATTCAATATCCATTAGTGTCCTCCTTTATAAAATCCTATTACTGATAATGTAGCTATACAATTTCCTGTATTGTTCAAACAATCTGAACTATATAAATCACTTACGTCTATATCAAAATCTGGATCCGGATTGCTTGAATGTATTTGCAATATAATACTTTTATCTATCTCTAAATAATTTTTAATATTATTACTTATTATCTTCTCTACTATATGGTTAGTATTACTTGGTGTAGTTGCTGTAAATCCATTAATACCAAAAGCATTAGGTACTTCATCTGTATAAAAATCACTTTGTGAAATATCTTCCGATTCTAATATAATTTCTTGATACCAATTTTGGCTTTTTTCTTGTTTATACAATTTTAAATTTCTACAGTATCCCCAACCATTTTTGTTGTATCCTGACCATTTTATAGGTGAATGCATTAATGTTACTCTAGCATCAATAATTGTAAAATTTTCTGGTAGAAATACTGGTATTTCATATGTTAATTTTTGCATTACATTATTAGATGGGTTTGCTCTATATCCAACTTGTTTCCACTCATATTGTCCAAATTGAATAATAGTTAATATTCCATCTTCTGTAATCAGTTGTGTTCCATTCTCTAGTTTTACTCCTTCTTTGCTTATTGAAACTAAATTGTTTCCTGATGCGTCTTTAACTTGCATTGAGCCATTAGTATCGTCTTCTCCACCTAAAGTTAATGTCCCACCTTTAATTCTATTAGCAGACATTGTTCCTGCTTTTATTAAATCTGCATTTAATATTCCGGCTTTAATTAGACTAGCATTTATTATTCCTGTCTTTATTCTGTCTGCATTTATTGTTCCAGCTTGAATATTTTCCCACATGGTATCCAAACTATATTTTCTAATCAATTGTTGTATTGTTTGTGGTACTCCACCATCTTTTCTATTTACTTTCTTTATTATTTGATCTTTCATATTTTTTCTCCATAATAAAAGGACACTTCTAAAATTGAAGCATCCTTTTTATATTTTTAATATTCTACAGTTCCATCTTTGTAAACAGTAAAACCTTGCATCTTTTCAAATATTTTTAATTTATTATCAGCAGTTGTGGCAGTATTATTTATATAATTAAATAATACTTTTCTTTTTTGTGAATCCAATTTATATTGTTGTCCTAATAATACCAGTCTATTCTCATAGCTTATATTCATGCTATTTATATAATCAAAGACTTTATTTCTTTTGCTATTTGTAATTGATTTTCCTTGTACAGTTCCATCATCTTCTTTATCACTCGTAAAAGTTTGAGTTTTATATTTAAGATATTCATTTATGTCTATTCCATTTTTTGATAAAACATTATTATATATCTCATCATCTTTTCCGAATGTAGATTTATAAATCGCACTTTTTGATTTATCTGAAATATTCATTTTAGTTAAAACATCCATTTTATCATCTTGTTTATCTACTCCTAAAGTTGAACCAACATATTTAAAATAATCTGATTCATTACCTCCATCTTGCTTGATTTGTTCTATTGTTTTATATGTAGTACTTTCTTTTATATCTTTTATATTATTTTTATTAGCATAATCTATTTTATTTTTTTCATTAGCATATGAATATATTTCTGATATTGCTTTTGCTTTTTGTTCATCAGTCATATTCTTATATTCACTTGAATTAGTTAATTTATTCAATAAATCATATGATGTCTTTCCATATTGCTTTTTATAATTTGCATATTCTTCTGAACTTAATCTATATTTTTCAGAGTTTATAGTAAAATCTTTATTTATACTTGTATTAGGTAATACTGAATTATCTCCAGTCCTTTCATACAAGTCAGATATTGAATTGTCTACTTTAGTAGACTTCAATTCTTTCTCTGTCCAAGGAAATAATGCCTGTTGTAAAGCTCTATATAATTTATTAGGCTCACGTTTTAATTCATTTCCCCATACATCAGTTTTTGCTGGTAATAACTTACTTGCAAAAGGTATTTTATTTAAAATTTGTCTACCTGTACTATCTACTGCTTTTGCAAACATATTTTGTTTTGTTGATGTTGTAGTTCTTTCTGTATCATCTACCATTTTTGCAATTTGACCACCAAGTGTTGGGAAGAATTGATTTACATATGATTTAGCAGAATTAGTTAATAAATTTTGAAAGAATTGAGCATCACCTTGTGCAAAACTTTTTACTGCACTTGCTACACCAGATAACATAGACATTTCAATCATTGGGTTCATTGCTGATGACATAGCATCTAAACTATTAGATATTTTATCTAATACATCTTCTGTCGTTTTCTCCTCTCCTGCATTTTTCTTATTTTCATTTAACTGTGCTCCAATAAATAGTGGTATCGCTGTTGGAGATAACCAGTCCAAAGAATATGTTTTATCTCCTATTTTTATAGAAAATGATTGATTTCCTCTATCTTCTTGATAATATTGTTTCTTTTGGTCATCATCATCACCACTTGCTGATAATATTCCAGATTGTGCTAGAGCATATCCTACTACTGTTATCCCTGTTCCTGTTAGTCCTTTAGCTAAATTATCTATATATTGGTTTACATTTATATCTCCTTTTTTTAATTTGTATAAATCCGTTGTAAATGATTTTGCAATTCCTATCGGACTATAATCTATTCCTGTTTTAGCAACATTTATTGGCGTTTTCTTAAATGGAACTATTGCTCCCATTGCTAATTTCCCAAATTTATTTTTATTCTCAAGTGTATTTAGAAGTGAAGCAAAAGCACTATATTGATGAAATGTAGCTTCTTGTGCTTGTTCTATTGCATACTTCCTAGCATTTTCTAACTTTGTATCTGCTTCTCTTGTTCCTGCCGTTAAATCTTTCTCTGTTAATTTATTTGCTGTCATATAATCTGCCATAGCTTTTCTATATGCACTCTTTAAGCCAAATGTATCTTCTGCTTCTAGTGCTTTACTATTTAAGTTATACAACTTTCCTAGTGTATTCTCTAATAGATTACTTTTAAATGTTCTTTGATATTGTTGTATTAAATTTTTAGTATCAAACTTGCTTTCATTGTTTAATCTTCCTAAAACATTTTCGACATCTGCTTTTGCAAATGCTTTTACTTCTTTACTTGCTGGTTTTAATGTCTTCGTTCTTTTATCTATCATTCCAGTCTTTTGTGCTATTGCTTCTAATCCTCCAGCTACTTTGTTTTTTATTCTTTGTACACTTGCCATTGATAGATTTCCTATAATGTTTCTGATATGAGTTCTAGGATTTGCAAGCATAGAAAAATACCTCCAACTATCTATTTTTTCCATAGTAGTTTTTGGTACTTGCTTTGCTAATTCTCTAGCCACTTCATCTATATTCTTTTCTAAGTTTTCTTTACTTGAATTAGTAATTTTATCTAACATTTCTGGAGTCAAATTGAATTGCTGTCCTTTTTCTTTAGTTCTCTTTTCAATTTCTTTATTCATTCTATCTACAACTTTTGATAAATAAACCGCTTGCCCTTGTGGCGTTTGTCTATTTATTAAACTCATAGCTTGTACTGTTTGACCTGCCTGTGTACCAGCCAATGCTACATTCTGTATAGCATCTTGTAATTTTTCTTTTTCTCCAGTTTTTGAATAATACTCAATTAGTCTTTCTCCTACTGCGATATCATCTGCTGTAATCTTATCATTATTCTTCACTTTTGTTGCTAATGTTACTGCTTCGTTATCTGCTCCATTACTCATTATTCTATTGTCTGCTGTTGCTAATTGTCTTTTATTACTATCTGGTACATATGTATCACTACCTATTAATTCTTTTGCTATTGCTTTTGCTTCTGGAGAAGTATTAGAACTTTGCATTATAGATTTATAATGTTTTCTTGTTTTTCCTCCTTCTGATATAGGTAAATTCGTTTTGCTTATTTGATTGTTATCTTGATATAAAACATTATAAGCATCTACTTTTTTACTATTAATTGTTTCTTTAGTAGGTAATCTCAATTCTTGAACCGTTTTACCTTTTCCGGATGAACCTATTTGATTTTCTAAGAATGATTGCCATGCTCCTGATTGTTTTATAGATGGTTTAGCAGTAGAATTTTTCTTTAGATATTCTTTTACTGCCTTTCTATCATAAAATGTTGATGTGGGCATTTTATCTGTTGTCCAAGTTCCATTGTCTCTTCTTTTTAATTGTCCTTCTATGTATATCTCTTTTTCGTTTTTTGCTCCTTGTCTAATATATTCTGCTGGAACTTTTACCTCCATTATTTTACTATCATTACTTTGTCTCCAAGTTTCTACCCAATCTTTATCATATGAAAAGAAACTTCTGGGTCCTATCTCTTCGCCTGTCATTCCTCCTATTGGACTATCATTGGCTTTAAAATATCCATCTTTATTTATTTTGTCATAGTTTTCTTTAGTTGTAATATGATATAATGTAACATTTCCATCATTATCTACTTGTGCACCTTTTTCTTTTAATTTATTTGCTATAGCTCTTCTTTGTATTTCAACTGAATTATTTTCAGATTCTTGCATAGAATTATTATTAGTAGTATTGACATTATTATTTGATGTTGGTATACTATTATTAGAATTAGTCAACGATGTAGAGAAGGATTTATCCGATGCACTACGATTTTGACTAATTCTTTTTATATTTGTAACATCATAGAAAGTTTTTTTATCTCCACTTTTAGCTATATTTACTAAACCTTCAAATTTAACTCCATCGACTTCAAAGACTGTTTTATAATAATCCCAACCATCTTTAGCAAAGCGATGTCTTCCATCATCATTAGAACTATATTGATAATCTGAAACATTAAGCATATTATCTAATTCTGTAGATGCTTTTATTTTAGCTTGTTTTGTCTTATATGGCAATTGATTTTTTGGATGAGTATATTCATTTGCTGTCTTAGATGTAACATTTACATTTTCATCATCTAATTTCAAACCTTTATCTCTAAAGTTATCTAATATATATTGCTTTGCTATTTTAGTTTGTTCAGATAATGTTTTTCCTTTAAATATATCTTGATTTGTGTCAATTTTTACAAATTTATTGCCATTAGAATCAGTTTGGATTGAAAACCTATTAGAATTACTTGCTCCTTGATAGTCTTGCCTATAAGCACTTTCAAACTTATTTTTTACATCTTCCCAGTATAATTTTTCATTTTTGCTTCCTGTAAATTTATTTAACTTATCTACTACCCAATCATATATTCTTTTGAACACTGTTGGTTTTTCTTTATTTAAAGAATTAATAAACTCTTGGTCTCCTAGTTTCTGTGCTAACGTATCTGCTACTTCTTCTTCATTTATCAAGCTTTGAAAATCTTCACTGTTTTTATCGTATACTTGTGAATATAATTCCTCTAAATTTTTTCTAGCGTCACTATATCCTTCTCGGGTACTATTTTTATCTAATATTAATTTTGATAAATCTTCAAATTCTTTAGTTCCTTGCATATCATGCAACATCTCATGAATTGATACTTGTTGCATTGTTTTATTAGTATTTGCTTTAGGATTAAATATTACATCTCTTTGTATATTACCATTTTCATCTGTTGTAGTTCTCCATAAAGCATTTACATCTGTTCTAGTATTTCCATTGGCATCTTTAAATAATGTCTCATCAAATCTACTTGTTATTCCTCTATCGTTTAATTTTTGATTTATACTTTTAATTGTTTCATCATTAGCATTTAAGTTATATGCTTTTGCACTATCTAGTAAATTCATTGATGTTGTATCTACATTTGTATTATTACTAATATTATTTGTATTCTGTTGAGATTTTTGTATATTATCTAAGAACTTATCTTTTGTTATATTATCAATATCTATACCATTTTCTCTTTGTTCATCAAATGCACTTTTTATTTCATTTGTGGTTATTTCTTGATTATTTCTTAATTTATTATATATATTTACAGATTTACCTAAACCAGCAGATACCCCACTCATAATTCCAGCAGTTATAGCTCCATCTAAACCTGATTGTAACATATCTTTACCTAGTTGTTTCCATCCCTCTGTTGTTCTATAGTCATTTTTCAAGTATTGATCTCCCGCTGTGCCCTTTGTTACGATTTCAGATATAGGTTCTGTAACTGCTTCTTGTATAAAGTTATCTGCTACACTTATTCCTAAATCTTTAAAGCCTTCCTTTATAGTACCTTTTGCAATACCTTTTCCACCTTTGACAAGCTTTCCTATTCCTATCATTTCGGTTAATCCCTCGGCTCCACCCATAAGTTGGCTATATCTACTTGCCTGCTCATCATTCATTCCTCTTGTCTTTGCTTCATCATAATAACTGTCTGTAGCAGAACCCACTGAATATAGCGTTCCTACTCCTGGTATTGCAGAAGGTAACATTTGTCCAATAGAAGGTGCTAGCTCAACTAACTTTTTACCTACAGGATTTGTCGTCTCTTCTATATTCTGTTGTATCTTTTCATTATTTATATCTTCTTGATTCTGTAATCTTTGATCTAATTTATTTAATAAATTATTTTTACCTTCTTCAAATTTAGATTTATTATTCTTATAAGCTTCATTTTTTTGCAGTGTTTTATCCATTGCATTACCTATATTTTTAGATTGATTTAATATATTAATAATAGGATTAGTTGTTGCTACAGCATTTTCCAATAAATTTAACGCATTTTGTGAAGTTTTATTTCTTCGTTCATTTTGAACGAAACCTATAATTCCATTGGCTATTCCATATCCAGTATTTCCTAACATATTACTAGCTGTTGTTTTTATTTGATCCCATATATTAATATTATTTTGTGTATTAGTATTAATATTATTGCTATCATTTGAACTGCTGTTTTGTTTGCTATTTCCAAAAGTTTCATTGTATCTTTGTTGATATTGTTCTTGTAATTTTCTTAATTTCTCCTCTTTATCTTTTTCATCAGTATATGTTATTTTTATTGGCATATTATAACTCTCCTTTTAAGCATTATTTAAACAATTCAGCTATTTCAGGTTAAGTCCAGGAAATACTTTATCAAATACATCTATAGTTTTATTTAAAGTATCTTGGTATATTTCTTCATATGTAGGAACCTCTATTGTATTAGATGTATTTACTTTTGTTGAACTTCCACTGCTTGAACTCTTAGAACTTTTACTTGAAGAACTTTTAGTTAGATTTTTTTTTTGAAGATTAAATTGTTGTTGCCATTGTGAATCTGCTACTGCATCTCTTTGCTTCTGATATTCAAATTGTTGTTGCCTATATTGATTTTCAAGTTCATTTTGCCTTACTTGTTCATCAAAAGATTTTTGCCATTGCTGATCTGATATTTGATCTCTTTGTTGTTGATATAAATACTGCTCTCTATCTTGTCTAAGCTGATAATTTTGAGTTAATAATTGTATCTTCTGAGCATAAAGTTCTAATGCACTTTGAGCTTGTTGAATACTTCCATTTTGTCTTGCTTGCTGTATTTTAAAATCATAATCTGCTTTCAATTCATTTGCATTATTCAATGTATCAGTAACACTCTTCTGATATGAATTATATAAAGATGTTCTAGTAGTCTCTGCATAACCTGAATTACCTAAACCTTGCATTGCAAGCTGTTCCATTCCAGCTCCATACTGATTTGCTTGTTTCTGATAACTTGAATATAGTCCCTGTGTTGTTTTATTTGTTTCTTTATCTAATTTTTCTTTTTCTCGATTAAGTTCATCAACTTGCATTTGTGTCTGTTGATTTATTAAATCATTTTGTTTTTGTTCTTGTTGTTGTAATAATGTATTTTGCTGATTGACTAAACTATCTAAATCTTCATAACCATTTGCCAAGTTCTTCACCTACTTTCTGCTTATTTTCTTATTATAAATGTTAATAAACTATTTTTTGGTACTGTAAAATTAAATCTTATTTTATTGCTGTCTCCTGTTCCTCTTTCTGTATAATTTTCATTTAATGCTAATAAAGTTCCTTCAAAATATACATCTAATCCATGTGTATTAACTTTATACGTTGATGGAATTGTATAGTCTTCTGTTGACGATATTTCTGCTAATGTTGTTACATTATATTTATATGTTTTTAAAATTAACTTTTGTGTTTCAGTTTTTCCGTCTGTAATATCTTTGCTTATTGCTGGTAATAAGCTATCATTTATATATTTCTTTATATCATCTCCAGCCTTATCAAAAACTTTCTTCAATTCTTCTGCAGATTGTGTTGGAGAATCAGCTAAGTTTTGTACATTATTAGTTTCAACTGTACATTCTGGTAAACTCATTTATTACACCTCATTTCTTTATATATCCTCCTATAAAAGCTTCTATAGTTGCACTATATATACCAAATGGTTTATCTTTTTCATCACTATAAAATTTCAAAGATAACTCATTTATTTTTTTCTCTTTAATTTTATAAATCATGTAAGATTTATTTGTCGTTACAAAACTAAAATTAGCAAAATTAATATTATCAAATTTAAAACCATTTGCTGATTTTTCTGTGGTATATTTATACTCTTCTGATTTGTCAGTTCTTCTTGCTATTTTTATTCTTCCATTTTGTATTGTCTTTAACTTAGTTATTCCACCACGTTTATTTGTTGTTTTTAATTGATTATCATACCCAAAGTTATCCATTGGTGTTGTCCAATAACTTAATATTGTTTCGCCATTATCATTTGTTCCTTCAATAATAAAAATAGAGCCATCTTTGGCTCCTATATATAATTCATCATCATATTCTTTTAATATATTAGGCTTTGAATTGCTTATATCCCAATAAAACCATTCGTATTCAAAACTGTTTAAACTTGCATATTTTTGTCTACTATCTGCTAGATATATTCTTCCATCTACCAAAACTGCTAAGTAACCTTTCCATACAACCATACAAGCATCTTCATATCCACTTTCATTTGTCATCTTAACATCCACTAATGTACTTCTATGTGCAACTACCTGTCTACTATCTATCTTTTCCGTTGTTACACCTTCTAGTCCATATCTGCTTAAATATACAATATCGTCTTGAAAATTTGTACTTCCGGCATAACAACCTATACTTACATTTCCTTGTTTGCTTGGATATATCTTACCTGCTTCTGTATCTAGTGTTGGCTCATGATAAAATACATTGGCATTATTCTGGTCGAGATTTTTAAATACCCACAAAATATTATTTCCTACTGTCATACCTGTTATTCTTGAATCTCCGGCTCCATCTTCATAGTAATTTAAGTCTGATATGTATTGAGGATTGTTTAATTCTGAATGAAATACAGCATTAGGATAATCTGGATTCCCTGCAAAAAATAATCTATTATCAAATAGTAATGCTTGGGTACACTTATTTATTCTCTCTGCATAACCTTCTATTGTTTTAGAAAAAGTTATAAATATATTATCTTCTCCACTTAAATTTGGCTCTGCAGGAGTTTGATTAAAAGTAACTTTTCCTGCTACTCTATCTACTATAAAATCTGTATTTTCTGTCATTTCTATATCATTTACTTTCGCTGTTACTTCCTCTGTATCTATCTCAGTTGTATCAAGATAAAAAACTTTGTTTTCTCCATCTGCACAAAACGAATTAGTCCTTTTTGGCGTTAGTACATTTACATCTTGTAATGTTTCTCCTCCACCTATATTTCCTGCTGTTCTACTTATTGTTGTTGTTGGAATAAAAGGATCATCATTCACTACTTTCTTACATACATGATTATAATAAACTAAATATGTTTTTCCGTCATTTATATAAAGTTTTTCATCTACTTTATTATAATATGATCTTCTATTATTCATGTCAGAATATATCTCTACTAAATTATCAGTATCTGGCTCATTAGGGAAATTATTCCATTCATATAGTTTATTTCCTGAATGTACTATAGCAATTGATGTGCTAAATATAAATATTCCATAAATTGCTGATGTTCCTATTTGTGCTAGTTTTCTATATCCTGGTCTTGTTTCTATACAAGCTCCTTGTGTATCTTTATAATTTTTCCAAACATTTAAGGCATCAGGGCTCCTTGTTATATCAACTAAACTAGGCTCTTCTAAAAAATCAACACCTTTAAAATCAGTGTAAATACGTTTTATTCCTGTTGCCATATCTTTTCCTCCTATAAAATATCATATTCATTTCCATTTTCGCTTAAATCGTACTCTTTTAAATTAACTGTTGGAATATTCTTTCTTGTATCTAGCAACTGTAATTTTCTTTGATATTCCGTTGCAAATGCTGTATAGTCCGCACTTGGGTCTGTTACTAATAAATCATTTGCTACTTTATATGGTAAAACACTTTGTGCATCTTGATCTATTTCTAAATAGAAACTATCCTTTGTTTTCTCATTTATTGTAGTTGGGTATTTATAATACTCTACTACTGTTTGCCCTGGATTATTATCATTTATGTATATTTTATTTTTACCCATTAAATAATAGTCTGAATTACCTTTTTTATTATTAGTATCTAATAAATATACATTTCTTATCTGATATAAATCACTTGGTAATGTATAAGAAGTAAATTTATCTTGTTTATTTTCGTCAGCTATCTCTGCATAAATTTTAGTTGCTATTATCTTTTTAGTTTGTGCTAATTCTTGATTGGCTAAATCTATTAAAAAAGGTAATCTAGTAGAAATATCTTCATCTTCTGTATAATTAGCTATATTAGGTGCATATTCTTCTATAAGTGCTAATATTTGCTTTTTGCATTCTCCATACGTCATATTTTCATTCCTCCCAAGTCTGGCAGAGTCGAACTGCCTAATCCTTTAACTTGATATAAAAAATAGAGGGAATATTCCCTCTAAAATTAAGGTAATTCAACAGCTTGTACTTTTATATCTGTTGATTCTCCTTTTATAATTACATATCCTTTATTGTCCCCAGATACATTCATAAACTTACCAGATTCTACTACTATTGCATAAGTTTTATTAGCTGGGATAGATATTTCTAAGTCTTCTACTCCTTGTAAAGAATTACCTTGTACTATAGTAGCTTTTTGTGCAGAAGATGCATTACCATTAGTTAATAGTAATAATATTCTTCCATCACTTCTATTAGTGTAATCTACTCTAGCACCATCAGTTCCATCAACTGCAACTGCATTAACTAATTCCTTAGCTTCATTTCTTGCTAAATCAACATTTGTTATTTCTGCTACTGCCATTTACATAGCACTCCCTTTCTTTTATATTTTATTTACATTAAGCTTGATGACATCTTAATACAGCACATTCTTTTGGTCTTACCATTTTACCACCGTATGTATTTAAACCTTTTATAGCTTCTGCGAAGCCTTTTTCAGGTTCATATGGTTTTAATTTGTCAATACCATTACAATATGCAAATGCTTTAGATGTTTTTAAGATAATATAATCATCTGTTCCATCATTATAAGCATTATTGGTCATTTTGATTTTTGCATTGTTATATAATCCTAATACACCTTTTGCAATTAAATCATCGTTATTGGTTTTTAGCTCTATTAATTTATTTTGAAATAACATATAGAACCAAGGCGTTAAATACATTGTTACATCATCTTTTGTACTAACTCCATTATTCCATAGTTTAACAAATAAATCATCTACTTCTTTCTTTGCAGTCTCTGCATCAGAAATAGTTTTTGATGTTGTTTTATATCCTGCATTTTTTGCCATTTGTGTAGCACAGAATATATCTTCTTGTTCTGCTAAAGCTCTTGTTGTCTCTGTTTGTAATGCTTCCATTACACCTTCTTGAGCTTGAGCTTTATCAATATCATCAATTCCATAATTGAAATAATCATATTGATCAATATCTAAGTAAGCAGATGTACCGTCAACTTTTTCTGGTGCATCTATATCTTTACCAGGTACATATTTTTTGATAGTTGGTCTTCCAGAATTTTGTATTTTTACTCTTTTTCCTTGACCTGCTTCTCCATCGAACTTGTAATCACAATCTTGTTTGAATACTGTGAATTTTGGTAATTCTAATTGTATGTATTTTGACCATACAACTGGTTTAAAATTTGCGTAACTCATTTATATTTTTCTCCTTTCTATTTCAAGTGTTTTAGACTTTCCATTACACGCTTGAAAATAGTAGGATTATCTAAGTCTTTGCTAGTTAATTTATCTATTTCTTCTGATGTATATATATCTTTAATTTTGCTATCTGGAACTGTAGATTGTGAACTTCCTGTAGATGCTGGTTTCTTTGGTTCCTCTTCTTTTTCTCCATTTAACTTCTTCCACATCTTGTAGACTTCGCTTATTTTTGTTCCAGTTTTGAAATTATTAGCAAACGCCTTAAACTCCTCATCATGTAATATTTTTGTGTCTACTCCACTTTCTTTTAATTCTTTTTCTTCTAATTTTGCGGTTAAATATTCCCCTAACCTAAAAAACTCCGCATTTTCACGTGCGGTAGTTTTTCCCCTCTTTTGTTTAATTGCTAGCTCATTTGCTCTAGCCTCGATATCCTTGTCATCGTACATATCAATAATTTCATTGGCATCTGCTTTACCTAGGATCTCTGCATCACGATTATTCTCTGTACTGATATCTGGAATATCTATTCCTTGCTCTTTGTAAAAATCTTTTACTTTACTCAAAACATCATCATCATCGCTTAGTCCCAATCCAGCTCTTAAAGTATCCTCTAATTGCTTAGATTTACTTAATCTGCTTTCCTCTTCTTTGCGATATTTTCTTTCAAGTTTAGCTGTTTTTTGACTTACAATTCTATCTAAATCATCTTGTGTGTAAGTCTTTTCATCTTTAGGTTCTTCTTGTGTATTGTTATCGTCTTGAACATCATTTACATTTTCTGCATTATTTGATGTGTCCTCTGGATTTACGAATACTTCTTCCTCTAAATCGTTCATATCTTTGTTTGCTTCCGGCATATGTTACCTCCCATTTAAAGTCCGTCGACTATTAATTTCATATTTTTGTTTATTCCGGCATATGTGCCTCCCGTTTTAAGTCCGTCGACTATGGCACAAGTTAATAGATTTGAACTACTACTAATAGTTTTGGAGACTATTGTGCTACCATTACACTAAACTTGCATAAAAAATAGACAGCCTTTTTGACTGCCTATTGATTAACTGGTACTTGTTGTGTATTAACATTTGTATTATTTGCATTATTCACAATGTTTGCCTCTTCTGGCGTAACACCTGTTCGCTCAACATTATTCATTTCTTGCTCTTGCATAACTGCTTGCATAGCACTATTCAATGCATTTCCTGCTTTCTCTATTTGATTGAAGATTTGTTCTTTCTCTTCTCTTTCTTTTAGTATTTGTTTTAATTCTGCTTTTGGCATTGCTGAATCTTGTGGCAATGCATTAACAAACTCTTCAAAGTTTATTTGTCCAGCAGTTAATAGATTTTCCAAAGACATCTCCATTGCATATTTATCAAATGGTGACTTTGGTGTTGTTTCTATCTTTATATCTAAATCATATTTGTTAAGTTCTTTATAACTCATCTTGTATGTTTGATCTGTTGTTGTATTATTCATATAGTCTTTCTTTTCTCTTACTAGTTCAATACCTTTAACACTATTTGCTTTAAGCATTGCATACCATATAAGAGCTATATCTTCTATAAAATCCTTGTATGCTTCTACTTGCTCATTTATTGGCTGTTGTGATGCTTGTTGCACTGCTAATATAGATTTACCACTAGCTTGTGTAGGGTCTACATTACCAGTAACTGTATCACTTGCACCTGCTAAGTTTTGCGTTTCTTCTTGTAGTTCCTTTTGTAGCTGATATGCATCTGAACTGATGCTTGCTGGTTTTAGATAATTAACTACTTTATTGACATCATCTGCATTTAGTTCATTTATTTCTATAGTTGTACCAAGCTTATTTAATTCTTTTGTATTAGCAATATATTTAGTATTTGCAACTAATTTAGGGAAAGCTACCATTTTAACTGCTAAAGCTCTTCTTGTAGCTGTTTTATTAATTTCTATTTGATTAGGTATTAATGTTTCTACCTCTCCTTGTCCTCTAGCACTTCCCTTTACTCTTTCCCAAATTATATGTGCTACTGGATATCTATCTATTTCTAGACAACTATCTTTCATTACAGTTGCTAATCTAGTACATTTTTTAGCCCATATTTTACCATCTTTGCCTTTATATAACTTTAACAATTCTAGACACATTGGAACTATTTCTGTAGTTCTTAAATCTCTTCCTGATTGTTCTTCAATGTCCTGGTCTTCTGTTATTAGTTCTATTTCTTTTTCACTTATTCCATTCTTTCTAGCCTCTTCTTTTACTTCTTCTACAGTACGTCTAAAAGATATGATTATATATGGTTGCTTTTGTATATCATCTTCATTCTCATTACCATAATAGATATTTGTTTTATCTATTTGCTCACAATAAATAGAATTATTATTCTCATCTGGGTCTGCATAAAAATAAATGATACCCTCTCCATCGATACAGGCATCATTGATACAACTTCTTATTAATTTATTTACTTTTGACTTCTCCCAAATTCTATTAGCATATCTATTAAGCATATCGCATATATCTTTTAAATGTTCACGTTCTTTCTGGTCTTTATATGTATCTGAATTGAAATAGATTTGATATGTATTAGTCTTTACTACACCAACCTTATATTTACATATAGACTTAATCATGTTTAATGTTATGGGTTGTATTCCAGAAAGCTTAGCACCTTCCCATTGTTTACCGTGATAAAAGTTATAATTTCTCTTACTCTTTTCATACAATTGTTGTTGATAATTATAATCTTTACCACGCTCGTATTCCTGCCATACTGTAGTTATGCTTGTTTCTTTACGTTTCTTCATCTGCTATCTCCTTTCTGGTACTCCTAAACCACCATCGTATGCATCTAACTCAGCTAAATCATTTTGTAATTCTTGTATCCTTTCGTCTTCTGCCCTTTCTGCTCTATTGTTCTCTATGTTTTCATTAATCGTTTTAATTGGATGTGTTACTGCTTTTGGTACTTTAGGTAGCTCTTTATCTTTGCCTAGCTTGTATCCTGCATAAAATCCAAAACATAAACATAAAATTGATATAATTGTATATATAAGTTCCATAATCTACCTCCAACTAAAAAGGAACTATGTCATCTCCATAGTCCCCTTCAATTTTATTTATATCTTCTCCAAATACCTTGTCTATTTGTTCTTGTATATCTCTATATTTTTTGTCTCTTTCTGATTTCTTATAATCTTGTTGTCCTCTTATGTAATATGAGATTGCTAATGCCATAACTAAATCATCGTGATATCCCTCTTCTGCTTCTGCTCTACCTTTGTCATTTACTATAAACGTTAACATCTCTCGTAATGTATCTTTATCTTGTATTGCATCTATATTATCGTGTACTATTTCTTGTAATAGCCCTAAGATATATGGTCTTGTAATGCTTGTTGTCTTAAATCCATAGCTCTTTTCATATTTATTATTATATTGATCTTCTTTCTTTCTAACAAATTGATTAGGATAATTAAGTTCTGCTAATTTCTGTGTAGGATATGTTGAAAAATTATTTTCTAATCCTACTAATGCACAATTATAGAACATTCCTAAACAATAAACTTGTTTAACGTATTCTATTTCGTTATATTGTTGTTTTAATACTGCTACCTGCTTACCTGTAATATTATTAATTACATGTGCTGTAAAGTAATCTGAACCTTCCCCTGCTGTATCTCCTCCTAGAACATAAGGTACTCTTTTTTCTGGATATTCATATATCTTGATATTCCCCTCTTCTTGTTCTAAAAACTTTTGATTTCTTATCCTTATTCCATCATAGTAACAAGTAAATTTACCTCTTACTGTTGGCTCTGGTGCTGTATTTATTCTGTTTATTATATTTTCTTTATTAAAATAACAATTACCTGTACTTAGGAATGCTTCTTCTGGGCATATTGGATATTCTTGTTTAAATTGATTAATATCACCTGAACAGTTATTTTGTATGCACCATCTACGCCATGTTAATTGGTCTAAAGTCAAATTATACTTTTCTTTTAATTCTCTTTCTTCTTGTGTTAAATCAAATCCTGTGTAAGGCATACTATATTCTTGTAGTTCATTCCAACCAATAAAAAGAGGATAGAAGTCGCTTTCACCGGCAACTGCTCTATCCCACATTTCTTTAAAATATTCATAACCATTTGCTGTACTTTCTATTATTATCATACTATCTGGAGTATTAGGAACGGCTTGTAATAAACCCGTCATCGTAGCTTTCTTATCGCCTTCCCAGAATGCTAATTCTGATAAGTGTAATGCTGTAAACGTATCAGAACGTCCTATTCCTTTTCCTCCAGCTGTCATACATTTTATTCTACTGTCTAGGCCTGTCCCTTGGTCATTATTAAATACTAGTTCCTTTGCATTAGATTTCTTCTGTTCTGGTTTAATATCTTCTGGTAAATATTCTAACATTCTTTTACTCATATTGAATAAGTTTGTTGTAGAATCTTCTTTATGTGCTACTATACCTGCATTATAGTTGTGATGAGTAACTACATTCTTAAATATTATTGCTTCTGTTTCTGTACTAAATCCCATTTGTCTTGCTTTTAGTATTATTATTCTAATAGGCTTTCTTTGT
The DNA here is from genome assembly GCA_944392945.1 of uncultured Clostridia bacterium. GTDB lineage: Bacteria > Bacillota > Clostridia > TANB77 > CAG-508 > Merdicola. The sequence continues at coordinate 6,424 of CALXYJ010000011.1, read as the reverse complement.
TGATACATTTCTTTTATTACATTGTAATATTTAAGCTGTGGTTCATTTAATACAAGTGGCACTATATTGTTTTTCTTATTTCTAATCTTTATGTAATTTTCTATATAGGCTTTTGTATTAATACTCATCTCCCTCAACTCGCTTTAAATACTCTTCATAATTTGTATTAATATTAATATTGGTCTCTTTAAACATTCCTAAATGTTTACCAATTAGTTCTAACGCTTTTGTTTTGTCTATCATTTTTACTTTTTTAGTATCTCCTATGTATTCTCTATCTGCTCCTCTTCCTTCATATTCCTCAAAAGTTTCTACTCCTGATATTGCTCCTGCTATATCATCTTCTAAATCTATTATATTTCTTAAAGCCCCATTTTCTGTATATAACTTTCTAATGTCTCCAAAAGCAATTTTGGCTAATTCTTTTAGAACTCTATCTTGAGTTATTTCTGTTCTTTTTTGTATTTCTGTCTGTTTTTGTGCTATATACTCCTTAACCTTAGTGTTTCTTAGTAATTTACTGCCATTTACATTTGCTGTTTCATCTTTTTTACAACGTTTATATGCAACTTTATATGCTCTTGTTGCATTAAGGTCTATCAAGTATTCATCACAAAATCTTTTTTGTGCATCTGTCATATAAAATTGCTCCTTTCATTATTCTTCTATCTTTATGCATCTATTTTCAAACTTTTTATATGCATCAAAATATATTTCTTTTTTATCTCCATTGTAAGTCAATTCATAATACATTCCATCTTTTAAATCTGTACTTAATAATGCTTTGCTGTTTTGTAACGTCTTACAACTCCATACTATATACACATTAAAATTTGGTATTTCATCCGTTTTGTCTAAATGCTCTATTGCATATTCCTTTACTAATTCTTTACATTTAGCTATAAATTCTTCGTTACTCATTATTCTACAATCCTCCAATCTTCTGCTAGCATATCTGCTTGACTAGCTAACCAACCTAATTGAACCCCTGATGTTCCCACAAATGCTATAGCTTTATTTCCTATTGCCTTGTGTTCTACATTTATTATTTCATCTTCTGTATTCTTATAACTAATATTGGTTGCTAGTTCTATATATTGTTTTTTACCATTCCAACCTTCTCTTTGTAGTTTTTTACCTTGCTTTAATAATTTAATTGCATCTCCAAAATCCATTTTTATTTCTCCTTTTCAAAATATTTATCTACTATTTCTCTTATAATATCGTAAGAATTTGCTATTATATCTACAACATCTTCTTCATTATAGTTTTTATCTAAATGAGTTATAGTGGAATTTCTTTTATCTCCCAAGTTTTATTATTAATCTTAAATTTAAAACTTTGTTTTGTCATTTTCTTTTCCTTCTCTTTCATAATAAATACATTTATATGTTCCATCTATGCATTGTCTAATTTCGCATAAATTAGTTTTCTTATTCTTACATCTACTGCATATTTCTTTTTTATATTTATCTAATAATTCCATACTTACTCCTTTTTTTATTTGGCTCGAGAGCTTAGATTCGAACTAAGAATACAAGAATCAAAATCTTGTGTGATACCATTTCACTATTCTCGAATATAAGCCTAGCTAGGATACGCTATGAGACTATTTACTTTTCTAAAAGAAAGAAGGATACAATTAAACTTCTTGGCTAATTATTCCGTATAATTTTGTGATTACCTAGCATTACACTGGTTGCACATCTGGGAGTTGAACCCAGTATCTTTAGCTTATGAGACTAATGAGATATCCGTTTCTCTAAATGTGCAATATAAAAAGAGTAAGCATTTAAAACACCTACTCTTCTGATTAGAGGATAATTAAACCTAAAATAGTAGTTTGGGCTTGCCAATTTCTTAGCACTACCTTTTTTACCTACTACCATTTTACTATGGTTTTACCGGACAAAACGGACAAATTCAATTTTTTTCAAAAAATCTTTTAATTTTCTTTCTTGCTGTATCTTCAGTGTTGTATTTCATTTTTATTTGTATCTGTATCCAGCTTAGATTATCATAATATCTATATCTAATTATTCTTCTTATTTCAGAATCCTTAATATAATTTAATTGATATTCTATTTGCTTCATTATTCTTTCATATTTATATTTTTTACTTTTCAGCATTTTCTTATATTGTCTTTTTGTTTTACCGCTAAATAGGTTATTTCCTACCCCATTTATTCTAAAATTTCTTTTTATGTAAGGATATTCTTTTTCACTTCCTGTAACAGAATCACCTAATATTGTTTTTTCTCTTTTTTCTATATTCTTAATTCTTATTTTTATATCCTTTATTTCCTCAATAATGCTATCAGCTTGATCTAATAATTCTTTAGTCATTTGTTCCTCCTATTTTTTATATCCACAAAACTAGGTATATATACAATTTTTTTATAATAACTTGTTTCAGTAGACTTTTCTTCTAAAATAATTTCTTTTACATTCAAAATTAAACCTTTTTTGCTAATCTCTTACTTAAGTTTTTTGCATATTTTTCTGTTCTTCTTGGTTTGTATCCATGTCTTCTAAGGAAACGAATTATAGCATCATCAATGTTTTTTGCTTGTTGTCTAGCCAAATTATCTATCATTTCATTTATAAAATTATTGATCATCATTTCTCCTTTACTATATAGCAATTTCTTTCGTATTGCTCATGTGTTAGTATTGTTTTAATTTGATAATCTACAAAAGTCTTACAATTTCCATAATATAAATAACAATAATTTTGTCCTTTATCTATTTTATGTATTAGTTTTCCATTTACATAGTCACCTACTTGTACAACTTCTGATAAAATCTTGCTATGTTTTATTATTGCATTGTCTTTTCCTAAATATGCTCTACCTTTACCATATTGAAATATTTTTCCTTTTTTAGTTCTAACATATTCTCCTACTTTAATCTCATCCAATATCTAACCTCTCCTTCCTATTCCCAATAATCAATCTCAGCTTCACTTAGTATTTCCTCCTCTTGTACATCAAAAATTTGTCTTGTTATTTCAGTTTCTTGTTCTATTTCATCTAAATTTTCATCAACTTCTATATATTTTTCTATCGGCTTTAAATAAATTGTTACTTTAATCTCCATTATTACCTCCTAATAGTTCTGGATTGTCATATATGTTTCCTATTACTTCTGTATATTTTAATTGTTTATCTTTTTTATTTGGATTTCCTTCATTAAATAAATATTGCTGTTTTGTTTTTAATTCTTGTCCCATAAAAGCACATAAATATTCATCATAAATTATTAAACATTTATTTTCTGCTCCTAATCCATTTTCAAAATATGATTTTATTATGTCACCCTCATATATTTCTTTTCCGTTTTTATCGTGTAGACCTGTATATTGTCCTACAGATTCTGGATTTACTGCTTTAAACCAATTCTCATCATTTATATCCTGTATATCTACTGTTCCATCATCTAAAACTGATAGATTTCCATATATCCATCCATCTTTACCATTATTAAATTTTTCTTCATTTACAGTAAAACCTCTAAATTTTATATCTCTCATCTTCTGCTTTCCTTTCAAAATATTGTTTTATACAATTTCTTAATGTATCCTTATCTTTTTCATATTCTCTACAACATTCTTGACAACATCTGTCAAACATATTTGTTACTAATTCGTCTATATATAAATCTATTATCTTGTCCTTCTTCTCTATCTCTGTTTTCCAGCCTAAGTTCAAAAATTCTAAATCTGTATTTGCTTTTTCTTTAGCTTTTATAGAATCATTTAAATTTTTTGCTAAATTATCTGCTAATAATTTCTTATATTTTTCTATCTCTGCATTTTTCTCTGCAAGCTCTGTGTTTTTCTGCTGTATCTCTGCAGAGTTTTCTTTTAGCATATTTAAGACTGTTTCTAACATATAGCTTTCTTCTCTTAAGTATGTAGCTTCTTCATCGAAATCATTATCATCGCATATATCTGCATTTTCGTTGCATATTTTAATTCGTTTTTCTATATGTTCTATTACTTCTTGTTCTTTTGTCACTTAAATCACTTCCTCTATTCTTTTTAATAATTTTAGCCATTGTTTTTGGTCGCATTCCATTCCATAATCTTTAGCTTCTTTTATATCTTTTCTTATTACATCTAAACATCTGTCAGATAATTCATCGTTTTCTATTTCTTCTAAAATATAATTTACTGTTAACTCTACTATGTATGTCATTCTTCCTAGTGCATATCTTACTGCACTTATTACTATGTGTTCATAGTCTGACATTGCTCTTCCTCCTTATTATTGCTATTTTTATTCTCCTTCTAATAACTCTGTTTCTATTTTATTTATTCTTTCAATTTGTTTCTCATAAGGTTCATACTGTTTTGGGTCTACATATGTTATAGAAAATAATTCATTTCTATTTTTTTGTAATATATCTTTTAACTTTTGTTTTGGTATGTAATCTTCTTTTAATATTTCCTCTAATTTTACTTCTGCATAAGTTCCTATTATTCTACTATTATTTTTTATTTTTAAATCAGTATTTTCTTCTTCTAATTCTTTTATTTTCTGTTTGTCTTGTTTTCGTTCTGCTAATATATTTTGCATAGAATAAGCTACATTCTTACTGCCATCACAATATTTTCCTGTCGAAATTACATTCAATTCATTACAGTCACAATAACCTTTATCTAACACTAAATTAATATATTGTTCTATATTCTTTATGTCTTTTTCTATATTACTCATTGTTTAAATCCTCCGTTTCTTTTAAATAAATTGTTTCTTTTAAGCTATCTATCTCTACTTGTAATTTTCTTAATTCTTTATCTCTTATATTTATATTTAATAATAAAAACATTGTTATTAAGATTGTTAATATTGTTATTACTATACTTAATTTTTTATAATTTTCCATTTTTTACCTCCTACTTTATAATTCTTAATTCTAAATCTGGGTATTTCTTTTCAAAGAGTTTATGCTTTAATTTAAAAACATCTGTCTGAATACCTTTTACATCTTCTACAATTGTCTTTCCGTTTTCTGTGTATTTAAAATCTGCTATGTATTCTATTTTTCTATATGTCTTCCCATTTTTCATAAAGCTATCTTGTAACAAGAAATGAGGTTGTAATTCTAAATTACTTATTTGTCCTGCTCTTAATAATAGTTTTAATTCTTTATACCTTTTACTCTCTTGTATGCTATCGAACACATAATCTTCTACTATTACTTTTTTATTTCTGTACTTGTTCACTTTTCTTTAGCTCCTCTCTCCACATCTTTTCCCAATTCTTATATCCTGCTACAAGGTTTCTGCAATTCATTACTCCGCTAAAGTTTTCATCCTCTAGCTTCATACAGCCTAGGCAGTAATAACAAATATATCTTTTATTTATTTCTTTCATTTCTAATCCTCATCTATTAACTTCCAAAATCTTTTTGCTCCATAATCATCTACTAATATTTTTCTTAATTCATTTAAACTAATCTCTTCTAAATCTTGTATGTTATGTTGTTCACAAAATTTATTTGTTCCAAATGAGCAAGCTCCTGTTATTGCTCTATATTGACTTCTCGTTACTCTTCCAGTTTTCTTTATTTCTGCTACTATTTCATCAGTATTTATATTGTCTAATTTCTTTAATGTTAAATCATCTACAGCTTCTCTTAATGTATATCCATGTGCTGATAGATCATTCTCTTGTGCTATGTACATTTCTTCTATTTCATCTACATCCTTTACATAGATATTATCTATGTCTATTGCTTTAATTATTGTGATATTATCTCTTTTCTTCTCTGATAATTTTATTGTCCAGATTCCATCTAAATTTGTAACTGGATAAAATTCTCTTTGCCATAAAATATAATAAGTATTTTCTTTAAGCATTTTTCCACTAAAATCTTTGTATTCTTTATTTCCAACTTGTGCTGATTTTGCAAATACTGGAATATAATTTCCATCTTCGTCTCTTTTCCATTCTGCTAATGATATCCATGTTCCTTTTTTAGCTTTTATAAAACTCTTATATCCACAAGCAAATCCTATTGAATTTTTTCCTGAAATATCTATTCGTGCATAGTATCCTGAACTTCCTATTTGTGCATAGTTTCCTGAACTTCCTATTTGTGCAGAGTCTCCTGAACTTCCTATTTGTGCAGAGTCTCCTGAACTTCCTATTTGTGCAGAGTATCCTGAACTTCCTATTTGTGCAGAGTTTCCTGAACTTCCTATTTGTGCATAGTATCCTGAACTTCCTATTTGTGCATAGTTTCCTGAACTTCCTATTTGTGCATAGTTTCCTGAACTTCCTATTTGTGCAGAGTCTCCTGAACTTCCTATTTGTGCAGAGTCTCCTGAACTTCCTATTCGTGCAGAGTCTCCTGAACTTCCTATTTGTGCAGAGTATCCTGAACTTCCTATTTGTGCAGAGTTTCCTGAACTTCCT
>CALXYJ010000010.1 GCA_944392945.1 uncultured Clostridia bacterium | reverse complement strand
TTATTTGATAAAGTTTTAGTTACTTGTACTGTTATTGGACTTGTTATTATTTTGTCATATCCTTCTGGTGCTTTTGTTTCTTCTATTGTTATTGTGTCTGTTCCTTCTCCTGTTATTGATATTGGCCCAATATTTATTTCTCCATTTTCATTTGTTGTTTGTGTAGATTCACCATTTGGACTTGTTATTTTAAATTCTGCTCCTTGTAATTTCTTAGTATCATTTAAAGAATCTACTTTTACAATTTTTAAATTATACTCACCATTTTTTGGCTGTTCTTTGTTTTCTACTGTTACTGTTATTGTGTTTCCTGATACTTCTATACTTGCTCCTTCTTGCTCATTTGTTATAACTGCATTTGTCATTGAATATGTACCATTAACTAATGCTTTTGTTACATTTACAGTAATTGGAGATGTTATTATCTTATCATAACCTGTTGGAGCCTTTGTCTCCTCTATTGTTATTGTATCTGTTCCTGATCCTGTTACTGCTATTGGCCCAATATTTATTTCTCCATTTTCATTTGTTGTTTCTGTTGTATCTCCATTTGGACTTGTTATTTTGAATTCTGCTCCTTCTAGTTTCTTACTATTATCTACAGAATCTACTTTTATAAGTTTTAAACTATATGTTCCATTTCCTGGCTCTATTATTAATTTTTCAAAATCATCGTCATCCTCTTGTCCTTTGTAATAATAATCTTTATCTGTTAAATCTGGCTTATTATTATTTCCTGAATAATCTTCCATATTATCTTTATTTACATTTGGATGTGTTCCAGGAACTGAATCTCTATCTAATCCTTCTTCTGTTGTTATTGTTCTATTTAATTCTGCATCATATTCTTCTGAAATCCATGCTACATTTGTTAAAACAATATTTGTTGAACTTGCTACTCCTGTTACAATACATTCTAACTCTATTGTTTCCATATGCATTGTTGTTCCATCAAATGCTGGTAAATTATCTGTATTATCTGTTCTCTTTAATTTTAATAAATTATCTGTTTCACTATATGAATCTAATTCAAAATTTCCTGATACTACTCTACTAAATTTTAAGCCTGTTGGTAATTGATCTTCTATCTTCGTTGCTCTTCCAGCATTTTCTCCTTCATTATATATTGTTATATTATATGTTACTGTATCTCCTGTTTTTACTACTACTGGATCTTTTCTATGATTATATGTTGCTGTTGTTCCTGTTTGTAAACTACTTCCACTTACACTAGGAACCCTTGTATCTGTTAACTCTTCACCATTTACTTTTGTTATATATTTTCTTAATGCTAAGTCAAATTCTTTTTCTCTGTTTTCTACTGTTACTGTTATTGTATTTCCTGATACTTCTATATCAGCTCCATTTTGTTGATTTGTAATAGTTGCATTTGTCATTGTATATTGATTATTACTTCCCAACGCCTTTGTTACACTTACTGTTATTGGTGAAGTTATTATTTTATCATACCCTGCTGGAGCTTTTGTTTCTTCTATTGTTATTGTATCTGTTCCTGTTCCAGTTATTCCTATATTTCCAATATTTATTTCTCCACTTGCATTGGTTGTTTCTGTAGTTTCACCTTTTGGAGTATTTATTTTAAATTCTGCTCCTTGTAATTTCTTACCATTATCTTGTGAATCCACCTTTACAAGTTTTAAGTTATACTCACCATTTTTTTGTTGTTCTTTATTTTCTACCGTTACTGTTATTGTATTTCCTGATACTTCTATATCAGCTCCATTTTGTTGATTTGTAATAGTTGCACCTGTCATTGTATATTGATTATTACTTCCCAACGCCTTTGTTACACTTATTGTTATTGGCGAAGTTATTATTTTATCATACCCTGCTGGAGCTTTTGTTTCTTCTATTGTTATTGTATCTGTTCCTGTTCCAGTTATTCCTATATTTCCAATATTTATTTCTCCATTTGAATCTGTATTTTGTGTACTGTCTCCTTTTGGACTTGTTATTTTAAATGTTGCTCCTTGTAATCTTGTACTATCTTCTGAATCTACTTTTACAAGTTTTAAATTATATTCCCCTGGCTTTGGTTGTTCTTTATTTTCTACCGTTACTGTTATTGTATCTCCTGATACAGATATACTAGATCCTTCTTGTGAATTTGTTATAACTGCATCAGTCATTGTATATTGATTATTATTTCCTAGTTCTTTTGTTACTTGTACATTTATTGGGTTGTTTATTATTTTGTCATATCCTGTTGGAGCTTTTGTTTCTTCTATTGTAATTGTATCAGTTCCTGTTCCAGTTATTTCTATATTTCCAATATTTATTTCTCCACTTGAATTTGTTGTTTCTGTAGTTTCACCTTTTGGAGTATTTATTTTAAATTCTGCTCCTTGCAATTTCGCACTATCTTCTGAATCTACTTTTATAAGTTTTAAATTATATTCTCCTGGCTTTGGTTGTTCTTTATTTTCTACCGTTACTGTTATTGTATTTCCAGAAATTCCTATACTTGCTCCATTTTGCTGATTTGTTATAACTGCATTTGTCATTGAGTATGTATTATTTGATAAAGTTTTAGTTACTTGTACTGTTATTGGACTTGTTATTATTTTGTCATATCCTTCTGGTGCTTTTGTCTCTTCTATTGTAATTGTGTCTGTTCCTGGTTGATTTATTACAATATCACCAATATTTATTTCTCCACTTGCATTTGTTGTTTGTGTTGTATCTCCATTTGGACTTGTTATCTTAAACTCTGCTCCTTGTAATTTCTTAGAATCATCTTCTGAATCTACTTTTACAAGTTTTAGATTATATTTTCCCGGTGTTGGTAATTGTACTTCCTCACTACCGTTAAATGGATTTTTTGTTCTATTTATTTCTACTATTGGTTGTACAGTACTATCTCCTGCTTTTGTCCAATATGTTGCTTCTGTCATTGTGTAATTTCCACTCATTGATACACGTACATTTGTTATATTCTCTGAATTTACTGTACTTATTGGTATTTGTATGTAGAAATTCTCTCCTACTAAATCTTCCATTTTTTTACTTGTTATTGCTTTATTTCTATCTAATAAAGTATATTTTCCAGATAAGGTCTCTCCACTTTGATTTGTTACTGAGAAATTTATTGTATATGGTGTATCATTATTTTTTTCTACTTTAAATGGTCCTAATATATAATTGCTTCCACTTACCTCTACCTTTGCTGAACCAGTTATCATTTGAACTGGAGCTTCACTACTACTATTTCCTGCTTCTGTAGCTGTTTTTGCATTTTCTACTAAATAGATAAATAATTTTGATAAATCATCATATCTTGATTGATTTATTCCTTCTATTTCTTCGTAATCTTCTATTGCTCCACCAGATGATTTTCTTGCTTCAAATACTGCTCCTAATGATGCTTGTCCTGCAAAATCTGAATGATATGTTGAATCTGTGTAATTTGTAAAATACCATATTGCTAATTGTTGTATTACATCTATATCATCATCTGTTACTTCATTATTATCTGAAATTCCAGCATCACTTAATAGTTTTGCTCTATCTTCTGTTGCTGTATCTGCACTTGGAATATATGAATGATTTAATATCCATACAATTGCATTATAATATTGAGCTGGTACTGGCAATGAGCTCATACTACTTTTATTCATAAAATCATATGATAAATCATAAGTTTCTCTAAATACTCCTGGTTCTGCTGTATAGAATCCTTGTTCTGCTTTTAGGCAGTATAATGTTCTATCATAATTTATTGCCTCTCCATTATATGAAACAATTTTCCATACATATTGATCACTTTTCTTATATGCTGATTGTGAACCATCTTCTTTTGGCTTTCTATATTCCTGCAAGCCAAAATCTTGTGAAGCAGCTTTAACACTTCCTCCACAAAAAATTAGTAAGCCCATTACAATCGCTAAAATTAAAAACATCATTTTCTTAGTTAGTACTCTCATATTCCCTCAGTTCCTTTTATTTTATTCTAATCAATATTATACTTATATTTACTATATAAAAAAAGTATATTTATATTACGATTCTGTATCTATCTTATGCCTTTACGGGAGCTCATAATTATAAATTATTACATTTTTGTAACAAATATAAAAATTTAAAGACTTATAAGCATCTCTACTTATAAGTCTTTAAAATTTATTTAGCTATTACTTTCTTTTTAATTATGAATATTCCCACACCTAATATTGCAATTACAGCTATACCAATTAAAATATATTTAATTACATCTACTGCACCAAATGGTGGAACTATTGTAAAGTTCTCTGATACTCCTGTATCTGGTTCTCCTACATTATAGTTACCAGGTATTGAGATTAATGAATTATATGTTCTTCTACCATTTGTTGTTATTGATTCAAATACTTCTACAATATTTTCATACTCTGTATCTGCAGTATTTTCACCATCTGATGAAAGTACTTTTGTTAATACAATATTTGATGTAGCTGTTTCTGATGATTTTCCTGCTTTATCTTTAGCATTTTCTGGAACTAATGCATCAGATTGTAATATAGGATTATCAGATGTTGCAATAACAGCTGTTTGTAAACTATTAAATGTATTTTCATCTACTGCTTTAATATATGGATCTGTACCAGATGTTAATTGTGTTTTATCTGCAACTTCTTGCCATCCATTATTTAAAGCTTGATCATAAGACAAGTTATTAGGAACATAATCTATTATGTTTGCTGGCTTCAATGTTACAATATTATTTGGATCTGTTATAACACCAGTATTATAATATGTTTCGTCATTATAATCTGTCTCACCAGTATTTATTACCTTTATGCTATATGTTAATTCCAAGCTTGCACCATGTATTAAATTCTCATCCATTGTTGCTTGTACTAAACCTTGATTTTCCCTAGTATTAGGTAACCAAGTTAAATTAGATACTGATTGATCTGTGTCAAATATAGTTTGACCATCTCCAGCAGTTGTTATCTTAACATGAGTTATATTATTTTCTACATATATATCTGAACGAGGTCTTTCTATAATTCCTAGGTCAATATTTTTAACTAAGTATTCTGTATTTTCTTGACCTACATACTCAATCTCCATACCCATTTGAGCTGTATCTGCATACATTTTAGTATTATCTGCTAATGTTCTTAAAGTTTCTTCTTCTGATGTTGCTGTTGCATTTAGGATAGTTGCATTTGTATTTTTTAAGTCTTCACTATATGCATTTACTTCAGCTCTTCTTGTTTGGTCATCTTTTGCATCATTTGTTCTATTGTCTACATTATTATTATACCAATGTGCATCAGAATAATTTTCTTCTTGATATATTGTAGATTTATAATCTTGACCTGTATACATTTCATCATTTGGTTGTACTGCAATTAATGATTCATAATCACCATAGATGAATTTTATAGAATAATCACCTGGTATATATCCTTTAATCTCATATGTACCATCAGCATTTGTATAAGCTTCTTTTACTTCTACATCACTATTTGTACAAATCAATTGTACTTTAACCTGATTTACTAAGTTTTCACCATCTTCGTATATACCGTTTCCTATTCTTTCATTATCTTGCTCTAATTTATCTTGAAGAGCTGTATCCTCGAATACTGTTCCTGTAATTTTTCTTTCATTAATATTATCTACTATTAGTTTTAGACCAGGAGCTGAATCTGCATCATCTTCAAATACTGCTGTACTTCTTTGAGTTTTCTCTTCTCCTCCTAAGTTTTGATATTCATCTGTTTTAGAGAATGCTACAAATTCTTGTACATTTGCATTTGTTGGATTCAAATTAGATGGTGTAGAATCTATATCTATTAAACCTGCATTTTCTCCAGCTGTTGAAATTAATTGGTCATTAAGATCTTTTCTATCTTCTTTATAAGCATTTCTGTAACCTGCTATTTCTGCATAATTTTCTTTAGTTGATGATCCTTCTTCTAATAATGCTCTTAATGCATCATATGATACTTTGTATTCTACAAATATCCATTTTTGATCATCAATTCCTTCGTTTGCAAGGTCTGTTGTATGCATTGCATGATATGTTTTTCCATTTCCATTAATATCATCTGCTTGTATCCAACTAATATCCTTTTCATTTTCATCATATGATCTTACAAATTCATAAGATGTATCATAGAAATCATTTAAATCTGTTATATATCCTGTAATTTGTCCCATAGATTGATTTCTTATTTGAATCTTATATGTTACATATACTTGTAATTTATCCCCATCATTATCAAATTGTGCATCTGACTTATATTGTAAGTCTGCTGATCTAATAGCTCTTTCATAATCTGGTATATCTGTACCTCTTATGTTTACTTCTAGATCTTGGTTACCTCCAGGATAATTATATGTATGTGATTTTCCATTAATACTTAAATCAACTTTTACTAAATCTTTTCTTAAGTTCATGTCAAATTGTTCTCTCTCTTTAATACCAAAGTTGATATTTAATAATTCTTCCTTAGAGTTTGTTATTCCATAATATTTTAGACTTTGCATTCCATTAGATCCTGTATATGCATATATATCAAATGCTGGATTTGTTTCATCATTTCTATCTGGAACTGTATGTGTTGCATCTACTGGTGTAAACTTATTATTAAAGCTTTGTCTATTTTCTACTCCATCTGTTGCATAAGATCTTTCTGCTATTGTTGTTGGACCTAAAGTTCCATTTTCATCTATAATTTTACTTACTCTTTGATATGTTGTTGGTTCATAAATTTGTCCATTATATTTAAATCTTACATAATATTCTGATGTTGCTGGTAAATTTTTAAATTCATAATATCCATCTTTATCTGTAGTTGTTTTAGCAATTTCTGTTCCGGCTTTATTAAATAAAGTTACTTCCATACCTTCAATCATTTCGTCACCAGTACTTATGATACCATCTTCTGTACCATCTTTATTTGCTACATTATCTTTAAATGCTTTACCTGCTAAATCTATTGTTAATACTAATTCTGGACTCTCATCTGCTTTTGTTTGATTTCCTCCAGTATAATCTACTGTTACTAGACGTTGTACAGTATTTCCATATTTTGATGTTTCATATGGTTCATAATATGTATATGTACCACTGGCTTCTTCATATCTATATTCTGCTACTAATTTTACTTTTGTAGCATTTTGTGCATCAGCCTGAGAAAGAATTACATAAAATTCTTCTCCAGAATCTATATCTGATACACTACCAGTATATCCGCCAAAATTAACTCTACTTACTTCAATTTCTCTATTATCATCTGTTTTTAGATATAATCTAGAAATCTTAGAATAATTGCTCTTATAAAAGTCTAGTTTAAATGGTCCTAGTTTAAATTCACTTTCAGAAGAACTTTGTAATGTTGGATTTGTATCTTCAAACACTACATCTGTTCCATTAGCTTGTAATTTACTATAGTAATCATTAAATGTTGCAATTTTGTTATATTGTTCTTGTGCATCATCTAAATCAGGACGCCAATGTGGTTCATCAATTATATTATCTGATATATCTGACATCCAGATTAAATTTTGTCTAGAATATATTGAACTACATTGTCTTAATGCATATGCTAAACCTGCTGACATTTGATGTGTTTCTGTATTATGATATGTTAACTCCCAACCTGATCTTAATACTCCACCAGCTTGTGAACAATATACTTCTGTTTCTACTCCATCAATTGAAGTTATAAAAGGAGGAGTTCCATCTCTACTAAACTCATATGAAAATGTTGCTGCATTAGAAGTTGGTGTAAGAAATGCTAATACTGTTATCATTGGTATAATTACTGCTATTATTAATAACATCATTATTTTTGATTTTTTCATATTTTCTTCCTCCTTTCTTTAAACCTTTAATATCTTTTTATTAATTATATATGCTCCGCAAGCTATTATAGCTAATATTGTTATCGTTAGTGTTATATAAACTATTGGTCCACCAGTTGCTACACCTATAATTACATTTGCTGTAGAATTAGAATCATCTTCTTCTGATTTTACATCCTCTAGACCTTGATCATTATATGTTTCTGTTATTTCTGCTTTATTTGTTACTGTACCTGTTCCATTTTCTGTCATCTTCTTAGTTAACAATAATTTAACTTCTTTTGACTCTCCTGGATTTATTATTTCATTTTCTAAGCTTGTACAAACTATTGTATCTCCAGAAGCATACCAATCTTGATTCATATTAGAATTAAATTCTAATCCATCAGGTAAATAGTCAACAATCTTTTTAGCATATCCAGCTACATTTCCATTATTAGTAATTGTCATTGTATATTCTATAACTAGATTTGTATTATTAATATTTCTTGAATGTATCTCTACTTTACCTAATTTTCTATTATCAAATTCTGTCGAATCTGTATTTTGACCTTCTGCTTTTTGAATTCTTGTTAATGTTTTATTTAATGATAAGTCAAATATTCCTTTTGTTGCTAAACCTAAATCTATGTTATTCATACTAGAATTTGTAATCTCTAAACTATCTGTTATAGCTGTTCCGTTATTTTCTGTAGTATTGATTGCATCTGAATTTACAGACTCATCAACACCTTGTTTTCTATATTCTGTTATTACATATTGAGAATTATCATAAGTAAACTTAACTATGTATTCTCCTTGAATTAAATCACTTAAAATATATTCTCCATTTTCATCTGTTGTAGCAGAAATTTCATTACCATTTGAATTTCTTACTGCATTACCTGTCTCTGCATCAACTATGGTTACTGGAATTCCTGAAAGAACTTCTTCATCATTTTCCCTTGTTCCATTTCTATTTGCATCAAACCATACTACGCCAGAAATTCTATATGTATTAGAGTTTTCAACATTATCGTTCTCTAAAGTGCTTTTTATTTCATCTTTATATTCTGTAGTTCCTTCTCCAGAAACTTCTACTCCTACATTTACATCCTCTTCTTCTTTAGAGGTATCAATCATTTTATTTGCTGCTGCTTTTACTACAAATTTAAGTGTTTGTCCTGCATCTAAATCCATTGTTACTTCTGAAACCTTGTCTGTTAATAAATATCCGTCAAAAATTTGTTTATCATCTACATAATATGTAGTATTTAAATATTTTAAGTTATCTGGTATTGTTGCTGCTACTCTTACGTCTTTTATTACTCCAGTACCTACATTTTTAGCAGTAATAGTATATGTTATTACATCTCCAATTTGTAAATATTCCTTTGTAATATCTGTACCAGTAGTTACTTGTAAGTTACTTTCTCCAACTGAATGTGTAATAATAACACTCTTTTGTTCATTTGTATTGCTTCCTTTTACTACAAGTTGCATATTTACATCTTCAGCTTTAGTTGCTCTTACTTTTAATGAGTAATTATAATCTGCCACTCCATTTCCAGCAATATCTCCCATATTAAGTGTTACTACTCTAGTAGATTCATTATAACTAACTCCATCTGATGTTGGATTTTGTGAACCATATTCTTTTCTTAAAGCTTCTACATATTCTACATTGTCTGGTAGAGCAATTGTTGCTACAACATCTTTTATCTCTGAATCTGTTGCATTAGAAACATTTATATAATACTCTATTTCGCTTCCAACACTTGCATTATCCTTTGTAACTGTTCTAAATTCAATGTAAAAACTAGATAATGAAACTTGTACTTCAGGTGTTGAAATTTGTTCTGTTTTATCTAAATTATCAGCAGATAAATTTAAATCTAATTTATATGTACCTTCTTTATTTGCTTTAATAGTAAATGTTACATCTTTGCTTTCTCCAACACCAAGATTTCCTATTGTATATTCTAATGTTCTTTGTTCTGGTTTTGGCTCATAACCATCATACATTGGTTCTTGTATATGTTCTGCATAATCTACCATATCTGGTAAATTAATTGTAAGTTTAGCATTTTGTGCTTCTACTTCTCCATCATTTTTTACTGTTACTTTATATTCTATAATGTCTTGTGTAGATGCTGTACTTTGTACATTTGAAGTAACCTCTGCATTTAGCTCTGGTCCTTTTCCTGTAGAAACACCTACTGTTGGAGCAATTGTTGATTTTGATATAATTTGACTATTGCCATCTTCTTCATAATATACTGTATATGTTCCAAAAGCATTTTCGTTATGATCTAAGTTTTCTGGGACTTGTACATTATATGACATATCAAAAGATGTTGCTTGAGGCATTACATAATTATCTAATACTATTAAATATGATTTTATTTTTGAAGCATCATCAATTGTTGTTTTCCATCCATTAGCTTGATCATTAAGATCTTCTGTTGCTTCACCATTTTCACTATAATAAATTGTTACTAAATTATTATCTATTCCTGAAACTGTAAGACCTGATGTTAGTACTGTATCTAAAGTAGATCCTAAGTCTTCTCCGTCTGTCTTTTTATTTCCTTGGAAAGGTATTCTTCCTAATACTTTTGGATTTTTTATATCTTTTCCATAGTTATTTACAACAGTAGCTTTCATAGTTATATTTTTAGCTGATGCTTTAGTTTCTATTTTTCCAGCTTGTTCTTTATTAGATAATGAAACTACTTCATCATTATTATTATTAAAATTAGAAACACTACTTAATAATACAACTCCTTGTGGTGCATAAATATTTAAACCAACTTTAGCAATTCCATCATTTTCGTATTGAACAGCTTTCTCATTTACTACTTTTAATACAGCTTCTTTAGTTGTACTAGCTGATGTTCTTTTTAAAGTTATATCTGTATTTATTACAATATTAATTCCTTTACTTATATCTGTAACAAATTCAGTTTGATCTCCTTGCATTCTAACATTAATTACCTTGTTACCATTATTATCTGTAGTTACATCATATGATGCTATTTGAATATTTTCATTATATAATAAATTAATTGTTTTAATTTCTACATTTTCTATTTCACTTGGTAATGTAATTTGTACTGTTGGATTTCTGTATAAATCACATGTATAATCATTTGATTTTAATATAGCTTTAATTTCTACATTTTCATTTTTAGCTGTAGTTGTTAAATTTGTATTATTTATATATAACTCTGCCTTTGTAGACGTTTCATTCATTTTAGTTGTTTCTTTTTCTTCTGGCATTTCTGTTACCATATCTTCACTTACTACATTTCCAGAAACATTTGCATTTATCTCTTGAATATTTCTTATTGTTTCTCTATTTAATGATGTAGTTTGTTTTATTGCTTTATTAATATTAAAACTTATAATTCCTTCTACAATTGGTTTACTAGTTTCGATTTGTATAGCTGTTACATTTTGGTTGTTAATTATTATTACCATATCTCCATTTTTATCAACTGCTGTATTTTTATCTATTCCAGCTATTTTATTTCCATTTTGATCATATATTTGAATATTTCCTGATTCACCTAGAATTTTATCAAATACAGATTTACTTATAGATACAGATTTATAATATATATTATTTCCTGCTTGCAATTCTGTTCCATCTGCCATAACAAAATTTGCATTATTTTCATTAATAACTAATTTATCTACAGCATCTATATAAGAAATATTTGCTGAAATAGTTGAACTATATTCTGTTTCGTATTTATTATTGGCATACATATAACCTTTATATAATTCTTCTGTTGCAGAACTTTCTATGTCTGCTACTGTACTAATTTCTTCATTTAGTTCTATATTCTTATCTAGATTTGCTGTAACCTCTTCATCTATTACATATGTTTTAATTGTGGATTTAACATTTTCTTTAATTACTGCTGGCTCAAGTGTTGTATCTTCATATATGTATGTAATATAAAATTTATCTTCTCCACTTTTCCAATTTATTTGATTATTATTTTCTTCGTTTTCTAGATTAATTTCTAAAATTCCAGAGTCTTTGTTATAAGACCACATATCTTTTGTAAACTCTTTAGCATTTGTTGCTACAGTATCTGCAAATATTCTAACCTCATCAGGATTTTTATCTGCTATTTTTGGTACTGTAATCTCTATTTTTGTGGATTCTATAGGAAGAGAATTATCCTCTAATGCACTTGTTACTAATGTTTGCATATACACATTAGTATTATGTTGTCCGTATTTAATTACTTCTTCATTTAAAAGTGCCTTATGAGTTGCTACCCAATTTAATCTAACTTTTATGTCAGATTTTATATCTCTTTCCCTTTCATTTTCATCATAATATGTTCCAGTTAAATTTAATTTTGTTTCTTTAGAAAAATATTCTAAGTCCATACTATCTTTTCTTATAAATTCTACAGGAACTTCAATTTCTATTTCTTTTCCACTTTCTAGTTGATTTAAAGTAATTGTATTATTTTCGTAATCAACTGATTTTACATATCCTGAAACTGTAAAATCCTTTGAGATTGAGAAGTTAGGATCTTCAAATGAAATTGTAGCATTCTCTAAATATCCTGTTTCCTTTACATTTACTTTTAAATATATCTTTTGTTCCTCTGTTATTTGAGCATCTTTACTATGCTTACTACTTTCGTTTTCTTTAAAATAAGCATCAAATTCAACATTTTTGTTATTTGACACTATTCCTTGTCTTTCTAATTCTTCGTATGCAGCATAAACAGAGTTTGTTAATGTAGACACATAAGTCATAAGCAAACAAACTGTAATTAAGGCTGCTACTAATTTGTTTACAACATATTTTTTCATATTTTCCTCCCTAAAAAATAATAATCCCACATATTTATATTATATACTTTTTTTCCCTATTTTTCAATAATTTTCTAATATTTGTTTAATTTTTATGTAAATTTATTTTTAAAAATAAAATTTGGTAAAATTTAGTCTCTTTCAGCACACTTTTTTATATAAATTAATATAATAAATTAACAAATTTCATATATTTAATTAGAGGTGATTTTATGGATAATATGGATATGGCTAAACTAATGAATCTTCTTTCAAACGTAAACAAAGAGGATCTACAAAAGAGTATGGATATTGCAAATAAAATTATGAAATCAGATAATAAGGACGAAATTATTAAGGATTTAAAAAATAAATTGAATAATAAATAAGTTTTTGGAGGGTATTATGAGTGATGATTTATCAGATTTAATTAAAAATTTTTCTAATAGTAATATTGATATGAACAAAATTAGTGATATTCTGAACAATTTAAATTCTTCTGACAAGTCATCTGACTCTTCTTCTAAAAATACATCTAATGAAAATAATATTGATATAAATACCATTTTAAAAATAAAAGAAATGATGGATAAAATAAATAGTAGTCACAATGATAAACGTTCTAATTTACTCTTAGCTTTAAAACCATATCTTAGGGAAAGTAGACAATCTAAATTAGATCAATATATAAAATTATTGAATATAGCTCCTTTATTAGAAATGTTTAAAAATGATAATGGTGGTGATAAAAATGTATAATCCTCCATATCCAAATACTTTTTTTCCAAGAAAATACAATCCTAATTTAAAGCAAAAAACGCAGTCTAATTCTATGTCAAATCATAAAAAAATTTCTAATCAATCTGATAAAAAAGAGGATAATCATAAACAAAATATTGAATCTATTAATATTCTAGGTTTTAAACTATATCTTGATGATTTAATAATTTTATTTATATTATTCATTTTATATAAAGAAAAAATTAATGATAATGAACTTATGATATGTTTAATATTGCTATTACTAAATTAAAAAGATATAAAAAAGATGTTACTAATTTTAAGTAACATCTTTTTGTGTATAACTATTTTAAAAAATTATGTGTATCCACAATTTATTCCACTATTATCTCTTTTCCATTTTCATCAACATATGCATATGTTAATGCAACATTGTATGCTTCATCATCTTTTTCCATCTCTTTTATAATATTAGATATTCTAAGTTGATGAGTATCTATTCTGTGTGCAGCAATTATTGCTTGTCTATTTCCTTTTGCTCCTGCATGTGCCAAGCCTCTTAAGTTTCCAACAACCACTACATTATCTCCGGCAATTACTTCTGCACCATCATTAACATCACCTAAAATAACTAATGTTCCTTCATACTCCATTCTTTGTCCAGATCTCAAAGAGCCTCTATGAATTTTAGCTTCTGATATATCTACATCTTTATTATATGTTCTTCTAATTTCATTTAATCCTAATGCTTTAGGTGTATCAAATTCAACTTCCACATTAATACTTTTTTTAATTAAATCTTGTATCTCATTTAGTTCTTTATTTTTTAATATTCTTCCTGTAACAAATATTGGTGTTTTTTCCTGTTGATATAGTTTTTTTAGTTCTGGTAATTTCTTTTTTAAACTTTTTATTGTATCTTCTTGTGTCGCTTTTTCACTTATTTTCATAACAATTACATCTTTTTTTAAATTTATAGTAACATATTGTGCCATGTTTAACTTCCTTTCTAATTATCTGTATGTTTCGACATAAGGAGTTTGTGTCATATCTTCTTGTACCTGTGCTGTATTCATTCCAAAATACTGTTCCATTATATATTTAACAGTCTCTGCAGTATACCAACCATGTCCACCATTTTCAACGAATACTACAACTGCAATTTCCGGATCATCAAATGGCGCAAATCCTGCAAACCATGCATTTGTCTTTCCATTTCCTTCACCTTGCTCTGTTTCGGCAGATCCTGTTTTTCCACCAACTTCAATAGGGAAATTTCTAAATACACTATATGCTGTTCCAGATTCATCAGATGTAACAGAACGCATACCTTCTTTAACTACCTCTATACTTGTTTGTGAAATTGTTAAATCCTCTGTTCCTGTATCTGTTATATTTAATTTTTCTTTTATTTTTTGTTCTACTTCATCTTTAGGAACTTCATTTCCATCTGCATCAATAACAGATTCTATAATTGTTGGATTTATTTTATTTCCACCATTTGCTACCATACTTATATATTTTGCCATTTGTAATGGTGTAAATGAATTATAACTTTGACCTATAACAGCAGACATCATATCTCCTGGATACCAATTTCTATTTGCTTTTTCTGCTGCTTCTCTTGAAGCTACTGTTCCTGAAACCTCACTTGGTAATTCTACTCCTGTCTTAACTCCTAAACCAAAATATCTTGCATATTTTGCCAGTGTATCTATATCCATTCTTGTACCTATTGTATAGAAGAAGAAGTTACAAGATTTTTCTATAGCTCCAGTTATATTAAGCCAGCCATGTCCACCTCTTTGCCAACATTTCCAACTATCATTATATTTATAAAATGTTCCTGTATCATTTATTCTTTCTGTAGTGTTTACTACTCCAGATTCAAGTCCAGCAATAGCAGTTACCATCTTAAATATTGAACCAGGTGCATATGCTGATTGAATAGTTTTATTCATTAAAGGTAAATCTGGGTTATTGTTATATTCGTTCCATTTTTCTGTAGATATTGTTCCAACAAAATCTTGAGGATTATATGTTGGATAACTTGCCATAGCAAGTATTTTTCCTGTTTTTACTTCCATTACTACCGCTGCACCAGAATTTGTATCATATTGTTGTGAATACCCTCCACTATTTATTTTATTAATAGTGTTCGCTAATGCTTCCTCTGTAACTTTTTGTAAATTTAAATCGATTGTTAAAACAACATCACAACCTTTTATTGCTTCCTGTGTTGTATATTCTTCTTGTACTGTTCCATCAACACTCATATCTAGTTGTTTTACACCATCTTTGCCCTTTAAATATTCTTCAAAGACAGACTCTATTCCATTTTTTCCGATTATATCATCTTGGTCATAAGTATCTTTTCTAGTTTTTAATTCATCAGAACTAATTCTTCCTGTATAACCAACAATATGTGCTGCTGTTGTTCCTTGTTCATAATTTCTTACTGGCTCAACAACAACATTTATACCAGGAAATTCTGATGACTTTTCATTAAAAATTAATGCTGATTCCCTTTTTATATTACTTGATATTTGTAAAGGTCTTGTACTGCTATAACCTTCTTCTTCTATTTCATATCTAATTGCCATAATTTTTCTAGCTTCAGCAATATCAGTATTTTCTATTTCATATTCTTCTTTAATTAAATTAAAACATTCTTCTGCAGAAGCATTCTCGTCTATGTCATGATCTTCTTTAAAATCTTTTGCTTTTTCTTCTGAAACATTAAAAGCATACGGATTTATATCTATTATAAAATTATCAACATAAGAATCGCCATTTTGTTCTAATACATTTATAACATTTAATATAGTTTGATTTAATGTTTTGTTATCTATTTTTGTTTTATATAAATCAACACTAAATCCCATAACATTTCCAACTATTGTGTTTCCAGATTTATCTAATATTGAACCTCTATCTGCTTCTATAACACTTTCCCTAGTTAGCCTTGTATTAGATTGTTCCCTATATTCTTTACCATGAACAATTTGTAGATTGAAAAGTTGTAATAATAAAACAATTCCTACTATATATATAATAGTTGTTAAAAAATTAAATCTCAGTTTTATATTTGGTTTTTTACTCAATTTATCACTTCCAATCTTACATTATTTTAAAAATATCTCGTTAGTATTTTTGTCTCTTTAAAATTTTCTTCTAAGGCATATCCACCTTTTTGAATTAGGGGATATAAAATTATTGTTAATATTATATTAAATACTGTTTCTATTCCTAACTTTATAAAAAAGTCTAGTAATTCTAGTGTATATGAATATATTATTGCATATATAGCATAATTTAAAATTTCATAAAGTAAAGTTAAAAGTGTTACCATTAAAATAATTGTTATTCTACTATCCTTTGAGAAATTTCTATCTAGTAAAGCTCCAATAAATCCTACAATTCCCAAAGTTATGGCTGTTACTCCAACCTTTTTTCCAATAAATAAATCTAATAACAATCCTATAATTATTCCAGAAGATATTCCTAAATTTTTTCCTCCGAATAAACCTACCACTAATATTAGTACCACAAATAAATTTGGCATTATTCCAGCAAGATTAAACCAGGTAAAAAAATTTACTTGCAAAAAATATATTATAAGGAAAGTTATGAAAATTAATAAAATCGAAATTACTTTTTTCATAAATGCTCCCTTCCTTAATTTAGTATAACAAGTACTGTATCCAATTTAGAAAAATCTACAGCAGTTTCTATTGTTGCATATTTATCTGTTGGATTTTTTGTGTTTACAACTTCTTTAATTGTTCCTACATGTATTCCTTTAGGATATATTCCTCCCAATCCAGATGTTTCTACACTTGTATCTTGTACTAAAACAGCATCTGTAGGAATATATGTTGCCATTATTTCATTACCACTATTATTTATGCTTCCCTTTGTTATAAAAGCATCTTTAGAAGTACTAATTATACAACTTACAGAACTTGCTGGATCCACGATAGTTTGTACTTTAGCAGTGTCCTCTGTTACAGATACTACATTTCCAACTAACCCTTTATCTGCTATTACTGTCATATTAGGTTGTACACCATCTTTAGATCCAACATTAATTACTACCATACCTGTATAATTACTAATGTCTCTATTAATTACATATCCAGAAACTGTATTATATTCTCCATATTTTTCTTTAAGATTCATTTGCTCTTTTAAAGTAGTATTTTCTGCCTTTATTATTTCTAATTCTCTTAAAGATTGTTCAAGCTCACTATTTTTTTGTTTTAATTCTTCGTTTTCATTTTTTAAATTATCTAAATCAGTAAAAAATGCATTATTGCCTGATATTTTATTTTTTAGCATTGTAAAACCATTTTGAAATGGCATAACTATTGTACTAAAAACATTTTCTACAACCGTTAAATTTTCTATTTTTATATTTGAAAGTATTACTAATAGTATTAATATAATTATAGTTACAACTATTCCCACTACTCCGCTTTTTTTCTTTTTATACATTTCTTACTTCCTTTCTTTATTAAGGTTAAGCTCTTTTTCTCGCGTTAATTAAAACTGTTCTTAGTTTTTCTATATTTTCTAATGTCTTACCTGTACCTTTTACTACACAGTCTAAAGGATCTTCTGCAACATATACTGGCATTCCAGTTCTTTCACTTAATAATTTATCTAGATTTTTAATTAAAGCTCCTCCTCCTGCAAGCACAATTCCTTTTTCCATAATGTCTGATGCAAGTTCTGGTGGAGTTTTCTCTAATGTTGCTTTAACTGTTTCTACAATCTCATTTATAGAAACTTCTATTGCTTCTTGTATATTGCTAGAAGTTACAACTATATTTCTTGGAAGACCTGTATTTAAATCTCTACCTGTAACATCCATTGTCATTTCTGTCATTAGAGGTAATGCACAACCTATTTGCTTTTTTATTTCTTCTGCAGTTGTGTCACCAATTGCTAAATTATATTCTTTTTTAATATAATTCATTATATCTTCATCTAGCTCGTCCCCAGCAATTCTTAAAGAATGGCTTATTACAATTCCTCCTAGAGAAACTACTGCAACTTCTGTTGTTCCTCCACCAATATCTACTATTATATTTCCACTAGGTTCAGAAACATCTAAATTTGCTCCTATTGCTGCTGCCATTGGTTCTTCTATTAAATATACTTCTTTTGCTCCAGCTTGCATTACAGCTTCTTCTACAGCTCTTTCTTCTACTTCTGTAATTCCAGAAGGAACTCCAACTAAAACTCTAGGTTTACCTACATTATTTTGTCTACATACTTTTTTTATTATATTTTTTAACATTAATTCTGTTGCTGTAAAATCTGCTATAACTCCATCTCTTAAAGGTCTTACTGCCTTTATTGTTTCTGGAGTTCTTCCTAACATTTCTTTTGCTTCATGACCAGTAGCTAAAATTGCACCAGTATTTTTATCTATAGCTACAACAGATGGCTCATTTAGAACAATTCCCTTTCCTTTTAATGTTACTAAAAGATTAGCTGTTCCTAAATCTATTCCTATGTCTTTTGAATTAAGTCCTAAAAATTTAAACATATTAAAACAATCCTTTCTTTTTCATTATTGCAAATACACTTTCATAATTGTCATTTCCTATAATTACATGATCAATAAAATCTATTCCAAGTAACATTGAAGCTTCCTTTATCCTAGCTGTTAAAATAATATCTTCTTTACTAGGTGTTGGATCTCCACTTGGATGATTATGTAACAATATAATCCTTTGTGCTTTCATTTTTATTGCATCTATAAATATTTCTTTTGGTTCTATCATTACAAAATTTTGTCCTCCAAAAGATATATCCTTAATTTTTATAACTACATTTTTATTATTTAAAATAATTAATTTGGCAATTTCTCTTTTAGCATCTTTTAATTCTTTTTTAAATATCTCTGCTACATCTTCTGAACCTTTTATTACAATTTTTTCGGAATAGATTGGCTTTCCAATTCTTTTAGCAAGTTCGCAAGCAGCTTTTATTTGTATTGCTTTTACTCTTCCTATTCCTTTTATTTCTGTTAGTTCCTGTATTGTAAGATCATTTAAAAAAGTAATATCCTTTGTATTATATCTATTTCCCAAATCTAAAACTTTTTGTGCCAAATTTAATGCTGAATCTTCTTTTGTTCCTGTTTTTATTATAATTGCTAATAATTCAGAGTTTGATAAATTTTCTTCACCATATACCTCTAATTTTTCATATGGTCTTTCATAATTTGGAAGCTTTTTCATTATCATATAATATATTTTCCTTTCCGCCCCCAAAATATAAAATTACACTTTTCTATATATTAATATGGCTAGTAATATACCTATTATACTTGCTATATTTACTTTTATTACTAATGCAAAAGTTATTTTTATAATACTTAAATCTAATACTAGTGGCTGTTCTAATCCAAAACTACTTCCATATCCTAGCCACCATAAAAAATCTACTCTAGAAGCAAGTTCTCCTAATAATCCTCCTACTACTAATCCTGATAAAATAAATATTAATAACACCCATATGTTTTTATCTTTTGCTTGCATCGTTGCTCCTCCTCTTCCTTACGGAAATTAACAATTAAATTCCATAATATTATATATATATTACATATTTTTTTCAAGACATATTTACAATTTTTGACTAATAAAAATTCTGCGTTTTTTTCCATTTTTTTCTTTTCTTTTATTTTTATTTATGCTATATTAAAGGTACCTATATTATTCTTTTTGAATATATTATATTACCAAATATTACTTATTTAATTTAAGGGTTTTATATAGTATAATTAAACTATGGGAGGGATATTATAATGAAATTTGAAAAATTAAGTAATGACAAAATTCGCATTATTCTTGATATCCAAGATTTAGAAGATAACCATATAGATTACCAATCTTTTATGTCTAATTCTTCTGATTCCCAAAAGCTTTTTATGGAAATATTGGATGAGGCAGAGGAACAAATCGGTTTTATAACTAAGGATTATAAATTAATGATAGAAGCTATGGCAACTATAGATGGCGATTTTATAATTACCATAACAAGATCTTTACCAGATTTGGATTTTTCTCCATCATATAAAAAGAGAAATATTAGAGTTAAACGAAAAAGTCAAAAATTATCTTCTAACTCTATTATATATGAATTTAATAGTTTCGATGATATTTGTGATTTCGTTTTACTATTAAAAAATCTTAATTTGGTAGGTCTAAATAACTTTACTAAAGATTTTTCATTATATACATATAAAGAAAATTACTATTTAGTTATGGATAATATTAACAAAGATTTCTACGGAATTAAAGCTTTTCTTTGTACTTTAACAGAATTTGCTAAAAGTGTAAATAATTGCGATATATTTAAAAACAAATTATCAGAATATGGAAAATTACTAATAAAAAATAATTTTTACAAGACTTTATCAAAATCAATAATCTAAATTAAACAAACCGTGATGGAATTTTTAATCCTATCACGGTTATAATTTTATTTTTTTATATTAAAGTTTTGAACTTTAAGGAACGTCCCTAAAGTGCATTTAGTATAAATACTTTTGTGGATTATAACTTTGTCCATTTACTCTTACTTCTAAATGCAAATGATTTCCTGTTGAATTCCCTGTACTTCCAACTTTTGCAATAGTATCTCCCTGTGAAACAGTTTGTCCAACTGAAACTAATAAACTACTACAATGTGCATAATATGTTTGTACTCCATTTCCATGTGATACTACTACCATTTTTCCAAAAGATCCTTTTGTTCCAGAAAATACTACTGTTCCTGAGGCTGCAGCTTTTATTGGAGTTCCTTTTGCAGCTGCTATATCTAAACCAGTATGTGCACTAGAACGTACTCCACTAACTTCTCCATATTTTGCAGTTATAATACCTTGAATTGGTTCTATTAGCGTTATTCCTAAATTAACCTTACTATTAGATACATTTGTTGATGTACTAACTCTATTTGTTGTTTTTCTATTTGTTGTAGTAGAAGCAACCATTACTTTACTTTCAACTTGTTTTTCTTGATATAATTGGTTTACAGCATCTTCTTTAGCCACCAAAGTTGCTAACTCTGTATTATATTTTTCTTCTATTGTTATATTATCTTTATTTGCACTATCCTTATCTTTTAGCTCTTGCAAAACTTCCTCTGCTTCATCTAGATTTTTTACATATAATTTTTCTTCTCCATTTACAACCATTGCATAATATGTATAATAATTCTTTCCATTTGCAATTACTTTTTGAAATATTTCATCATCATCAGTTGTTATTCCTTTTTTTAATAAACACATTTTATATTCTGGTAAATCATTGATTTCTACAAAAGCTACATTTTCGCCAGAACCATTATCCATATATTCATTTATTCTTTTTTGCATTGCTGTCTTATCTTCACAATAACCAATAAATTCCCCATTTAATGTAACACTATATATTGGTTTATAAATAAAAATTATTGCTGCCCATATTAGTGCTCCTGCTATAGCTAATATTGCTAACAATTTTATTAAAGTTCTGAAATTTACTAATATTTTTCTTACCTTAATAATTTTTAACACTCCTTTTCTAAACGATGGTTATATAATATACTAAAAAAATTCTTTCTTCAAATATTAAAATTAAGCATATTTTTGTTTTTTTATTTCAAAAAGTCCCAATATTTCATTTTTTCTTTAATTATCTATACAACTTAATATTTCTGTAATATTTTTTTGCATTTATGTAGACAAAAAAACAAGAGCTTTTATTTTTTTATATAAGCTCTTGTTTACTATAATACTTTATTGTAAATTTGTTTTTACATCATTTATTTCTGTAACTGTAGCTTTAGCAGCTGGTTTATAATACCCTTTTGTTTGTGCTACTTTAAAAAGTTCATATTGAAAAGTTTCATCATTATTTCTTATTTGTTGTAAAGTTTGTCTAAGTTCCATATTCTCTGCTTCTGAAATTGCTGTTTGATATGTTGACAAACTAGATTTTACACCTGACAAAACGTCATTTATCATAACTTTCTCGTTCATAATACCTCCTAATTATTTAAAAAACTCATTAATTTTTGCTTTGTGTTTAATGCATCTTGTGCAGATTT
Organism: uncultured Clostridia bacterium; assembly: GCA_944392945.1. Taxonomy (GTDB): domain Bacteria; phylum Bacillota; class Clostridia; order TANB77; family CAG-508; genus Merdicola. The sequence goes on along the minus strand of CALXYJ010000010.1, from coordinate 26,021 downwards.
CGCAAATATTTGTTTAATTTGAGGATCTACAGCTTGAGATGAATATTCATTTAGCTTTTGATATGTTGTTTCATGTGCTCCTATAAGATGTCTTAAATTTTGTAATTCAATTTGACTTAAATTTGGCATATTATCACTCCTTTTTTTGTTTTCTTATATTATTATCCATTTTTAATTTTTTATACATAAATATAACCGTGGCTGGAATTTTTCTATTCCATTTCCACGGTTATATTTGCTTTACTAAGTGTAAATAACTTAATCAATTAATATATTTTCAATTTTCTTCCATCCATTAACTCTTCTTATATTTAATTTTTCCAATTCTTCATTTGTAATTTTTTTATTATGATATGCTGTAAATAATAATTTTTGTTCGGCTTTTCCCATTAATTTGTCAATACTGTCATCAATTCTTATATCTCCATCAATAATTTCTTTATTTGATACAAAAATAAACTTTTTTGGATCTATAAAAGGAAATTCTTTACGTAAATAATCAAATTTATTTTTTAACTGCATTCCAGAAAAATCCGGATTATCTCTGAATATATATGCTGTAACAATATAAATATCATATATCTGATTCAGCTTTTCTATTACTTCTTTTGCATAATCAACTGTTTCTACATAATCATATACATTTCTTTTTTCAAAATAATCAAGCCAATCTTTAAACTTCTCTTTAGGGATTAAATCATTTATATAATAAGAACCTGCATCCTCTTCTTTAAAATCTGTATTTAGAAATTCATTTACCATATTTATAAATCCTTTTTGGCAAATTACATCATCCATATCTATTAATATCCTTTTCATAATCAAACTCCTTCTAAAAATGGGATTTTAAGAACTTGCTCAAAATCCCTATTTTAATTATTCTATAATCTCCAAATTAGCAAATTTAGCCATTAAACGTTTATGACCAACTTTATCAAATTGTATATCTAATTTTAAATCGTCTCCTTCAGGTTCAATTCTACTTATATTTCCTTCCCCAAATCTTTTATGATATATACGTTGTCCTTCTTTATATTTTGATAGATCTGTTTCTGTACCTAAATTTTTATTATTAAGTTTAGCTAAAAAGCTTTCTGCTGATTTAAAAGCAAAACTTGGCTCATTTTTCGTCTTTGGTATATCAACTGTATAACTTACTACTTTTCCACTATTTCCAGACTTTCCATAACTCCATTCATAGCTACTATCTTTAAATTTATTTTCTGGCTCACTATCTATTTCGTTTGCTCCTTCTAGCATGTTTTCTGGAATCTCTTTTACAAATCTAGATACTGGATTACAACTTGTTGATCCAAACATAGTTCTTTGTCTACTACATGTTAAATATAAATTATTTTTTGCTCTTGTTATTCCAACATAACATAGACGTCTCTCTTCTTCTAATTCCTTTGGTTCCCCTATAGACTTATATCCTGGGAAAATTCCTTCTTCCATTCCTACTAGGAATACTACTGGAAACTCTAATCCCTTAGCGGAATGTAATGTCATTAAAGTAACAGATTCTTCTTCCTCATCCATACCATCAATATCACTAGAAAGTGTTATTCCCTCTAGAAAAGAACTTAAATCATTTTCTGCTTCCTCTTCTTCAAATTGTACTGCAACTGTTAAAAATTCTTCTAGGTTTTCTATTCTATTTTCTGCCTCTATACTATTTTCGTCTTCTAATGCGTTCATGTATCCGGTTTCTTTTAAAGTATGTTTAATTAATTCTGTAATTGTATATTCATCTTTTTTACTAATTAAATCTTCTATAACATCTATAAAGCCTTTAGCATTTGCATAAACCCTAGCTAATCCATAGCTATCAGCCTCTTTTATTATTTGATACATAGGAATTCCAGTTTGATCAGAAATTGTTTGTATTTTATATAAACTAGTTTTTCCTATTCCTCTTTTAGGTTCATTTATAATTCTTTTTAAGGCTAAATTATCAGATGTATTATTTATTAATCTTAAATAAGAAATTATATCTTTGATTTCTTTTCTTTCATAGAATTTTAATCCTCCAACAATTTTATATGGAATATCTTCTCTTCTTAAAATTTCCTCTATTGCTCTTGATTGAGAATTCATTCTATAAAGTATTGCAAAATCTGAATATTTATAATATTCTTCTCTTCTTAAATGATTAATTTGTTCTACAATATATCTTCCCTCATCATATTCATCATCTGAAACATGAAATGTTGGTAATGCACCTTCTTCATTTTCTGTCCATAATTTTTTCTTATACTTTACTTCATTATTTTTTATAACAGAATTTGCTGCATTTAATATATTTTGTGTACATCTATAATTTTGTTCCAATTTTATTATTTTTGTACCTTTAAAATCTTTTTCAAAGTTTAAGATATTAGAAATATCTGCTCCCCTAAAACTATATATTCCTTGGTCATTATCACCAACTACAGTAATATTACCGTGAACACTTGCGAGCATCCTAATTAATGTAAATTGTGATTTATTTGTATCTTGATACTCGTCTACTAAAATATATTTAAACTTATTTGCATAATAATCTAATACATCTTCGTTTTCTTTAAATATTTTTATAGCATAATTTATGATATCATCAAAATCTATTGCATTATTTTCCTTTAATCTTCTTTGATATAAATTATACACAGATGCTATTTTTTCTCTTCTGTAATCACCTTTTACCATAGCTTCATATTGTTCTGGTTCCTTCATGTCATTTTTAGCATTACTTATTTCAAATTGTACAATTCTATCTGTAAACATTTTGTCATCTATTTGCAAATCCTTTAAACATTCTTTAATTAATGTTCTTTGGTCAGATGTATCAAAAATTACAAAAGAATGATCAAATCCAATTCTATCTATGAATTTTCTTAATACTCTTACACATGTTGAATGGAAAGTACCGATCCACATATCTTGTACAGCATTTCCTACTAATGCTTCTACTCTTTCTTTCATTTCATTTGCTGCTTTATTTGTAAAAGTTATAGCTAATATATTCCATGGCTTTACTTCCTTTTCTTCCATTAAATATGCAATTTTATGTGTTAAAACCTTCGTTTTACCACTACCTGCACCAGCTATTACTAAGCATGGGCCTTCTGTATTTATTACAGCTTCGTATTGTTTATCATTTAAACTTTCTAATAATTCTTGCATTGTTCTCTCCTTTAGCGATATTTTGTTCTCCTGCAAATTATATCATAATTCTGCATTTTAACAACTAAAAGTTTTATTTTTTATTATAATAAGCTTACTTTAATTTTTGAATATATCAAAAAACAGCCCATTGGCTGTTCTTTGATAATTTAAGTTATACTCTTTTAAATTTAATAGCTACTTTAAATAAATCTCCATCTAAATATATATTAAATGTTCCATCTTGTAATTCAGTTAAGCTTTTAGCAATAGAAAGCCCCAAACCACTTCCTTCTGTATTTCTAGATTTATCCCCACGTACAAATCTTTGCATTAACTCTTCTGAGGAAATATTTAGTTCATCTTTAGAAATATTTTTTAAATATATTGCCACTATATTGTCTTTTTCTAAAACACAGTCCAAGTAAACTCTTGTATTTTCTGATGCATATTTAGCAACATTACTATAAATATTTTCTAATACTCTATACAAATATCTACTATCAGCTTTTATATGAACTTCCTCTTCTGGTAATTTACTAATAACCTTTAGACCTCTTTTACTAAACTTATCCTCAAACTCTCCAGTAATTTGATTTAACAATTCTTTAACATTTAATACCTCTTTAGTTATTTTAATATTTCCAGATGAAGCTTTAGATGCTTCTACCAAATCTTCTATTAATTTTTTTAATCTTTGTGCTTTATTATCTAATATTCCTATATATTCCTTTGCTTTTTCATCTTTTATATCTTCTTGTTTTAATAAATCAACATAATTTATAATAGAAGTTAATGGAGTCTTTATATCATGTGAAACATTTGTTATAAGTTCAGTCTTTAACCTTTCACTTTTAATGCTTTCATTTACAGCATTAGAAAATCCTCCAGCTATATCGTTTATATAAATTGCAAGTTCTTTTAAAACTCCTGTATATAAAGATTCATCTAATTTTATATTTGTATCACCTTTATATATTCTTTCTACTACATCATGTATTTGTTTAAACTTATCTACTTCTTTCATAATTTTGTAATAACACCATATCCAAAATACAATATCTAATAGTAAACCAAATTCTCTAAATATTGCACCTAATATAATGGATACTACTATAATTCCTATAAAATAAAGTGCTATTTTCTTTCCTAAATCTGTATTATTGGCAATTACATTTTTTAGATTAGTGTATTTTTTTACAATCCAATGTAATAATTTATATGTAATTGTGTTTTTAAAAAATATATTTGCTTTTATCCTCTTTAATAAAGTTCCTGCTCCATATAGAGCTGTTAATATAGTAAAATATCCAAATATTATTACTAACATTATAGCCAAATTTACATCCACTGCTAAAATACTTATACAACTTGTAATAATTACTGCTTCTATAAAGAATAAAAAGAAATATAAAACTGCTACAATTTCTAGTGGTATTCTATCAATCCAAGATAAAAATATACCCTTTTTACTTTTTACATGACCCAAGCTATATATTAAATATATAAATTCTATAAATCCAATTATTATGCTTACAATTAATGTAACATATGAATATTTATACACTTTTTGAGTTTGCGTATATAAAGCATTACTTATTGTAATATCATTTGTAGCATCAAGTGTTTTAACAGTTTCATCAAAGGCTGTATAATATTGCTTATTTTCTGAAAAGTCTTGTATATGTTGTAATCTTTGATTAAAAATAATATTTTCTGAAGACAATCTTTCTATATTTGTTTGAATATTATTACTAGATATAGACCAGTATTTATTATTTGATATTATATTTCTTTTTATTTCTTCCAACGAATCTGATTGAGCTGTTTGTTGAACATTTGTATAAGCTATTTTAGTTTCATCATTTACAACCAAATAAATAAATTTCTTTTTCTTATAATTATTTTGGTAATATATTTTATAATCACCATCTTGTACAAATATCATATCTTTACTAGCTAATTCTTCTGGTGTATCCAACCATGAACCATATTCATCTATAAATGCCCCTTCTTCAACTTCTGATTCTACTGTTGCACCTACTCTTGCTACTTCGTCCATATATGCTTCTATAAACATATCTGTGTCATAGAATTCTTTATTTTCTTTCATTTCTGGATTTGCAACAGAATAATAAATTACAATTATATCTAACAATATTATTAATAAAAATATTGGTAATGTTATAAAAGCTATAATTTTTACTACAGAGTTTGTTAATACATTCCTCTCTTCCATTAACTCACATCCTCAAAATTAAATTTTTATATATTTTCTATTTTATACCCAATGCCCCAAATAACCTTTAGGTATTTAGGTTCTCTTGGGTTAATTTCTATTTTCTCCCTTATATGCCTTATATGTACTGCAATAATATTTTCTGCTCCATAGGATTCTTCTTCCCAAACATTTTCGTATATTTGTGAAATAGAAAAAACTTTACCTTTATTTTTTGTTAAAAATTTTAAAATGTTATATTCCGTAGGAGTTAGCTTAATATTTTTTCCATCTACGGTAACTTCCTTTGTACTATCATCTATAAGTAATTCTCCAGATTGATATATATTTTCGTTTTCTTCTTTATTATTTAAACTTCCAAGTCTTGTATATCTTCTTATTTGCGAATTAACTCTTGCCACCAACTCCATAGGATTAAAGGGTTTAGTAATATAATCATCTGCTCCAACATTTAAACCTTTTATTTTATCATAATCTTCAGATTTTGCAGAAAGCATTATAATTGGTATTGCTTTATCCTTTCTAACTTTTTCTGCTACACTTATTCCGTCCATTTCTGGCATCATTATATCTAATATTACTAAATGTAATTCTTCACTATCTATTATTTTTAAAGCTTCTTTTCCGTTATAAGCCTTATATATTTTATATCCTTCTTTTTCTAAGTAAATTTCTATTGCATTAACTATTTCTTTATCATCATCACAAACTAATACATTATACATATAAGTCGCCCCTTTTATCTTAATTTCACAGTCTAGAAGTATTATAACATTTTATTTATTAAGAAAAAAGGACATAAACTATTAATATTTTATTAAGAGAAATTTATTACTATATAAAAAAGCGAATGTAAGATTTTCTACACATTGGCAAATGTTAGGAAATCTAACATTCGCCATAATTATCTAGTACATAACTTTCTCCTACCAGGAGAAAGTTATGTACTAGATAAAAAACCACAGTTAGAATTTCTAACCATGGTTATAAATTGACTTTTAATTAACTTCATCTATAGGATCTTTTGATTTTTTATTTTCTATTCTAAAATTCACAAAGTCTGTTATAAGTAATTTTATTATTGCTGCTACAGGTGCTCCTAAGAACATTCCTAAAATTCCAAAATATGCTCCACCAACTGCAACTGCAAAAATTACTAATAATGGACTTAATTTTAATGATCCTCCTACTATTTTTGGATTTATAATATTTGCATCTATTTGCTGTAGAATAATTACTATTACTAGCATCCATATTGCTTGTGCAAATCCTCCTGTAACCAATGTTATTATTGCAGAAATTGCTACAGCAAAAATAGCTCCAAAATATGGTATAAGATTTAATAATCCTATAAAGAATCCCAATAATACTGCATATTTTACTCCCAATAAAGACATTGCAATCGAAACTAATATTCCAATAATTATTCCATCCAATACCTGACTTGCTAAAAATTTAAAGAAATATTCATTTGAATTATTAAAGTATTTTATAATTTGACTTGCTGTTTTTTCTTTAAATACTGCAAATATAAATTTTTTTAATGATTTTACCAATTTGCTTCTTTCGGCTAAAACATATACGGAAACTACAATTGCAACAAATATATTAATTAAACTTGTTGCCACACTGAATATTCCCGCTATATAATTTAATATTTGCATAATATCTATTTCTTTTAATTTTGCAATTGCCTGTTCTAAAAAGTCCTTTTTTAAGAATGAATCATCTGGAAGGGCAGAAAATTTATCCATTATGCTTGTTATATATCCTTGTGAATTATTTATTAATTCTATAATACTTTCATATACTTTTGGTATAATAAATTTCATTGCTATAACTAAAATAATTAATATTAATATATATAGTATTACTACACTTATTGGTCTTGCTTTATTTTTTATTGATTTAATTTTACTTTTTTCTAATCTTTTTTCTATTCCTCTACATGGTAAAAATAATATGTATGCTATTAATACTCCTGCTAAAAATGGACTAAGTATTTTGAAAAAGTTGCCTATTATTTGTTTTAAATTTTCAAAATTATTAAAAATATTAAAAACGATAATAATGGCTACTCCAAAACTAAACCAGTATAACCATTTTTTCCAATTATTTTCCTTCATAAGCTTTCCTCTCTTTAAACTTTATATCTATATTTATAAACTTAAGTCTAATTCTACTGGGCAATGATCGCTTCCCATAATACTATCTAATATTTTAGCATCATCTATTTTATCTTTTAGATTATCTGAAACAATAAAATAGTCAATTCTCCAACCTGCATTTTTTTCTCTTGCATGGAACATATATGACCACCAACTATATTTACCTTCTAAGTCTGGATATTTATACCTAAAAGTATCTATAAAACCTGCATTTAAAAGTTCTGTCATTTTTTGTCTTTCTTCATCTGTGAATCCTGCATTTCTTCTATTGGTTTTTGGATTTTTTAAATCAATCTCATTATGTGCAACATTTAGATCCCCACACATTATTACTGGTTTCTTAGTTTTAAGATTAACTAAATAATTCCTAATTTCATCTTCCCACACTTGTCTATAATCTAGTCTTTCTAGTTCTCTTTTAGAATTAGGGGTATATATATTTACCATATAAAACTTTTCAAACTCTAGTGTTATTACTCTTCCTTCTTTATCATGCTCTTCTTTCCCTATTCCATAACTTACACTAAGTGGCTTTTCCTTAGAAAAAATTGCAGTTCCAGAATATCCCTTCTTCTCCGCACTATTCCAAAACATATTATATCCTTTAAAAATACTTAATATATTTTCATCTAATTGTGCCTCCTGCATTTTTGTTTCTTGAATAGAAAATATATCTGCATCTATTTCTGAAAAAAATTCTTTAAATCCTTTATTAATAACTGCTCTTAATCCATTTACATTCCAAGATATTAACTTCATAATAATCTCCTTTATCCAAATTTGAACTTTAGGGACGTTCCTTAAAGTTCATTTTATAAATTAAAATCATTTTTCCTTTTAAAGGAACCTCTTAATATACTATAAAAGGAGGTATTACTACCTCCTATTTTAATTAATTTAATAATTCTACATTTGCATATTTTACACCAAAAGCAATAGCTGCACTATGAGAACTAAAATAAACGTCTATTTTTTTACCGTTTATAGCTCCACCTCTATCTTCTACAGTGTATACAACTCCATTAATTTTTAATTTTGTTCCAAATGCAAAATTTCCTGGAGCTGCAATTGTATGATTAGCTCTTGCATATGCTCCTGATGCTGTTCTACCTGTAGATTTACCACAACATTTTGCGCAACCACAATATGCAGTTATTTTATATGTTCCTAAAGAGATACCACTTTCTGAAGTTGTTACTGGTGTACTAGCTGTAGTTGTTGTTCTTGTTGATCTGTTTGTTACTGCTCTTACTTGAACAATTTTATCTACTGGTTCTTCTATTACAACTGAGCTTATTTCTGTTCTTTCTATTTCTGCATCGTTTTGATATTTAACTTTGTATGTTACTTCTTTCTTTCCTTCTTTTCCTTCTTGTAAAACTTTATCTGTAGTATTGGTTGATCCATTTGCTACATTTTTTGTAACTGTCTCAAAAGGAATTGTTTGAACTTCTACTAATATTTTTTCTGTTATTGGACTATATGCTTGTGATATAGTATCCATATTTAATTCTATTTTATTTTCTTCACTATTTGCTTCATTTGTATCTTGTGCAATTAATTCTGATACTTCTTCTTGAGCTGACTTTTCTGTTATAATGATTTCTCCGTTAGCTCCGATATTTGTATCTTCATCTGGAGTTACTTTTTCTTCTGGTAATAATATAATATGTTTTTCATCTAATATATCTGCTACTTTTGTTTTTGATGTTACTATATTCATTTCACAACCATTTGCAAGTGTAATTTTAACATTTTTTACTTGTTTATTTGCTGCAAATACACAAATTCCTGAAATGAATAAAAAAATCAAACAAATACCAAGTATTCTTTTTACCGATATTGATGCTTTTTCATCATCATTATTTTTTAACATAACTTCCTCCTCTATGCAGTGCAATACCATTCTATCCAAACGGTTATTGCCATAAGCAAGTTTTATTATACAATATATTTTTTTATATGTCAAATTTTACTACCTTTTCCAGATCTTGCTTTATTACTACTATTATATGAACAAGCTTATTTTTTTATTACTCTTAACCTTGCTTATATCAAAGAATAGATAAAATTTTAATTTTTTTATAGTTTTTTTAATTGTATTGTATATAATATTAACTTATGCTAAAATAGGTTCAAGGAGGAGATGTATGATGATCATTGCATTAATAGTTATCGTCGTTATATGTATTATAGTTGTAGCAATTTATAATAATTTAGTAAGTTTACGTCAAAGAGTTCAAAATGCTTGGAGTCAAATTGATGTACAATTAAAAAGAAGATTTGATTTAATCCCTAATTTGCAGGAAACTGTTAAAGGATATATGAGTCATGAAAGTGAAACATTTTCTAAAATTGCTGAATTAAGAACAGCTTGGGCATCTTCTACAACTGTTGCTGAAAAAGCTGATATTTCTAGCCAATTAACAGAAGCTTTAAAAACAATTATGGCTGTTTCTGAAAATTATCCAGAGTTAAAGGCTAATCAATCTTTTATACAATTACAAGAAGAATTAACAAATACAGAAAACAAAATAGCTTATTCAAGACAATTCTATAATGATACAGTTACAATGTATAACACTAAAATAGAAATGTTCCCTTCAAATTTAATTGCAAAAATATTTAAATTTGAACCAAGCGAATTGTTCGAAATAGAAGATGAAAAAGAAAAACAAAATGTAAAAATTGATTTTTCAAAATAATAGCTATAATACTCAATATAAAAATTAACTGTGGCCAAAATGTATACCACAGTTATAATTTTTTTATATAAGCCACTTACCAATTAAATATTGGGAAGTGGCTTATATTTTGCTTATTTACTTATTATTTTTTCTCTTTTGTTTTTTTGTTAGGATTCCTGCATAACTTAATGTTACTGTTTCTAATCCTACCATTGCTATTAATACTATTAATAATGCTGTTGGGAATTCTCCTGTTTCTACTGTTATTATTGCTGTTGCTGTATCTGTGTTATCTTCTTCATTATTTTCTTTAAATCCTGGTACATTCTCTGTTCCTACTATACTTACTTTGTTAGTCTTCTCTCCCATGTTTTCTCCAGATGTTTCCCAGTTTAATAATACTGTATATTCTTTTGTCTCTCCTGCTTTTATCTCTGGTATTATTTTTCTTAATGTTCCATCTGCTTCTTCCCATGTTCCATCATTATTTGCTAGTTTCATTCCTTCTGGTATTTCTTCTTCTATTGTTGCTCTTCCGTCTACTTCTCCATTGTTTATTACTTTTATCTTGTATTCTATTTGTACACTTGTATCTTCTGTATTCTTTCTATAGATTTCTATTCTCTCTAGATCCCCATTTGTTGCTTCTCTTCTTTCTCCATTTACTATTATTCCTGTTATCTCTTTTTCTACCCCTATGTTAAATGGTTTTGGTTCATAGTAATATGTTAATTCTATTGTATTGTTAACGATATCGTTTCCTTGTTCGTCCTTTGTTATTTCTACTTTCATTGTTCCTTGTTCTTCTGCTGGACTTTCTACTAATGTATAATACTCAAATTCTTTCGCTGTTGTTTGATATTCATCTTCTTTATATCCATTTATTACTACTTGACTATTTTGAAGCTCTCCTGTTTCACTATTTGGCTCTTCTAATTCTTTTCCAGTTGTTCTATCTACATAGTGTACTATTACTTTTGCTGGTTGTCTGTAATAATATGTTACTACTTGTTTTTTATCTGTCATTTTTCCTTTGCTATTATTTGGTAACATATTCTTTCCATCTTCATCTTCTGTTACTAATTCATAACTTAAGAATTCTTTTGATGGTATATCATATTCATCTCCTACATGTCCATTATGTATTGTTGCTTTTTCTAGTTCTTTTCCTGTTAGGATATCTATATGATGTTCTTCTACTACTGCCTTTTTTGCATAATAGTATGTAACGGCCGTTTTATTATTTACTATGTTTCCTTCTTCATCCACTTCAACTTCTAATGTTCCTTGTGGTTCACCTTCAACTTCTACAAAGTCATATCCTTCAAATGTTTTCTGCTCAGTTGTGTATGAATCTCCTTCATGTTTTGTTTTATCCACAATTTGTTCTGCTAAAGGCTCTTTTGTTAAGATATCTACATAGTTTACTTCCAATTCTGCTTTCTTTATGTAATAGTAATTTACTGTTACTAATTCTTCTCCCATTATTCCTGTTGCATTTTCTGGAAGTTTTTCTTCTACTAAATCATATCCTGCAAATTCTTTGCTTGGTATGTCGTATTCATCTCCTACTTGTACTTCGTGTACTTCTGTATCTAATACTGCACCTGTCTTATCATCTATGTGGTTTTCTACTAATCCTGTATATACTGGCTCATAGTAGTAAATTAATGTTTGTTCTTCTTTTGTCATGTTTATTGTTTTATTTTCTGGTGCTTCTACTAATTTATATCCTAAGAATGCTTTTTCTACTGTTACAAACTCATCTCCTACTAGTCCTTCTTCTGTTCTTGGTTCTTCTAAGTCTTCTATTATTTCATGTGTTTCTGGATCTCTTACCACATATCTTACTGTTGCTTTTGTATTTTGTAGATAATAATATGTTACATTTATTGGATCAACTGTCATTGTTCCTTCTGTATTATTACTGTCTTCTACTAATGTATATGTTTTTCCATCTTTTGTTATTGTTTCTTTTTTATGTTCTGTATCTGTATTATATTCATCATCTACACATCCTTCTATTTGTTCATTTGATGATAATACTTGGTTTGTACCTTTTTCCACATAATGTATTATTACTTCTGTTGGTTTTAATCTGTAATAATATATTACTTCTTGTGGTTTTGTTTCATCATATTTTTCTAATGTTCCATCTTGGTTCTCTGGTAATTCTTCTTCCACCAATTCATATTTTTCATTTATATTCTCTGCTGGCTCTGTTTCGTATGAATCTCCTTCTTTACCTTCTATTACCTCGTCTGGAATCTCTGTTCCATCAACATCTGGAACTTTTATTTGTGTTTTTGTTCCATCAGTATTCATAATATAATGATGTACTGTTACTTTTCCATATTTATTTGTATTTGTAATTGTATCATTTAGAACATTTGAATCATAGTATTTTAAATCTCCTTCTACAAACTCTTCTTCACTTAATGTGTATACTATTTCTTTATTGTTTGCATCATATTTTGGAAGATTCTCGAATATATCGTTCCATTTATTTGGATTATCTCCATCCTGTGTTGTTGTAGTTCCTGATGTTCCTGGTTTTGCTAATTCTTTTGTATATTCTTGTCCGTCACTTCCTGTTAACTTAAATACTATTCTTGTTGGACGTTGATTTAACTTATTACTATCATCTTCCCATACCTTACTTACTGGAATATTTATTAAAAATCCTGTTGTTGTTGTATGATTTGCTGTAACCTCATCACTCGTTCTTTCTGGTGTTTTATATTCTATATGTCCTGTTACAACATTCTTAATACTTACAACTGATTGATTAATTTCTGTATATACAACTTTTATTGTCTTATTAAAGTTAACTTCTTTTGTTTCTGTCATTTGTATATTTTCTACATTTTCTCTCCATGTAATTGTATTAGTATTTGGATCATAGTTTCCATTTGCCAAGTCAGATTTACCTTCATCTATTGCATATGGAAGTGTATCTACTATTACGACTTCTGCATCTCCCTCGTAATCTGTTATTTTGGCTGTGTAATTTATATTATATGTTATCTCTTCATCCAAACTTTCTATTCTTGTAGTTCCGTTCTTATTAATACTTTGTTCTTCTTTTGGCTCTACATATGTATGTTCTGGTTCTTCTGGAACTTTTTCATCCTGTCCACCCTTATTTATATAAGCTGTATTTTTAATATTTGTTCCATCTGCTAATTTGTTAACTTTTACTTTAAATTCTACTATTATTTCTTGGCTTGCACCAATATTTAAAGTAATTCCTTGTGCTAATTCATTAGATGTCATATCTGGTTTTGCTTCATCGCCAACCTTAATACTTCCTTCTACAAATGTAGTTCCTACTGGTACAGTATCTTTTATAACTGCTTCTCCTTCTCTTGTACCATTATTCCATACTTTTATTCTGTATGTTATTTCTTCCCCTTCTTTTACTTTTTCTCCACTTGCTGGATCTGATTCCTTACTTGATAATATATTTGGCTTTGTAATATTTGTTGTAACCTCATTTGTTGGTTCATTATCTATACTTGCTTGGTTCTTAATTTCCTTGCTAAATACATTATTCTCTAGGTTATTAACAGTTACTGCAAATACAACATCTACACTACCCATCTCTGGTACTTCTACTGGTATACCATTAATTAAGTTTTGCTCTGTATAGAATGTATCTTCGTTTCCTACTCTAATTAAAGTATTTGTATCAAATGTAACTCCTTCTGGTAAAGAATCTTTTACTGTAACTGTTTTTCCTAAGTTACCCTGATTTGTTATTCTAATTGTATAAATTAATTTTTCTCCTTCAACAGCTTCTGTTTTATCAACTAGTTTTTCTGTACTTATCATAGCTTTATATATTGTACTATCAAATGTTGATGTAACATCATCGCTTGTCTTTTCTGGAGTCTTTAATGTAATATGTCCTGCTACATTATTTGTAATCTTATCTTGATTCATATCCAAATTAGTAAATACTACTTTAATATCTTTAGTTACTTCTACTAATCCATTATTTGTGTAACTATTTATATCAGAAACATTTACTTTCCATGTTATTGTTCTTGCATCAGAATTATATGTTCCATCTGCTAAATCTGATTTATCTTCATCAATTGCATATGGTAATGTATCGACGACTGTTACCTCTGCATCTCCAATATAATCTGTTACTTCTGCTCTATATGTTATAGTATAGTTTATTTCTTGGTTTCCAGCTGTTATTCTATCTGTACCTGTTTTATTTATTGTTTGATTCGTTATTGTTGGATCTTTTAGTTTGTAATAATATATTACTTCTGTATCCTCTTCTGCAAAGTTACCTGTTGCATTTGCTGGTAATTTTTCTGCTACTAATTCATAGTTTTGCATAATATCATCTGATGGATTTGTCTCATATGGAGTATTTTGCTTTCCTTCTAATGTTTCGTCAGTAACTTCTCCACCATCTTTGTTAGGTACTCTTGTTGTTGTCTCTGTTCCATCTTCATCAATTATGTAATGATGAACTATTACCTTTCCATATTTACTTATATTAGTAACTGTATAAGTATCTTGATCTACATTCTCTTTTTCGTAGAATCTATCATTTAAGTTTTCCTCATCTATTGTATATACTATTTCACTACCATCATTATTATATTTTGGTAAATTGCTAAATGGATATTCCCAAGAATTTGGATCTCCTTGTTTAGCATTTGCTTCTGTTAGTGTATGTCTTATATATTCTGTTCCATCTTTATATAATATTAAAGTTACAGAATCTGGACGAATATTTCTTATATCATTATTATCATTCCATACCTTTGTTGCTTTTACTTCTGTTATAAATTCTGTTGGAATATCTTTAGTAGCCTCTACTGTGTCTGTTTTCTCTGGTGTTTTTAAATTAATTGTTCCAGTTACTCTGTTAGAAACATTTGCTTTTGTAACATCTAAATTAGAATATACTAAATTAATATTTTTACTTATATTAATTTCTTTCTTTCCTTCTTTAAATGTATCTATATTAATTGTTTCTCTCCATGTAATAGTTCTAGAATATGGATCATATTCTCCACTTGCTATATCAGAACTATCTAAATCTATTTCATATGGTAGAGTATCTACAATTATTATTTCTGCTTCACCAATATATGTATCTACATTTGCTTTATAGTTTATAGTATATGGTACACTTTGATCTTTTTCTGTTACTTTATCCAATGTACTTTCTTTAGTAATACTTGAATTTTCAATAGTTGGATCTTTTAATTTATAATAATATGTTACAACTATTTGTTCTACAGTCATTGTTCCATCTGCATTAGCAGGTAATTTTTCTGTTACTACTTCATAATTATTTGCAATCTCTGTAGAAACTTCTGTATCATATGAATCATCTACTTTTCCAGGAATTGTTTCATCTTCTACAACTCCACCATTTTTAGAAGGTACATTAGTTTCTGTTCCATCAATATAGTGGTGTACAAGTACACTTGTATCTTTTAATCTATAATAGTAAATTACAACTGTAGTGTCTTCTACCATTATTCCACTACTATTTTCTGGCTCTGCTACCAACTCATATTTATTAGAAACATTTTCTGCCTCTTTAGTTGCATACATATCACCAACAACACCTGTTTGTGTTACATCTTGTGCTGTTCCGCCATCTTGTAATGGTACTTGATCACTTGTTCCCTCTATATAATAATGAACTATTACATTTGTAGGAATTTTTTCAAATTCTACAACTACATGTTTATTTTCTGTCATATCAGTAAATTTATTTAAGATTACTGTTCCATTATCTTCAGCAGTAAATTCTACTGGCTCATCATTTACTAAAATTTCTTTTACTCTATAAGTATCATCAGGTGTAATTATAATTTCTTTTTGTGAGTCATCACCATAAACTACAGTTTCATATGGTTTTTGACCTTCTCCAGATATACTTCCACCTTTTACATCTATTTCTTGTCCCATAGAGTTTGTTTCTTTATGTGTTCTTACCTCTGTTGTTACTTCTACATTTTTAGCTTTATAATAATATGTTACTACAACTCCATCTCCTGTATATTTTCCATTTTGATTATCTGGAATTATAGATATTTCATATTTTGGATCTAGTTCTTCTTCTGTTAAAGGATCTGTTGTGTAATCTGTGTTAATTTCTCCCATTGTTACTTCATCTTCTGCTGTTCCACCACTCTTTAATGGTACTTGCTCAGTTGTTCCTTCTATATAATGATGTACTGTTAAAGGAACTTGTTTTTTTACATAATAATATGTAACAACTTGTTCTTCATCAGTATATGTACCACTTGCATTATCTGGGATTACATATTCTCCATCAACTTGTTTTAATTCATATTCATCTAAATCCATATGTGGTGCTGTTGTGTAGTTATCTCCAATAACACCTGCTAAATGTTCATCTGGTGCAACTGATGTTTCTGTTCCATCTATATAATGATGTACAAGTACACTAGATGCTGTGTTGCTAAATGATACTACTATATGTTTATTTGTATCCATATCTGTAAATTGAGGTATTATTACTCTTCCGTCCTCTTCTGGTGTAAATGCATAATCTTCACCATTTATTGTTATTTTAACAACTTTATATCCAGGATCTGGAGTAATTACTATAACCTTTTGACTATCTTTTCCATATTCAACTTCTTCATATGGAGCTTCATCTTCACCACTAATACTTCCACCTTTTACTCCATTTTCCTCATCTACATCTGTAGTAATCTCGAATTTTTTCAAATTATTTTTTACTACAATTTCAGAAGATTCTGGAACTTCTGGAGCTGTTACTATTTCACCAAAATTGAATATAAATCCATCAGTGTATTTAGATAAGCTTATTCCAGATTCATCAGATTTGTCTCCTTTAACAACAGTACTGTTAAAATATCCTACTGCAACAAATTCATTGTCATCTCTTTCTGTAACTGCATTTACTTCATCTAAATTATCTCCACTAACTTGTTTATACCATTCTTGGTTTCCTTCTGAATCATATTTAATAATATATCCATCAGAATTACCAGAAATACTTGGAATTTCATATGTAGTTTCATCTTGATTAAAATCAACTGTAGTACTATATGTATATCCTCCTACAAGATATCCACCATCAGCTGTTTTTGCTACTGATGTTACAATATCGTCCAATGTTCCTCTTAAAAATTTACTACTTGTTATAGTTTTAGAATTTGTATCATATTCTACAATAATACCATCATAATTTCCCTTTGAAGCAACATTTTGTGATGTTCCTGTATAGTTACCAACAATTATAGCTTTTCCATTATCTAATCTTGCAACTGCATTTGCGTTAAAATCTAATGCCATTCCTCCAGACACACTACCATTTGAATAGAAGTCTATTCTACCAGTTGTTGTATCTGTTAATGTCTCACTTACTATAATTACTTCTTGGCTATTAGAACCATCCATATCAGAAATTTCTAAATTACCAGATATTGTAGCTCGTGCTACATAACTTCCATCTACATTAGAATATTCCATAATAATTGGATCTGTTCCTGTAGTTATACCAACTACTATATTTCCTTGTAAATTTTGTGTTACAGCTGTAGCATCATAATCTGTATCTGCTAAAGCTACTTCCTTGCTCCACTCGTAATTTCCACTACTTCCAAATTTAATAATAATTGCATTTGTAATATTTGTATTATTTGTTAATCCTGTACTAATTTCTCCTACTTGTAGATCTGTTCCATTATAATTACCTACTACAACATATCCACCATCATTTGTAGGAATTACTTTATGTATTTTTACTTCACCATCTGTTGTAAATATAGAATTTGCAAATTCTAATTCTCCAGATTTATTATATTTTGCAATATATCCAGAAAAATCATATGAATCTGTTCCTTTTAAATCAGAAATACCATCATTATTTAAATCTGCTTCTTTTGTAAATAATCCTGCTGTTACAAATCCATTATCTGAAGTTGTCTCTACTGAATCAACTTTATTCCATAAATCACCAGATACTGAACTATTAAATGATGTTCCAAATACAGTTTCTTGAGCTTTACTTTCTCCTATACCAAAATAATATGTTCTATCTTCTGGATTTTCTGGAAGTTCATATCCTAATGGAGCTTCTACTTCTATTGCCTTATATAGACCTGTCCTTAATCCATAAGAGATTTCTCCATTTTCATCTGTAGAAACTACAGGTAATTCTCCTTCCATTCCTTCTACTGGTGTAAGAGTTCCAATTACATTACCATTAATATCTTCTGCAAAACCAAGTTCTGTATATTCTTCATCTATTTCTTTTATAATAAATTTTGCATTTTTTACAGGTAAATTTGTTGTTGCATCTAGTTTTATAATTTTAAATAAAGGTTCATCTTCTAATTCCAAATTTACTGTGTTTCCATCAACACTACTATTACGTAAGAAATTCTCTCCTAGAACAGAAAGTTCTAAATTTCCTTCTTCATTTCTTTGTACTCTAAATTGTAATTGTTTACTATCTAATGCATATCCTTCTGGAGGTGTAATTTCTTCTAATGTATATACACCTGTAATATTCTTTCCTTCTACATATTCGTATAATCCAGGAATTGTAAGTATTCCACTTTCGTCGGTTGTATAAGTTTCACCATCTTCATCAATTCCTTCTCCTGTTATTCTATATTGTGCTCCTTTTAAAGTTTGTTCTTCATCTTTTGCAAATTTTTTAACAGAAATTTCATATGTAGGAATTTTTTCATTTGTAAGTTCTGCTGTAACTGTATCTTGAGCTTCTAGACCAGATATTCCAGTACCTGTTACAACTTGAGAATTACTTGTAAAGCTTCCACTTGTTACAACAAATGATAAATTTCCTCCATTATTTACTACTTTAAATTTAACTGGTGTTTCGTTTACATAGTAACCATCTGCTTCTGTTTCTGTTAATGTATATTCTGTATTTTGTAAAAGACCTGTTAATGTTAAAGTTCCATCTGTTCCTGTTGTAGCAACAATTCCTGTTCCTAGTCCTTCTCCTTCTAACTTAAATTTAATTCCTGCTAAAGGACTTGAATCTGTTTGATCTTTTTTAGTTAATATAATTTTATATTTTGGAGTATTTTCTACTTTAAAATTAATTACTCCTCTTGTATCTGTTGTAGCTTGTGTAATACCGTAATTTTTTAAGTTTTCTTCTCCAGAAATAAATTCTAGTTTTAGATTATTATCTTCATCTACAACAACTTTGAATTTTACTTCTGCATCATTTGCTTCATATGATCCTGGTGTACGAATTTCTTTTAATGTATATACTTTATCTACATATAAGTTTTCTATTGTAAATGTTCCAGAATTATTTGTTGTTCCTATTTTTGTTTCATTTTCTCCCTCTTCTGTAACACTAAATGTAGCACCTTGAACAGGAACTTCTGTATTTTCTTTTACTTTTTGCATATTTAAATGATATTTTCTTTCTATTCTGAAACCTAATTTTGTTGTTTCTGTTTGTGTTCTAAATTTACCTTGCTCTGTATCTAAGCAGAAATATACTGCATGAGCGCTATATGCAACATCATTATAGCTTACTGTCTCTGGTATTTTTATTTGATATGTAAATACCTCATTCTCTCTAACTCCTAATACATAATCTTGTAAATCTATTAAATATGATTTTACTTTTGTAAAGTCTGGTGTTGTTGTCCAACCATTTGATGTATCACTTAAATCTGTTGTTGGATTTTCATTTTCTGAATAATATACTACTACTTTATCTTTTAGATCTTCTGGAACTGTTATTCCTCCATCTAGCATTTGTGCTGTATACATAGAACCTAAATCAGTTCCATTTATAGAATATTTATTTCCCTCAAAAGGAATTTTTCCTAATATCTTAATTTCACTTATTGTTCCAGAATAATTATTTGTAATATTTACGTTTACAGTAGCTGTATTTACTTCTGTTTTATCTATTGATGCAATTTGTGGTGCAACTGCTGTTTCGTTTGCTGAATTATAATTTGTTGCTTGTTGATTTGTAATTAATGAACTTGGAGCAACTAAATATACAGCATCTTTTGTGCAGTTAACATTTTCTTCTGTATTTTCATCACCATCTACATCATAAATATCTTCTGCTCTATTTTTGTAATTATCGCAATATTCATTATATGCGTATAATGTTGCTGTTTTTTCTTCTGTCAATGTTCTAGGATCAGCTGTTAAATCCACATTTATTACTATATCATATGTAGCTTCTGTTTCGTTTTCTGTTTCTACCCTAATAAACTTCTTTCCGTCTTTTTCTATAATCTCGTATGCTAAAATATTTACATCTGGATTAGAGATAGTTACATCATTTATTGTTAAATCTAAGAACTCTTCTGGCAATTCTACTAAAAATCTACCATTTGTCCAACCTCTCATGTTATAGTAATCATTTTTTGTACTAATTGTAATTGTTATTCCATCTTCTGTACTTTGAGTTCCCATTGTATCACTTCTTACAGTAATTTCTGCAACAGAAACTGGTTCTTCGTAAATTGCAACTCCAATCTCATCTTCTATATGAGTATATTCTTGGCTACCTACTAATTTCATATTTCCTGTTAAATATGTATTAATTTGTCCTAATGTATCAAATTCTTCTCTTGAGAATTTTTCTGTTAAAGCATTATCATCAATTTCTTTTATATTGTTTACATATAAAATTGAATTTGCTTTAGTTTTGCTTGTTTCTACTCTTATATGTTTTACAGGAGTATCATACATATATGGAGATGTACTATTGTAATTATTCCACTCTTCCTTAGTAAATGTATGTATTATTTCATCTGTTTCATCATTTATAACATTTATATATCCATCATCTTCTAGCATATTATCTGCATTAGTAAAGTATATACCTACATTATTCGTAAAATCTGACATAGGATAAGTTTTTTGGGCATCATTGCTCATAAATACATCTGAATAATTTGAATCTGTTTCTTTTAATTGGAAACTATCTATAACTCCTTGACTTCCTGTATATGCATACCATCTAACTTCATACAAATCTTCTGTTTCGTCTGTTACTTTATTATATATTGATACAGGAGCTTCTTTAGAAACTACATAATTTTTATCATATTGTCTCCACTTTCCTATTGTAACATCTGTATCTGTATTTGCCACATCGCCTTCTGAAATTCTCCATAAGAAATTTATTGTTCTTTCTACAATATTAGATCTTGATGGATTTTGGAATTCTTCATTTGGATTACTAAATCCGTCATAATATACTTTTACTGGTAATTGTAAAAGTATTGAATTGCCATCGATAGTATCATACACTTCATATGGATATGTAACTACAAAATCAAATGTAGTATAGTCTGATACAGGTTTAGTAATCATTCCATAATCATTTACAACTGCCTTTTTAGTTGCTGTAAATTTACCGCTTTCTTGATCAAAATCTATCTCTATATCACTTGATGTTGATGTAATTCCCGTTGCTTTATATCCATTTATTTCTGGTAATACACCTTCTATATCTGCACTTTCTAATTGTATATCTTTTACAGTCTCTTTTGATATTATATAAAATTGTAGTTTTACTTCTTGTGCTGTTTCATCTACTACTCTTCCTATATCTTGTGTTCCACTATATTTATATATTTCTGTTTGTGGTGTACTATGCCAATCTACTTGGAAGTTTACAGTTTTCTTTATCTCTGTTGGTGTACCGTCATCTGCTATATGAGTTCCTGTAAATTCTATACTATTTATTTGGCTATATTTATTTGTATCAGAACCAAAGTTTGAAGCTTTTACTGTTCCGTATATTAATTTTTGTGTTCCATTTGTCATATCTTTTAACTCTATCTCTGTTGTGTTATCAGATATATAATTTTTCTTTATTACATTGTCTTCTACAAGTGCAGTAGATAAGTTAATATTTTGTGATTTTATGGTTATTTTTCCATTTGTTAATGTTCCATTTGTTAGAACATTTACATTCATATATAAAGTATCTGAACTTTTTATTTCTCTACATGTTCCACGTACTTGTTCTGCATAACCATCTCCGTCCAAATCACGCAAAAAGAATGCATCAAATTGAACATAGTCAGTATTGTCTATTTTTTCATCTCCTTCCTTTACTTGTTCATATTCCATGCTTCTTTGGATTTCTGGATCAGCCATATATGCAGTCTTTTCGTTTTTGCTAGTTATAAATAAACTAAGCAATGTAACTACTGCTGTAATAGCTGCTAGAATTCCCATTAATAGTGTGATTTCTCTCATAGTTCTAGGTTTCATTTTTACCTCCCGTATTTTTTATGTTTATAAGATTTTCTACCCAATATGCCAAATACCGGCATACCTTTGTTGTGCTAATTTATACACACTCTTCGTTTTATAAATTTATTTATATTTTATTTATTCATTTTCCTAAAGTAAATGGGGGGATTTGTCTTAATTTCTTCTAGTGGCTTTTTAGCTTTTACGGATATTTAAGCGTACGGTTTATTTTTCTTTTTATTACATTTTATTATCTTTTTCGTATCGAATATGTTTTTATCTACTTTTATTGCTTCTTTTCCGTATATACGTAGTAAATTTTGATTTGGATTAAATATTTTTATTTTTTGCTTTTTTATTGATTTTTTTGCTTTCTTTTTTATTATTTAATCATTTTTTTCATTTACTTATTTTTTGCTTATTTTTATAGCAATTCCAGACTTGTTTTGTTGATTCTTTTTTTCTTTTTTTATTAACTTATTAGTTGTAGAGATTAATTTTTTATTATTTTATATACAACATAGCACGACAACCGATATCCCCAGCAGAAGTAACTGATGGCATATTTCCATACCAACTTGAATAATATCTATCTCCTGAATATGAAGCACTTCCACCTCTGTAGTATCTATTTCTATCTCCTCTTGCCATTGTCCAATCCCATACATTTCCTGCTAAATCATATATATTATTTGCTTTTGTATATTCACTGCTTCCCGTTGGTAGTACAATTGCTCTATATTTTGTTGTTATATTTCCATTACTATCTATATATGTAAATTCTGCATTACTATAATTTCCCCAACTCGTTGAATCTTTGCAAATTTCTTCTTTGGATTTATTTCCACTCTCAATTAGCCACATTAATGTTCTATCCCACTGATTTCCCCATATCATTCCTGTTTCTACATTTGTATTCTTATTATTTAGGTTTTTACATTTTCTATACATTGCATACCATGTTTGCTTGCCTATATCAGTATTTCCTTTTCTTATTACTGCATTTTCTTTACTTAAATTACCAGTTTCATATCTTCCTACATAAAATCCTCCATATTTTTCTACACTTTCTATCATTTGATTAAATTCTTTTTCTATTTGCATTAAAAATTCATGTTCTGATTTTATATCCAAATTTAATGTTTTAATTTTAGAGTTTGTATCTTGTTGATATATTATTGCTGGTTCTAAATAATAATTAGAAACATTAAGTATTCCGTTATTTTCACTCCAGCCTTCTGGTTTTGCTCCTGTTATTTCACCTATATCATCTCCTGTATTTGTTGTTAAACTATACATTTTTCCAAATTTCTTTCCATTTTTATCTGTTCCATATATTTTACTTACATCTGGAACAGGTCCCATACATATTGATTTCTTGTTTTTTGTGCTTCTTCTACGTTAGTATTTGTTACCTCTTCTTCTCCTTCATATATTACATATCCTGTATATATTCCATTTTCTCCATCAGCCTTACTTCCCACATATCCGTTAGGTACAGGTACTTTTTCTCCATTTATATCTTCTTCTATATGCATATACTCATTTTCTTCTAGTTCTGTATTATATTCTTTCTGTGTAGCTTGTAGTTTTACACTCTTTTCGTCTTTATTTAGAAAAGCTAAATTTGTTAATAAAAGTAATACTATAATTAGAATTAAAATTAATGCTTTACGTTTTTTTCTCATTTTTAACTCCTCCTTTATTTTTTATTAGAAATACTTAAATATTATTTTCTTAGTAACAACGCAAAAAAACAGGATATACTGCTCGCACTATTTTTCTACATATAGTGCTACAGTTATCCTGTTTTCCACGCAATATAAAGTAGCCTTGTTTGCTACTTTCTTTATTTTATTAAACGTACTTGTGTGTGTGTGTGTGTGTGTACAACGCCAAGCGTTTTAGCGTTTCTTATGTTTTCCATATATATCCCTCTTTTTTTATTTTTATATCTTATTTATCTCGAATTCATTATAAAATACGAATTTTTACAAGTAAATAGAGCATATTTCTTGTTTTTTAGAATTATGCTCTATCACCTTACGGATCCCATTTTTGGACTTTTTATATTATTTTTTTATTACGTTTTATTTTATTTTTAGTGATTTATATTATAATTATTTACATTGCATAATTTTTGTAATGCTATTTAATGTAAAGCATTGCTCTACAAGAAATGTTATAAGCCAATGTTGGATCAGCATAATATCTATAATCTGATGTAATATTATATGAAAAAGATCCTCCTATATAAAACCTTCCCATACTGCTAGATTCCATAGTAAATTCAAATCTATTTCCTGCTAAATCATATATGTTATTAGCTTTCGTATATTCACTGTTTCCTGTTGGTATAGAAATATATTCTCCTTTTTCCTTTTTTACAATTTCTCCATTATTATTTATATATTCAAATGTTGACTTATTACTATTTCCCCATCCACTTGAATCTACACAAATTTCTTCTTTTGTTTTATTTTTAGTTTCAATTAACCAAATTAATACCCTATCCCATTGATTTCCCCATATTATTCCAGTTTCTACATTTGCATTTTCTCCTTTTATATTTTTACATTTTTCATAATCTGAATACCATGTTTGTCCACCTATATCTGTATTTCCTTTTCTTATTACTGAATTTTTCTTACTTAGATTTCCTGTTTCATATCTTCCTATATAAAAACCTTCATATCTTTCTACACTTTCTAACATGTTATTAAATTCTTTTTCTAATTGTATTAAAAAATCATGAGATATATAATCTGTCATTTTTAGCATTTTAAGTGTAGAATCTATGTCATATCCTTTTTCTTTATTTGATATAGTTATACCTGGCTCCATATAGCTTGTTTTACTCGTTATCTTCATTATTCCATCTCTTTCACTCCAGTTTAAAGGCTTTGCACCAGTTAGTTCATCTATATCATCGCCTGTTTCTGTTGTGAAATCATATAATTTCCCCCATTTCTTTCCATTTTCATCTATGCCATAAAATTTACTTACATCTGGTACTGGTATCCACACATATTGATTTCTTGTTTTTTGTGCTTCTTCTACATTTGCATTTGTTACTTCTTCTTCTCCTTCATATATTACATATCCTGTATATATTCCATTTTCTCCATCAGCCTTACTTCCCACATATCCGTTAGGTACAGGTACTTTTTCTCCATTTATATCTTCTATATGTATATGTTCGTTTTCTTCTAATTCTGTGTTAAATTCACTTTTGTTTGCTTGGATTTCCACAGCTTTATTATTTATTTTAATAAATGCCCAAATAGTACTTGTAGCTATAACTATTATTAATAAACTTAATATAAAAATTATTTTTCTTTTGTCCTTTTTCACTATATTTCCTCCTTGATAATAAAAATTGCACGCAAAAAACAGGATGTCCTGCTTGCACTATTTTTTATCGTATAGTGCTACAGTCATCCTGTTTTCCTCCACATAAACACAAATTATTAATTTTCTATTATTTAAACTTCTTTACTTGTTATAGTACATCGCTACCAG
>CALXYJ010000009.1 GCA_944392945.1 uncultured Clostridia bacterium | reverse complement strand
CTTTTCAATGTACTTTTTTACCTTTTCTTGATAGTTTTTTCATATTCTATTTTTTCATAGACTACTTTACACTATCTTTGATTTTATTTTTGCGGTTGACCAAACCAAAAATATTATATCAAAGGAGGAGATTTATTTTACTCATAGCTAGAAGCTTTTAGAACCCCACGTAAAACGCGGGGTTTTCATTATCCAATAAGACAATTACAAAGGCATTTAAACAGTTAAAGGATTGTAAATTAATATATGAAAAACGAAGTTCTATTAATCCGATTTTTAAAAAATTGTTAGATTATGAAAATTTGACTTTTGAAAAAACAAATTAAAAATATATGCGAAAAAATAAAGTTAGATTTAAAATCAGGAATAAGAAAAACTGCCAACAAATCAATAGATTTATTGGCAGTTTTTCTTGCTACATTAATAAGGAATATCGTTCACAATGAACTTACTTAAGCAACAATACGAACAAAAATCCTTTTTCCAATACGTACATCTCCCGGCACTGCAATATCTTCCAGTCTAAAAGTCTTCTTTTTGTCAATAGTTTTGACGCCTGACTGCTTAAAGATACGACGAATTTCCGAATTGGTAATACCTAATCCAGATTTACAAAGCAACGAGAATAAAGTCTCGCCTTCAACAAGCTTAATCTTCTTAAAATCTTCATCATTAAGCTCTCTTGTAGAAAACTTTCTTTCGAATGCTACACGTGAAGCTTCTCCCGCTTTCATATCATGATGCTGCATACCAATAAAGAAAGTTGCAAGTTGCTTTTTAGCTTCATTCGGATCTTCTTTGACAAATGCTTCAAGTTCGGCCAAATCAGAATCATTGATGAAAGCAAAGCACTTAAAATAAGGCAAAATCAGTTCATCTTTGATAGACATAAATTTCCCGAACTTTTCATCATCAGACTCCAATACGGAAATTGCATTTCCAAAAGATTTAGACATTTTTCGACCATCATTCGACGTTCCCTCAAGAATAGGTGTCATCAGTGCGATTTCAGGTTTCAATCCCTTTTTCTCCATAATATCGCGACATTGCATAAAATTAAGAAGCTGGTCAATGCCTCCAATTTCAATGTCAGCTTTCAATGCAAAGGAATCAATCCCCATAAGCGGACCATAACATACCTCAGCCAAAGAAACAGTAGAACCGTTTTCCATTCTGCTTTTAAAATCTTTTCTTTGAGATGCCTGTGTAAGGGACACTAACTGCAAAAATCCAAACAATTCTGCAGGGGTCAGTTTATTAATCCAGGTAGAATTAAAACAAATATCCACTTTATTAAGATCAATAAACATCCCAATTTGCTGCTTGTATGTTTTGAGGTTGTTCATAATATCCTCATCAGTCAATGCTTTTCTCTCCGTGCTTCTACCTGAAGGATCTCCAATCCGAGCAGTAAAATCACCGATAATAATGTGAATTTCATGACCTTTTTTGAGGAATGCCTTAACCAGCATCATTGGTACAGTATGTCCAATATGAATATTCGCTGCTGTAGGATCAATTCCAAACTTAATAATAAGTGGTCTGTTCTCCTGAATAAGTTTGGGAAGAGTATCCATTCCAATCTCGTCTCCAAGTTTGTTTTTAATGATTTCCAGCCAGTTCTTAATTGGCATATCGGCCCAATCAGCTTCGGAAACATCAAAAAATCTCTGATCAAATCTTTTTTGCATAATTGTCATCCTTTCGTGTCATAATGTGTTATTGATTCTATAATATATGTAAAGCATATAGCTCTACTATATATTTGATGTTAATAGTTTTCAGGAAAAATTGAGTTAATTTCATCTTCATTTAAACGAGGAATAATAATAAAACTCAATTTTGTATCTTTAAAAACCTGCTGTTTAGCCATGAATAAAACATTTTCACTAAATTTTCCAAAGATCATTGTTTGAACTTTCAAGACTCGCTCAGCATAATTAAGAAGAAATAATTCACTAAAAGTATGAATGAATTCTCCTAAGTTTAGTGATTGTAAATTTGTTCTTTTCTTTTCGGGAAGAAAGTCAATATAGTAATTTATATTAATTTTCTTCATCATTTCAATAAAATCCTTCATGAAATCAATTGATAATGATTTTTTGAAAATTTCAGAACTAAAATAAATCAAGCAATTAGGAAATGCTTTCTTATACTTTTTGTTTATTTCATCTTGTTCTGTATCAGTCCTATGGTAAAGTACTTTTGGACATATATCATCAACTAAAAGAATAAAGCTTTTTGCTGTAATACACATACTTACTTTACTCATAAAATTGAAAACAGGTTTAGGATTTGATCTTGCCCAACAGATTGTAGCAAGTTGTGCCTCTTTCTTAACAATTCCTTTAACGTCGTAAATTGCTCCTCTATCTTTTAATACCTTTAGAGTTCTCTCAATCTCAATTTCAGTAAATCTTTTAATAAGCTTTCGTAATTCTGAATATTCAATTGATTTTTTATCTTCTAAATAGTATTTAAAAAGATTGAAAAGATTTTCATCCGGAGAATTTAAAAGTGACCTAAAGAAAGAGTTAAAATTTTCTATTTGCATAAGCAACTGTGACTCAAATATTATCGTCCCAAATAAAATCATTGAATGAATATCAAGGAGATAATATTTCTTATTTAATTCAATGTCATAGTGTAATACAAAATAGTCTGAAATTGGTGTTTCTTGATACGGAACAATAATGGCATCATCAAACCCATAGCACTTCATAAACGGTTTTTTAGCTGAAAGCGAATGTTTTCGATAACTTTTAAAATGAATTGCCTTTAAAGATGTCCATTCATCAAAAGTTTTAAGTTTAATATATTTAATGTTGATTGCATTTCTTTCTTTCCCATACTGATAACTATGATTTAGAACATTAATATTATCATCATGAAATGATTTTAATATGTTCTCTGAAAAAATATCTTTAAGGAAAGAAATATCTTTGTAAACAACAATTAAAACATCTATATCGCTTTGACCGTTAAAATATCTTTTATAATTCGGCGAATCCCGTGCAGATTCTATAGATGAACTTCCAGTTAAAATTACTGTACTATCAGCTCCCATAAGATTTGCATTTTTCAATGATTCCAAAACGAATTCAGTAAGTTTTGTTCTCCGATTCATCAAATACATACTTACACCTCGTTTCAAATTCGCGTGAAAAATCAGATATACTGCTATAGCCTCTGAAAAATTGGTCTAAATTTCTAACTTTAAAATTCTCAACCTTCCAATTATTCAAAGCAATATACAATGTAGCTGATGCGCGAATATCTAAGCATTTAAAGTCTCTAGCTCCATTTTCTTTGACTCTAATTTCGTCCTTTACATTTACTTGAAGGTGGTTCTCATCATAGTAATATTCAAACCCGCTCAAAAAACTTTCAAGCTGATTCATATATTCATATCTATTTTCGAACACTTCATCATAAATATTGAATTTTTTGCAGTATGTTAACAGCAAAACGGCGATTATAGGTTGCCAGTCAGAGCAGATCTTAGGATAGAATCCTGACTCAACATTGATTTCTTCTCCACTATATTTGCCATAATCATTTATAACAATATAATTATTATTGACATAACAATTAATATCAATTTTTTTTAAGAAATCATAGAAAATATCAAAATCCAATCCATAATTTGCTACGAATTGCATTTTTTGTTTAGATATTAAACGTGAAATCATCCTGGTTACAAGAATATTTCTATCCTCGGGAATACTGATAGTAGTATCTTCTACTTTAATATCCGGATTCCCAATGATTCGAATTACTCTTTTTTCTTTTTCGAACCAAACTTGATAGCCTAATTGTCTAATAGTATTAATTAAAAAAACAATTTCCGGTTCAATCGAAACATTGGTAATACAAGTTTCATGGGTATTTAGCAAAGCTAAATAGCATGCTATTGAAGTTCCTGTAAATGATGGCAATGGCAATTCAATAAAAACATTTTTAAAGACTCCAACATATTCAAAATAATAAGAGCCATTTATATTTTCTACTTGAATTCCTATAGATTCCATAATCATTACATAAAGGTCAATAGGTCTTGCACCAATCTTGCAGCCGGTTGGTCTTCCTTTCATAAGTACCTTTTTATGTTTATACACCAAAAGAGGCAACATATTCATAATAGACCAACATTGGGACATATCTTTTTGTTCAATTACAAAATACCCATTTGAATCAACTTCATCTGCTTTAAGCATTTCATTTATGAAATATGTATCCAATATGTTAGGTTGATTTGTAAATTTAATATTCTTATGCAAAATTACCAAAGGTGCAATTCGTGAGTAAGCATGTTTTGATCCGATTCCCTGATAAGGCTTAAGGTTTTCGATGTTTATTTCATTTGAACTCGTTAAGTAAATCTCCCTTTTGATCAATGGATTTATTTTAATTAGAAGTTGCCTATACTGTTCAAATAAATCCATAGTATCAATGTCTTCAAAATCAATCCATTTATAAGCCTTAAAGTGTGAATTTAATGTTACATCAGTTTTACACGTAACTCCAAGAAAGAAAGTAACAGATTTTTTTATAATACATTCATTCTCTTTACATAAATATACAATTGTATATCTGTACTTTTGGGTGTCAAGAACGAAGTTTAACGAAATACCTGTTTCTTCATACAACTCTCTTTTGGCTGCGTTAATTTCCGTTTCATCAAATTCCACATGCCCTTTTGGGAATCCCCAATGACCTTCTGGATGTTGGATCATTAAAACTTTCCGCCCTATATAAGATATAGGAATAATTCCAGCACACATAATAGTCTTTTTACTTTGTTCAGTTGTCAATGTACGCATTATTTAATGTCTCCTCCTTTCTAATAAGAACAATGGTTATTAGGTTGCTATACTTCTTAATACTCCAACATTATACACCAAAAACACTTTTATGTCAACTTCTTCAATTTTTAATTTTTAATAAATAAAAAGATATAGGTTATACTATATCTTCGTATCTTAAAGTATATTTAAAATTTTCATAATTTAAAATAACATTTGCTCCCGTTATTAATGTATTAAATGGTCGAACATGTCCAAAATCACAATTTATTATAATTGGTACATTATATTTGGCTAAAATATTTAATAATAGAATATTTTGTTTATTTAAAAATTGCTGATTTAATGTTACCTTACCTCTTCCTATCATAAAGCAACTTACGTTTTTAAACCAATCATTCTTATCCATATCTTCCAAGGTGGTTTTAAGCTCATAAATGTTCATTGCACAATTTTCAATAAACCAAATTATTTTTGTGTGCTTATTATTATATTCTCTTATTTTATCATATTTAGAATTTACAATTTGTTTTAGTACATCCAGACATCCTCCTAATAATGTACCTCTTATTATGAAATTATCTTTACCTGTAAGTTCAAATATTTTTGATGGAGTATCCAAATTATAGCCATATAATTCTTTACCTTTTATTTTCTTAAAAGAATTTGTTTCAAAAAAGTCTTGCGATTTTTGTTCAATGATATTTCCTTTAAGTAATTCTAGATTATCCATTATTGTTTTATCCCAATTATCATATCCAAACGTTGGAAAACATGGTGCATAAAACGTTTTCCAATCAGATAATGTAGTTAAAAGAAAAGTTAAAATAGAATTATCTGAAAAACCTTGAAAAATCTTTTCTTTATTTATTTTTGACTTTAATCTATCAAAGTCTATATATTTTATAATATTAATTTCCGTGTCACCGCCATTAGCAGCAATAACAGTGTCAATATTATCATCTAATAGAGCTCCTTCAACTTCTAACGCTTTTCGTTTGTATTCATCATTGCTATAAACATTTTTTATATTAACTGTTTTTCCCAGTATCACTTTAATTCCCAAAGTATCAAATTTTTTTATAGCATTTTCTAATCTTAGTTTATCTCCTTCATTATTAATTGAATCTGATGGAGCTGTAACAAAAATGTTATTTTTTAAAAATCTCATTGTTCTCACCTCCTTAAATATTTTGTCTTTATAAAATTTCATCTAATTTTATTTTAAAATATACTGATATCCATTATATTAATTTTTAAAATTAGCTTCCAGCTATATATATATCCAATAATTTATTTTTTCTATCCAATCACAAAATTCTTCTTCAGAAATCTTATTTTCTCTATATAATTTTAATTGTTCTCAGCATTTTACTTTCTATATTTGAAATTCATTTTTTGCTTGCTCTTGTGGCACGTTTACATTAAATATCTTCTCATTATTACATTTTTTTAGAAGGTAAAATATTTTTCACTTTTTATTGTAGACTTTTTTGTTCAATCAATCAATAGATATAGTTAAATCTTTTTGTATGTGAGCTTATAATGAAGGAGGGTTCTTTTGTGAAAACATTAAATGGAACAATTCTTTAAGGATTATTTTATAATAATGAAATTTCAAAAGCTAAAAAAGAAGATGTAATAAAGTTATTTAAAAAGTTTAAAATCTTATTCTAAAAATACAGTTAAACAAATTTATGAACTTATATGAAAATACCATTAAAAATATCTATTTTTATTACTACTAACTACAGTAATAAGAATTGAATTAGCTCTAGTTTTATGATATGGTGAATAGAAAAATTTATATAAGAAAAACTCAAACAAAAAATACCTCGACTATTTTAAGCTAAATCTATTTATATATTTTTTTATTTCTGTTTTATCACCTATTATTAGCAATTCAATTTCTACTATTATCATATCCTCACATATATTTTTTATTTATACTTGTAACTTTTTATAATATTATTTCTCTATCATATAGATAAAAGTTATAATATTAAAAATCTTTAATTTTAGGAGGTACTATTATGAATAAAAAAATAAAATTTATTTTAATATTATCTATATTAATACTATTGATTATTATTATATCAATTTCAGTAAAAATATTTTTAATAAAAAAGAGTAATGAAAAATATGGTAACTGGATATATGATAGTGATTTTCTTTATGACACTGCAATTAATTATTTAAAAGAAAAAAATGAAAATTCCTCTCAAAATATGGGAAAGGATGATTACCAAGTTTTTTATAATTACCATAGATTTGGTATAAAAGAAAAAGATAATAAAAAATATGCTTATATGTATATTTCTAAAGAATCTTATTTTGTAAAACATAACAAATTACGTACTGATGAAAAAAGTGCTATGCTGTATAAATTTACTTTTGAGAATAACGAAGTAATAAATTATATCGTACCAAAAGATGGCTCAGAATATACGAACTCTGTAAAAGAAATGTTTCCAGACGATATCGAAAATGAAGCTTTAAACTTTGGCTCTGAAAAATTAGAATATAGCAATGCCGTAGAAGAACATTACTCTTATTTAGACTCTACAGTTGCCATAGACGTAGATTATGATGAAAATATGCTTATTGTCCTTGGTAGTTATGGTGGTAATAAACCAAAAGCTGCAGCTAATACAATAAATGGAAAATGTATAGATGGATATGGTGATATATATGAATATCAGATTCCTTGTAATGAAAATCAAGATATTTTAGTAAATATTGATGATATCGATAACAATATCATTTCAAAATATAAAGGAGAAAAAATTAATTCTATTTCAGAAGAAGATTTAAAAGAAATTAAAAATAATTTAAATAATATTGAATATTCAACTACAGATATTACCAATGAAAATAATCAATTATATTTTCTAAAAGTTGCAAATCAAGATAATAGTACAAATAATACAATCACATTAGACTATAAAAATAGTGATTTTATTGACTTAATTAAAGATTCCTCTGAATATAGAACCAAAAATACATCTACGGCATGTCAAAATATTTTAGAAATATTATCTAAATATAGCTTATCTATATAATAAATAGGAGGAAAATGATGTATGACATTAATGAGATTTGCAAGAAATATTATAATACCGTATTTAAATATCTAATGAGTTTAACACATGATATTAATTTATCTGAAGAATTAACACAAGAAACATTTTACATAGCAGTTAAAGAAATTAATAAGTTCAAAGGTAAATGTACAATAAGTACATGGTTATGTATAATTGCAAAACATTTATATTATAAACACAATAAGGAAATCAAAAAATTTAGTATAAGTGAGATAAATGAAAAAGATATACAGGAAATATCTTTAGAAGAAAAATTTTTTGATAATGAGGAAAAAATTGAATTATATAAAAAACTTCAAGATTTAGATGAAAATACAAAAAATATAATTTATTTAAGATTATTAGGATTTTCTTTTAAAGAAATTGTTTATATTACAGGTAAAAACGAGACATGGTGTAAAGTTGTTTATCATAGAGGAAAAAAGAAATTAAAAAATCTTCTGGAAGGAGGTATTATAGGTGGATCAAAATGAAATTTGTAATTTTATAGAAGATTTACTGCCTTTATATGTTGAAGGATTAGTAAGTGAAAAAACAAAAGATCAAATAGAAAAGCATCTAAAAAAGTGCGATAAATGTACAAAATCTCTAGAAAATTTAAAGCTAAATAATGAATCATTTTTAGATAAAGACATTGTTAATGAAGATATAAATTCAGCTAGAGAAATAAAATGTATTAAAAATATAAAAAGAAAAATATTAATAAAAATCATAGTTGCAATAATAATTAGTATTATTTTAACATTTTTTTGTGCATACATATGGGATACATATAGAATAATGGAAGATGAAGATGGAAAATATTATATATATAATATGAAAACAGGAAATATAAAACAAGGAATAAATGGTACTAATATGTTTGCAGAATATACAATAAATAATAACGGCGCCAATATTAAATACAATATTATATTTACTTTTAATGAAAATAATATATGTATAAATGCTAGAACTATTATTAGTGGATATAACGAAAACGAGTTAAATAATTTTAAAAATACTTGGGAAAATTCATCATTTATTTCTAATATAAAAATTGAAAATAAAAAATTATATTTAAATGATAATATATATACAGGAAAAACTAAACAAGAAATAATCGAAAGTTTACAAGAATATAATGCATCAATTATTGAAATATAAAGTATAAAAGTGGCCGAAAATATAATTTCGACCACTTTTATACTTTATTTATTATCTGTAACATAATTCGCTAATTCTAAAGCAATATCAAAATGACCAGAGTCATGTTGTGTGCCTTCTATTTCTCCTGCTTTATGTCTTTGATCCCACTTTGGTGCATCAAGTAAATCTCCACTTGTAAAAAATACATATAAATTTAAATTTCTAAAATCACACATCGCTTGAATTCCTGAACACTCCATTTCTACAGATATACATCCATCTTTTTTATGTTTTTGAAAATTATTAACTGTTTCTCTATAAAAAGAATCTGTTGTCCATGTTTTTCCTTTTACATATGGAAGTTCGTTTTCTTTCATAAACTCTTCTACTATATCTGAATTTTTTATTTTTATATAATCTGAAGGTGGCGCATAATGATAAGATGTTCCTTCATCTCTATATGCCTCTGTTGGAATTATAACTTTACCGTGTGTAATTTCTTTATCCAAACATCCACAACCTCCAAAAACTATATATTTATCAGTTTTTATTTTTGAAAGAGTATCTTCTATTGAACCTACACATGCTGGTGCACCTACATAAGTTTTATAAAAAGCAAATTTCTTACCCTTATAATCAATTTGATAAATTGGTGTAATTCCTGTTGCAAATTTAAATTGAGCTATTTTCTTACAGTTATAATTTTTTAGAACAAATTTTTCAATAATGTATGAAAACGTAATAATGCATGCATCTACTACTGGTGCATCCTCTCCTCTATGTGGATTTATTATTGCTTCAGATTTATTATCAAAACTATCTATTATCATAATTTTCCTCCTAAAATTTTATAATTTTTTTCCTTCTACTTCTATATCATTTTCTCTTTTGCTTTCTATACTTTCTCTTCTTAAGAAATCTATTGCTTGTTTTTTTGCAGTTGCTGGAACTTTTTCTACAACGGATTCCAGACTTTCCATAGGTATTTGAAACATCTGCTTTTTAGCATTTGCAGATTGTATTTCATTACTAAATAAAGTTTGAATTCTTTCATATGGCAAATGTTTTGTTCTAATATCTGATTGAATAGTAGCCATTTTACTATCAGAATAATTTTTTACATCTTCCATTCCGTAACATTCTATAGCTGTTTCCCTTGCCAGATTTAAATTAATGGACTCTGAAAATTTAATCATACTAATACTTTTGGCAGTTTTGCTCTTTAAATATTCTGTATTTAATGCCCATTTATTCTGTCCCCTTACTCCAAATCTAGCTCTATCTAGCGCATCAGCATCTTTTAACAATTCGCATAGTTTTACTACCTTTTCAAAATTTTGTGTAGTAACTCCATATTGCTCACATAATTTATGAATTTCTTCCAAATCGGTTTTTCCTTTAGTAGTTTCCTTATATTCGTGGTAATGAATTATTGTCTGTAAAACTCCTAAATTTTTTTTATCTATTCCGAACGTATTTTGGGGATTATTAATTAAGTATTCTTCTAATTGCTGTGCACTGGCTTCCGCATGCTTTTCATCTCCATCTTTTCCATTTCTTCCGGAATCGTGGAATGCAGATGCTACTAATAATAAATGTGTATCATCTTTAGATAAGCCTTCATTATTAGCCAAAATTGCTGAAAATAACATTACTTTTTCTATATGTTCTATTGAGTGAACTTCATTCACATTATAAAAGTCGGTTTGCGCAATTTCTCTTGATAATAAATTTAGCTCATCTTTTCTTTCCGCTGATAAATCTAAATCTACATTTTCATGTTGCATTAAAAATTCTTCGTAAACATTTAAATGTTCTCTTGTTTTATCTATATCTAATTTTATATCTGTCCTATCAAAACTTGTTGCATAAAACTTATCTATCTCTTTTTTTAATGTTTCACAGACTTTTGGCAATACTTCTTCATATTTTCTTTTATCAGATTGCTTTAAATTTTCTAGTCCTTCAGATATACAGTCCATCATTTCTTTATTTTGTTCTTCCGTAAAATACTTCTTACTTAATTCTGGAGAAGTCATAATTCCTTCTCTATTATTATTAAATTCAACTATTAACCTTTCTATTAAAACCTTCTCATCTTCCCCATCATCTCGTTGTGAGCTTTCTAAAAGTTTATGTTTCATTCCCTCTAATTTTTTATATTCCATCTCAGCACACTTTTCTCTTGGAATAATAAGTATTGTCTTCTCTAAGCTTCTTGCCACCATCTGTGCTACTTTCCATCTTTTATCATTTTCTAAATCAGTATTATTTGTTTCTTGTACATATATAATAAAATCTGGCATATCAACATCAATTTTCCCTTTTTCAGAATTATATTTCCATTTTTGCGTAGTAGTTTCATCTAGTCCTGCCCTAGCATTATCTATAATTCTATCTGGTCTTCTTAATTTTATACCATTGCCAGTATCACTCTTAGCACTCCCTGGTGAAAACGCAATATTGTTTTTACCCGATATTATATTAGTAGCAGATGCATAATGTAATGAATTTTTTTCGCAATGCATATATCCGAAAAGACAAATATCACTGCTTTCTACTTGAACATAATTAATAAAATTCTGTCCAATATATGTTTTACAATTACCATTTACCTGTAATGATGCATTATTAAAAACACGTTCTATAAATTCTTTTGCTCCATTTTCTGAATCTACATTTTGTTCAAGTCTTAATAAAATATTAAAATCTCCTGTTACTTCATGGACTTCAATTTTTGAGCCTTCATAATTAACATACTTAATTTCTTCACTCTCTATCCCTAAGCTTTCATTATATAAATTAGCATATAGATTTAAATTTTTAGCTTCTAGTCTTGCAAATCCGTAATCAGCGTTCTGCATATTCAGGTCTAATAACTTATCTTTACTTTGTATATAAAATTTTTGAATATCTATTTCAGGTGATAAAATCATCTTTATTGTTTCCATTATATTTTTTATTTGATTACCTTCATCTCCATTAGGAAGTATAATATCTTCAATATCTGCTCCATATTTTTTTACTAATTCTTTTGCCTGATCTATGTCTATTCCAAAAGAAAGTTGTAATAATGCAAATCTTTTTTTATTATCTTCACTTAAATTTCCAAATTCCCACGACATATATTCAGGCTCTTTACCACTTAAAATATCTATACATTCTTGTCTTCTTATGGATTCAAAATTTTTTGCATCTTCTATTGTTTCTATCCTAAAATGATTTTTTGAATTTGAAAAAACATTTATTAATTGTTGAATCGGTAATTCCTCTACGTTAGAATTTAAAATGTCCTTCATTAATTCTTCATATCTTGGTGATTCGATATTCTCTAATAGTGCATTTAATTCAATATTCCAATTTTCTGAATTATTTAATACATATTCAAATAATTTTAATACTTGAGGATTATTTGCATAATTTGCAATTTTAGTTTCTATATCACGATGAGGTAAAATTTGAATCATTTTTTCAAAAGGGAAAACATTCATGATATTTTGTATTAGCATTGGTGAATTCATTTGTTCCAACATATCTATATTTGATTCTTCACCTATAAAAACCACTTGTCCATTAGCTAAAGCATTTGGATCAACACGCTTATTTTTAGCAAAATCTATACTATTATTTATATTAATAAAAAAACTTCTATCTAAATTTTCTGGTAAATAATCTTTAAATTTTGATTTTAAAATTTCTTGTAGAATATCAATATTAGCTTCTCTAACTTTTCTTGGTAAAACTTTCCACAATTTTATTTGTAATTCAAAATTAGAATTTATCATTTCAAACTTTCGTTTTAAAGATATCTCATCTGTTTGGTTTTGAGACCTTCCGCTAAGCGTCTTTAAAAGTGATTTTATCTCTTCATTTGTTGAATTTTCATCAAAACTGTTTTTTCCTAATATATTTTGATATTCTCCTATTTCCTCAAGTAAATCTATAACTTCTTTTTCGGTTTCTTCTTTTTCTAAATTATTTATAATAAAATTTATAAGGGATGCATTTTCTTTATAATTTATAACATATGGCTGAATTTCTGGAGTCAATAGAACTCTTTCTAAATCTTCTAAAGAAAGTTTTTCTAATACTTTTTCATCAAATATTTTTATGTCTAATTTATGTAAAGAATTAAAATTATCTTTTACCCATGATTCAAATTCTAAATTATTTTCTAATTTATATATATTTCCTAATCCTTTTTTTAATAAATTTATTAATAAATCCGGTCTATCTTTTTTTATTCCTAAAACTGTACTATTCCAAAGTTGAATACCAATCTTAAAATTTGTTGAATTCAAAAGGTCTACAAAAAATTTTTCTTGTTCTAATGGAGTGTACCAATCCCATATAAAAGAAATATTCCTAATTCCTACATTAGGCAGCATTTCCTGTTCTTGCATAGAATGACTTTTTAATATTTCTACTAACATACATTTATCATTTTGAATCTTCCAATTATCAAATAAATTTCTTGCTGTTTTTACAATATTTAACTGTCTTAATAAACTATATTGAAAGCAATTTATTAACTGATTTAATTCTGGTGTTTTAATATAATCTTTTATATCATGAAAAATTTTTTGTGCTCTACTTTCTAGTATTTGAGTATCTTTAAATCCCTCCAAAATTTTAATAATTCCATCTATTAAATTACTAAAATCCTCTTCTTTAAGTGTTTTATGCAGACTATGTAAATCATTTTCTAAAAAATTAACCAGTTTATCAATTCTATCTAATTCGTTATCATATCCTTTTATTTGCGATAAATATTTATCCATCATTGCTCCTCATAATTTTATTTGGACTTATTATAACATACTGCAAAAAAAATAAATATGAATTTAATAAATTCATATTCATTTTTTTAAAAGTTTATAAAATAAAAAAGAATACGCCCCTGCGTAAATAACTTAGAAAAGTTATCAACCAGGGGCGTGGCAAAATCGATGACCCTAAAGAATTTTACTTTTTTTAATCAAATCATATTTAGTAAATCATATTTAGTAGCTAAATATAAAAATGGGTTATCGGTTTGTCCCGAGCTTTGTAGTTCATAAAGCTCTCCTTTCTTCAATGGGCATAAATTTGCAGGTTTGTTGTAGCTTATACTGCAAATTTATATAGGTTTTCAGTCATTTATTATTATATCATATTTTATGTTAAGTATCAATTTTTTTATGTGCTAATCTGCTATGTATTCAATTACTTTTGCTGTATATGTATTATCTAAATTGCTAATTTTTTCATTTAATGTTATTGTACATAATTCATGTAAATGATATCCCCAATCGATTCCACGTGAATCTTCTTTTCTTCCCAAATAATTTTCTGTGTTATCATCAACATTTATTTTTAAATAATAAATGGCTTCTCCACTTATTGTTCCTTCCCAATCTGTATTTTCAATCTCTTTTTCACCTATGAAAATCTCTGCTAAAATATATCCTTTATTATTATCATCAATGTTCATATATTGTATTGAAGCATCTATATAATCTTTTCCCAATATTTCATCTTTAGCATTTTTTTCTAAATAATCATTTGAGCAAACTATTAATATATTCTTTTTATTTTTATCTGTAGTTTCATAATAATTTACGTAGTCATTTACTTTTATATCTTCTTTTTGCATTTTTTCTTCTGTTTCATAATTAATAATATCCATATTATCATTAATTTCTACATTCATCTTTTCTTTATCAGTATCATCATATCCTATTGTAATCATATTTTCTTCCATACTTAGTATTTTTCCACTTTTAGTATTATAATCATATTGTGGTTCATTTTCTAAATCTTCATCCACAACTGTGTTTACCCCTAATTCATTACTAGCTACTATATTTTCTATTGAATTAACAATTGTATTTTCATTTTTTACCCTAAAATTATATATTATAAATATAATTAATAATATTATTAAAATTAAAATGATAATTTTATATATTATATTTTTTTTCATATTACTTTTCCTCCTATGTCTCCTATTTTACAAATTATATCATATACCTTAAAATTATAAAATCATTTTACTTGTTTTTATTAATAATTTAACTTATAATCAGTTAAGTAAAAAGGAGGATTATTATGCAAGAATTTTTTGACGTGCTTAATGAAAAAGGTCAATATATAAACCAAATAGAAACAAGAGAAACATGTCATACAAAAGGGCTTTGGCATAAAGCTGTAGCCGTATTTATTATAAATTCAAAAAAACAAGTGTTATTGCAAAAAAGAAGTCCTTATAAAAAATTATGGCCTAATTATTGGGATATTACTGCTGGCGGGCATGTCCTTGCTGGTGAATTTGGCTTTCAGGCAATTATAAGAGAAATAAAAGAGGAATTAGGCTTAACATTATTAAAAAATGATATGTTATTTATAGGAAGTTCTATTTCATGTGATACGAAAAATGAAATAATAAATAAACATTTTAATGAATTCTATATCATCAATAAAGATATAGATATTTCAAAATTAACGCTTCAAACGGAAGAAGTAACAGAAGTTAAATGGATTGATAAAGATGAAATAATAAAAAAAATAAAAAATAATTATGAAGGAATAACAAACAAAGAAGGCTGTTGGGAATATTTAGTAAAATATTATGAATGGGATGAAAATAATAATATATTGTAATAATAATTATATCAAGGTGTATTATGAATAAAAAAAATAAAATTTCTAATTTTTATATAAATGGTTTTTCTTTACACGAAATTCTTTGGTATTTTATAATTTTTAGTATTATAGGTCTTTTGATAGAAACAATTTATTGTTATCAAACAACTGGAATACTTGAAAATAGAAAAGGTTTGGTGTTTGGCCCTTTTTGCCCAATTTATGGCGTTGGTGCTACTTTTCTTATTATTCTTCTTAATAATTTAAAAAAACACCCTATAAAATTATTTATATATGGTATTTTAATAGGTAGTTTTTTAGAATATTTTTTAAGTTTTGCTCTAGAATGTATTTAT
Organism: uncultured Clostridia bacterium; assembly: GCA_944392945.1. GTDB lineage: Bacteria > Bacillota > Clostridia > TANB77 > CAG-508 > Merdicola. Next base: position 34,972 of record CALXYJ010000009.1, on the reverse strand, counting down.
GGAACTAGATTTTGGGATTATTCTTATTTAAAAATTCATTTAAATGGTAGAATTGCTTTAACTTATTCATTATTTTGGGGAATTTTATCAATATTTTTAATAAAAATTTTAAAACCTTTTATAGATAAAATATTCCATAAGTTTATGAATACATCAACTATATATTTGGATATTATAATTTTTTCTTTCTTAGTTTTTGATATGTTTGCAACTATGTATTCTATATCTGTATATAAAACTAGGGCAATAAATGAATATTATAATTTACCTTCCAAGCCTTATGGGAGAATAGAAAAATTTGTAAATGAACATATATTTTCAAATAATTATATGAAAAAAAGTTTTCCTAATTTACGATTTATAGATAAAGATGGAAATGAGATATTTATAAAAAATGTTTTTAAATAAATATTTAAGCTCAAATTATTTATAAAAAATAATTTGAGCTTTTTATTTAATTCAGCATAAACTTGTAATTATAAACCAATGCATATAATTCATTTTTCTTATTTTGGTAATATAATTTTAGTTTTTTCCTTATTCCTTTTATATAATGTAATTTTATTTCCCATTATCTGAACAATAATAGAATCTGTTTGTAAAGATATTTCCTCTGCAATATCCTTTATAGGTGCTTCAACAGTTTCTAATACTTTTATTTTTATTAATTCTCTTGCTTTAAGAGCATCTTTTATTTGTTTTATTAAATTATCACTTATTCCTAATTTTCCTATTTGAAATATTGGATCTATTTGGTTTGATAAACTTCTTAAATAGGCACGCTGTTTACTAGTCATATTCTTCTCTCCTTTATTTATACCTATATCCATTTTAATATATTATTATTTTTTAATCAATATAAAAATTTATTTTACACAAATTTTTTCTTTCATATTTTCAAATTTACTATCTCCTATTCCACTAACATTTTTTATATCTTCTATATTATTAAATTTTCCATTTGTTTTTCTATATTCAATTATTTTCTCTGCAGTTGATTCCCCAACTCCTGGGATTTCTTCAAGTTCCTCTTTTTCCGCAGTATTTATATTTATTTTGGTCTGTTTACTTTTTATATTAGATTCATATTCTTCAACTATTACATCATCGCCTGCTTCTTCTGTTACATATTCTTTTTCTAATATTTTTTCTTCTCCATTTAAATTATCATCATTAATATTTGGTATATATATTTTTTGTCCATCTTCTAATTGATAAGCCAGATTAATTCTAGATATATCAGCCATATCTGTAAATCCACCAGAAGCTTCTATTGCATCTGCTATTCTAGAACCTTCATTAATTTTAACAATTCCTTGGTTTTGGACTGCACCTGTAACATGCACTATTATTTTATCTTCTTCTTCAATTTCTTCATTTGTAACATTTTGTAATATTTCGTATTCTTCTATCTCATTATATTCATTTTCTATATTACTACGCGTATAAAAATACACACATAAAAAGATAATAACTATTATAGAAATAATTCCAATAATTACTTTATTATCCTTAAAATTAAATCTATTCATTAAACCTCCTATTTTAACCTATTAATTTAATATAACTACAAATTTCCCTAAAAAAAAGATTGAATTTTGTCGAAATATAATATATTATATATATATTCTTATAAAGGAGTAAAATTATGAAATTCAAAAAACTTATATTATGCTTAATTGCCTTTATTTTTGCATTGTCAATTATCTTACCCGTAAGAAGTTTCGCAGATGGAAATAATTTAAATATAACTTCTGAATCTGCCATTTTGATTGATTCAGATACTGGAAAAGTTTTATATGATAAATCTGCATATGAAAAGCATGAGCCCGCTAGTACCACAAAAATTATGACTGCTTTGCTTACATTAGAACATTGTAAATTAGATGATGTCGCAACAGTTACTTCAGAAGCAATAACTTCAGTACCTTCTGGGTATTCATCAGATTTATTAAAAATGGGAGAAGAACTATCTATAAAAGATTTACTTTATGCTTTATTACTACCTTCTTCTAATGAAGCTGCCAATGTTTTAGCTATACATATAGCTGGAAGCATCGATAGTTTTGCTTCTATGATGAATACTAGAGCAATAGAATTAGGATGTAAAAATACTCATTTTGTTAATCCAAATGGAGTTCATGATGAAGAACATTATACCACAGCATATGATTTAGCATTAATTGCACGAGAAGCAATGAAGAATGATACCTTTAAGCAAATTGTATCTACGGTTGCGTATACTTTACCAAGTTCTAATAATTATTCTAGAATAGATAGAAACCTAATAACTACAAATGATTTAATAAAAAGGCAAAGTGAAAATTACTATGAATATGCAATTGGTATAAAAACTGGATTTACAACACCCGCTAAAAATTGTTTAGTAGCTGCTGCTAAAAAAGATGATAAAACTTTAATTTCCGTTGTTTTAGGAGCTAATACAGATGATGATAGATATTCTAATACTAAAACACTTTTAAATTATGGATTTGAAAATTTTTCTAAAAAAGATATTGTAAAAACTAATGATATTGTTCAAACTATAGATGTAAAAAATGCAACTTCTAAAACTAAAAATTTAAATTTAGTTGCTGAATCTGGAATTAACACAATAGTAACGAATGATAAAATTAATGATAAAGTAGAACCCACTGTAACCTTAAATGATAACTTACAAGCACCTATAAAGAAAGATACTATTGTTGGTACAGCAACTTATACGGTAGATAATATTCAATATACAATAAATTTAAAGGCAGGAAATGATGTAAAGAAATCTTATACTTTATATATTGTAATTGGTGTTGCAATTATCGCTTTAATCTTAATACTTTTTGAAAAACCAAGTAAAAAAAGAAATAAAAAATCAACTAGAAAAAACGCAGGTAATAGATATAATGGATATTATAAAGCAAGGTAATATATACCTTGCTTTTCTTTTGTATACTATTTAATTTTTTCCCATAAATCTTCTAAATTATAATGTTCCCTATCTGTCTCGGTAAATATATTTACAATCACGTCCAAATAGTCCATTAATATCCAAGAATTTGAATTATATCCTTCTATTTTATGTGGATATATTTCTTCTTTCTTTAATTCTTCTTCTACATTGTCTGCCAATGCTTTAATATGTGTTGTAGATGTTCCACTTGCAATAACCATATAATCTGCTAATGAACTTTTATCCTTAATATCTATTGTTTTTACATCTAATGCTTTTTTATCATTTAATATTTTAATTATTTTATTTAATAATTCTTCTTCCATATTTTCCTCCTAATAGTCTTGACCTATTGTTACAGTAAAGTCTACATCTTCTGTATCTTTTCCTGTTTCTGTATCTGCGTCTTCTAATATAATATTTTTTATTTCTGTTACAGTTTCACTATTTTGTTTTGTTCTATTTGTAATTGTAGTATGCTTTACTTTTGATTCTGTATTCCCTACTTTTAAAATATTATATCCCTTTTCTTTATATTTATTTATTACTTCTGATAATTTGCTAAAATCTCCTGATCCATTAAGTATTTGAAGCGTTGGCATTTCATTTGTTATTTCTTCTTCTGTAGGACAATCAAAGAAATATTGTGCAATCATTTCTTGTGCTTCATCATCTTCTGTTAAGTATAGCCATACTCCATTTAACTCTTTTGCTTCTCCTGGTAAAGTGTCTGTTTTTAAGTTGTCCGTAGAAAATTCTACCGCATATGGGATATAATCTTTTAATGTACTTATTGGAATATTAGTTTTTATATTATTGCTTGCTATATCTAGGAACTCACCTATTTTTAAAATATTACTTGGCTTTAAAGTTTGTTTTAATAATGCAGATATAAAATCTCTTTGTGTTCTCATTCTTCCAGTATCTTGTGTTCCATATGATGCTGGATATGTACTGCCATCATTATTATGTCTAAACCTTAGTACTTGTTCTGCTTGATCTCCATTTAATTTTTGCAAACCCTCTTTTAAATTGATATGCAAATCTTGTGAAGTATCATCATATTCCATATCCATTGGTACATAAAATTCTACTCCCCCAATTGCATCCACTAATTCTCTTAACCCTTTTGTATCAATTACTATGTAATATTGTAAATTTAACCCTGTTAGCTCATTTACTTCTTTTAGTGTTTTTTCTGGATATTTTCCTTGATAAACAGCGTTAATTTTATCATAAGCTGTAGCTTTTTTTGGATTATCTCCAATAAATGTATCTCTTTGAATTGAAACTAATGCTGCTTTTTGAGAGTTTGGATCATATTTTCCAATCATTATTGTATCTGTTAAATTTAAACTTTCTCCCAAGATTAAAAATTGGATTTCTGTCATATTTTTTCTTGTTTCTTCTGTTTGTCCCATTAAGGTCGCAAGTATACCTTTTAAGCCTCCTCCATTCATAACTACTTTACTTGTAAATATTCCAGCAAAAATAATTAATATTATTATAATTAAAAGTACCACTCTTTTTGCAACTATATGTTTTCTTTTTTTATTTTTTCTATTATTATTTATATTTTTTCTATTTATATTTCCATTTCTATTTATGTTTCTATTTATATTAACATTTTGCCTAGCTCTCGTTGTCCTAGAGTTAACATTATTCTTTTTCATATGTTTATTTGACAATTCTTTCACTCCTAATATAAGATTAGTTCATAGTATAACAAAAAAATAATTAAACTTCAAGAATTTCCTTGAAGTTTAATTATTTTAAAAGAATAGCATCAAAATCAAATTATTATTGTATAAAATTGATGTTAAATATGATGTTTTTATTGCCAATTGTAATTCTTCTACATTTACAAATGAAAGAATTGCTAAAATTATGTATATTATTAATAATCCTTCTATAACCCCATAAATAAAGCCACCTAATTTATCTATTTGCTTTATTATCGGTAATTCTGCAATTGCTCCGAAAATAAATTTTAAGAAGAACATTATGATATTAACAATTATAAATAATACAATTATGACTATCAAATTTATTATTACTTCTGCAATACTCTTTGCAATTACATTATTAGCATTTTCTTTTGTCTCCTCTAGTTTTTCATTAATTGAATCTAAAATAACATTTGGTTCTGAACTATTTTCTTCATCATTCTCTTCTTTTGAATTTAAAGAATTTTCTATTGAAGTAGTTAAATTATTATAAATATCTGTATGATTTATTATTAATGCAGATACTGGTTTAAATAGTATTAATGAAATTACAAGTGATAAAATTATTGATAATAATCTTACTATTACTCCAGTTAATCCTCTTTTATATCCAAAAAATATACAACCTAATAATATTAAAATAACAACTATATCTACTATTATATTCATATATATTCACCTCCTACAAATTAATTATTTCTAATCTATCTGAATAAACAATTCCAACAATTCCTGTTCCAACGACTATATCGTTTATTTGAGTAGATGAATCATATTTTTTTATTAACCAACCATTTGTATCTAAGAAATATGCCTCTGTTCCTAAATTAACAGCTATAACATTTTCTAAAGTCTTTATGCTTGTTGCTACACTATTAATATTATATATATTTACATTATTATTAATTACATTTGTAATTTCAACATCTATATTTGCAAATAATCCAGATGAATTTTCTTTTATACATACAATATTATTGTTTAAATTTATGTCTGAAAAACTAATTTTAGCATCAGAAATATCTAAAATTTCTTTATCTGAATTATTTTCTATAATATGTATTGAGTCATCATACATACAAACTAATTTATTATTATCCTGATATTTTAATGCTATTATTATTTCTTTTGAATTTGCTGGATAAATATATTCGGTAGAATTATTTGGATCTGTTTGAGCCTTTTCGATTGATAATATTTTTACATTTGATTGTATAAAACTTCCTGATGTATCTACTTCTCCATAAGCTAAATATTTATTATCATTAGATATTTCTACATCTGTTGCAGAAGTTTGTGATAAAAATACTCTAAATAATTCTGTTCCTTCGGAATTATAAACTATAATTACATTCTTTGAACTTGTCCCTGTAACTATAATAGAAACATATCCATTTTTGTTAACAAATATTTTTTCTATATTTCCTTCTATATCTGTTTTCCACAATATATCTGTTCCAGAAATTAATTCTAATTTTGATCCTTCTCTTTCTGCTATTGCTAAAAATCTATTAGATGTATCATATAAAGCATTACTAATTTCTACTTCTAATTCTTTCTCTTTATTTCCATTGACTGAATATACTGTTAAAATACTTCTATTTAGAATCCCAATATAATTATTATAAGCAATTATATTATTAGTATCTATTTTTGAAGGAAGTTCTATAATTGGACCATTATTTTCTTCTATATTTTTTCTAAATATGTATTTATCAACATTATCTCTAAATGTTTTATTCATCACATATATTCCTGCAAGAATTGCAAACACAATTAATATAATTATAATTGTTACTATTATAGCTACCTTCTTCTTATTTAATTTTCCTTTTTGCTTTGTATTTTCATACTTATTAAAGCTAATTAATTGCATTTTATTCTCCTTTAATTTTTTCCCATTCGTTTTCTTTAAATCCCTTTAGTATAATTTTATCAGATATAAAAAGAGGTCTTTTTATTAGCATACCATCTGATGCCAATAATTCGTATACATCTTCTTCTGTCATATCATTTAATTTTTCCTTTATATTAAGTTCACGATACTTCATTCCACTTGTATTAAAAAATTTTTTAGCATCAATTTTAGATCTTGTTATCCATTCTTTTAATTCTTCTTTAGTCGGCGTTTCTGTAATAATATTTCTATCTATAAATTCTATTTTATTTTCTTCTAGCCATTTCTTTGCCTTTTGACATGTTGAACATTTTGGATATTCTATAAATAAATTTTTCATATTTCCACCTCATTTTTTTGTATTTAAATACTATCATAAAAGTAAAAAAATATAAATATTTATTCCTAATTTTATTTTATATTCTATATAAAATAATTTTCTACTACAAAAAAATAACTGCTAACTTTGTAGCAGTTATTTTTTTATTATCTCTTTCTTCTTCTTATTTGCCATACAACTATTCCAAATACAATTATAGCAAGTGGGAAGATAAATATTATACATCTTACTACTAAATCCTCTTTTTGTGTTGCTGTATATGTTACATATTCTGTCTGTTTTCTAACTGTTACTGCTGGATCTCTATCAGCTAAATAAGATACTGTATTTAATAAAAGGTCTGAATTATTCCTAAAGTTAATTGCACTTATAGTTTGTGAGCCTACACTACTTCTAAGAGTAGTTTGAACATCAGAAACAAATAAATTATCTGCAAATATTATTAATTTTGATTCTTTATCATCTATTGTTTTTACCAATTCTTCAGCAATAGGGAATGATCCGGTTTCTTCTCCATCTTGAGGTGTAGTTGATGTAATACTTTGATCTGTTCTATAATAAGAAGTATCTGAAGATTGGATTATTGGCGTGGCTTGAACACCTAAATTTTCTAATTCTTCATCACTCTTAAACTCTAATCGAGTTGCATTAAACATTATTACATATCCATCTGTTATATCATTTGTTACTTTATGAGTAGATAAACTTGGCAATATAAAGTTTGGTGCATTAGGTAACATTCTATCAGAATCTGTTTCTCTTATAACTCCACTACCAATGCTTACACCATACATATCCAAAACTTTTTGAACATTAGCAAGCTGTGTTGTTCTACCATTATTAAACCATAATATATTTCCACCATTATTTATATAATTTATTATTGTCTCTGTTTCTAGATCTGTAAAATCTTCTGTCGGTGTTGCAATTATTAAAACATCACAATCTTCTGGGAAATCTGATGTTAATAAATCTAAATCATCTAAATCTATAACATCATTTTCTAAATATTGTTTAGCATAATTCATTGAATCTGCCATTTCACCATGACCTGTTAAGAAATATACTTTTGGTTTATCTGCTGATGTTGTTTCAATTATAGCATTTGTTATTTTTTCTTCTGTTAAATCTGTTGTTTCTCCTGTTGTATAATCATAACTTGTTAATTCGTATGCAGATAAAGTTTTAGATCTTTCTGGAGCCTGAATAACTACGGCTGATTCTCCATCTGATATACTATATTTTTCTAATAAATCTGGTCTCTCACTGCTGTCTACTACTTCTACTTTAATATTTGGATTTATCACATTATATTGCTTTGCAAAATCTATAATTGATGTATTTTCGTCTGCTCCAAAGAAATATAATGTTACTTCTTGATCTATATCTTTTACTTTTTCTTTACTTTCATCTGATACAGAATATAATTTTTCTTCTGTAAAATCTAATGTTGGTAAATTAGCATTATCTACTATAATATTTATGGCTATATATACTACAATTAATAAAGCAACTAATAATATTACTCTTGTTGTATCTGCTATCCACTTTTTCTTAATTATCTCGAAAAATTTTTTCACCTTTATTCTCCTTCCTTCTATTTAACGCTTTTTCTTCTTTGTATTACTATTATTGTTAATAGTATAAATAAAACTGTATAAGAAAGAAATGCTATAACTTCTGCCCAAGCTATTTGTCCATTTGCAAATCTATTAAACATATTCATTAATCCTAATGGTTCTAGGCTTGAACTAATATAAGGTGTTCCCACCCAAGTTATTACATAAAATGCTATTGATATAATAGCTGCTATTACTTGGTTTTCCGTAATACTTGAAGCAAACATACCAAAAGATATTAAAGCTGCTCCTAATAGTATAAATCCTAACATTGTAACAAGTGCTGTTTTTAAATTAGGTTCTCCAAAATACATTAATATAATATAGTGTATTGATGTTAAAGCTACAGCTATTGCAAATACTATTAATGCTGAAAAGAATTTTCCTAAAACAATACTTGTTACACTTTTTGGTGCTGTTAATAATAATTGTTCTGTTCCATCTTTTTTCTCCTCAGAGAATAATCTCATTGTTAACAAAGGAATTATCATTATTAAAATTGTACATAATGAATAAAACATATAACTAAACATTGTTGAGCCTGTTACTATTACGTCTGAATAAAAGAACAAACTAGCCATTAATAAAAATAGCCCTATAAATACATATCCTATTGGAGATAAGAAATATGATTTAACTTCCTTTTTTATAATTGCCCACATTATTTATTACCTCCTTTTTGCTTTTTGTTATTTTTCTTTTCCTTCTTTTCTTGTTTTTTCTCGGTTTTTTGTTCTTTTTTATTTAATTTTTCTTGTTTTTTCTTTTCTTCTTCCTGTTGTTTTTCTTCTTCTAATTGTTTTGCTTTTTCTTCTTTTTCCTTTTCATTTTTCTTTATTAAATCCATAAATGCTTCTTCTAGTGTAATTTCTGGTTTCTTTAATTCAAATATTGTTATATTTTCTTTTGCTAAATCAGCAAAAATAGTTTTTCTTAAGTCTACATCCTTTTCTGGAATTATTTTATATTCTTTTGTTCCATCTTCGTTGTTCTTAATTAATTCCACTTTTCTTGCACCATCTATTTTTATATTTTCCATTCTATTATTTTTGTCTTCTACAATTATATTTATAGCATTTTCTACATTTACTGTGTCCTCTAAGTTTTCTGGTGAATCGACTGCTACTATTTGTCCTTTATTTATTATTATTACTTTTTCACATATTTGGCTTATTTCTGATAATATATGTGAACTAATGATTAAAGTATGATTTTTACCTAATTTTCTGATTAAATTTCTTATTTCTATTATTTGTTTTGGATCTAATCCTACAGTTGGTTCATCTAGTATTAAAATTTCCGGATCTCCAACTAAAGCTCCCGCTAAGCTTACACGTTGCTTATATCCTTTAGACAAATTTTTAATCAATACCTTTCTTACATTGTCTAACCAAGTATCTCTTATTACTTGATCTACGCTTTCCTTTATTTTGTCTTTTTTTACTCCTCTTAGCTCTGCCATATATGTAATGAATTCTTTTACAGTCATATCTTTATATAAAGGAACTCCTTCTGGCATATAACCTATGCATTTTTTAGCTTTTTTAGGTTTTTTAGAAATATTATAGCCGTTAATTATTACTTCTCCTTGAGTTGGCTCTATGAATCCTGTTAAAATATTCATTGTTGTACTTTTTCCCGCACCATTAGGTCCTAATAGACCAATTATTTCGCCATCTTTTATTTCAAAACTAATATTGTCTACGGCTTTAAATTTCCCATATTTCTTTGTAACGTTTTTTACAGTTATCACCTATTTTTCCTCCTTTGACAAATATACGTAAATATTACCACTACCAATTTTAAATTTCAATAAAATTCATAATAATAACATTTGTTTCACAGAAAATTTACAAAGGGGGTTTTATTTTTTTGATGAACTTTAGGAACAGACCTAAAAGTTCATCTTATTTGCATTAACCATAAAATCTTATTTTCACGTTATGCCATAATTATTTGAACATTATAAAAAGTGGAAAACTAATATTTTTAAAATTAGTTTTCCACTTTCTTTTAACTATTTAATTAATTATTTAGAATTCATACTATTCTTAAATTCTTCTAATCTCGCTTTAACTTCATTTGCAGAAGTCATCTTTAATATTTCCTGTACTAATTTCTTACACTCTTTATGATTTAATTCTCTAATCATTTTTCTAGAATTTAATATTTTTGTTGGGTTCATAGAAAATTCATCCAATCCTAAACCAACTAAAAGAGGTATAAACCTTTCATCACTTGCAGCTTCTCCACACATTCCGCAAAATATTTTAGATTTATGAGCTCCATCAATTGCCATCTTTATTAATCTAATTACTGCTGGATGGAATTTCGTGTATAAATCTGATATCTTTTCATTTCCTCTTTCTACTGCAACTGTATACTGTATCAAGTCATTTGTTCCAATACTAAAGAAATCACATTCTTTTGCAAATTGCTCTGCCATTATAGCTGCTGATGGAATTTCTATCATAATTCCGATTTTAACATTTTTATCAAATTTTATTTTTTTATCTTTTAATTCTTTTTTGACTTCTTCTATAATTTCTTTTGCCTTACGTAATTCATCTATTGAAGAAATCATAGGAAGCATAATTGCAAGTTTTCCATATATACTTGCTCTATATAATGCTCGTAATTGTATTTTGAATATCTCTGGCTCTCGTAAACAAATTCTTATAGCTCTATATCCTAAGAAAGGATTATCTTCTTTCTCTAAATTTAAATATTTTAGATCTTTATCTCCTCCAATATCCAATGTACGAACTATAACTCGTCTTCCTTCGGCTTTTTCTAATACTTCTTTATATGCTTCAAATTGTTCATCTTCTGTTGGCATAGTATCTGAATCCATATATAAGAATTCACTTCTAAATAGTCCAACTCCTTCAGCTCCATTTTCTATAACCATTTCCATATCTTTAGGAGTTCCTATATTTGCAACTACTTCTGTTTTATATCCATCCCTTGTAATACTTTTTCTTCTTTTATATTTAGTCAAATTATTCTTTTCATCATCTAATTCTTTCTGTATTTTCTCAAGGTTTTCGATTTCCTCTTTAGTAGGATTAACAAAGATATCTCCTGTATTACCATTCATGGCTATATAAACATCATTATCTATATTATCTAAAATTTCCTTTGCCCCAACAATAGCAGGTATTTCATGAGTCCTTGCCATAATAGAAACATGTGAATTTTCACTACCATTTTCTATTATGATACCAGCTATAGATTTTAAATTCAATTTTGCAGTATCAGATGTAGATAAATCCTTTCCTACTAAAATAGTATTTTCTGGTAAATTACTTAAATCTAATTCTTCTTTATTTGCAATCTTATTTATAAGTCTTTGTTTCATATCTGCTATATCTGAAGCTCTTGCAGACATATATTCATCATCCATGTTTTTAAAAACTTCTTCTACAGTTTCTAATCCAACTTTAGCAGAATAACCTGCATTATAGCCTTCTTCTTTTATTAATCTTTCTGCTTCACTAGTTAGTGTAGGGTCCTGTAATATCATTAAATAAGCATTCATAATATCTGCTTCTGTTCCAGAAAGTTTTTCTATAACTTTCTTTGTATCTTCTATTACATTATTTAGACATTGTTTAAAATAATTTAATTCATTTTCTCTATCCTGAATTTTAAAATCAGTTATTTTTACTTCTTCATTTTTTAATACTCTTGTATGTCCAATCCCAATACCCTTAGATACACCTTTACCTTTTAACATATGACTATCTCCTCTTTTGTTTTATTCTCCAAAATTATTTTTAAAAGCTTCTTCTATTTCTTTCATTGCTTCTTCTTCTTTTTCTCCATCACATTGAATTTCTATATCTGTTTTTTGTTTTATTCCTGCTGCCATTATCATCAATGGAGATTTAGCATTAACAGTTTTTCCATTAGCTATTAATTTAATATCACAAGGATACTTCATAGCTATTTTTGCAAGCTCTGTTGCTGGTCTTGCATGAAGTCCTGTTTCACTTTCTAAAGTTATAATTTTACTTTGCATGTTTTACTTCATCTCCTTTACTCCAAACATTTTTCTTTAATGCTGCTAATATAAACATTGCAACTAATGAACCTATAATAATTGATAATAAATACAATAAAGCATTTCCTACAACAGGTAGTACAAATATACCTCCATGTGGTGCCATTAATGTACAATTGAATGCCATTGATAATGCTCCTGCAACTGCTGAACCAATTACGCATGAAAGAATTACACGAATTGGATCTGCTGATGCAAAAGGTATAGCTCCTTCTGAAATAAAAGAGAATCCCATAATATAGTTTAATAATGCTGATTGTCTATCCTTCTTTGGTAATTTTTTAGGGAAGAATGTTGCAAGTAAAGCTATTGCAAGAGGTGCTACCATACCTCCAGCCATAACGGCTGCCATAATATCATAATGTCCTTCTGCAAGCATACCTGTTCCGAAAGTATAAGAAGCTTTATTTACTGGACCTCCTAAGTCAACAGACATCATACCACCTAATATTGCTCCCAATATTATTTTATTTGCACCTTGCATTGATGATAAGAAATTATTTAAAGCCGTATTAATTGCACCAACAATAGGATTTATGGCAAGCATAATCAATCCAATTAAAAGAATACCTCCTACCGGATAAATTAATATTGGTTTTACACTTTCTAAGCTCTTTGGTAAGAATGAAAATACTTTTCTTAAAAGGACAACAACATATCCACCAAGAAAACCTGCAATTAATGCTCCTAAGAAACCAGAACTAACTAATGTAATATCTGGATTTGTTAAAGAAGCAAATGTGGTACCTGCCTTCGCAACAGCACCTCCAACGAATCCTACTGCTAAACCTGGTCTATCCGCAATACTCATTGCTATATAACCAGATAAAATACATAGCATAAAATCAAAAGCCATATCACCAATTGTCTTAAAGAATGCAGCAACTGGGGTATTTTTACCAAAATTTGATGGATTTATAGAATAATCATCTAATAAGAAAGCTATTGCAATTAAAATACCTCCACCAACTACAAATGGCAACATATGTGTAACACCATTCATTAAATGTCTATATATTTTACTTCCAACTCCATCCGAATTTTCATATTCAGAATCATCTTTTCCATTTCCTTGATATACTGGTATATCTTTACCATCTAATGCTCTTTCTATTAATTCCTTAGGTTTATGGATTCCATCTGCTACTTTTGCTTTTAAAATCTTTTTACCTTTGAATCTTGATAAATCTATATCAATATCTGCTGCAATTATTATTGCCTTAGCGTTTTTTATCTCTTCTTTTGTTAATTTATTTTTAACTCCAGATTGTCCTTGAGTTTCTATTTTTACAAAATGTCCCATTTCTTTTCCAGCTGCCTCTAAGCTTTCGGCTGCCATATAAGTATGAGCTATACCTGTTGGACAAGCTGTAATTCCTAATATTTCATATCCTTGTTCTTGTTTAGTTTCTTCTTTGAATTTTTCATTTTCTGCTTCATTTATTATATCCAAGAATTCATCTTTACTTTTAGCTGATATTAATTTATTCTTAAAATCAGTATCCATAAGCATAGTAGATAATCTACTTAAAACATCTAAATGCACATTATCACTTGTATTTGGAGCTGCAATCATAAATAATAAATTAACTGGTTTACCATCTAATGCATCATATTCAACACCATCTGGAACTACCATTGCAACTAAACCTGGTTCTGTTACACAGTCGCCTTTTCCATGTGGTATTGCTATGCCTTCTCCCACTCCTGTACTTCCTTCTTCTTCTCTTTTTAAAACAAGTTCTTTATATTTGTCTGCATCATTAATTCTTCCTGTTTTTAACATTAATTGAGTCATTTGATTAATAATATCATTTTTGTCTTTTGCTACTACATTAAGCTCTATTGAATCTTTACTTAATAAATCCGTAATTTTCATTTTCTTCCTCCTTTGTTAAAAATTATTAAATAATTTATATATTTCTTCTTTAGTTGCTAGAAATTTAGATAAAGCACTTGCTGTTCCAGCAGAAACTCCCATTTTTAGTGCATCAAAATAATTATTATATTTTAAATACCCGGCTAAAAATCCTGCAACCATTGAATCTCCAGATCCTACAGTATTTACCCTTTTCCCTTCTGGTGATTTTAAGAAATATTCATTATAATTTTCATCAATCAAAACAGCACCTATTTTTCCCATAGAAACCAATACGTTTTGTGCTCCCATATCCTTTAATTTTTTACCATATATACATGCATCTTCTTTTGTATGTATATCTACACCAAAAATTTCTCCTAATTCTTCATTATTTGGTTTTATTAAAAATGGATGATATTTTAGTGATTGTACTAACAAATTTTTAGTTGCATCTACTATGATCTTTACATTTTGGTCTTTGACTATACTACATATTTTTTCGTATATATCATCATTAATAGATGTTGGAATACTTCCTGATAAAATTAAGAAATCGTCTTTGGTTAATTTTTTAAACTTTTCTAATAATTCTAAAATTTTATCAGTACCTATACTTGGCCCATTAGCATTTATAGCTGTTTCATCTTCTGCTGAAATCTTTACATTTATTCTTGAATTTCCGTTTTCTAATTTTATAAAATCTGTGTTTACTCCCATTTCTTTTAATAGTCTTTCTATTTCTTCTCCTACAAAACCTGCTTTATATCCTAATGCTACATTACTAATATCCAAATTAGTTAAAACTGTAGAAACATTTATCCCTTTTCCTCCTGGAAGTATTAATTCTGTTTTTGACTTTTGTATTTTTCCTATTTCCAATTTATCTAATTCTAAAATGTAGTCTAGAGCTGGGTTAAATGTAACTGTATAAATCATTTTCTCCCCTCCTATCTTTTGTTAAATTTTCATCGTAATTTTATCATATATATTTTTTATTTACAATTATTATTGACAAGCTATATATTTTTTATTATAATTTTTTTACTATAAATTCATTGTTAAAATTTTACATATCTTAAATTTAATTTTTTAATCTATTTGCTATTTAGGAGTTCTTTTATGAAAAAATTTTTATTCTTTTTATTTTTCATTTTTATTTTTGGATATTTCTATGTATTTTTGTCCGAATTTAATTTAGATATAAATATAGATTTATCATCCACTGCTACACCAAATTCTTTATACAATCAAAAACTTGCTCCACGGATCATATGGATATTTTTCACTCTTTATTAATTCTATAAAACCTATCAATTATAAAATCTTAAATAATACCAATTCAATTCCACAAAATTTTGAGTTATATATAAATAATCATTCTGTGGATATCCATAAACCCAAAAATTATTTATACACAGAAAATACAAAAAACGTTAATAAATTATTTTTCTATTGGGAATGGAAATTTAATAATATAGAAATTTTTACCTCTAATAATTTATTTTTAAATTTACAAATAATTTTTGAAAGGACTTAATTTTGAAAAAAATACTATTTATCTTTATTTTAATTTTCTCTTTAATTTCTTTATTTATTCATAATAATTATTATTTTTCAGAAAATATATTTATTTCTGCTTCAATTGCAACTCCTATTTTTAATGTTCATTTTGGCAAAACAACTATTTTAAATAATAATAATTTATCTACACAATATAACTTTAAGGTTAGAAATTTTAATGAAAATTTAATATCAGAAATTCCATTTAAATATTATTTTCTATTAGATAACATTCCTAAAAACTTAGATATTATAGTCTTTAGAAATTCTCAAAAAATATTTTTACATAATCTTAGATCTGACTATTTTGTATTAAATTCATCAAAAAAAGAGGAAGATATTTTTTATATACAAATTAATTATACTGGAAATTTCTACGAGCCTTTTTTATCAACTTTTAAAATAAAAGTTTTTTATGAACAAATTTAGTTTGAGGTGTATATGTCTTATATAAAAAAAATCATTTTTATTATTTTAGTTTTTATTTCATTTTATTCAATTTCTTCTTGCTCTAAATATTCTGATATTTTAGAATATAATTTTTTAGAAGTAAATATAGTATTAATAGAAAATACAATTTTTTCTAATAATTCCTCCATTAATAATCATGAACAACATATTATAAATGGACCAAATATAGAAGAGTTTAATGAAGAATCTGCAATTAATTCATCTAATCAAGATTTCAATATTAATTCTGATATTTTTATCGATACTAATACTAATTTTTATATAGAAATACATAAATAATCATTTTTTTCTTGCTGTTTAGCTTAATTAATGTCATAATATAAATGAAAATAGGAGGTGAATTAATTTTGTATATTTATATTATTATTGGAGTTATAATATTAATTTTAATATATATTTTAATTGCATATAATTCTTTTATCCATTCTAAAAACCTTGTTAATGAGGCTTTTTCCACAATGGATATTTACTTAAAAAAGAGATGGGATATTATTCCAAATTTAGTAGAAGCTGTAAAAGGATATTCTATATATGAAAAAGAAACTCTTACTAAAATAACCTCATTAAGGAATTCAAATTATGATTCTTTATCAATGAATAATAAAATTAATTTAAACGAGGAAATTTCAAAATATCTATCTACTATTATTGCAGTTTCAGAAAATTATCCTGATTTAAAAGCAAATGATTTATTTTCTAAATTAAGTACTAGTTTAATAGAAATAGAAGATGAAATTGCAAATAGTAGGAAATATTATAATGGAACTGTAAGAATATTTAATAATAAAATTCAAATGTTTCCTAATAATTTAGTCGCAAAAATATTTAAATTTAAAGAATTTAAAATGTTTGAAGCAGATACAAATGAAAAAAATAATATTGAGGTGAATCTGAATGAATAAAAAAATTATTGTTTTTATAACTTTTATTTTTGAATTATTATTACTGTTTCTAATTCCAAATGACTCTTTTGCAGCAAATGGTTATACTATCGAATCATATGATATTAATATGGTAGTTAATGAAAATAATACTTTTGATATAACAGAAACAATAACTGCAAATTTTGAAACAAATAAACATGGAATTATAAGAAATATTCCTTTAAAAAATACTATAAAAAGATTGGATGGATCAACAAGTCGTAATACAGCTAAAATTACAAATCTAAAAGTAAATGATTCATATGTTACTAGTAGTTCAAATGGTAATTTTTCTATAAAAATAGGTGATTCTAGCCAATATGTAATTGGAAGTAAAACATATGTAATAAAATATACTTATGATATCGGAGCAGATACTCTAAAAGGTGCTGATGAATTATACTATAATTTAATTGGCGATTCTTGGGATACTTCTATATCGAATATCAGTTTTTCTATAACAATGCCTAAGGAATTTGATTCTTCATCATTAGGTTTTTCATCTGGAGATTATGGATCTACAAATAGTTCTAATGTTAGCTACAATGTAGTTGGAAATACTATTACAGGTTATTATAATACTACATTACCACCTGAAAATGCTCTTACTGTAAGGCTTACATTGCCAGATAATTATTTTGTTGGAGCCCACAATAATAATCTTAGTTATTATATTATAATTATTGCTATAATAATAATTGTAATTATTTCTATTATTTTGTGGTTTATATTTGGAAAGGATGCCCCACTTGTTGAAACTATAGAATTTTATCCTCCAGAAGGATATAATTCAGCAGAACTGGCTTTCTTATACAAGGGTGATGTAGATAATGAAGCAATAATTTCATTATTAATTTATTTAGCAGATCAAGGTTATCTAGAGATAGAAGAATTACAGAAGAAAGTTTTATTTTCAAATAATAATGATTTTATCATAACTAAATTAAAAGACTATGATGGGGAAAATGAAGTAGAAAGAATATTTTTTAATGGATTATTTAGAACAGGGGATGCTGTTACTTCTTTAAGTTTAACTAATAGTTTCTATCTAACAGTAAATGAAATTAAAAGATTAATTAATAAAAAAGAAAATCGCTATAAGATATATGAAAAAACCTCTTTAACTGTAAAAAAGCTTTTAATACCATTAGTATTTTTAATATATCTTTTAATTACATTTAAACCTTTCTATGACACTGGGATGATGGATACTATTTTAGGTGCTATAATTTTCCCTCCTGTTGGCTTTTCGGTTGCATTTACAGGATTATTATCTAATAAAAGTGCATCTACTAAAATATTTTTTATATTCTGGGGATTGCTTTTTGGCGGAATTCCTTTCTTAATGATTGTAGCTCCGGTTGTATTTTCGTCTACTATCTCTGGTTTTACTTATATATTTGGTATAATTGCTATCTTGGCTTTAATGGCTTTAAGAAAAATAATGGTAAAAAGAACTCGCTTTGGACTAGATATTTTAGGAAAAATTAAAGGATTTAAAAGATTCTTGGAAACAGCTGAAAAAGATCAATTAGAATCACTTGTAAAAGAACATCCTAAATACTTCTATGATATTTTACCATACACATATGCCTTAGGCGTTTCTGATACATGGATTAAACAATTTGAAAATATTGCTTTAGAACCACCTCAATGGTATTACTCTAGTACGGGATTTAATATGCATTCATTTAATACTTTTATGTCATCAACAATGACAAGTGTTACTCGTTCTATGACCTCAAGTCCTTCATCTTCTAGTGGAGGAAGTTCATCAGGTGGAGGAAGCTCCGGAGGTGGCTCTGGAGGAGGAGGAGGAAGCTCTTGGTAATATTCTCCAAAAAAATGTCAGGAAAACTTTAAGTTTCCTGACATTTTTTTGGAATAATTTTAGTTCTTCCTAATATAATAATACTAGAATTTCATTATATATTATAATTTATTCTATAAATGTATTGACAATTTTATATTATAAGTTATATAATAATAAATGTAACATATCGCGGGGTGGAGCAGTTGGCAGCTCGTTGGGCTCATAACCCAAAGGTCGGAGGTTCGAGTCCTCCCCCCGCAACCAATAAATTATTTAAAACAGCTTATATCTTTTAGATACAAGCTGTTTTATTATGTCAGTATAATTGTGAATCACTCTGCACATATACTATCATTCTATATGAAATAATCTCTTTAAAAATTTTATTATCTTTTTATAAAAGTGATCTTTTTCTACCTTTACAGGTAAATTAATTTTAGTTTCTTCTTTTTTAGAATCTTTCTTTTCTATTTTTCTTTCTTTAAAAACTTTTTCTGGATCAAATTTTATTTTATTCTCTTCTATCTTTTTTAATTCAATTCTTTCTTTTTCTCTTATTTTTTCCCTCTGTTCTGGAGTAGCCCAATAATCTCTAAATATATTAGCTAAAATAGCTTTCGTCTCATCCATCAACTTTTGATCTTCAAATTCCAAATTTAGATCGATAGTAAAATTATAATTTTGATCCATATTTTCTCTAAAAGTATCCATCATTTTTTTTGGAATCTTATCTACATATTCTTTCGGAATATATTTTAAGATTTCCAATACTTCTTTATATGCTTTATGATATTTATTTTCCATTTTCATTTTCTCCGCTTTTTAGAATTATTTTTAATTTTCTTCTTTTTTATCATAAATATTATCTTTCTTTATCCAAACAGAAACACTTCCACCTTTACAATAAAATATGCCATTTCCATTTGAATCCACATAGACTGTTTCATTTAAATTACCTGTACAATCATAAAATACAGTATCTGCTAATCTTTCTCCAACATTCATTTCTATATATCCACCAGCATTATCACTCATAACTACTGCTAGACCTGAATCGGTATGGTCACTATCTCCTTCTCTAACCCAACCTATAATATTTTCATTTTTAAAATAATCCTTTTGCTTTCCATAAGAAAAATGCTTCCTTGCTTTTATCATTTTTTCTAAAAAGTCTTTTTTTGAAGATATATTATCATGTGGAATTCCATAATAATCACCATAAAAAATACAAGGGATTCCATCCTTCCTTAATAATATTAAAGCATATGCTAGTGGTTTGAACCATTCTTGTACCCATGAATTTAAAGCTTGACCTATTTGTGTATCATGATTATCTACAAAGGTAACTGCAAATTCCGGATTTTCCTTTACTAATGTATTATCTAAAATTGTCCTCATATCATAGTTTCCGGAAGAATTTGATGCATTAAATAAATTATAATGTAATGGAACATCAAATAATTTCATAGAATAATTAACTTCTTTTAAATAATTGTTAATTGCCAAGATATTTGTACTCCAATATTCCCCAACAGTAAAAAAATCTTTTGCAAATTCCTCTTTAATATTTTCTAGCCATTCCTTATAAAAACCTGCTCTTATATGCTTTACAGCATCTAGTCTAAATCCATCAACATTTGTAGTATTTACGTACCAATCTCCCCATTTGATTAATTCTTTTATTACATCCACATTATTAAAATCAACATCGGCTCCCATTAAATAATCAAAATTTCCATTTTCTTTATCTACATCGAGATCCCAATGTTTTCCATAAAATTTAAAAATTCCTTTTCTTTTTTGTTTCTCATCCCAATCTACACCGTGGAAATGAGTCCAATTCCATTTAAAGTCAGAATATTTATTATTTCTAGCATCAAAATTATATTTCGTCCAAGCCTCAATAAAAATTGGTTTATTAATCTCTACATTTCTATTATTTGGCTGCTCCTCTATTGCCATTACTTCTTCTGTTCCATCGGCTCCTAATTTATGATTCAAAACAATATCTGCATATACTTCTAAATTATTTCCTTTTAATATTTTTATAGCATTTATATATTCATCTTTACTTCCATATTTAGTATTTATAGATCCTTTTTGATCAAATTCTCCCAAGTCATATAAATCATATACTCCATAACCAGTATCCTTATTACCACCTTCCGCTTTATATGCAGGAGGTAACCAAATTCCAGTGATTCCTATACTATCTAAATAACTTGCTTCATTTGCAGCTTTTTTCCATAAACCACAATCAGGTGGCAAATACCATTCAAAATATTGCATTATTGTTTTATTTATTTTTTTATTCATTTTTTCATCTCCAATTAAAGGCCTAATAGATATTCTATTAGACCTTTTTTGTTTTTTATTGATATCTATTCTATTATTTATCTTCTGTTTCTTCTGGTTCAACTAATTCAATACTTACAACTTTTCCACCATCATTTGTTCTCATAAGAGTTACACCTTGTGTAGATCTTCCTAAAACACTAACATCTCTTACACTTATTCTTATTATAGTTCCTGTGTCTGTAATCATCATAACATCATTTGAATCATCTGTAACTCTTATACCAACTAATTTTCCGGTTTTTTGAGTAACCTTATATGTTATTACTCCTCTTCCACCTCTATTTTGTACTCTATATTCATCTAAATCTGTCCTTTTACCAAATCCATTCTCTGTTATTGCTAATAATGTTGCATTTGCTCCAGAAATAATAGATTCCATACCTATAACTTTATCATTTTCTCCAAGTTTAATTCCTATTACTCCTTGTGCTGTTCTTCCCATAGGTCTTACATCTTGTTCACTAAAAGTAATACTCATTCCTTCTTCTGTTACTAAGACAACATTATCTTCTCCATCTGTTAATCTTACGGCTATTAGTTCATCATCTTCTTTTAATGTAATTGCCTGAAGACCTGTTTTTCTTACAGAATTATATTCTGTTAATGGTGTTTTCTTAATAAATCCTTTCTGTGTTGCCATTAACAAGTATTTTCCTTCAGCAAAGTTTGAAATTGGTATAACCGCAGTTATTTTTTCTCCATTATCCAAACTTAATAAATTAACGATAGCTGTTCCTTTAGCGGTTCTACCAGCTTCCGGTATTTCATATCCACGTAATCTATACAATTTTCCTTTATTGCTAAAGAATAATATTGTATCATGTGTAGATGCTGTAAAGATTTGCGTAACAAAATCTTCTGCTCTTGTAGATATTCCTGTAATACCTTTTCCTCCTCTTTTTTGACTTTTATATGTATCTGCTGGCATTCTTTTTATATAACCAAAATGAGTTAAAGCAACTATTGTTTGTTCTTCTTTTATTAAATCTTCTTCTTCTATATCTCCTTCTGCTGGTTTTATTTTGGTTAATCTCTCATCACCAAATTTTGTTTTAACTTCTATTAATTCTTCTTTTATTATATCAAATACTAGTTTTTCATTTGCTAATATTTCTCTTAAATGAGCAATTAATTCCATTAATTGTTTATATTCTTCTTCTATTTTTTCTCTCTGCAATCCAGACAATGTTTTTAATCTCATATCTAGTATTGCTTGTGCTTGAATATCTGATAAACCAAATCTTTCTATTAATCTTTCTTTTGCATCATCATAAGAAGTTCTAATAATTTGAATTACTTCATCTATATTATCTATAGCTATTCTTAATCCTTCCAATATATGTGCTCTTGCTAAAGCCTTATCTAATTCAAATTTTGTTCTTCTTACGATAACATTTTTTCTATGATCTATATAATAGTCTAAACATTGTCTTAATGTTAATATCTTTGGTTCTCCATCAACCAATGCCAATAATATAGCCCCAAAGGTATCTTGCATTTGAGTATTTTTATATAATTGATTTAAAACAACTTGTGCTCTTGCATCTCTTTTTAATTCAATTACTATTCTAACCCTATCATTTCTATCTGACTCATCTCTTAATTCTGAAATCCCTTCTATTCTTTTTTCTCTTACTAATTTAGATATATTTTCTATTAATCTTGCTTTATTTACTTGGTATGGCAATGATGTTACGATTATTCTTTGTTTATTATTTGCCATTTCTTCTATTTCAGCTTCTGCTCTTACAATTATTTTTCCTTTTCCTGTCTTATATGTCTCTCTTATACCTTCTTTTCCAAGAATCATACCTCCTGTTGGAAAATCTGGACCTTTTATAATTGTCATTAATTCATCATCTGTAACATTTTCATCATCTATAATTTTTATAAGTCCATCTACTATTTCTGTTAAATTGTGAGGAGGAATATTTGTTGCCATTCCTACGGCAATTCCTGAAGATCCATTAATTAATAATTGTGGTATCTTTGATGGTAATACTGTTGGTTCTTGTAATCTTTCATCATAGTTTGGCATAAAATCTACAGTATTTTTTTCGATATCTGTAAGCATATATTCTGCTATCTTAGACATCCTTGCTTCTGTATATCTCATTGCTGCTGCTCCATCACCATCTATTGATCCAAAGTTTCCATGTCCATCTATTAACATATATCTTAAAGAGAAATCTTGTGCCATTCTTACCATTGCATCGTAAACAGAAGAATCTCCATGTGGATGATATCTTCCCAAAACTGAACCTACAGTATTTGCACATTTTCTGTAAGGTTTGTCAGACGTAATTCCATCTTCATGCATTGCATATAAAATTCTTCTGTGTACTGGTTTTAAACCATCTCTTACATCTGGTAAAGCTCTTTGTACAATAACACTCATAGCATAACTTATGTATGCTGTTTTCATCTCGCTTTCTATGTCTCTTTCTACAATTTTTCCATCATGGTTGTCCATTTCTTTACCTCTTTTCTTCTTTATGCTACTCAATGTATTATACTAAAACAGTAAAAAATATGCAAGGAAATTCTTTGAAAATCTTACGGAATTAATAAAATTAAGCAATTTATGCTAACGCTTTAGCAGCCTCTAATTCCAATGAATTTATATTAAAATTTTTATTATTATTTTTTATAATATTATGAATATTTTCTACTTTTCTTGCATCTTTAATTAAATTTTCTAGAGGCATAATTTTTTCTAGAAAACCATTAATATTTTTCATTTCATTTTCCATTAAATCAAAATCCTGTCTTTCAAAAGCATCTTTCCAATTTTCAATTGAATTTTGAAAACTATTAATTTGATTTTCTTGATCTACTATCATTTCTTCAATATTACTACTTATATTATCTAATATTAGATTTTTGCCTTTTTTTATTACGTTAATAATATTATTGCTTATTTTTCCATTTTCATTTATTTTGTTTAAGGCCAGATCTATTCCTTTAGATATTGAATCAATTATTCCTCCTGTTTCTACAGCTTTTTGCATTTGATTTATATCATCAAATTTGCCAGTTACAATTCCTAATGCACTTTTTCCTAAATCTATTGCCTCATCTATTGCCGTATTCAAGCCTTCTTTAAATCCATCTTTTAATATAGCATTTTTAATTTCTATTACTCCATCTTCTATAAAATCCGGTAATAAAAATTTTATACCTACATCTAAACCTGTATTTATAATACCTCCTAAAGTTGTTTCTAAAAAACTTTTTTGTTCTTTTTCTACCTCTATATTATTGTCATTCAACTGGTTTTTTAATTCTATTTCCATATTTTCTATTCTCCTTTATTATTTTTTCTATTATTTTTAATAAATCTTTTTTTATTGAATTTATTTTTATAATTTTACCAGTATTTATTAATGTTTCTATTTTTTTAGAATAATTTATTTTTCCTAGAATTTTAAAATCTTTTAATATTTTAATTAATATTTGATAATCTATTGAATTTGAATTATATTTATTAAAAATAATATTTATTTTTTCTTTATTTATTTCTTTTGTATATTTATTAATTAAAATAATTAATTTTTTTATTCCTAGTAAATTGCTTTCTGACAAAAATATATTTGTAGAATTTTTTAATAATTCTTTTGTTTTTAAAAATTTAATATTTGGATTATCTAAAATAATTATTTCAAATTTTTCAATTTCATTTTTTATATATTTATTTGTTATATAAAAATTTTGAATTTTTATTATTTTATTATTTATTTTTTTATTAAATATTTTAAAAATATCTTTATAATTTGAATCAATTATTAAAACATTTAAATTTTTTGTGGCTAATATATTTGCTAATAATATTGATACTATACTTTTCCCAGAACCATTATTTCCAAAAATATTTATTATTTTTTTAATTAATAATCTCTCCTTTTTCTATAATATTTTTTTCAAATTCTGAAGAATCTATTTTTACTAAAATATGATCATTTCCAACAAACATTAAACACTCTCCTTTTGAAAAAGATTTTATTTCAATCTTTTCTTTTTCAGATAATTTTGTATATTTTTCTAATATATTAATATTCTCTTCTTCTAAACAAAAAAATGTTTTTATATTTGAATTATTTAATATACTTTTTCCATATGTACCATTTTCTAAACTAAATAAATCAGAGACATCCTGAGTTATCGCGACACCACTACCACTATATTTTCTTATTGTTTTAAAAATCTTATAGATAAATGAGGCTACTTCTTTATTTGATGTTACTCCTATTAATCTCCATATTTCATCCATATATATTACTTTTTTTTCTTGTCTATTTATTTTTATTTTATCCCAAAATAAATCTGTAAATAAATACATTCCGTATTTAATATTTTCTTCTCCTAATTCATATATATCTGCTATTATTAATTTATTATCTATTTTTATATTAGTATATTTATTAAAATAATTTAAACTCCCTTTTACAAAAGGCAATAATTTTATATGAAATTTTTTTGTTTTTTCATCTTTTCCTAATAATTTATAGAAATCTTCTAACAATGGCATATCTATACTCTCTTTAAAAACTAATTTTTTATTTTTTATTTTATATAAACTTTTATCATTAAAATTAATATTTTTTGTTGCATATAATTCTATTAATTTTTCTTCTATTAATGATTTTTCTTCTTCATTCATTTCTCCAAATATTAAATTAAAAAAACCTTTTAATTTATCTATTTTTATTCCTAAATATCCTTTTTCATCTTTTTCGATACTTTCTTCCCTTATATCGAATACATTTATGTATGTATTCGATGTTGGACCTAATTTTAATAAAGTTCCATTTAAAGCTTTACAAATATTTCCATATTCTCTATCAGGATCAATTACATATTGATTTATATTTTGTATTCCATATCTTAAAATTAATAATTTTATATAATAAGACTTTCCTGCTCCAGACATTCCAAATACACACATATTAGGATTTTTATATTTTTTATTATCATATCTATCGATAAATATCATCGAATTATTATATATATTTCTACCTATATAAACACCTTTTTCATCAAAAATAGATGAAGATATAAATGGATATGTACATAGTAAACCATCTGTTAATATATTTCTTTTTGCAGCTAATTTTAAA
Organism: uncultured Clostridia bacterium; assembly: GCA_944392945.1. Classification (GTDB taxonomy): domain Bacteria; phylum Bacillota; class Clostridia; order TANB77; family CAG-508; genus Merdicola. Next base: position 8,273 of record CALXYJ010000009.1, on the reverse strand, counting down.
TCTTTATCATTGTACATTAATGGTAAACTAGATTTATATATTTGTTCTTGCCTAAAATTAGCCCTTCTTCCTTGCAATCCACTACCTTGTATTATTCCTTCTATTTTATTTAAATTATATTCTAATTCTTTTAGTGAATTTGAAAAAATATTTATATAAATATATAAATAATACATATCTTGATTATTAATTTGCATTTCTTTTCTTATATATTTTGCATCATTATAAGTATATTGAGCTATATCTATATCTTGTCTATTATTATTTATATCTTTTAAATCTGCAGATACATTTCCAATATTATAAGTTAATTCTTTTAGAATTTTATATTTATCTTGCTTTTCATAAAATATTGAAACATTCATATTTATATCTGTATCTATTAAAGTTTTTAAAATTAATTCTTGTTGCTCTCTTAAATAATTAACAATAATTAATCCCGAATAATACATATTATCTATTTCTAGATATTTTGGATTGTGATTATTTATATATGCTGGACAAATATAATTTTCTTCTAAAAATTTATTTTTATTTTCTTTTGTGAATATTTTTTTAAATATATTATTCACTTATCACCTCACCTTTATTTTCTTTTCCAATTAATATTTGTATTTAAAAAAAAGTGAAAAATTTTTAATACTTCTTCTTTTTTACATTCTTTTATTTGATTTCCGCATTTATTTAAACATTCTTTTATTTTTAAATATTTTTCATTTAATGAATAATAAATATTATCTTGATTTTCTTCTTCGTAATCTTGACTTATAATTATATAATAATTTTTTGTGGATGTTTGTTTTTCAGAATTAATCTTTTGTAAGAAATTAATATATTCTTGAGAAATAATAGATATTTTTTTATTTTTTGAAATTTTAATATTATTTATTATTTTAGAAATATCTTCTTTATTAGTATGAATTAAAATTTGAAGATTAAAATTACATGTTTTTAAAAAAATTTTAAAAGAATTTAAAATAGCTTCTTTTTCTAAATTAGTTTTTAAATTAAAATTAATAGGAAAAACTTTTAATATTTTTACATATGTATTTTTGTTTTTTATCTTTAGAATTCCATTGTCATCAACTTTTTCTATTATTAGCCATTCTTGTGTGGATTTATTCCCTATATTTACTTCTATCACCTCTTATCTTTGTACAATAATACAAGCATTTCCAATTTTTGTCAATCTTTTTCGTATTACAAAAATCGACAATTAATTTATAAAAATTAATTAATGAATTTAATATTAATCTTTTAATTAATATTAAAAAAACGTAGTAAAATATCTAATTTTACTACGTTTTTATAAGAATTAATTATACATCAAGATTTTTAACATATTTTGCATTTTCTTCAATAAATTTTCTTCTTGGAGCAACTTCATCTCCCATTAATATTGTAAAAATTCTATCAGCTTTTATTGCATCATCCATTGTAACTTTTATTAATATTCTTGTTTCTGGATTCATTGTTGTATCCCATAATTGTTCTGGATTCATTTCTCCTAGACCTTTATATCTTTGTATTGATATTGAATCTCTTTGAATACCTTTTTCCTCTAATTCTTTATATTTTTGTTCTAGTTCTTCGTCAGTATAACAATATATATCTTCCATACCTTTTTTAGATAATTTAAATAAAGGTGGTTGAGCTAAATATACATTTCCATTTTCTATTAAAGGTCTCATATATCTAAAGAAAAATGTTAACAATAAAGTTCTGATGTGTGCACCATCAACATCAGCATCCGCCATTATTATAACTTTACCATATCTTATTTTAGTAATATCAAAATCTGCTCCAATTCCTGCTCCAACTGCAAGAATAACTGGTTGTAATTTATCATTATTATAAATTTTATCAGCTCTTGATTTTTCTACATTAAGCATTTTTCCCCATAAAGGAAGTATTGCTTGGAACTTTCTGTCCCTTCCTTGCTTTGCACTACCACCTGCAGAATCTCCCTCAACTATATATACTTCACAAAGATCTGCATTTTTCTCACTACAATCTGCTAATTTTCCTGGTAAAGTTGAAGTTTCTAATGCACTTTTTCTTCTTACTAATTCTCTTGCTTTCCTTGCTGCTTCTCTTGCCCTAGAAGCTCCAATACATTTTTCCAAAATAGCCTTTGATGTTGTTGGATTTTCTTCTAAGAAATCAGTTAAAGCTTCATTTACCATTGATTGAACAATTCCTGTAACATTACTGTTTCCTAATTTTGTTTTGGTTTGTCCTTCAAATTGAGGTTCTTTTACCTTTACAGATATAACAGCGGTAATTCCCTCTCTTATATCTTCACCTTGTAAATTTGCATCTTTATCTTTTAAGATATTATGTTTTCTTGCATAATCATTAAATACTTTTGTTAGAGCTCTTTTAAAACCTTCTAAATGTGTTCCACCTTCTACAGTATTTATATTATTAACAAAAGTATAAATATTTTCAGAATATGCTGTTGTATATTGTATAGCTATTTCTACAGGAACTTCACCATCTGTTTTTTCTATATAAATTGGTTTTTTATGAAGAACTTCTTTATTTTGATTTAGATACTCAACAAAAGAGCTTAAACCTCCTTCAAAACAAAAATCACCTTTTTTAATTGGCTCTTCTCTTAAATCTTCTACTTTTATTCTCAAGCCCTTTGTTAAAAAAGCTATTTCTCTAAATCTTTCCTCTAAAACTGAATAATCATAATTAGTGGTTTCAAAAATAGTATCATCAGCTAAAAAAGTTACTTTAGTTCCTGTTTTATCTGAATCTCCAATTTTCTTTAATGGTTCAACAGTCTTACCTCTTTCAAATTTCATTTTATACTGCCCGCCATCACGGCAAATTTCTACTTCTGTCCATTCAGATAATGCGTTTACAACAGAAGCACCAACACCATGAAGACCTCCTGATACTTTATAACCACTGTCTCCACCAAATTTTCCTCCAGCATGTAACATTGTATAAACAGTTTCAGCTGTAGAAATTTTAGTTTTAGGGTGAATTTCTACTGGAATTCCCCTTCCATCATCTTCTACTGTAATTATATTTCCTGGCTTTATTTGAACATGAATATTTTTACAATAACCTGCTAAAGCTTCGTCAACACAGTTATCTACAATTTCATATACAAGATGATGTAAACCTCTTGCTGAAACACTTCCTATATACATTCCAGGTCTTTTTCTAACGGCTTCAAGCCCTTCTAGAACCTGTATCTGTTCTGCTCCATATTCATGTTTATATTTTTCCATTATAAAAACCTCCTAATAGTGTCCCTTTTTTTGTCTTTTTTTCTTCTGCCCTTTTTGCAATTGACATTGTTGATATATTTGTTTCATATCCTATTATTTTACCTTTTTCATTTGTCATTATTAAAGATCTCGCATCACCATTTGCTTGTGAAACAAGATTATCTGTCCTTTTTAAACTTTCTATTAAATTTTTATATTCAACTGTATCTCTCATAGATTCAACATTATAAATTCCTATTATATTTTTTTCTTCTAAAATTATATTATTCCCTATATGTACAAACATTTTTTATATCCCTCTTTTGTTAATTTTATTCTTTCTTTATTTGTCCATCTTTTACATTATATATATTATATTTAAATTTTTCAAGTATTAATTTATGAGTTCCTGTTAATATTACCTGAGCATCCGTAATGTTTTCCACAAATTTTCTACGTCTTTTTTCGTCTAATTCAGACATAAAATCATCTAATAATAAAATTGGATACTCACCTATTTCATCATAAATAACATATAATTCAGATAATTTTAATGATAAAATAGCTGTTCTAAACTGTCCTTGTGAACCATATAAATTTATATTTTTTCCATTTAGAAAAATTTCAAAATCATCTCTATGTATTCCCTTTGATGTATAGCCTTTATATATATCATTTTTGGTATTTTCTTGAAGTAATTTTATATATGATTCCTTACTTTTATATTCACTTAAATAATTTATTTTTATTTCTTCGGAATTATCTGTGATATTTCTGTGGATATCTACTATTTTATTTGATATTTTATCCACAAATTCTCTTCTATAAGCATTAATAATTTGTGCATGATTTGCTAATTTTTCATTCCAAATTTCCAACATATTTTCTGGTTTATTTTCTAATTTTATCTGTCTTAAATAATTATTCCTTTGTTCTAATGTTTTATTATATGCATTCAAATTAAATAAATATCTTGGTCTTAACTGGCTAATTAGCATATTTAAAAATTTTCTTCTTTTTTGTGGTCCATCTTTTAAAATTTCCATATCATCAGGAGAAAAAATTATTGAATTTATATTCCCCAATAATTCACTTAATCTATTTATTTTTACTCCATTAATAGATATATTTTTTTTATTGGATATAATATATTCTATTTTTCCATTTCTATCACTTTTTTCATATTCTATATTTATTTTGGCAAAATCTGAATTTATTTTTATTAATTCTTTATCTTTGCTTGTTCTAAAAGATTTTCCCATAGAGCATAAAAAAATAGCCTCTAATATATTGGTTTTTCCCTGTGCATTATCACCATAGATAACATTAATTCCTTTATTAAATTCTATTTCTTGGCTATCATAATTTCTAAAGTTTTCTAATTTTAATTTTGTTATATTCATAAAGTTCTCCACTTAGTTATCCACATTTCCGTAAGATTCTGTGGATATTTTTTATTATATATTGCATTATACACATAATAAAAAAATAAAGCAAGATTTTTTAAAATAAAAAAAATTATTCACGATTTGTGAATAATTTTTTTATTAATTTAATTAATCTTTTAACCTTATTGGTAATATCATATAAACATAATCGCCTTCATCAACAGGTCTAATTATACATGGAGAAATACTAGATCCGAAATGAACATATATTTCCTCATCATCTATAACTTTAAGTGCATCTAAAAAGTATTTTGGATTAAATCCTGCTTCTATATTTTTTCCTTCTGTTGAAACATATATTTCTTCTTTAGCATCTCCTGTTTGGTTTGCACAAGAAATTGTTAATTTTCCTATATCAACGGTTACTTTTACAGGATATTTTTTTTCTTTTTCCACAGATGAAGAAGATATTAAACTTATTCTTTCAAAACAGCTTTGTAAAATATTTTTATTTACTCTTATTCTTGTATCCCATTCTTTAGGTATTACATTTGCATAATTTAAAAATTCTCCATCTAAAACTCTAGTAACTATTTTACAATTATCCATTTCAAATAATGCTTGGTTTCTAGATATTCCAATTTTTATTGGCTCAAAAGAATCCATTATTATTTTATTTACTTCATTTAATGTTTTTCCTGGAATAACTGCACTAAAATCATTTGCATTAATATTTAAAAAGCTACTTCTCCAAGCTAATCTAAAACCATCTACAGCTACAACATTTAATTTATTATTTACTACTTCAAATAAACATCCTGTAAATATAGGTCTATTTTCTTCATTACTTACAGCAAATATAGTTCTTCTAATCATATTCTTTAAAACATTTTGTTCAATCTGTATTGAATTTTCAACATTTATTCTTGGTAATTCTGGAAATTCATTTGGATCCATTGTTGCTAATTTATATAATGAACCTTCACATTCTATTACTAAAAGATTATTTTCATCTAAATATATTTTTATTTCTGTATCTGGTAATTTTCTAATAATTTCACTAAACATTATTGCATTTACAACAGTTGATCCTTGTTCTTTAACTTCACATTCCATTATATATTCAATACCTATTTCTAAATCATATGTAGTTAATTTTATTTCATTATCATTTGTTTGAATTAATATTCCTTCTAGTATAGGCATTGTAGTTTTAGATGCTACAGCTTTTACTACGGAATTAATAGCTTTAAGAATTTTGTCTTTGTAACAAACAATTTTCATTTTTCTCTCTCCTTTATTAATAATTAATAATTATAGAAGTAATAGTATTAGGTCTTGTTAATTGTGGGGAAAAGTCATGGAAGTGCCTATTTCCGTAAAAAAACTATGTTTATATTTTCGTGGAAAAGTTATTTTTTAATCCACAAGCTTTTAAAAAAAATGTGGATTAATGAAATATTAACAGTTTATATACACTTTATTAACAACCACCTGTGTATATCTAATGTATTACTTCCGTAAGTGAATTTTGACAATTTTTTTCAAAAATTTGTTTTGGCGAACCAAAGTTTTTGAAAATTTATCTTTTGCTTTAAATTTATACTATTTTTTTTCTAGTATTATTTTTTTCACACTTTCCACAATTAATTTTGTATTATTATTTTCTTTTATTTCTTTTTCTATTTTATTGCATCCATGCATTACTGTAGTATGATCTCTTTTACCAAATTCTTCACCTATTTTTGGGAATGATAAACCAGCAACTTCTCTGCAAAGATACATTGCAATTTGTCTTGGATATGCTATATCATTTGATCTTTTTGCACTTTTTAAATCTTTCTTATTAATATTAAAATATTTTGCAACTACATCTTGTATATAATCAGCAGAAATTACTTTTTCTTTTTGTGCAGAAATATCATTGATTGCTTTTTCTGCCATTTCTATTGTTATAGGTCCATTTGCTAAAGTAGAAAAAGCTACTAATTTATTAAATACTCCTTCAAGTTCTCTAATATTTGATACTACCCTAGTTGCAATTGTTGATAATATTTGATCATCTACTATTATATTATCTGTTTGAGCTTTTTTTCTCAAAATAGCTAAACGTGTTTCGTAGTCAGGATTTGAAATATCTGCAATTAAGCCCCATTCAAATCTTGATTTTAATCTGTCTTCTAATAAAGGTATATCTTTTGGTGGTCTATCACTAGATATAACTATTTGTTTTCTATTATCATGTAATGTGTTAAAAGTGTGGAAAAACTCTTCTTGAATTCTTTCTTTTCCAGCTATAAACTGTATATCATCTATTAATAAAACATCAATATTTCTATATTTATTTCTAAATTGTTCATTTTTATTATCTTTTATTGCATTAATTAATTGATTAGTAAATTTCTCAGAAGTTACATATAATACATTAGAATTTGGATTATTTTTTATAACTTGATGTCCAATAGCATGCATTAAGTGAGTCTTTCCTAAACCTACATCTCCATATAGAAACAAAGGATTATATGATGTTCCTGGTGCTTCGGCTACAGCTAATGAAGCAGCATGTGCAAATCTATTGTTATTTCCAACTACAAATGTATCAAATGTATATTTTGGATTTAAAGAATTATTTGACACAGCAATGTCATTATCATTAAAACTTTGTTCTTCTAAATTATCTTCTTCTTCAGAACTTGAATCTTTATACTCTACTATAATTTTGCAATCTTTATTAGTAATAAATTTAAATGTATTTGCAACTAAATCATAATATCTAGTTTCAACAGCATCTTTTTGAAAAGGTGAAGAAGCAATTAATATTATTTTATCATCAGTAAAATCTCTTATATCCAATGATTTTATCCAAGTTTCATAAGAAATATTTGTCATTTCATTTTTTAAAAGATCTTTTGCTTTAGTTAGAAGTTCATTTAGTTCATTTGACATTTCTTTCAATCCTTCCTAAAAAGTATAAGGGAATTAACTTATTTTAGTTTTTTGATAATTATCCACAACAATATCCACAACTGTTGATAACTTTGAAAACTATGTAAAATAGCTGTAATATAAGTGATAATATTTATGCAAAAAAATAAAATAACATTAAGATTCCCTATTGTTTTTACATTATATATAATTAAAATTACTTAGTCAATAATAATGGACAAAAAACTTTAATAAATCTGTGTATAATGTGGATAATTTTGTGGATAAGTGTAAAATTTATATGAAAAATACAATTTATTACAAAATATTACAAAATATACAAAGCCTTCAATACCGTAACGTTACACGAGAGAACAAATTTTTATTTTTTACGACAACAAATATTATTTTTTGATTGTGAATAAAAAGTTATTCACCCCTGTGTATAATTTTGTGACTGTGGAATATTTTATAAAAATCTTAAAGTTACTTATGTCTATATAATTAAAAAAAGAGCAATTTGCAGATATCTGGAAGATACTTTAAATATGATAAAATGCTGTTAATCTAATTTAATATGAAACTAATTTTTAATAAAAAATATAATGAGCATAAAAGTAGAGAAAATTCACAAGAAACATTAAATAAAATACAGTTAGTGTAAAATAAATTCGGGGAAAATTTAGAATAAAAAAAATAAGATACCCACTCAAAATTGTGTTAAAATAAT
>CALXYJ010000008.1 GCA_944392945.1 uncultured Clostridia bacterium | reverse complement strand
AGAACAGTTTATTTGTAGAGCAATTTTGAGGGTAAAAAATTTTTTAATAAATTTCCCGAAATAAATTGACACTATCACTTTGACTTGATAGCTTGAAAAAGATGGTAATATTGTGTATAATAGTATTCAGAGTTTATAAAAAAGAGGAGAGAATTATGTTTCAAAAATTAGATGCAGTAGAAAAAAGATATGAAGAATTAACAAAATTAATAAGTGATCCGGAAATTATAGCAAATCATAATGAATGGCAAAAATATGTAAAAGAACATGCTGAGATTTCTGATGTAGTAGCAAAATATAGAGAATATAAAAAAGTAGAACAAGAAATGCAAGATGCCAAAGAAATGATGGCAGATAAAGAGTTAAAAGAATTAGCAGAAGCAGATTTCTATTCTGCAAAGGAAAAACTACCAAAATTAGAAGAAGAATTAAAAATGTTGCTAATTCCAAAGGATAAAGATGATGATAAAAACATTATTTGCGAAATAAGAGCAGGAGCAGGAGGAGAAGAAGCAGCTTTATTTGCGGGAACTTTATTTAGAATGTACAATATGTATGCAGAAAGAAAACATTGGAAATTAGAAGTATTAAATGAGAATGCTACAGAACTAGGTGGATATAAAGAAATATCATTTATGATTACAGGTAAAGGTGCATATAGTAGATTAAAATATGAAAGTGGAGTACATAGAGTGCAAAGAGTTCCAGATACAGAAAGTAGTGGAAGAATACATACATCAACTGCAACTGTTGCGGTACTTCCTGTAGTAGAAGATGTAGAAATAGAAATAAATCCAGCAGATATTAAGATGGAAGTTTTTAGAGCATCAGGAGCAGGAGGACAACATGTTAATAAAACATCTTCAGCAGTTAGACTTATCCACATTCCAACTGGAATTGTTGCAGAATGTCAAACAGAAAGATCACAATTACAAAATAGAGAATATGCCATGAAACTATTACGTTCTAGACTTTACGAAATAGAAAAAGCTAAACAAGATAGTGAAGTTGCAAATGCGAGAAAATCACAAATAGGTAGTGGAGATAGAAGCGAAAAGATTAGAACTTACAATTATCCTCAAGGAAGAATAACAGATCATAGAATAGGATTAAGTATATTCCAAATGGAAGACTTTTTAAATGGAAATTTAGATGGAATGATTGATAGTTTAACAGCTGCACATATGGCAGAGAAACTTAAAGGAAATGAAGAAGAATAAAGATAAATTGGAAAAAGTAAACACGAAAAAAAGTGTTTACTTTTTTCGACATTAATGGTATAAATAATTTGGAAGAGTCTAAAGAAAAAGGGGGGAAAATGTAGTGAATGATAAGGGAAAAATGGTTATAGATAAGCTGAAAAACACAAGAATTTTAGCGATTATAGGTATTATTGGAGTAATTTTAGGAACTGTTGTACCATATATATCAATTTGGTTTTATGATATAACATTATTTGACTATTGGCAGGGAAAAGTTATTATGTTTTTGGCAATAGTAGATTTATTATTTATTTTTAAAGATTATGTGGAGAAATATGTTCCTGCATTGTTTGATACGCCAGCAGGTAAAAAAGTTAAAGAATGGGATAAGCCAAAATATACTTTAGTACCAACTATTATTATAGCTTTAATTTCATTATGGTTGACTGTAAGTTTAGGAAGAAGTTTTAAATATTATACTATAGGATTTTATTTATTATGGATAGGTACTATTTGCTTAATAGTTTATGCTATATTAAATAAAAATAGTTATAGATTTGATGGTGATAAGCCACAGGCGAATACAACCACTAATAACAATAATAATGCTAGTGTAAATAATAATGAAGCAAATAATTCTCAAAACAGTGTAAATAGTACTTCAGATAATAATAACATAAATAATTCTAATGGAAATAATTAGATTTATATTACAAGAGAGAAGAATATTATGAGAAAAACAAAAGTATTAGTAAGTTTATTATTAATAACGATGCTTTTAGTATTTGTACCAAATATTTCTAGAGCTACTGTAGAAGCAACAAGAGATGTTTATTCTAATAATGGAAGTATGAAATTCAATTTTACAGGTTTAACTTTAGATTTATCACATGAATATGAATTTGGACTTACAAGAACACAGGGAGCAGAGGTAGAGACATGGCATTTAATTACAGAATATACAGAAAGTACAGCAACAGTTGATATTACAACTACAACAGATGATTTAAGAGAAGTTATGAATGTTACAGATACAGGATATATTACAATTAGAGATAAAAATACAAGTACTGTAGTAGTAGAGCCATATAAAGTTGATTTACAATTACCATTTTTAAAAGTAACAAATTTAACAGTAATTCCGAATGGAAAAGAATTTGATACATTAAATGATAATACTATTCAAATGGGAATAAGAAATGATACAAATTGTACTCCATATTATCAATACGAAAAAATAACTGATCAAGATGTTATAGATAAATATAAAGAAATTAAAGCAAATAATGGAAATTATATGGAATTACAAAGTATGCTAAAAACAACACCTCCAACAGATAACTGGGTTGAGTGGAATTATTGGAATGGACATAGCTTAAATGGAACAGGAGGTTTTGGATATACAGAAAGTCCAGTTTCTGTACCAGATAGTGGTTTATACTATATGTGGTTATATTTCTCTGGAAATAATGTAAAAAATATATATGGATATATATTAGTAGATAATTTACAACCAGATATTGCATTAGAAGGTATATCTTTAGTTGATACAGCAACAATAGAAGTTGGAGAAACATTAACACTTACACCAGGATTTTCACCTTCAAATGCTACAAATAAAATTGTAACATGGTCTTCTAGTGATGAATCTGTTGCTACTGTAAATAATAGCGGAAAAGTAATAGCATTAAAAGCAGGTTCTACTATAATTACAGTTACTTCACAAGATGGAAATAGAACAGCAACATGTACAGTAACTGTAACAGAACCAACAGAAGACAATAATAACGACAACAATAATAATGATAACAATGACAATGATAATAATCAAAATCCAACAGATAATAATGAAGATGATAAAGATCAAACTGTAGCCCCAGGAAAATTACCAGCAACAGGAACAAGTACAACAGTAGTATTTGTTATTGCTATAGCATTAGCAAGTTCTGTATTTGCTTATATTAAATATAGAAAATTAAGAATAGTAAAATAAAGTATTACAAATTTTGACCGTGGTGAAAAATTTAATTTTACCACGGTTTAAATAAATAAATGCTTTATGAATGTAGGAGAATAGAGTATGAGAAAAAATAATGAGAAGAGGAGAATAGCAATACCGTTAATTCCAATATTGTTACTACTAATATTATTAATAGTATTAATGGTAAATAAATTATTGTTTAAAGAGGTAGAAGCTAAAGAAGAAACTAATATAATAAGTAATAATATAATTAATAGTAGCTTCTTAGAAGGAATTTCAGAAAATATAATAAAGACAAATGAAGATATTATCTCAAATAATGTTCAAACAGATGTAGTAGAAGAAAATATTGTTTTTGATAATAGTGAAGTTCAAAGTAGTAGTAATAATGAGGAAAGCTCAGAAAAATCATATAATACGAATACTCATACTTTATCAAATGGTGAGACATACCAAATAATTGGTAATGTAAATATACCGAGCTTAGGGATAAATTACCCAATACTATCTAAAACTTCTACAGAGTTATTAAAGATATCTGTAACAAAGTTTTGGGGAGCAGATCCAAATGAAGTTGGAAATCTTGTGGTAGTAGGGCATAATTATGAAAATACGAAATTTTTTAGTAAATTACCAAATATAAAACAAGGAGATATAATAAAAATTACAGATCTAAATAATAGAACCATAGATTATACAGTTTACGAGACAGATATTGTTGATCCATATGATACATCATGTACAAGTCAATTAACAAATGGAAATACAGAGGTAACTTTAATAACATGTTATAATCATAGCAAAGAAAGATTTGTAGCAAAAGCTAGAGCCAATATGTAACAAAACATATTGGCTTTTTTATATAGTAAGAAATTTCTCCTAGTAGGAGAAATTTAGGTACTAGATAATAATGTGGTGGAAAAAATTAACTAATGTCAAAAATTGAAAATTTATTTACTTTTTTCGGCATTAATGTTATAAAAAATATATAGAACTTTTTTTAGGAGGAATAATTATGGGATTTATTAAAGCATTCGCAGGAGCAATAGGAGGAACATTTGCAGACCAATGGTTGGACTTTGTAGTTCCAATGCAAGGAGTTCCAGCAACAGCAGGAATATACCCAGCAGTATTAAAAAGTACAAATGCTGGAAGAGGATCAAATACAAAATCATCAGAGAATATTATCTCTAATGGAAGTAAAATTCTTGTTCCAGAGGGAACTGCACTTATTACAATGCAAGATGGAGCTGTAACAGGTCTTATTACAGAACCAGGAGGATTTATATTTACATCTGATGATCCAAATGCTAAATCAATTTTCGCAGGTGATGGAATAGTATCATCATTAATAAAACAAAGCTGGGAAAGATTTAAATTTGGTGGACAACCAGGATCTAACCAATCAGCTTATTATGTTAATTTAAAAGAAATACCAAATAACAAATTTGGAACACAATCTGAAATATATTGGGATGATGCATATTTAAATGCACAAGTTGGAGCAATAACAAGAGGTACATATACATTAAAAATTATTGATCCAATATTATTTATAAAGAACTTTGTTCCAGCACCATATTTAACAGAAGGAAAAGTATTTGACTTTGCAGACATGGATAATGATGCAGGAACCCAATTATTCAATGAAGTTGTAGGTAGTTTGTCAGCTGCATTTTCAAATTATACAAATGATCCAAGTAAAGGAAATCGTATTACAAAAATACAAGGAGATCAAATTGGTTTTGCTCAATCTTTATCACAAGCAGTAGAAGAAGCATATCAATGGAAAACTGATAGAGGATTAGAAATTGTAAAAGTTGCAATTCAAGCTATAGAATATGATGAAGATACAAAGAAATTATTAAGTGATGTAAAGAAAGCAGATGCACTTTCTGGAGCTCGTGGAAATTCATTTATGCAACAATCTGTTGCTCGTGGTTTCCAAGCAGCTGGTGAAAATGGCGGAGGTGCTGCGAATATGGCATTTATGGGAATGGGAATGAATGCTGTAGGTGGAGCAATGGGAGGTCTTCAACAACAAGTAAATGAACCTCAAGAAAAAGAAGAAGATCCAGTAGAAAAACTTACAAAGTTAAAGAAAATGTTAGATGCAGGACTTATAACACAAGAAGATTATGATAAAGCAAAAGATAAAATTTTGGGGGTGTAAAATAAATGCCAATAGATCCAAATTCAAATGATGAACCTAGAGTTGTTAAAACAGATGCAGGCTCTATTGATGGTCAAAATAAATGCCCTAAATGTGGAGCAACAGATATATCTCTTAATACAAAAACAGGTATGTTAAGATGTAATTTCTGTAGGCATGAATTTAAACCAGAAAAGGTACAAGGTTTAGAAACTGATATAACAAGGCTAGAAGGAGAAATTTTAGGCTCAGGAGCACAGGATATTGTTGAAGATACAGACAATGTAATGACTTTTAAATGCAGTAGTTGTGGAGCAGAAGTTGTAATAGATACATCAGAAAGTACACAGGCAAGATGCCATTGGTGTAGAAATACTTTATCTATTAATCAACAAATTCCAAATGGAGCAATTCCAGATGTAGTTTTACCATTTAAACTTACAAAGGAAGAGGCTCAAAAGCAAATAGAGGAATTTGTAGGTAAAAGAAAATTTTATGCAAATCCACAATTCAGACAAGAGTTTACAACAGATAATATTATGGGAGTTTATTTTCCATATATGGTTGTTGATGTTAATTCTCATGCATATTTTGCAGGAAGAGGAGAACATCAAGTTAGAATGTATACACGTGGAAGTGATAATAATAAAAGAACATATTATGATGCAGATTTATATGATGTAGAACGTGATTTTGATTTAACTATAGAAGGACTTACGGTTGAATCAAGTTCAGAGAGATTAGATAAAAGTTCAAATAAAACTAATAATGTTATAAATTCCATTTTACCATTTGATATAGAAAATGCTGTAAAATATAATGCAAATTATTTAAAGGGATATACATCAGAAAAACGTGATACAAATATTGACCAATTGCGTCCATTAGTTGATGAACAATCAAAAGATATTGCTAGGTTTGCAGCAAATGATACATTAAAACAATATGACCGTGGAGTAAGTTGGAAAACAGAACAATTAGATGTTAAGGGCAAACAATGGAAAACAGCTTATTTACCAGTTTGGTTATATAGCTACCAAGAAAAGAAAGGTGAAAATAGTATTTTGCACTATGTAGCAGTTAATGCAAGAACAAAAGAAACAATGGGAAGTGTACCAATATATATGCCTAAACTAATAGGAATATCATGTTTAGTAGAATTAATTGGTGTTATTTTAATGTTAATAGCAGATTTTGATTTTAGATGGATATTTTTATTACTTGGATTTATTTACTTCTTTATAATTTATTTAAGATATCGTAATGCTGATGCAAGACATCATCATGAAACAGAAACAAAGAAAAATATGTATAATGTAAAACAAGTAGATCATTTTATAAAAAGAGAAACAGGACTTCCAAATGGAAGAATAGTTGGAGCTAATAATACCAAAGTAAGTGGAGAAAATATTACGCAGAAGGTTATGGATACACTGATGCAAAAGTAAATAAAAAAAGCTAGTGATTTTGGTTAACCAGAATACTAGCTTTTTTATATAGTAGTAAATTTTTCCTAGTAGGAGAAATTTATGTATTAGATAATTATGGCGAATGTTAGATTTTTTATAAAGACTTTTCTTCTTGAACTTCTCCTTTTGAAAGATTTCTTTCTTGTGAATGTAAAATTGTATTACCCATAACAGCTGAAATAAACTTACGAAAAGCAGATTTTTTTTCATCATAGTCTATATAGCTATCAGAAATTAGTCCAGCTTGTAATTCTTCTATAGTCTTTTTTTCTTCTTCTGGAGTTCCCTCTGGGATATTAAAGACGATGTCACTATTATTTTTATTACAATCATAGATTGAAACTTCACACAATCTTCTAAGGACATTTTGATAAGCAGGAGAAATATTAAATCCGTTGTTTTCCATTTCTTGCAAAAATATGTCAACTTGCTTATTATTTCCCTTTATTGATTGAGGTTCTACATCTTCCACCATATCAGATTTTGTGCACAAATTAGAAAGAATGGATCCAAAACTTTGGTAATAATCATCTGCTGACAATTGTTCCATTATATTTTCAATATCTTCTGGAGCTGTAATTAAATGATTATCTCTTAATAATTTACTTAATGCTACTGCTTGATTTATACTTGAAAGTATTTCTTCATCTTCATGAAAATATGTATATGTATGTGTACCAATTTT
Organism: uncultured Clostridia bacterium; assembly: GCA_944392945.1. Classification (GTDB taxonomy): domain Bacteria; phylum Bacillota; class Clostridia; order TANB77; family CAG-508; genus Merdicola. Next base: position 48,643 of record CALXYJ010000008.1, on the reverse strand, counting down.
AAGCCCTTCTTTTTGCATTAGCTCGATAAATTGCTTAGCACTTTCATTGTCAGCCCAATTCCACATACCAACATCTTCACCACGATATCCTAATTGAGTTAAAAATGGTTTGGAATAGCCTTTTACATTTTCTCCTTCATACCCTAGTACATGAGCTTTTGGATTAAATATTTTTAATTTTTCGACTTCGTTTTTAGGGCATAAAATCCACGAATTTTCCGATAATTCTATACTTCCACGTGTAAATGTGTCAACTGTTGCTACACGACCAATTTTTTCATTTGGTATGTCAACAAATGGAATTAAAATAGCATATTTACAATCATCCCAAGAGCCAAATAGATGTGATGATACTTCATCATTCATAGCTAAATGAATAGTATCTCTTGCAGATTTATATGAATATTCATATTCAGTTCCATTTAGAGTAATATGCTTTTGATATTCCACATTAGAATCTTTTGCAGATTTTATCATATTAGCAGTTGGTGCATACTTAGTCTTATGAACACCTATTAATGATGATTTTGAAGTATAATTTCTTGGATGGACAGATATACTTTTATCTGATTCAGAAAGTACAGGCTGGATTCCATTATTTTCTAGAAGTTCTATTGCTTCTGTAGGTGTAATTCCTAAATCAGACAATGTTTTTGAATTTTCTATAGAATTCATTGATTGTTCTATTTCGTTAAATTTTTTATTTATTCCGGATGTTTCTAATTCTTGTTCAACTCTAGCTTGTTCTGCTTCTAATTCAGCTTTTGCTTTGTTGATTAATGTAGGAAGTTCAGCAAATCGTTTAGATTGTGCTTTGAATTTTTTATAATCATTTCTTCTAGTAATCCATTTTTCAAAAAATGAAAAATTACCTCTTATAGTTATGCCAAAGCTTTGTTCACCCTCAAGTTGCCATAAATTATTACGAAATCCTTCTAAATTTTTGCTAATAATAGCTTTTTTCTCTTCATAAGTCATCTTTTCTTTAGTTAATTCTTCAAGTTTGATTTTTTTAATCTCTTCTAGCATATTATCAATTTTCTCCTTAGTCTGTTATATATTTTATATTAATATTATAAATTCCTGTTAATTCTAAAGGATTTAATAATATTATTCCAAATTTTTCATAACAAGCAATATCTTTAAAATCTATTTTTTTTATTAAATCATAAATATTGCCTAATATAGTATTTTCATCAGTAAAATTTAGCTTTCTAAAAGGATTTGAATTTAAAACCAGAGGATTATAACCTCTTACAATTGGAATATGATCAGACATCGTCTTTAATTTTTTTAATATAATTAAGTATTCTAATTCTCGTCCATATTTCATATTAAAATGTACTATTATTTCATTATCTTTTTTTTCATCATAAAAATAATATTTTAAATTTGCGTCAAAATCATCATGAAATTTTAAAGCACCATCTTTTAAAATTTTAACTATTTTATCCATACTAGTTTGTTTACTCATTTGTATTTTTCTCCTTTAATATATATTTTTATTGTACATATATTTTTATTTTTTGACAATAGAAAAGTATATAAAAAATAGTATTAGAATAATCATGTTTTTAATACATATAAATTAAATAATTAGTATTTAAGTAGATAGAAATAAATAAAGAGGTGCATATGTTAGAATTATTAAAAGTGTTAGGAATTGGTTTATTTTTTGGAACTTTTGGAACCACAATTGGTGGAATAATAGGCGTGAATTTAAAAACAACGTCAAATAAATTTTTAGGATTTATCTTATCATTTGCAGCAGGTTTGATGATGTCAATTATATGTTTTGATTTAATTCCAGAAGCAATGGAGATATCGAATTTGGCTGTAATATTAATAGGTATTTTACTGGGAATAATTACAATGATAATATGTGATACAAGTGTAAAGAAAAAATTTAGTGGTAACAAAAATGTAAATAGTCTTTTAAGAGCAGGAATAATAATTAGTATTGGATTAGCCCTACATAATATACCAGAAGGCTTAGCAATTGGTACAGGATTTCAGGCTTCTTTAAATTTAGGTTTATCTTTAGCAATTGTAATTGCGATTCATGATATACCAGAAGGAATATCCATGGCAGTACCAATGAAAACTGGAGGTATGGGAAAATTAAGAATAATTACCTATGTAGTACTCTCTGGTTTAACAACAGGGATAGGAGCATTAATAGGTCATTTAATAGGAGGAATATCAGAAAAAATAATTGCAATATCGTTAAGTTTTGCAGCAGGTGCAATGCTTTATATTGTTTCTGGAGAATTAACACCTGAGGCAAATAATATGTATAAAGGAAGAATGAATGCTTTAGGAAATATTTTAGGATTTATATTAGGAATCATAGCTGTAAATATATGATAAAAGAGGTTACGCACATGTAAAAAGTGCATTGTAACTAAAACTTGTTATATAAAAAAGCTCATAATGTAGATTAATACATTATGAGCTTTATAAATTAATTTTCTACAAAAGAATTTGCAATATCATCAAATATAGTTACATATTTATCTTTGTTTGCCAAAATAACTTCAAAGTCTAATATATAAATATTTTTACTAGTTTTTATCCATACAACATTAGAATAAAGATCTGACTCAAGGCTTGAATCATAATATGTAAAAGAATATTTATAAGCCTCACAATTAGGAATACTCATTTCTATAATATCAGAAAGATCTTTAACATTTTCTCTGGCATTTGATATATTGTCTTTTTCAGCGGTAATAGCATCTTTTAAATTAACATCAGTACCAGTATTCTCGATACGTGTAGTGTATAACATCATTTGATCTTTTACAGAATATAAATCTAAAACATAATCTGCTGAGCCAGATGCAGTTTCTTTAAAATCTACTTTTCCTGGTATTTGTAAAGAAAATTCATTATTAATTGAATTAACTGTTACAGGAGTTAAATATTTGTATAAAAAGTATATTCCAAAACCTAATAATATTAGAATCAATAAAATGACAATTATAATAAATATTTTCTTTAGTTTCATAAACCCCTCCAATCGAGCAATAATATGCTCTATCAAAATTTTAAAAGATTCTCACAAAAAATATTTTATTATAAAAAATAAAATAAGACAATAAAATATCATAAAAATATTGATAGATTTAAAAAAAATAATTATAATAGTATAAGATTATAAAAAGAGAGGTACTTCATGAATATTAGATTAATAATAGGTATACTAGGAGGTATAATAGCTGCTGAGTTTATAGCAATAATTTATCAAATGGGTGTATACAAAAAAGAAATAGAGAAAAGTATAGAATATGAGAATTTTAGAAAAGAAGTATTAATTAAAGCAGCTAAAGAAAGACGTGAATTAAGAGAAGCATTAGCAAAGCAACAAGAATTAAAAAATAAGATGGAAGAATTAAATAGTAAAAGAGAAAAAGTAAAAGAAAAATAAAAAAGAAAAATTGAATCCTAAAGAAAACAGATAATGTAAATCCTTAGGATTCAATTTTTACTTGAAAAAAGCGGAAAAATAGTGTAGAATGTATAAAGTTTAAGATGGGAGGAATAGAAAATGAAGGTAATTTTATTAGACAATATAAAAGGTGTAGGAAAAAAGGATGAAGTAATAAATGCAAGCGATGGATATGCAAGAAATTTTCTATTTCCTAAAAAATTAGCTGTAGAAGCAAATGCAGAAAATATGGCAAAGTTAAAAGGAAAACAAGATTCTATGAGCCATAAAAAAGAAATGGAAAAAGAAGATGCAAAAAAAATAGTAGAAAAATTAAAAACTATTCGTCCAAAAATGAAAATAAAAACAGGAGAGAATGGAAAAGTATTTGGTGGAGTAACAGCAAAAGACATCTCAGAAATATTAAATAAAGATTATAATATAAATATAGATAAAAAGAAAATAGACTTAAAAGAAAGTATAAAAACTTTAGGTGTTACAAAAGTAAGTGTAAAATTATATGAAGGAGTTATAGGAGAAATAACTGTTGATATAATTCCAGAATAAGTAATGCTAATTTCTAGGAAAGGAGAGTATGATTATTTGGTAAAAATCATACAGTGCAAGAAATGGAGCTAGGAAAAATACCACCAAATGATGTAGAAGCAGAACAAGCTGTTATAGGAAGTATGTTAACAGATAGAGATGCTGTTATATCAGCTATAGAAGTTTTAAAAGAAGAAGATTTTTATAGAGAAGATAATAAAACAATTTATGAAGCAATATTAAATTTATATAATAGATCAGAACCAATAGATATAATTACTCTTAAATCTGAACTAACTTCAATGGGTATGTTTGATAAAATTGGAGGTTTAGAATATATAGTTGGTTTGCCAGAAAAAGTTCCTACAACAGCAAATGTAGAAAAATATATAAGTATCGTAAAAGAAAAATCAGAATTAAGAAGATTAATAAAAGCAGCAAATGAAATAATAGAACAAGGATATGATCCAACAGAAAACATAGATGACATAATGAATAGTGCAGAAAAGAAAATTTTTAATATAATGCAAGATAAGGATCAAAAAACATATAGTCCAATAAAAGATGTATTAATTGATGCTTTTACAGAATTAGAGCAATTGTATAATCAAAAGCAACACGTAACAGGTGTTCCTACAGGTTTTATAGATTTAGATTACAAGACAGCAGGACTACATAATTCGGATTTAATTTTAATTGCAGCAAGACCAGCAATGGGAAAATCAGCATTTGCATTAAATATTGCAACAAATGCAGCTGTTAGAGCAAAAGTACCAGTAGTATTATTTAGTCTAGAGATGTCAAAAGAGCAAATGGTTAACAGAATTTTATGTAGTGAAGCAATGGTAGATAGTAATAAAGTAAGAACTGGAAAAATAGATGATGATGATTGGATAAAACTTGCAGATACAATGGGGGATTTGTCTGAAGCACCTATATATATAGACGATACACCTGGTATTGCTATAAATGAAATAAGAGCAAAATGTAGAAAACTAAAATTAGAAAAAAATATAGGTTTAGTCGTAATAGACTATTTGCAACTTGTTCAAGGATCATCTAAAAGAGCATCTGGAAGTAGAGAGCAAGAAATTTCGGAAATAAGTAGATCTTTAAAAATACTAGCAAAAGAAATAAATGTTCCAGTAATAGCATTATCCCAATTATCTAGAGCACCAGAACAAAGACCTGACCATAGACCTATGCTTTCTGACTTACGTGAATCTGGAGCAATAGAGCAAGATGCAGATATAGTTATGTTTCTATATAGAGATGATTATTATAATGAAGATAGTGAAGAAAAAGGAATTGCAGAAGTTATTGTAGCAAAGCATAGAGCTGGTTCAACAGGAACGGTAAAACTAATATGGCTTGGAAATTATACAAAATTTGCTAATATGGATAAATATAGGGAATAAAGGACGGTAATATGGAGGAAAGAGTTTTAAAAACTATAGAAAAATATAAACTAATAGAATCTGGGGATGGAGTACTTATTGCGGTATCTGGTGGCCCAGATTCTATGTGCTTATTAGACATTTTAAATAAATTAAAAGAAAAGTTAAATATAAAAATAGCTGTTGTACATGTAAATCATGGAATAAGGGAAGAAGCTAATGAAGAAACTGAATACATAAAAAACTATTGTGAAAAATATAATATAAAGATATATGTAAAATATGAAAAAGTAGTAGAACTTGCGAAACAAAATAAGATTGGATTAGAAGAGGCTGGAAGAAAAGTAAGATATGATTTTTTTGATGAAGTTTTACAAGAAACTAAATTTAATAAAATCGCAATAGCTCATAATATGAATGATAAGGTAGAGACAATCTTAATGAATATAATCAGAGGCTCTGGAAGCTTAGGGCTAAAAGGAATCGAGCCTAAAAGAGAAAATAAATATATAAGACCTTTAATAGAAATAGAAAGAAAAGATATAGAAGAGTATTGTAGTAAAAATAAATTAAATCCAAAATTTGATAAAAGTAATAATGATAATACATATACAAGAAATAAAATAAGAAATATTTTAATTCCATTCATAAAAAAGGAATTTAATCCAAATGTAATAAAAGGAATAAATAATTTATCAGAAATAGTAACGGAAGAACAGAATTATTTAGAAAAAATTGTAAATAATATATATAGCCAAATAAAAATAGAAGAGAATAAAGATAAGGTAATTTTAGATTTAAAAGAATTTAATAAACAAGATACTATAATTAAAAAAAGATTATTGCTCTTATCGGTAAATAAGATTTTCGGATCTAGTAAAAATATCGAAAAAATTCATATAGAGGATATTATAAAATTATGTGAAAGAAATATTGGAAACAAATATTTAACTCCAAATAAAAATATAAAGTTTTTTGTTAATAAAGGAAAAATTATTATAACACATACATATTAATATCCGTAAGTTGTTTTTGATTGACACATAAAAGTCACACAAAATAGCTTGAAAACAATTAATATATATGGTATATATGCATATAGCGAAATTAAAAAACAAAGAGGAGGAAAATGAATTGAAAAATGGTATAAAATCATTGGCAGTTTGGTTAATATTTTTAATTATATTTATAGTATTAATTTCGTCAATAATGGATAATTCAAGTAATAAACTTGCATATTCAGAATTATTAACAGATATGGAAAATGGTTCTGTAGTGAGTATAGAGATTCAATCTGGAGGAGAAAAAGCTTTAGTAGAATTAGAAGGTGATTCTGTACCAAAAGAAGTAAATATTCCAGATATTAATAGTTTTATGACATATGCACAAGAAGTTCTTAAGACAAATAGTTATACTTTAACAGAAAGACCAGAATCAGTATTTATGAAAGGACTTTATTTAATAATACCATTTGGAATTATAGTAATTGTTTTACTATTTGGTTTACTATTAATTAATCCAGGAAACCAAAGTGGAAATAAAACAATGTCATTTGGTAAGAGTAGAGCTAGAATGACAAATGGTGCAGAAAAAACAAAAGTTACATTTAATGATGTAGCAGGAGTTGACGAAGAAAAAGAAGAGCTAGAAGAAATAGTAGAATTTTTAAAAACACCAAAGAAATTTACAGATATGGGAGCAAGAATTCCTAAAGGAGTATTGCTAGTGGGTCAACCTGGTACAGGTAAAACTTTACTTGCAAAAGCAGTAGCTGGTGAGGCAGGAGTACCATTCTTTAGTATAAGTGGTTCTGAATTCGTAGAAATGTTTGTTGGTGTTGGTGCATCAAGAGTTAGAGACTTGTTTGATCAAGCAAAGAAAAATGCTCCATCTATAATATTTATAGATGAAATTGATGCAGTAGGTCGCCAAAGAGGTGCAGGACTTGGTGGAGGACATGACGAAAGAGAACAAACATTAAATCAACTTTTAGTTGAAATGGATGGATTTGGAACAAATGAAGGAGTTATAGTACTTGCAGCTACAAATAGACCAGATGTATTAGATAAAGCATTATTAAGACCAGGAAGATTTGACAGACAAATAGTAGTATCTGCTCCAGATGTTAAAGCAAGGGAGCAAATATTAGAAGTTCATGCAAGAAAGAAAAAGTTAGCAGAAGATGTAGACTTAAAAACTGTTGCTAGAAACACTTCCGGATTTGCAGGAGCCGATTTAGAGAATATTCTAAATGAAGCAGCTTTACTTGCAGCAAGAAGAAATTTATCTTGTATTGGAATGAAAGAAATTGAAGATGCAATGGTAAAAGTTACAATGGGACCAGAAAAGAAAACAAGAGTAAGAAGCGAAAAAGAAAATAAATTAGTTGCTTATCATGAAGCAGGTCATGCAGTTGTAAGTAGATATTTACCAACTCAAGATAAGGTTCATCAAATATCTATAGTACCTAGAGGAATGGCTGGAGGTTATACTATGTATAGACCAACAGAAGATAAATCATTTAGATCAAAAACAGAAATGGAAGAGAGCATTGTTTCATTATTAGGTGGAAGAGTTGCTGAAAAATTAATTTTAGATGATATCTCTACAGGTGCAAGTAATGATATAGAAAGAGCAACAGCAATTTCTAGAGCAATGGTAACAAAATATGGTATGAGCGAAAGATTAGGAACAATTACTTTTGGCGCAGACCAAGAAGAAGTATTCCTAGGAAGAGATTTAGCACATGCTAAAGAATATTCTGAGGAAACAGCAGCAATCATAGACGAAGAAGTTAAAAAGATTGTTGATGCAGGATATGAAAAGGCTATTAATATTTTAAGTGAACATGTTGATAAATTACATGCAGTTGCTAAAGTATTATTAGAAAAAGAGAAAATCGACGGAGATGAATTTGATAAAATCTTTGCTGATGTAGAACAAGCATAGAAATTAGAAATCTTTGTTTAAGTTAAAATATTAAATATAAGTTAAACAGTGGAAAACTATGAATAACTAAAATAGTTTTCCACTGTTTTTACGTTATTGGTAAACTACTGTTTTACTTGTGAGTTGTTTTTATTATTTATAAAGTAAACTTGCAAGATATACGGAAATAACCTTTAAATAAAATGTTACAAAATTTGAGTGTTGGATAACGAAAAAGATAATAAAATGTAAAAAAAGAAAGAAAAGACTGAACACTTATAAAGCGTAAGAACAGATTTGATATAGCTAAAAGCTACTAAAATAGAGGGATTTACTAATTAAATATATGTATTAAAATTAATAATAACGAATTATGATTTAAGGAGAGATTAGTATGAGTGGGAAAAAGAAGTTAACTTTTAATAAAAAAATGTTAATTCCTATTTTAATAGCCTTAGCGATTTCAGTTGTAATAATAGCTATTATTGCAAATGGTAACAATGTTTTTAATTTATATGGAAAAGAAAACACAAGTCAAAATGCTGGTGTAATAATAGGTGACAAAGCATATATTTCTGAAGCTAAAATAATGCAAATAATTACAGGAACAATGCCTTGGGATGCAAATGATAATGCAGGAAATGATAGTTCTGCTGATAATAATATAGTGCGCTCATTTGACCAAGTAACGTGGAATGTAGATATAACAATGGCATTGAAAAGTGGAGTTTCTGTTGGAGGATTAAATGGAGGTACAATCGATTTTGAAGTATCACTTCCTGATAGTTTAGCAAATATTGTTAAATGGGATCTAAATTCAATGACTTGGGTTGAAAATGCACAACTAAGTAGTGATGGAACGAAACTAACAGGTAGTTATTCTATGGATTCCTCAAAACAAAGTGTGCCTGGAAAACAAACATTAATTTTTATTTTGAAGGTTGGAGGGGCAACAAATGGAACAGAAATAGCTCCAAAATTTAACTTTAAATTGGCTGGAACCAATGACAGCGAAAAGGCTTCAGCTCAATCATCAACAGTAATAGTAAGCTCAATACCTAAATATGATATTTCAATAGATGATTTAGATATGACATATGATGTAGATATAAATGGAAATTATCAGAAGTTATATAAGTATGGTTTATCTTTTAAATTACTAGGTGATAATACATCAAAGGGAGTAAAAGGAATAGAAATTCCAAAGAATAATTTAAGTTTTGATATTAAATATAACATGAAAAGAAAGCCAATAAGTGGTAGTGATTATACAGATATTACAAAAAATTTGGGATTATATAATTATAAATATAATGCATATGATAATAAAGGATTAGGAAATCCAGAAAATTCTATAGCTGATATACCAGATTCGTTCCTTGTTTCTGGAGGAGCATATCCATATAGTACTATAGTAGGAGATGAAACAAGTGCTGTATATAAAAATGGAAACTTAACAATGGTTGATGATAATAATGGAACTATACATGTTACTATAAATGATTTTGGTATAGGAGAAAGTTTTCCAAGTAAATTAGATTGGGGAAATCCAATTACTATAGAAAAAGGATATATTAGTGTAGGATTATTTTATATGGCTGTTGATATGAATGAGGAAACAATGGCTGAAAATACTCAGTCATATATGGAATATGATGCAACTAATTTCCAAGTAACTACAATAGGTGATAGTATTTGTAATTCTGAAGTAAAAACTGACAACAATAAAATAACAACAAACTTTGTAGCTTTTGGAGAAGGAATATTTTCTTTTTCTAAGGAAACTCTTTACACTCAAGATGCACAGCAATTGGCAACACCATATGGTAATGGAAATGCAAAAAATTATTTAGGAACAGAAGGATTAGAAATAACAAATAGAGTAAAAAATGCTATATCAAATCCTAAAGCATATTGGATTTATGATGCAGATATTTTAACAAAGCTTGATGATAAAAGCATAGAGCCAACTACAAAATATGGACAAGAATGTATAGCAACTGGGACATATGGAAAAACGGATATAAAATTTAATTTACTATATGCAGGAAAGAAAGATAAAACAGGCTGGACCTCTGACCAAGAAATGTTAGATGCTAAAATGGAAGATTTAGTATATTTTGATACACTAGACGAATTAAAATCAGCCGGGTATACATGTGTTGCAACATTAGCAGAATCACAATCAGGTGTTGTTAAGAGTGGTATAGAACTAGATTTAACAATACCAGTTAAGATTAAAGAAAATGCAGTAATAGGTAGTGTTGCACAAGCTTTAACAGATGTAAGAATATACACAGAAGACAATCAAGTAGATAGAAGCACACAAACACATTTAAAAACAACGTATATAGATGATTATCCTACTCCTACATGGAAAGCAGAAAATGTACCATATGTAAAAACAAAATATGATGATAATGGACAAATGGTATCAGGAACACATGCAGGAAGTTATCCAGCTGGAAATAGTTTGCTAATATTAGGAGCAAAACAGGTAATATCAATAAAAAGCTTGGATGAAAATAACAATGAAAAAACCAATTTTGATATAGGGAAAAATGAAAATGTAGTTAAATATGAAGTGACTCCTCAAATAACAAATCCATCAGGAAAAGTTGGAAGTAGTAATGTCACAATAAAAGTGGAAGTAACACTTCCAAAGGGCTTAGAGTATATGATAGGAAGTTCGGAATATGAAGAACCTGAAATTGTTAATAATAGCAATGGAACGACACTTTTAACATGGTATAAGTATGACTGTCAGATTAACAAAGATATAGAAGCTATAAAATTTAAAGCTAGTATAGACAATGAAAGTGAAAATGGACAAAGCTATGAAATTTCAGCAGTTATGTCAGAAGTCGTAGGAGAAGATGGCCTAAGTAAAGTAGGAAATTCAGAATTAAAAAATAGAACTGCTCAAAACTATATTAGTATAATAAACTTAGCAAGTCATAGAGCTTATAAAGAAGTAGATGAACCAATAATTGAAAAAAATGGAGATGTAAAATATAAAGTAGTTTATGAGAACAAAACAGACGAAAGAATCGAAAAATTTCAATTATTAGATATATTACCATATACTAATGATGGAAGAGGTAGTAACTTCTCTGGAACATATACAGTAGGTAGTATAAATGTAAAACAAACAATAAATGGTGTAGAGCAAAACAATGGTAACTTAAAATTATATATTACTAATTCAGATTCTGTAAAAGATATGGATGCAAAGGATACAGGAATAGGAATAGATAGTATATGGTCTGAAAAAACAATTAAATGAATCAGCAAAGGGTATTGCATTAAAGGGTGCTTTAGTAGGAAAGACAAAAGTAGAATTAGAAATAACATTAAAAACGAATGGAAATAATGCTAATGATATATATGCTAATAATGCAATGGTTCAAGTATATACAGATTCTGCACAAGTAGAGACTGGTAAAGTAGACGTAAAAGTAGTAAATAGAAGTATAAGTGGAAAAGTATGGGTAGATAGTAACAAAAATGGAATTATAGATAATAATGAAACAGGACTAGAAGGGGTAACTTTAAGATTAATAAATACAAGTAGTAATAATGAAGAAGCTAATACAACAACAAATACTAATGGAGAGTATAAATTTGATGGATTACCTAAAGGTAATTACAAAGTAAGAATAGAACATAGTGATAAATATTATTTGACAGAGAAAAATGTTGGTGATAACCAAGAAGTAAATAGCAAATTTAATGTTTCAACAAAAGAAACTGATGAGATTACTAAACTTAACAATACAGTTATTATAAATGCAACAGTAGATAATGTTAATGCTGGTCTAATAGGTACAACATACAATATAACAACAGAAGTAAAAGGCGAAGGCGGAAATATAAGTGGAGAAAATGATGAGATATATGAGACAGTAGATAAAGGCGGAACAAACAAAAAAGATATTATAATAAGCCCAAATGTCGGATATAGAGTAAGTAAAATAACAGTAAATGGAGAAGAAATCGAATTTACACCAGCAGAAGATGGAACAGTAAAATTAAGCAAATTCACTAATATGAGTGAAGATAAGCATATTGTAGTAGAATTTGAAAGAATTCCAGCTAAAGTAATAGTTCGCTATTATATAGAAGGAACAACAGATAGAGTTCCACTACAAGATGGAGGAATAGCACAAGATGTAACACAAAATGGATTATTAGGAGATAACTATTCAACAACTGCATTACAAAATGTAAGCAATAAATATGAGTTAGTAGAGACACCAGCAAATGCAAGTGGAACAATGAACAGTGAAACAACAGTGGTAATTTATTATTATAGATTAAAAGCTACAAGTGTTCTTGTACACCATTATATAGATGGAACAGAAACAAAAGTACCTGCCAAAAATGGTGGAGAAGTAGCAGATGAAACAATAACAGGAAAAGTAGATGACAAATATAGTACAAATGCATCTTCAAACATTGCAAACAATTATGAATTAGTAACAAGCAAACTACCAACAAATGCAAGTGGTACGATGACTGAAGAGCAAATAGTAGTAACATATTACTATCAATTAAAAGATCCAACATTAACAAGCAATATAAGTAAAACAAGTACTTTAAATAAAATAACATCAAAAGATCAAGAAATGCCATATACAATTACATATACAGCAAATGTAGATACATATAAGGGAGATGCAGAAGTAACAATAGTAGATACACTTCCATATACAATAGATGAATCAAAATCAGACTTAGCAGGCGGAACATATAATGCTGAGGCTAAAACAATAACATGGAAGGAAAACATAACAGGAATAGATAGTTTTGCAAGCATAAAAAATCAAATAAATATAACAAAAGAAATAAAAGTAGTATACAAAGATTTAGATGTTACACAAGCAAATGTAACAAATAAAGTAACAGGAACAATTAATTTAAAAACACCAGAAAAAACTGATACAACAGAAGTAACAAAAGATATACCAACAGAATACTTAAAAGATGTAAAAGTAACAAAGATTTGGGACGATAATAATAACAGTGCAAGTAAACGTCCAGCAAATGTAACAGTTGTACTTACAGGAGACGGAAAGACATATAAACAACAATTAAGTGTACAAAATGTAGTTTCTGGAAATAATAACAATTGGGAATATACATTTACAAACTTACCAAAATATAATGCACAAGGTGTAGAAATAGATTATGTATTAAGCGAAGAAGTAAGTTCAGAATCTAATAATAAATTCTATTCTGCAAACATAGACCAAGGAAATAAAACAATAACAAATACTTTTACTGTACCAGATGAAAAGGTAACTGTGACAGCAAAGAAAGTATGGAATGATAATAACAATAGTGCACAAAAACGTCCAAATAGTGTAACATTAACAGTTACAGGAACAGGTGCAGGTGTAAATGTTTCTAAAGAGCAAGAAATTACATCAGCAAATGCAGTAGCAGGAGATAGTAACGCTTGGGAATATACTTTTACAGATTTACCAAAATATGACGAAAATGGTGATGAAGTAAAATATACAATAAATGAAAAAGATTTAAATAATGAATTTTATATTAAATCTAATGTAGATCAAGCAACAAGAACTGTAACAAATACATTCCAAGTACCAGGAGAAAATATAGAGATTCTAGTAACAAAGATTTGGGATGACAATAATAATGAAGCAGGAAAACGTCCAGTAAATGTAACATTACAAGTAAAGAATGGTAATGAAGTTGTAGCAGAAGAGGAAGTTACAGAAGCAGATGGATGGAAACATACATTTAGTGTTCCAAAATATAATGCTGATGGTAATGAAATAAATTACACAATAGATGAAAAGGATTTAGGAAATAAATTCTATACAAAGGAAAATGCTGTTATAGAGCAAGATGCAAGAACTATTACAAATAAATTTGAAGTACCAGATGAAAAGGTGTCTATAAAAGTGACAAAAGTATGGGATGATAACAATAATTCTGCAGGAAAAAGACCAGGAAAAGTAACAATGGTACTAACTGGAGCTAGTCAAGCACATAAACAAGATTTAACAGTAGAAAATGCAGATCCATCAAACAACAATAACTGGATATATACATTTAATGACTTACCAAAATATGATTCAAAAGGTAATGAGATAAACTATATATTAAGTGAAGAATTAGATAGTATTTACTATACAAGTGCAAATAGCAAGATAGATCAAAATACAAAAACTATAACAAATACATTTAAAATACCAACAGACAAAATATCAATTCCTGTAGTAAAAGTATGGAATGATAATAATAACACAGCAAATAAAAGACCAGACAATGTAGTATTAGTATTAACAGGAAATGATGGAAGTGAAGCACATAAAGTAACATTAAGTGGTCACAATGCAGATGCAAATGATGGAAATAGATGGTTATATACATTTACAGACTTACCTAAATATAATGCTACAAATGGAGACGAAATAGTATATACATTAAGTGAAGAAAAATTAAACAGTAAATTTTATTCAACAAGTATAGATCAAGAAAGTAAAACAGTAACAAATACATTTAGTGTACCAGATGAAAAAACATCAGTAACAGTAAGAAAAGTATGGAATGATAATAATAATACTGCACAAAAACGTCCAGAAAGTGTTACATTAATCTTAAGTGCGTCAGGAAGTGAAGTTGCAAGACAAACTTTAACAAGTAGTAATGCAATAGAATCTGCTACAAACACTTGGGAATATACATTTAATAATTTAAAGAAGTATGATGCAAATGGAAATGAAATCGAATATACATTAAGTGAAGAGAATTTAAACAATAAATTCTATACATCAGAAGTAAATCAAGAAAATAAAACAGTAACAAATACATTTAGTGTACCAGGTGAAACGGTAAGTGTAACAGTTACAAAAACATGGAATGACAATAATAACGAATCAGGAAAACGTCCAACAAGTATTACATTAAAGGTATCAGGAAATGGAAAAAATTATACTCAAGAAGTAACAGAAGCAAATGCAGATAGTTCAAATAGCAATAATTGGGTATATACATTTAATGACTTACCAAAATATGATGGAAATGGTGACGAAATAGCTTATACAGTTGATGAATTAGATTTAAATAATGAATTCTACATTAAATCAAGTGTAAATCAAGAAACAAGAACAATAGTAAACACATTCCAAGTACCGGGAGAAAATGTAACAATTCCAGTAACAAAAATATGGGATGACAATAATGATATAGCTAAAAAACGTCCAGGAAGTATTACAATACAAGTGAAAAACGGTGAGGAAGTAGTAGCAGAATCACCAGTAACAGCAGATACAGAGTGGAAACATGAATTTACATTACCAAAATTTGATAATTATGGTAATGAGATAAAATATACAATAGATGAAGCAGATTTAAATAATAAATATTATGAAAAAGGTAATGTAGATCAAACAGCTAAAACGATAACAAATGTAAGCAAATACGGAAAAGTAATAGTACATTATTACATAGAAGGTACACAGACAAGAGTTACAGATATAAATGGTGGTGAAATTGCAGATGTATTAATAGAGGGAAAACAAGGGGAAAGCTACAATACAAATGCAGCAGAAAATGTAAAACAAAATTATGAATTGGTAGCGACACCTTCAAATGCAACAGGAACAATATCTGCAGAAGATACAGAAGTAATTTATTACTATAGATTAAAAACACCAAACATAACAAATCAAGTAATAAATAAAACAGGAACAGATAGAATAACAGTAGCAAATCAAGAAATGAACTACTCAATAACATATAGAACAGAAATAACAGATTACATAGGAAATGCAGAGGTAACAATAATAGATACATTGCCATATGCAATAGATGAAGGAAAATCAGACTTAGCAGGCGGAACTTACGATTCTACAGGAAAGACTATTACTTGGACAGAAAACATATCTGACATAAATAGTTTTACAGGTAATGGAACAGTAAATGTTACAAAGGATTTCAAAGTTGTGTATGTAGGCTTAGATATGAATCAAGAAAAAATAACAAACAATGTTAAAGGTAATATTAAGTTACTAACTCCAGAGAAAATAAGCGAAGAAGTGACAGGAAGTCAAGAAAGTACAATATATAAAGCAGAAATAAGAGCAGAAAAATTGGTAGATAAAACAGAAGCAATAGAGGGAGAAAAAGTAAAATATACAATAAGAATAACAAATGATGGAAACCTAGCAAAAACAGTAACAGTAAGAGATACATTACCAGCAGGAATAACATTTGATAAAGATACACTAATAAAAATAGGTAACATTGATACAGTCTACACAGAACAAAACTTAAAGAATGGAATACCAGTAGAAGTACCAGCTTATGGAAGTATAGATGTAGTATTTGCAGGAAAAGTAGATACATTGGCAAATAATGAATACAGTAAGACATTAAAAAATCAAGCAACAGTAGATAATGAACCAACAAATGAAGTAACAACAAATGTAACAAAAGCAAATATAACAGCACATAAAGAAGCTGAGCCATCAAGTGGAAGCAAAGTAAGAGAAGGAGACGAAATAACATACAGAATAAAAGTAAGAAATGATGGAACAAGAGCAGGAGATGTAATCGTAAAGGATACAATTCCAACAGGAACAACATTTGTAGAAGGTTCAATAAAGATAGATAATATTGCAGATAGTAGTAAAACAGATACAGACTTAGCAAATGGAATTAGGATAACAGTTGATATTAGCAAAGAAGTAGTTGTAGAGTTTAAAGTAAGAGTAAATAAACTAATAGATGGAACAAAGATAAAGAATACAGCATATATCAATCAAAATGGAGAAGATAAGAAAGTTCCAGAAGAACCAGAGCATACATATGTAGAACCAAAAGAAGAACAAAACATAAGTAAAACAGGAACAACAACAATAGAAAGCTTAGAGCAAGAAATAACATATAATATAAATTACACTGCTAAAATAACAGATTATAGTGGAAAAGCAACAGTAAAATTAATAGATACATTACCATATGCAATAGATGAAGCTAGATCAGATTTAGCAGGAGGAACATATGATACACAAGCACAAACAATAACATGGGAAGAACCTGTAGAAAATATACAAATTACAGAAGAAAAAGAAATAACAGTAAATAAAACAATAAAAGTAGTATATAAAGATGTAAGCCCAGATGTAGTAAGTATAAAAAATGTTGTTACAGGACATATAGAATACGAAACACCAGTTATGACAAGTGATGAAGTAACAGCAAATGCAACTACAACAACTGGATTTACAGTAAATATACCAGTAAGTAAAGTTTGGGAAGATGACTCAAACAAACTTGGACAGCGTCCAACAAGCATAGTATTCAAATTAACCGGAAGTGATGGAAGCGAATATGCTTTAGAATTAGCAAAACCAGGAACACAAAGAAGTACAACAACACAAGATCCATCTAATCCAAATAAATGGAATGATATATTCGAAAATTTACCAAAATATGATAGTAATAATCAAGAAATAGTATATACATTAACAGAAGAAGAAAAGACAGAGGGAGACTTAAAATACTATGATAATGTAGTTACAGACAAAATAGTAACAAATACAAACAAATATGGAAAAGTAACAGTACATTACTACATAATGAATACAGATGGAAGTACAACAACGACAAAGGTGCCAGATAGTAGAGGACAAGAGATTCAAGATATAGTAATAGAAGGAAAAGAAGGCACACCATATACAACAGAAGAAGCAAAGAACATAAATGAAAAATATGAACTAGTAGAAGAAGCAACAGTAGGAAAGACAGAAGGAACGATAGAAAAATTCAATGAAGAAAAACCACAAGAAGTAATATATTATTACAGATTAAAACCAGCAAAAGTAATAATAAATTACTTAGAAAAAGATGAAGATACAGATGATTCAAACAACTTAGTACTAACAGCACAAGAAAAGATAGATGGACATGTAGATGACAGTTACAACACAGATACAGATCACAGAAAAGAAACAATCGAGAAAGATGGAAAAACATATACTTTAGTTAGTGATAGTGGTAACAAAACAGGAAATATGACATTACAAGACATAACAGTAACATACTATTATCTACAAAATACAAAAGCAACAGTAAGATATGTGGAAAGAAATCCAGAAACAGGAGAAATAGTAAAAGACCTAGAAGAGCCAACAGTAAAAGAAGGACTAGTTGGAGATGAATTTGTAACAAATTCAAAAGACTTCTTAGGATACAAATTAGTAGAAAGTCCAGAAAAGACAACAATAGAAATGACAAAAGAAGAGCAAACACTAATTTACTACTATGAGCCAGTATATACAGGATTAGTAGAAAACCACATAGATGATAAGACAGGTGCAGTATTAGATACAGAAGTACACGAAGTACAAGTAGGAGATGAATACGACATACCAAGCAAAGAATTTGCAGGATATGATTTAGTAGAAGAAAAACTTCCAGAAAATGCAACAGGAATAATGGGAGAAGAATTAGTAACAGTAAATTACTATTACATAAAGAAAGCAGAATTGGAAGTAAACTATGTAGATATCTTAACAAAAGAGCCTTTAGCAGAACAAATTGTGGATAAAACAAAACATGAAGGAGATTCATACACAACTGAGCAGAAAACATTTGAAGGATATGACTTTGTAGAAGTTGAAGGTGAACCACAAGGAACATTAGAAGTTGAAGTGGATGAAGAAGGAAACATAGTAAATAATAAAACGGCCGTTACATACTATTATGCAAAAAAGGCAGTAGTAGAAGAACATCATATAGATATCCTAACAGGAAAAGAACTAGAAAAAGCAACAATACATAATGGACATGTAGGAGATGAATATGATATACCATCAAAAGAATTCTTAAGTTATGAATTAGTAACAGAAGATGAAGATGGAAAGAATATGTTACCAAATAATAGCAAAGGAAAAATGACAGATAAAAAACAAGTAGTAACATATTATTACAGACAACCAGCAAAAGTAATAGTACACTATGTAGATAGAACAACTGGAAAAGAATTAGAAGAGCCAAATAGTGAAACAGGAGAGCTTCAAAATAGTCAAGTAGTAATAAATGGATATAAAGAAGATGAATATCAAACAACAGCGAAAGAATTTGAGTATTATACATTAGTAGAAAGTCCAGCAGAAGAACAAGGAACAATGAAAGTAGAAATAACAAAGGACGAACAAGGAAACGATATCGTTAACAATACAATAGAATTAACATATTACTATGAACCAAAACCATTTAACATAGGGGTAGAAAAAGAGATAACAGGAATAATAGTAAATGGAGAAAGAAGAGAAGCAACAAATGGGGATCTAGAGAGAATAGAAATCTATAGAAAGAATACAGAAGATACAAGTGTACAAATAGAATACAAGATAAAAGTAATAAACAATGGAGAAGTAGACGGAAGAGCAACAATAGAAGAAGAAATACCAGAAGGAATGAAACTAGCAAATAATGATGGAACATGGGAAGAAGCAGATGGAACATTAAGAAAAATAATACCAGAGATAAAAGCAGGAGAGACAAAAGAATATACAGTATTATTAAACTGGGAAACATCTGGAGAAAACATGGGAGAGAAGACTAACAAAGTAAGTATAGTAGGAACAGAGAATGTACCAGGATTTAAAGAAAATAATGAAGAAGATAACACAGATACAGCAACAGCAATAATAACAGTAGAAACAGGAGAATTCCCAACAGCATTATTAATAGTATTAATAGCAATGGTAGGATTAGAGACAGTAACATTAAGTTATGCAGGAATCCTAATTAAGAAACAAAAGAGAAAAAATAAATAAAGGTTAAAATAAAATGCACCTTATTTAGTGAACACTATTGTGTTAAAATGCTAGATATGGTGCATTTTTTATAAAATATGAAGAAATTATATTATTTTGTATAAAAAGCTTTATATTTAAGCAAAAAAAGCTGATATTAGTATTTCTAAAATTTGTAAAAAATTTAGAAAAAACCATAAAAATAAACCTATAAAAATAAAAGTAACATAAGAAGTACAGTTTGACATTACGATTTAGCGAATATAGAATAGTAAAAACAATTCAAATAATGAGGATGTGAAAAAAATGCATTATGCAGATATAAAGAAAGTAGATATTGCAAATGGAGAAGGAGTAAGAGTATCATTATTTGTAAGTGGATGTAGACATCATTGTAAAGGATGTTTTAATGAGATGGCATGGAATTTTAAATATGGGAAAGAATTTACAGAAGATACAGTAAACGAAATAATGAATGATTTAGACCATGATTATGTAGAAGGACTAAGTTTATTGGGAGGAGAGCCATTAGAGCCAGAGAATCAAGAAGTCTTAGCCAGATTAGTTACAAAAGTAAAAGAGAAATATCCAAATAAAAATATTTGGTGTTATACAGGTTTTGATTTTGAAGATGATATTATTCCAGAATATCAAACTTCAAATATGACAAAACAACTTATATCAAATATAGATGTTATAGTAGATGGTAAATTTGATGAATCTAAAATGGATAAAACTTTAAGATTTAGAGGATCATCTAATCAAAGAATTATAGATGTTAAAGAAACTCTAAAAAATCATGAAATAAAGATGGTAAAATTTACCGATTAGCATATTGACAAGCTAGTATTATTTATATATAATATAATAGCTATAAAAGTTACGGTGATATTATTAATTAAAAACGGGTTGTTAAAATATAAACAATCAAAATTAATATTGCCCTAAACTTATTTATCCCACAGTTGTAAGTAGCCGGAAGGAGGGGAATATAATGTCATCAGAAGTAAAAGTAAAAGATGGAAATATAGAAGATGCTTTAAAAAGATTTAAAAGACAATGTGCAAGAAATGGAGTAATCCAAGAAGTTCGTAAAAGAGAGCATTATGAAAAACCTAGTGTTAGAAGAAAGAAAAAATCAGAGGCAGCTAGAAAAAGAAAATTTTAATATAAAATTAATAAGGTTGGAAATTAGAATAATCTGATTCCAACCTTTTTGAATGTGGAGGGATTTATATGTTAAAAGAAAAATTATTAGAAGATTTAAAAAATAGTATGAAGGAAAAAAATATTGTAAGAAAAAATGTAGTACAAATGATAAGAGCAGCTATTTTACAAAAAGAAAAAGATGGTGGAGTAGAGTTAAATGATGAAGAAATAATGAAAATTATAGCAAAAGAAGCAAAAACTAGAAAAGATTCTTTACCAGATTACGAAAAAAGTGGAAGAGAAGATTTAATAAATGAAGTTAAAGAAGAAATATCAATAATAGAAGAATATTTACCAAAACAATTAAGTAAGGAAGAAATAATTCCTGTAATAGAAGAAACTATAAAAGAAACAGGAGCTACTTCTATAAAGGATATGGGAAAAGTTATGCAATCAGCAAAAGTAAAATTAGGAGTTAGTGCAGATGGAAAGACAATAAGTGAATGTGTAAAAGAATTATTAAATAAATAGGAGAATATATGAAGGAACGAGTAATTGGTTATTTAAAAAGATTTAATATGATATATTCTGCAATAATTATATTTTTAGGCTTTGCCGGAGTAGAAATTATATTTAATCAATTAACATCAGCATCAGATGAAGTATTTACATTTTGTAATATATTTAAATTACATAATGGAATTAACTTATATTCAGAAAATAATGTAATAACAACTCCATTATTTTTTTATTTGGGCAATATTTTCTTAAGCTTATTTGGAACTAATTTTTTTATATATAAATTATTCGGAATATTTATATTTGAAACAGTTTTTTTACTAATATTAAATCTACTTAAAAAATTAAAGATTCCAACTATTAGAGGAGTAATCTATATCTTTTTATTTATAATTCCATTTTCAAAGATATTATACATAAATGGGGCAAGCTACAATATTATTGCAATTTTGTTTTGGCTAGTTGGTATGAATTTAATAATAAAAAAAGATAAATTTGAAGTAAAAGTCCTTGAACAAAGTATAGTATCTGCATTAGTATTTGCCTCTAAGCAAAATATCGGAATTTATTATTTAATGGCTTTAACAATATTTACAATTTATAATTACAAAAAAGATAAAAAGCAAATGTTAAAAAAACTATTTGCAACATATTTTGGATTTGCTTTAATTACTGCTACTTGGTGTATTGCACTAGCTATACAAGGACAATTTATAGATTTTATTAATTATTGCTTTTTAGGACTTGGAGAGTTTACATATCATATATCAGCATCATGGATTACACTTTTACCATATGTTATTCCAGTTTTAGCTATATTGGGATTAGTAATTGTAAAGAAAGTATGTCATATATCAAATGAAAATAAAATTATGAAAACATCATACTTTTTCTTTAGTTTTATGATTCCTAGCTTGCTTATTGGATATCCTATATTTAATTATTATCATGTGGATTTAGCAGTATTAATATCAATAGTTTATTGTATGTATATAGCAGAACAATTTATAATTAGATTTCCAGAAGTATTTAGTAAAGTTATTGTTAAAGTAATTGTTATAATATATATGTCAATTATTTTAGCTTTAAATATTTTTTATATTTGCAGATATGTATTAATGATTACAAGTGATGAATATAAATTTAACTTTAACGATCCATATTATGGATTATCTGTATCAGATGAATGGGAAACTAGAATAAAAAATATAGTAAATTTTGTTAAAGATAAAGAAAAAGACAACAAAGATGTAGTAATTTTTTCAGCAGATTCAACTATATATCAATTAATTTTAAAGGGAAACTATCAAGATTTTGATTTACCATTTATTGGGAATTGGGGATATAATGGTGAAGAAAGAGTTCTAAATAAAATAAAAGAATTAAAAAACACATATATTTTAACGAAGTATGATGATATTACCACGCAAGAATCAACCAAAATAAAAGATTATATTAAAGAAAATTATGAAAAAACTGGAGAAATTGAAGGTTTTGATATTTATTATATAGAATAAAAAAATAAAAACAGTAAAAAATATAATAAAAAAGGAGAAAACGTATGTCATATAATAAAATAGATATAAAAAATGGTATTACTCTTCATAGTATTAATACTAATAAATTTAAAACAAATCTTTGCTCTGTATTTTTAACATTTCCAATTACCTATGAAAATGCGACTAAAGATACTTTAATTGCTTTAATGTTAAAAAGAGGAAGTAAAAGCTTAAAGACAAGGGAAGAAATAACAAGTAAACTTGCAGAATTATATGGAGCAGAATTTGATTCAGGAGTAGAAAAGTCTGGAGATAACCATGTGTTAAAATTTTATTTGGAAAGTTTAAATGAAGAATATTTACCGGTAAAAGAAGAATTGCTAGAAAAAAGTTTAGAACTTTTATTAGAACTTGTATTTGCACCAAATATTGAAAACGAAGAATTTAATGAGGAATATTTAGAACAAGAAAAAGGAAATTTAGAACAAATAATAAATTCAAAAATAGATAATAAGGCTGTATATGCTTTAAATAGGTGCATAGAAGAAATGTATGAAGGAAAACCATATGGTATATATAGATATGGGTATGTCGAAAAAATAAAAGAAATAACAGCCAAGAATTTGTATGAATATTATAAAGACTTAATATCTAAGTGTAAGATAGATATATTCATATCAGGAAATAATCAAAATATAGTAGAATCATTAAAATCAAATGAGATTATAGAAAAACTAAATGCAAGAGAAGCAGATTATGTAAAACATGGATCTTATAGTAACGAAAATACAGAAAAATTAGTAGAAGAAAAAATGGATATATCTCAAGGAAAGATCGTAATTGGAATGGATCTAAAACTAAATGATGATAATAGTAAATATTCAGCTCAAGTATATAATACTATATTAGGTGGTAGTGCTAATTCTAAACTATTTCAAAATGTAAGAGAAAAAGCAAGCCTAGCATATACAGTATCTTCAAATTACATGAAATTAAAGTCTAATATTTTTATTAGAGCTGGAATAGAAATAGATAATTATGAAAAAGCTTTAGAGATTATAAAAGAACAATTACAAAGTATGAAAAATGGTGAATTTACAGAAAATGAAATGAATCAGGCAAAAAGGACATTAATTGCTACAATCAATGATATTCCTGAAGAACAAGATTTAGATATATCTTATTATTATGGGCAGGAATTATCAGATAAGAAGACAACAATAGAGGCTTATAAGGATCACATAAATAAAGTAACAAAAGAAGAAATAATTAATGTTGCTAATAATATAAATATTAATACTATTTATTTTTTAAGAAATTAGGAGGATAGGATGAAAATTATAGAAAATAAAACAGTAAAAGAAAAGGCGTATTTTGAAGAATTAGAAAGTGGTTTAAAAGTAATTATCATTCCTAAGAAAGATACAAATAAGAAAATGGCAATTATAGGTACAAAGTTTGGATCAATAGATAATCATTTTATAAATCCTAAAACTAAAAAAGAAGAAAAGATACCTGATGGTGTTGCACATTTTTTAGAACACAAAATGTTTGAACAAGAAGATGGAACTAACAGTTTAGATACCTTAACTGCTTTTGGAGTGGAAGCAAATGCATATACCACAAATGATCATACTGCATATTATTTTGAAACCATAGAAAATTTTGAACCTGCATTTAAAGAATTGTTAAACTATGTTTATCATCCATATTATACGGATCAAAATGTAGAAAAAGAAAAAGGAATAATAGAGCAAGAGATAAAAATGTATGATGATGATCCAATATCTAAAGTATTTTTAAATGCTCTAAAATGCATGTATAATGTATGCCCAGTAAGAATAGATGTTGCGGGGACTGTAGAGTCAATAAGAAAAATTAATAAAGATATCTTATATGATTGCTATAACACTTTTTATCATCCTTCTAATATGATTTTAGCCGTATGTGGTGATTTTGAGCCTGATCATATAATAAATTTTGTAAAGAAAAATATGAAGGAATACCAAAGCCAGGATAAGATAAATAGAATTTATCCGGAAGAAAAACCAGAAATCTGTAAAAAGGAAATTGAAGAAAAAATGGAAGTTAGTATTCCGGCATTTGTAATTGGAATTAAAGATAATGTTGAGACTACAGATATTGTAAAAAAAGAGCTAATACTAAATATAATTCTTAATTGCATTTTTGATGAGAATTCTAAGTTATTTAAGGAATTATATGAAGAGGGCTTATTAATTTCGGAACCTGGATTAGAATATGAATATTCAGATATTTATTCACATATGACAATTTTTGCTTCATCAAAAAATCCTAAAGAGGTTTTTAAAAGATTTAAAGAGGAAGTAAAACAAATAATTAAAACAGGTATAGACGAGAAAACTTTTATTAGAACTAAAAATAAAATTTATGGTAGATTGGTCACTTCCTATAATAGTGCACCACAGATAGCCAGAATATTCATGAGGGATTATTTAAATAATATTATTACTTTTGATTATGTGGAAAAATGGAAAGAAATAACGATAGAAGATGTTAATACAATATTAAGAGATAAATTTGATGAAGAAAGAATGATTTTATCAGTAGTAAGCCAAAAGAATAATTAATAGTAAAATAATAGAAAAAGAAGAATTTTGTATCTTCTTTTTTTATTTTGCAAAAAAAGCCCAATAATAGTCATACGAAACTTCTAAAAAAAGCATAAAATTAGGAATATTTGATTGAAAGTGTTGTAAAAATATGGTAGCATAAAATTATACAAAAGAAAAAACAAAAAGGAGTGATTTAAATGTTAAATGAAGAAATTTGCAAAATGAGGGATAAATTAAATAAAAGTATAGAGAAAAATTTAGATTATAGTATAATTTATAAGATAAGTGTAGAATTAGATATTCTAATTGCAAGATATTATAACGAAAAACTAATAAATGCTAAAAATGCCTAAATATTACAAGATGTTTACATTTTACGTAAAAACATAAAAAATATTGCAAACAGCAAATAAATGGTGTATAATTAAAGTATGTATTGGTATTATTATATAAAATAAGAGGAGGAAGAAATAATGAAGATATCAAAGAAGATGGCTAAAATAATGACTTTTGTAGCAGTATTAATGAGTGTTATACTATCTTTATCTGTATTAGCTAATGGTGTATATGCAAATGGATATAGTATACCTTCAGCAGTTTCAACAGGTGCAGATGGTGCATTAGGAAATATTGGTGGTATGATACTTATGGTAGCACAAGTAATTGGTACATCTGTAGCAGTTATAATGCTTATAGTTTTAGCGATAAAATACATATCAGCTGCACCAAATGATAAAGCAGAAATTAAAAAACATGCAGTTGTATATATTGTAGGTGCTATAGTATTATTTGCAGCATCAGCTTTATTAGGAATATTAAGAAGCTTTACAAATGGTATTACAGCTCCATAGTAGAGTGGTGATGATAGTATGAAAAAAATATTATTATTTTTAATTTTACTAATTTCAATTTTATCAATTGCAAATTTTGCCTATGCCGGTTCAATAGATACAAATAGTTATAGAGACATCTATTTAACTACAGGGGTATCAGATTTAAGAAATAAAGCAGGTATGGCAATACAAATAGTACAGATAATTGGAACATCTGTAGCTTTAGTAGCTTTAATAATATTAGGAATTAAGTATATGATTTCTAGCCCAGACGAAAAAGCAACTATAAAACAAGCTGCAGTGCCATATGTAATTGGTGTAATAATATTCTTTGCGGCAGCTAATTTAGTCGCAATTGTAATAAGTTTTGCTATGGATATGTAAAATAAAGAAAATATAATCAAAAGAAAAGAGTTATATATAATATAGCTCTTTTTTGTTATTTCTAAAAAATATTTAAATGTGTTCTATGATGAAAAAATATAGGATAATTACATATGTATTACAAAATAATTTTTTCGGTTTTTATATTAAAAAGTTACATTAAGGAAATGTTACAAAATATTGTCAAAAATGTTGAGAAAATATTGTCAAAAAAATGTTTACAAAATGAATACATTTAGCGTTATTTCTTGCAAATAATTGTCAAATAAAGTATAATTTAATATAAGGATAATATTAAAAAGAGGGTGTGGAGAGAAGTGAGTAAAAGAATATTGATTATAACAATATTTATGTTATTGCTAGCTACTATATGCATACCAACGACTACATTTGCAACAAGTGTAAAAACATGGGATCAAATGAAACAAGATTTACAAAATTTTGAACAAAGAGGACAAGCCACGACAGTAATAAATAATGATACAGTTAGGGAAAATATTTTACCGATTGCACAAATTTTGGTAGCGGTTGCTTCTGGAGTATTAGTAGTAGTTACATGTATACTTGGTTTGAAATATGCAACAGTAGGAGGCTCTAGTGCAGAGACGAAGGCAAAGTTAAAAAAACAATTAGTAGGTCTTGTTGTTTCAATTATTGTAGTATTTGGAGCACAGGCAATATGGGCAATAATATATAATTTAATGAGTAATATTTAAAATATTTCTACAAATAGGAGGTAAGTGATGGGTACATACTATGTTCCAAGAAATTATAAGGGTGAGTCAAGAATTTTGTATATTTTTACTGCTAAGTCACTAATAACTACGGGAGTAGGAGCTTTAATAGGTTCAATTTTCTTTTTTATATTTGGAATGATATTAGGATATACAGCAGTTGGAGTTATTATAATGGGAATATTTGGAGTTTTAGGCTGGATGTATGGTGCAATAAAAATACCAACAATTTCTGGAATCGCTGTAACTAAAAAAGTCGGTGGAGAATCTTTGGATGAAATTATAAATAGATATATTAAATTTAAAGCAAAAAGACGTATTTATTCATATGCTGACACAAAAGATGAAGAGATAGAAGAAGATACAAAGGAGGAAAAATAATATGAACATAATAATTGGATTGAATATAGTATTGGTAGTATTAGTAGTAATTATTGTTGCTTTAGTTGTAGCATATTATTTTTTTGTTTATAAAAATAAACTAAAACAGCAAGAAACTGAAACAGGTAAACAAGTTAAAAATACTAAAGAATTTAATGGAATACCAAGAGAAACTACTGATAAAATCTTAGATTTTGATGAGATTAAAGATGATATGATAATAAGAAAAAATAGACAACAATATATAATGGTAATTCAATGTAAAGGAATAAATTATGATTTATTATCAGAAGAGGAAAAAGAATCTGTAGAAAATGGGTTTGTAGAATTCTTAAATACAATTAGATTTCCAATACAATTATATGTACAAACAAGGAGTTTAAACTTAAGAAAAACAATAGATGGTTATAAGGAAAAGGTTAATGTAATTGCTGAAGAAATAAAAGAATTACAAAAAAGAAAGAAAGAACTGGAACAATCTAATAATCAACAAGAATTAGATAGAGTAAATTTTGAAATAAGAAGAAAAGAAAATGTACTTGAATATGGTCAAGACATTTCAAATTATATAGGAAGAATGAACTTAAACCAAAATGTTTTACAACAAAAAACATATGTAGTTGTATCATATTACAGAAATGAATTAGGAAATGTTTCTAATTATTCTAAAGATGAGATTATTAATATGGTATTTACGGAATTATATACTAGAGCTCAAACTTTAATCAGAAGTTTAGCAGGAGCACAAGTATCTGGAAGAATATTAGACTCAGAAGAACTAAGTGAATTATTATATATTGCTTATAACAGAGATGAAGAACAAATCTATCAATTAGACAGAGCCCTAGATGCACAATACGATTCATTATATTCTACAGCAAAAGATGTGTTACAAAAACGTAAAGAAAGAATAGATGCTAAGTTAGAGGATATGTCTGTAGATTTAGCTTCAGATAGTTTAATAGAAGCAGATAATATATTAAAGGATAAAGAAAAATTAAATCATGAGTTAAGAGAAAGAACACTTGAGATAATAGAGGAATATAAAAATCAATTAAGTCCAGATTTATATACTGAAACTAAAAAGATTATAGAACAAAAAACAAGTGATGAAGCAAAAGAAGAACAGCAAGAGGAAAAAAAGAAAACTACTGGAAGAGGAAGACCAAAGAAGAGCGAAAATTAACGAAAGATAGAATGAATAAGGAGGAAGTCTTTGGATGAAAAAAGATAATAAAGAAGAAAAAGAGGTAAAACAAGAACAACAATATAAAGGAGTTCTTGAAAAAAATGCTAAAACTTTAAAAGATTTAATTTCACCAGCGGGATTAGATTTTTCTAATATAAATCATGTAGAAATAGTTTCTACAAAATCTAGATATGCAAGAAGCATGATAGTCTCTAATATACCTAGAATGTGTACATTCCCAGAATTTTTAAGAAGTATGTATACATTTGGAGATTTAAATACTTCTGTGTTTATATCACCAGTAAGTGAGAGTTCATCACAAACAGACTTAAATAGAACTATTAATGAACTAGAAGCAGAAAGACTTGTTGCTATAGATAGAGGAGATATAAACCGTGAAAGAATACTTGCTCAAAAGAGAATGGAAGCTGAAGATTTAAGAGACCAGATAGCAAGTGGATTTAATAAATTATATGAATCTACAATTGTATGTACATTATTTGCATATAGTTTAGAAGATCTAGAAAAAGAAACAGAATTATTAGCTTCTGAAATGGCTAAAACATTAATAGATATAAAACCAGCATGGGCAATACAAGAAGAAGCATTTAGAACAAATTTACCATTTAATGATAATTTATTAAAAAAGTCACATTCTTTTGATAGAAATTCAATGGCTACAGTATTTCCATTCTTTTCTTCAGAAGTTGGACATGAAAATGGTATTCCAATTGGATTTGATAAACAAACAGGTTTACCAATATTATTTGATAACTTTAGTTCAACACTTTCAAATTATAATATGGTTATATTTGGTAAATCTGGTGCTGGTAAAGGTGTTACGATAAAAACGATTACTTCAAGATCATCTGTTCTAATGGGAATAGAAAGCTTGGCACTAGATGCAGAAGGTGAGTATGGAGTTGTTGCAGATGCACTTGGAGGTGTTAATGTAACAATAAGTCCTAATTCTAATACTATTATAAATTTCTTTGATGTTGAGCCAGAAATAATTAAAGATGAGATAACAGGAAGAGAAAGAGCTGTTTTAAATATAGAAAATAAAGTAGAGGATGTAACACAAGCTCTACTTACAATGGCTAGAGGTAGTACAAGAAGTGAAGAAGTAAATGAGCTTACAAAACAAATTATTGCAGAATCTGTAGCAGAAGAGTATGAAGCTAGAGGAATTACAGATGATGTTAATAGTATATTTGAAGATAATGATCAATCTAAAAGATTTTCTAAAAATTATATAGGAAGAGTAAAGAAAGAAATGCCTACAATTGGTTCTTGGTATAAAAGAGTACTAAGAAAAGGTATGGAAAATGAAAATCCAGATTATAGATTCCACTATAGTTATTTATCAAAGGTTATGAGGCAATATGTTAGAGAATATAATGGTCAAATGGCTTATTTTGATGGACAATCAACATTTGAATTATTAGATGGAACACCATTTATAAATTTGGATATTTCACAGTTGGAAGAAAGATTTGCAAGACCACTTGCACAACAAATTTTACTTTCATGGATATGGGAAAAATATGTTAAGAAAAATAGTGAAGATAAAGAAAAAGCAGCAAAGAAAAGAGTACTTATAGATGAAGCATGGATGTTACTTCCATATCCAGAGGCAGTCGATTTCTTAAATACAATGGCAAGACGTGCTAGAAAAAGAAATGTATCTCTTGCAGTAATTTCACAGAAATTCCAAGATTTCTATGAAAAACCAGAAGCACAAGCTGTTTTAACATCTTCAGACACAAAATTATTCTTAGCACAAGATAAGTCAGAGATTCCTTACATTAAAGAAGTATTTAAATTAAGTGAAGGTGAGGCTGCATTTTTAACTACATGTAGTAGAGGTGAAGGTTTATTAAAAGTAGGTTCTGATACAGCTATTATAGCAATTAGACCAACAAAGAAAGAATTTGAATTTGTAGAAACAAATGTTAATAAATTAAAAACAATACAGGAACAAAAACAAAGAGAAAAGCAAAAACAAAAATAATAAGCAATGATGGATATTATTAAGAGGGAGAATAAATGGTAAAAAAATTAATACTTTCAATACTTATAATTTTAAGTATATTTAATTTAATATTACCAAATAGCTTTGTAAATGCTAGTGAGAGTAGATCCGAAAGTTTTGGAGAAGTTATGAATGGTACTTCAGAAGACACTATTGATGATATGCTATATGATGGTGAGGCAACAGCACATCCAGAAGGAGGATCACAAACTAAAAAGTTAGAGAACACCCCAAGTTTTGGTGGTGCAACGGCTTCAGCATTAGCAAAGCTTCTTAATAATATTCCAACTATTATAAGTATTATTTTAAATACTATTGTTAATACAGAGCAATCTCCCGGACAAAATACAATTGAATTTTCTATTTATGATTTAGTTTATAATAAATATGATTTATTTAGTATTGATTTTTTCTCAGATCCTAGTACTGCAAGGTCGCAAACAGGAAAGGATATAAGAACAAATGTAGCTATTTGGTATAGTGGTGTTAGAAATTTAGCAATTGTAATTTCTTTATTAATTTTAGTATATGTTGGAATTAGAATGGCAATTTCAACACTTGCAGAAGATAAAGCTAAATATAAAAAGATGTTAATAAATTGGGTATTGGGATTTTGCTTAATTTTTGTTATGAATTGGATTTTAATAATAGGTATTAATTTATCTAATGCTTTATTAGAAATATTACCACAGTCAAGTGATAATTTAGAATTAGCAATATTATATGGAAATGGTGGAACTATGGATACAGCAAGTAGTGATGCCGATTCTGTAGTTTATAAGCTAAAATCATTTAAAGGATGGAATTATGTAGCAATTTCTGTATTGTATTTTATGATAATATATTATCAATTAAAATTCTTTTTAATATATTTTAAAAGGGTTTTAGTTATGGGATTTATGATAATTATATCACCTCTGGTTTCAGCAACATATGCAATTGATTCTATTTCTGATGGTGAAGCACAAGCTTTTAAAAAATGGTTTAGTGATATTATGGTTAACATATTTATTCAACCAATACATGCGATTATATATTCTGTAATTATTGTATCTGCAGGAGCAATAATTGAAGTTGCACCAGTTTTAGCAATATTATTCTTTGCAGGTCTTTCAAGAGCAGAGAAAGTTGTTAAAAATGTATTTGGACTTAGAAATAGACCACATATAATGAATTCATTAGGCTCAATAAAATTACATCATAGATAGAGCTTACATAGGAGTGATTATATGAAAAAGAAAAGAAAAAAATTATCTAAAAAGCGAAAGATTATACTTATAACAAGTATAGCATTAATATTGTTAATAATATTATGTATAGCACTTTCTGTAAAAAGAAGTGTGGATGAAAAAAATGATGGAAAAATTACATCACTGCAAGAAATGGTAGAAAGATGTGATTGTAGATTTATTTCATCTAGAGAATCTAGTGAAGCAGGATATGCAATAGATATATATTTGGAATTTAAATATAGCCCATATCAAGATGAAAGATCTCAAAAACCATATTATGATGTAGTTATAACTGGAATTGCAAATTATTTAAAATATCAGAATTTTAGATTAATAGATGAATCAAAAGAGTTAACTATCGCGGTTAATTGTTATGGAGAAACAGTAAATAAAGTTACAATAAATGGAACAGAATCTTCAGAATATTTTAATAAGCTAGTTTCTGATAGAAATAAAGAAAATAATTTGGAATTGCCAGAGATAGATGTTAAATTAAACCAAGTACTTTCGCTATTATTACAAAATAATTGGAATACTAAAAATATAAGTTTTGGAACAAAAACAAGTACTTTTGAAAATTATGATATATATTTTGATAATGGATATAGAGTAAGATCAATATATAATACATTATTTAATATAGTGTTTACAGATAAATATCAAAATCCAGTAATAGATGATATAAAAGTTGGAGATAGTTTGGATGAAATAAAAGAAAAACTTGGAGATGGATATGTAGAGCAAGAAAGTACTATTGAATATATGACAAAAGATATATATATTTGTTTTTCAGAAACAGAAATTTCAGTTTATCCAAAAATTGAATATGATTATACAAGCTTTGAGGAATTATTAGAAAATTATAATGAGAAAAAAGATTTTATAAATTTTGTAAATACACTAACAGACATTTGGCCAGATTATTCTTATTATAATTATGATGAAAGTAGATGCGAAATTTGGTATCCATTAAAAGGTGTTAAGATTTGTAATACTAACGATAGTTTGGATGGAATTCAAATATATAGTGAATATAAAGGAAATTTAGCACAAGATAAAGAGGATTATTATCAATTATATTATAAACAAAATGAAAGTTTGATAATAGAACAGGATATAAAAAGAAATATGTCAAAAAATTCGGGATATTCAATGGATGAAGGACAAAGTATAGAATTTTTAGTATTAGGTGATTTTAATAATGAAGGAAAAGAACATAATATAAGATTTGTTTCATTAAATGAAAATTATCCTGATTGCGAAATAAGTAAAGATATTTTTGCAGATAAAACATATTGGTATGATGATTATAATTTTATATATAGTATAAGAAATCAAGGTATTTATATATATAATCTTCAAACAAGAACTACTAAAGCTCTTGTAGAAGGTAAAGATAATTTTGATGTAACAAATTTTGATTATAATACAAAAGTAATAACATATGATGGAAAAGATGTAAAAATAGAATTGTAAAGAAAGGAGAAGATGATGAGAAAAATAAAAAGAATTTGTAAAAATTTAATAATTTCATTCTTAATATTTTATTTAATAATTACTGCAACATCATCTTCTTGGGGACAAGGCTATAGTACAGCAGCAGGAATGTATGTGGCACAGCAATATGAGTCTTTTATAAATCAATATGGAGATAAATCTACATATGATACTAATACTGTGCCGGCAGCATTTGATGCCGGAGGAATATTCCATGTTTGTTGTACTACAGGAGTCTTGTATGCATATCAAAATTTTTTAGGTATAAATTTATTAAACTATGATTTTCAGACAATGGCAAGAAAGAATTTAAGTGGACTAAGAGCAAGCCCATATTGGGAAGAAGTAAGTTTTAGTGAAGCTCAAGCGGGAGATATAGTAGTTGTAGATAGAGGTACTACAAGAGCAGGACATGTTGAGATGATTGCAGAAAATTATGGAGATGGAACATTTAAATTCTTAAACTCAGGAAGTACACGTGGAAATACACTGAACGTTAGAGATCACAAAGGTCAAGGAGAGTTCCAAGCATGTTTTAGATTAAAAAGTACAGTAGATGTTACTCCAACAGGAACTTTACCAGCAACTACAACAGAGACTCAAAGAGATAATAACTTAGAAGAAGATCCAGAAGATAAATTTTATTATCAGGGTTTAGCACAAGGTGCATTTAGTGGAACAACAACACCTGATTTGGTTGGTTGGTTATTTAATTTATTATCACAATTAATAGATTACATAGTAGGATTAATAACTGCTGTTTTAAGAATAGTTCCAGTTGGCTTTGCAAATATACTCGTAAATATTGTTACAAATGCTGTTAATGATATTACTGGTGAGGAAGCAGTTGTAACAACACCAACAGTTACTGAGAATCCAGAGGCAACATCATCTGAAAGATTATTAGATAATAATTCTAATTACACCCCTACATCAACTGAGTTACAACCAGAAGGTGATGATAAACTAACAATAGAAACTATAATTTTTGGACAAGTTCCTTTATTGGATGTAAATTTCTTTACAGATACTGCAGCTGGTGCACAATTAAAATCAGATGGTTCACTTTCATTACTTAGAACAAATATTGCACAATGGTATTATGTATTAAGAAATATAGCAATAGTTATTATGCTATTAATATTAATCTACTTAGGTATTAGAATGGCAATTGCTACAGTTGCATCAGAAAAAGCTGAATATAAAATGATGCTTGTAAACTGGTTAGTAGGATTTATAATAATTTTCTTTATTAATTATTATTTAATATTAATATTAAACATAAATGATACTATAGTAGGATGGATGAGAGATGCAGCACAAGGAGGAAGTGGAACAGCTGCCGAAGCTAGTATGTATGAGACAGTTAGAACAAAGGCTTATGAGATAAAACTTTCTTCTGGAGCAATTGGAACAGTTTTGTATATTGCTTTAGTAATTTTAATGTTAAAGTATTTTTACATATATTTAAAAAGAGTATTATCAGTTGCAATATTGACTGTAATGGCACCGGCGATGGGAGTTGTATATGCGATTTCAAAGATTACCACTGGAAAATCAAAGAGCTTTTCTAGATGGATGAAAGATTATACATTAATTGTATTAGTTCAAGGAGTACATGCATTAATATATGTTTGTTTTGTACAAGTTATATTACAATTAACAGAGCAATCAATTGGAGGAATAGTGTTATCTTTAATTGTACTAAACTTTATGACAAAAGCTGGAAATATATTCTTTGGAATATTTGGAATGATAGGAAGCGGACACAGTACATTGGGATCAATATTAAATTCAGATCCAAGAGAGGAATTATTTGGAAAGTTATACGCAATTGGAGTATTTGCAAGAGGAGCAAAGAAATTAGCAGTAGGTACATATAAAGGAGCAAGAGATTTCTTATTTGGGGTTAAAGCAACACCTAGTAGACAAAAAAGATATGCTTATTTAAAATCTATAGGAATGGATAATATTGCAATTAAAAATGTAAATGCAGTTACAGGTCAAATAAGACCAGGTAAATTAAAGAGAAATGTAGCATCAAGAATATTTAGACCAGGACAGAAGAAAAGACAATTATCAAATGATCTAGCAAATAGAATGTCAGAAGAATGGATTGGTAAAAGATTTGCAAGAAGTGCTAAAGTTTTAGGAAGTTCAGCAGTAGCTCCAATAAAAAATCTAGTAGATTATGGAAAAATAGCTACAGCAGTGCCTTTGATGGTTACAGGTTATGAAGATTTAGCTCTTGCCAATGCAGCAGATGCAACAGGAAATTTAGTAGAAAGAAGAAGAAAGACTAAAGATATAAGAGGAGCAAAGAAAATAGCAAAGAAAAATGCAAAAATAGAGAAGAAGAATGCAAAAATAGAGAAAAAGAATCAAAAAACAATAAAGAGAAATGAAAAAGTAATAGCTAAAAATGCAATACAAGAAAGAAGAAGAGAAGAAAGAAAACAACAACCAACGATAAAAGGCAAAGTAAAATATATGGCAAAAGAATATAAACTAAGTGCAAAACAAAAAGTTTTAGCACCATATAGAAAAGCTGTAAGAATCAAACAAGAATTAGATCAAAGAGATTCTGCTGAAAAAGTAAAATATGTTTCAAAAGGAATTGCAGTAACAGCTGGAAAAGTAGGAAAAGTAGCGTTAACACCTTTTAAAGCAGGAGCTAAAGTAACTTTAGGAGCAGGAAAGAAAGCTACAGAAGTTGTTGGAGCACAAGTATCAGTAGTGACAGGTACTCCTAAAGAAATATATAATTCAAAAGAAAAAGAAATAAAAGATATTAGAATGGCACCTTCTAAGATGAAGAGAATAAAAAATGCAAGAGAATTAGAAGAAAGAATTATAAATACATATGATGCTACTAGACAAAGAGTTGCTCAAAGAATGATAAATGAAAATAATGCAGAAGCACCTGCAAGACAAAAACATGAAAAATTTGTTGAAGCGATAGCAGATAGTAAATTTAAAAAGGAAGTAGAGCAATCAGTAGATAAAATATTTAGAGTATCAGATAAAGTAGATCAATTCTCTAAAGATGAAAAGAAGGTAACCTTTGGAAGAGAAGATGTAAGTAAAGTATTGGATAATATGCATGATTATTTTAGAAGTAATATATCAACAAATAATGCAAGTCTTTCTGAAAATCAAGTAGAAGATGTCATCCAAAAAATAAAAACAGATGTTAATACAAGTTTTGACAAACAAAATAAAGATGGAAAACTAGACAAAGATAGATTAAAAAATATATTAGAGGATACTTTAGATAGTCATGACGCATCAGAAAGAGTTTCTGACGAAATGCAAAATCTAGTTTCTAATATGAAAAAGCTTCAAAGAGAAGACAGAAATTTTGGTATAAATTATGGTAAAGGTAAAAGCAAAAATAGTTATTTATACAGAAATTCAAAAACTGGAGAAAGTAATTTGAAACAAGTTTTGAAGAGTTTAAATTATATTGAAAATCAATAGGTATTTAGGAAGGGGAATACTATGAAAGGAAAAATTGTAAAAAGTATTAGTATAACTTTATGCATGATACTACTCTTAAATTTTATAATACCCAATATGACATATGAGATTTTTGCAACACCTCAACAAGATCAGGAACAAGCTATTATGGATAGTTCAGATAGTGGTATTGGTGGAATTGCAGATGGTGTTGTAGGAATTTTAACATATCCATTAAGGATATTGCTGGTAGTATTTGGGGAGATTGTTAGATCTATTGTTGGAGGAATTGCTAGTGCGGCAGGAGGAAACTTTGATATAGATATCCGGACCAGAAGATATTTTATTTAATCAAATTCCAATTACAGATATTAATTTCTTTGATTTTAGCGTAACAGGAAATATATTAACAATTAGAGAAAATATAGCTGTTTGGTATTATGCACTAAGAAATTTGGCAATAGCAATTTTACTTGTAATTTTGATATATGTTGGTATTAGGATGGCAATATCTACAGTTGCATCAGAAGAAGCAAAATATAAAGCAATGCTGAAAGATTGGGTTGTAAGTTTTATTTTAGTATTTTTATTGCAATATATAATTATATTTACGATCAACTGTAATAATGCACTAGTATCTATTATGGATGGTGCGAGACAATCTGCAAGTAGTGTAGATTCTGCTAGTATAATAGACTATTTTAGAAATGGAGCTTTTTCTATAGGATTTTCAAAAGGTATGGGATCAGCACTTGTATTTTGTATTTTAGTTGGAGTTACAATATCTTTCTTAATATTCTATATAAAACGTATGCTTACAGTGGCGTTTCTAATAATAATTTCTCCAATTGTAACTGTAACTTATTCAATAGACAAGATGGGAGATAATAAATCTCAAGCACTAGATAAATGGATAAAAGAATTTGTTTATACAATTCTAATACAACCCTTCCAATGTTTAATTTATTTAGTGTTTGCAATAACTGCATGGGATTTAATGACAAACCTTACTATGGGATCAGCAATATTAGGTATAGTAATGATTTTATTTATTCATCAAGCAGAAGATATAGTAAGAGCTATATTTAGTTTTGAACATGCTCATAATTTAGGAAGTGCATTTACAACATTAGCTGTTGCAAGTACTGTAAGTAATGCTTTAGGAAAAATTGGTAAAAAGAGTGGAGGATCTTCTGGTGGCGGAGGATCTTCTGGTGGAGGATCTTCTGATGGAGCTAAAGCAGCTGGACCTGTTGAAGGTACTCAGACATCTAGAATCCCAAAAGTAAAAAGAGATTATGGAGTATTACAAGCACCTGTTTCTGCAGCTAGAAAAGTTGGAGATGCCGTTAAAACAGGTGTAACTGCAACTAAAGATGCAGCTAATAAAGTTACAGCACCAGCTAAAAGATTAGCAAATACTAAAGCAGGAAAATTGTTGGGATTAAATGCAAAGTTGGCTGTAGGTATTGCTGGAGCTGCTATGGGTATGGGTGCTGCTAAAGACCCTGTAAAGGGTGGTGCAATAGGTGGAGCACTTGGTACAGCCGTTGGAAATATTTCTGGTAATGCATGGCATAATGCAGCAGATAAACAAGCTGCTAGAGATTCTGCTCAGATGGCACAGAATGAACAAATTGTTCAACAACCTCAAGAAGAGATGGCAACAGCTTTTTACGATTGGGTTCAAGCTAGAGGCTTAGATCCAACTGATACACGAACAAGACAAAAAGCTAATACTATTATAGGAAAAGTATTAAGTAATAAACAATATAGAGCAAGTGATTATTCTACAGATTCAGAAAGAACTTTTGCTCAAAGTATATACAAAATGAAAGATGCTTATAAAA
Source organism: uncultured Clostridia bacterium (assembly GCA_944392945.1). Classification (GTDB taxonomy): domain Bacteria; phylum Bacillota; class Clostridia; order TANB77; family CAG-508; genus Merdicola. Next base: position 9,186 of record CALXYJ010000008.1, on the reverse strand, counting down.
AGGTTGGTATTTCTAATACTAAGATGAAACCTGTTTTAGAAGCAACGATTAAAGATATACAAGATGGAAATATAAATCCATCAACTAATTAATAAAGTTAATAATTGATGAAAGGAAGAAATATGAGCTTTATTGATACAAGAGTAAAGATAAGACGTTTTTTTAGAAGACATAAAAAAATAATTATATTTGCTGTTATAGCATTTACTATTATAGTAGTTGTAAATTATGTATTAAAAAATTTACCAGAACAAGATATTCCAAAAACGACTTATGAACCAAATGTAGCAGTAATGGATAACAGTGAAGTTCCTACAAAATGGCAAGATCAGATAAAAGATACTATAGATCAATTTGTTCAATATTGTAATAATAAAGATTATGATAGTGCTTATAATATGATTACTGATGAGTGCAAAGAGGCATTATTCCAAGAAATGTCAGAATTTAAAGAATATGTAGATTCAAGATTTAATACAAAGAAAATTTATAGTATACAGAATTTTTCTAATGTGGGTAAACAATATATTTATAATGTAAATATAATGGATGATTTTATGGCTACAGGAATGACAAATTCAAATTATGTATTTGTGGAGGAAAAATTTGTATTTACAGAGGATGGTAATAATCTTAAGTTTTCTATAGGAGGATTTATAAGACAGGACAATTTAGGAGTATTTGCTGAAGATGAAAATTTAAAAGTTCAAATAGATACAAAAAATGTTTATTATGAAAGAGAAGTATATCATGTTAGAATAAGAAATAAAACTGAACATCCACTAGTTATTGCAGATGGATATTTTACTAATGAAATTACACTAAATTTAGGAACTCAGGATAGAACAGAATATAATGTGTCTACATCAAAAGTAGTTCTACAACCTGGTGAAACTAAGGTATATAATTTTATATTTACAAAATACTGTGATGATGGTGTGGCACCTAAATATTTAAGATTTAATGATGTAAGAGTTTTAGAATCATATTCTGGAAATAAAGATACTGCAGATGAAGAACTGGAGAATGCTATTAGAAAATATGCATTACAAATAAACTTTAATGTACAAGACTAAAGGTGGTGAGAAGATATTGGATGATAATCAAAATGATTTAATGCCAACAGAGGCTTCATCAAATACAGCAGGACGTGCTGCTGGAGCCGCTAAAAAAACTGGAAGAATAGCTAAATTAATAAAAAGTTTAAAAACATTTGGCTTATTAGGATCATTAGCGATAGGAGTTATAACAATTGTAATTTTAATAATACTTATTATTGGATTTATTGGATTTTTCCTAGAGATGCCAGGATTATTAAATGATAAAATATCGCAAATTGCAAGTACTGTACTTTCAGAATTTCAGAGATGGTTTGGTGGAGATAACTCTGTATATATAAGTGATGAATCTCAGTTGGAATTGGCTCAATATCTAGAGAATATGGGATATCCACCTTATGAATATGGTTTTGGACAATATCAAAACGAAGATGGTGAGTATGTAACAACTACAACAGCTGAAGATGATGCAACTTTGGAAATAGATAGTAAATATTTAAGTGCATATTTACTAGCTGATTATAATACATATAAACCAAGAGAAAAATGGCATGCCAGAATATCTAATTTTTTTAGAAATCTGGGTAGGGGTATAACTAAATTTTTTGGTGCAGAAGTAGATAGAGACTCTGGAGATCAAGAAGTACATTTTGGGATGTTGAATTTTGATAATAGTTTATTAAATGGAGAAGATTGGTATGCATTTTTAAATGATATAGAAGTAGATATGGAAAGTAAAACTCTGACGTTTAAAACTGTAGATCATTGGAATTTTTTAGTACCAGTATATACTACATATACATATAATATGCAGGGCTGGTCTGCAAGATATGGAAAACCATTGCCACTTTCTATAACATTACATTTAGCAACAATGGCTCCAGATTTAGCATATAGAGTATTAATGGATGAACAAGAAAATACTTTAATAAATATTGGACAAGAACAAATGACAGTAAGAGTTATATTTAAATATGTATTAACAACAGATGTTACTACAAATTTTGCTGGCATTAGTGATGAAGTAGCAAGTCTTGATGGAAAAACGGAATTTACAACAGAAGATTTTAGATTAATAAAAGATTTTATAGATGATCATCAACAAGGTGGAATAGCAGGAACTTTGCAGGCGTGCGAGCAAAATTTGAATAGATTATTATCGAGTTCATATAGTAGCTTTTCTGACCATAAATTTTGGGAAGTAAAAATGAGTGAAATTTTAACAACAGATTTAAGTGGAACAGATGCTGTTAGTGGATTTGGTGAAAATGCGGTATATACGTATGCGATATCTCAACTTGGACAAACTATGGACACTGCTATAGAGCAAGCAAAAGAAGATGCAGAAGCAGCTGGAAATACATTAACATTTACTGAAGAGGATTATACTCATAAAATAGGACTTTATGTAGGTGGAGTATATTTTGATGCTGATGGAGTAGCACATGTACCAGAACAAGAAAATTCAGGAATATTTGCAGAATATAATCAAAAGCTTGTAGAACTTTGTAATGAATATGATTTAAAAAGTGCAGCAGAATTTTCTGCAAATGAAGAGGCAAAAGAAGAGGCTTATAATTTCTTGAAAGAAAAATTCCAAGAGTTATATCAAACAATGCAGATGGACATGGATTTAATCTATAGTGTATCTGGAGATGATTTAGCAAATGAATTTGAAACAGAATTGGATAAATTAGGACTTTCATATGAATCTGTAACTAGAGCATTATATTATAATGATGGAGATAGAAGTAATGAGCAAGGTCTTGAAGTTACTAAAATGCAACCATATATTGTGAGTGTTACAGAGCACTGGTATAGAAATATTTATTTCTCTATAGATTCAATTGGAAAACAATATGGAGAAAGCATATATTATCCAGATGGAGAAAGAGAATATGTAGAAAGTGAAAATCCAGGATTTGATAATGTATATACACATAATGAAAGTTCAGCAGAAAGTACAAATTTATTTGAACCAACAGCAGGATCTGATGATGAATCAATGGCACCAAATGATAAGGGTTCATTCTATGTAATAGAAACAGCAACACAATTAACTCAGGTACAAGACGCTGTAAGAGGACAGGTTAATCCTCATACAAAAGAATTATTCGTCGGAACAGCTGATAAACCAGCTAAATATTTTGTATATGATGGTAGTGTTGAAACTGCTCAGGCTATAGATGAGTTAAGAGAAATATATGATAGAGCATATTCAGACAGTTGGGATATTGTACAAGATGACGACACTGCAGTAGCAGCAGCTGAGGCTGCAGTAGAGGCAAAAGAAGCAGAAAATGGTACAGATTATTTTAAAGAAGTAGATGTTAGATCTAATGCTTTAAATGCATTTTCTATTTTGGAAAATACTAAAACAGAAGATGCAGAATATATATTAAGAGATTTAAAAAATTTATTTGTAGATTTAGGTTATTTTACAAAAGAAGAACTTAGAACAAAAGATACACATGTATTCCAATGGCCTGTTAGTGGATATTTTAATGAATATTGGCCACAAAATAGATTTGAAAAACAACAGGTAGATTATGGAACATTAATAAGAAGTAAGGTTTCAACAGATAATATAAAAGCAGGTTTAGATGCAGATGGAACAGAAAGAACAGAAAGTGAACAAAATAGTTCTTATTATACACCAAATTTTGATCCAAATTCTACTGCTTCAGCTCTTCCAATTACACCGGATCAACCTGACGATGGAGACGGTGAAGAAAATGAAATGACAGATCCAACTACAACTCTAGTGGATGGTTTTGAAAGTGGATTAAATGTTGTTTCACCAGTAACAGGAGAAATATTGGAGGAAGGTCCTGACTATATAAAAATAAAAGTATTGGATAATACTGCAATAAGTGAATATGAATGCTTCTATAATAAATATGAAGATGTATGTACAGGTTATATAATGTATATAAAAGGATTCCAAAAATTAGATATAAATTCTTCTTCAACATCTGAGTATAGAGAAGTTGAACATTCTGATTCATACTTTATAAAATATGGATATACATCTGATGAAATGGATGAATGGAGAGAAGAAGAACAAGAAAGAGTTGATGCACCAGCATATATAGAACGTGGAGGAAAAAGATATATTAAAGAAGGAACTGTAATTGGAACTACAACAAATTCTGATATAGCTTTGTACTTTATAAACAGAGAAAATTCTATGGTTGAGGATGTAGAGTCATATATCTTATTAGCTGGAACTAACTTAGATACAGATTGGGCATATTTTTATTGGATTCCTTATGAATCTGGTCCATCAGATGGGGATGGAAATGGACCAGAAGCAGTAGGATTTACATCAGGTAATGAGATGGCTGTAGGTATTTCACAATGGACTACAATAAATAAGGGAAGCAAACGTTTTAATAATATTTCTGAATTTTGCCAAAAAGCTATAGAGCTAAATCCTTCATTATGTGCTGAATTGCAACCATTTACTACCATGGGTGTTGATGAAATTTTATCTTCATATAATGAAATAAAGCAGGCGTTTGAAACAATATGTGACAGAGATAGAGATGGATTTATGGAAGTTCAAATGCAGATTACGATTAATCAATATTTAATAGAACCATATACAGGAACCAGTGAAGAATGGTTGTTACAAAAAGATCCAATAACGCAGGGAACATTTATGTCACTTGTAAACTGGAATGGAGATCCTTCTACTTGGTTTGCTGTATTTAACCAAGGAGACGCCGATGAAGTGGCAGTAAGAGCAATGCTAGCAAAAGCTTGCCCAATAGGATCTACACTTGGAACTTTGGAAGATAGATGGAATTCGCAATATGTGTTAGCTAGAGATGCATTAACAGGAGCTATAAGTGAGGAAGATTTAATAAATTGGATAAAGACTAAACAACCATCTGATAAATATGGTGAAGGTCAAAATCCAGGTGCTCTTGGATATTAGTTTAAGTAAAGAAAGGAAAAATATGAAACCTTTAAAATATATATTAATAATTGCATTAGTAATTAATATTATAATATCAATAGTTTTAGTTATTTTTAAAAGTAATTTAAAGGAAGAAAAAGTTAATGTAGCTGTCCAAAAAGAAGTAGATGATTTTAAAGAACAAATAGGAAATATACAAAACTATGTTAAAAATGGTAATGAGTTATTATCTCAATATAAAGGAAAAGTAGATAATAATAAAATTAGCTTAATGGTATCTAATTTTATGACAGATACTGTCCCTAAAATAGCAAAAGAAACAGCTACTTTAACTACAAATCAAGAATTATTAGATTATTATAATAATCAAAATATGAGTAAATTGACTGGAATAAGAAGCAATGAAATAGAAGAATTTTATACTCTTGTAAAAAATTTAAAAAGTATAGGTAGTACTGAATTAGAATTTGAATCAGCAGAATATGATGAGGGTTCAATTTCTACAGATGGAAGTAATACCTATGGAACATTAAGTATTAAATATAAAAATGTAAATGAAGTGCTTAAATATGATATAAGTGTAAGTTATACTTCTGAATATATTAAATTTCTTCCACATAGTGATGATTAAATTATAGGAGGATGAAATGAGGAAAAGACAAGATCATACTAAAGTAATAGTAATTGTATTAACAATAATTGTTGTAATCTGGATTTTTATAAATATCTTTATTGTATTTAATATATTAGATTTATATAAAGAAAAGAAAAAAGATAGTAATACTATAGAAAATACGCTAGTACAAAATGAAATAACTGCACAGGAAATAGAAGAAAATGCAAATGATAGAGAAATTGAAGGACTTAAAGATGCAGATGAAAGAACTAGAATTCAGCAATATTGTGGAAAATTTATAAGATATATAGAAAATAAAGAATATAGTAAAGCTTATGATTTATTATATCCAGATTTTAAAACTAATTATTTTCCAACATTAGAGGAATTTTCTAACTATGCTAAGAATACATTTCCGAATGATTTAATAATTGTTACTTATGATAATATAGAAAGACAGGGAGAATATTATATTTTATTTACAACTATAACTTCACCATTGCAACCAGATTATAATATGTCACAAAGATTTGCTCTAATTGAAAATGATTTTAATGATTTCTTAATATCTTTTGATGTTAAGCAATAAAGGGGGGGAATATATGCCAGATAAAAAATTAGATGAAAAAATGAAAGATCAAAAACAAAGAATTCTTGCTTTAGAAGAAAAAAAAGAAAAAGAGGAAGTAAAAAAACAAGATTCCAATTATCTTAAGAAAATTAAAGCTGGATTAGGACTAGAGAAAAAGGAAAATTTAGATAATATATATCTTATACCAGAGCTAGAGTTATCAAAGGAAATAAAAATAAGGGCAAAACAAATGGCACTTGTAGCTTATAAAACAGGGCAGTATGATTTATATAAAAATGATGAACTTATAGCAAAGCTTGATGAAACTGGTATGATAGAGTTTGAAGAAGAATATTTAAAAAGCCTTGAAGAGCATTTACCTATGTTAAAAGATATGGATCTAAAAGAAATTGATGTAGAGCATCTAAAAGAAATTTCTAAAGAAGAGGGAAAAGAAGATTTAAAAGAAGTCGAAGAAAAAGAAAAAGAAGAAAAGAGTAAAGAAGAAGCAACAGAAGCAATAAAAGAAGATACTGGATTAGATATAGTTTCTATGGTTAGAATAGAAGATGAAAACTTTTCTAAAGAAATAATAGGACATGAAACAGGATATCAAGATCAATTTGTTGCATTAACTAGAGATGGAACTTATCATTTAATTGGATTAAATAGTGCTGGAAAATTTGAAAAAAATACTGATTTCCTAGGAGCGAGTACTGCACAAACTCATGAACAGCCAGAATATAACCAAGATGGAGAGTGTTGCGGTAAAAGTGATGTTGATTTAGTAATGAGGAGATCTGATGGAACTAGATCAAATTTGGGAATCGATATGAGTTTTGGAGAAATTACTTTAGTAAATAGAAGCACAAATGAACCAATACAAACTTCTAATTATACACCAACACAATCTGAAATAGACCAGAAAAAATTGGACGACGCAAAAGGAAGATATAAAAATTTAGAAGAAGAAAAAGCAAAAGAAGAACAGAAAAAGAAGGAAGAAGAAGAAAAGGCTAAAGAAGAGGAAGAATCTGGATGGCCAGAGGAAAGAAAATCTTTATGGGAATAAATAAAGTAATAAAAATCACCTACTTAGAATATATTCTAAGTAGGTGATTTCTTGTGTTTAGAAAAAAGATTTTTATAATATTTATTATTATAATTTTTATAAATAGTATGAATTTGAGTATCATATATGCTGATGATGCGGAGGATTCAGAAATAATTGATTGGTCAGATGAATTAATAGAAACAGCCAAAACAAGTGATGAACCCAAGATTAATTCTAGAGCTGCTGTAATTTATGATAGAAAATCTGGGAAGGTAATTTGGGGTAAATCAGAAAATGAGCGAAGACCAATGGCTTCTACTACAAAGATAATGACAGCTATTGTTGTATTAGAAAATGTAGGATTAGAAGATATTGTTACAGTATCCAAAAAAGCTGCTGGAACAGGGGGATCAAGATTGGGGTTAAAAGTAAATGATAAAATAACAGTAAATAATTTATTATATGGTTTATTATTAGTATCTGGAAATGATGCAGCAGTAGCTTTAGCAGAATATGTTGGTGGAAGCGTTGAGGGATTTGCAGAGAAAATGAATGAAAAAGCAAAAGATATGGGGTTAGAGAATACACATTTTATAACACCACATGGATTAGATATGGATAATCATTATACAACTGCTTTTGAGCTTGCTAAAATGGCAGACTATGCATTAAATATAGATAAATTTGCAAGTATTGTAAATACAAAAAATATTGGTATCTCTATAAATGGTAGAAGTAAAAATTTAACTAATACAAATGAATTGTTAGGCAATTTGTATGGTGTTAATGGAGTAAAAACAGGTTTTACAAATGGAGCTAATAGATGTTTAGTAACATCTGTAAATAGAGATGGAATGAATATTATAACAGTTGTCTTAGGAGCAGATACAAAGAAAGATAGGAGTAATGATAGTATAAAATTAATAGAATATGCTTATACAAATTATGAGATTTACGATATGAAGGAAATAATTCATGAAAAATATGAGGAATGGAAAAGAATAAATGAAAATAGGATAGTTGTAGTACGAGGTAAAAGAGAAAATCTAACAACTTGTATTGAGGAGTTAGAAAATTATTATATACCAGTAAAAAAAATAGATAAGGAAAAAATAAATGTTAAGATTTTTAATATAAGTGAATTAAATGCACCTGTCCATAAGGGTGATTATGTAGGAAAATTGTGTGTATATATTGATGATGAAAAAATAGTAGAATTAACGATTAGTGCAAATATATCTATTGGAAAATTAGAATTTATTGATTATTTAAAAAGTTATATTATAAATAATATAAATAATATGCAAATGGGATTATGATTAGTAACATATATATAAATATGACATATTATATATTATAGATTATATTATAAGATGTATTTTAAGTGATTAGATAAATTAAAAAGCACAAGAATTAGAAATTATAACTTTGAATAAAATTTTATTCTGACTATTGACTTAGGATATAGAATTTGGTAAAATCCTGAGTTTGACAGTTTAAATGAGCAATCCTTAGAGAGAGTAGAGATATAACGATTTTTGAAGTGCGTACCTAATTTAACATAATTTTACTTTTTAAAAAAAATTTTTTCAGTATTTGCAACGGTTGTAGAGAATGGAAAAAAATGTATAAAAATTATAATAGCGTAAAACACTTGATAATAAAGCGTTACAGAAGGTACGCAAAAAAATAAAGAAAAACTTGACTTTAAAACTATTGGGAGAGTAAGAATACAAGGATTTTAAATTCTTCAAACTGTCAAACTCCCGGGATTAGATAAATTAAAAAGCACAAGAATTAGAAATTATAACTTTGAATAAAATTTTATTCTGACTATTGACTTAGGATATAGAATTTGGTAAAATGTATATGCTTTTAATTAGCATATGCGAAAGTAGCTCAGTTGGTAGAGTGCAACCTTGCCAAGGTTGATGTCGCGAGTTCGAGCCTCGTCTTTCGCTC
>CALXYJ010000007.1 GCA_944392945.1 uncultured Clostridia bacterium | reverse complement strand
GGAGGTTTTTCATACATTGCTATCGCTTTTTTTGAACCACGCGCATAGCACGTGGTTTTCTTATATACAATAAAAAAATACTCCACTTTCGTGAAGTATAAATTGGTACGGGCGAAGTAGTTATCTACAACTTTTTTCGGCTCTCTTAAGCGTTGATATAAATATCAATCAAGCTATATATAGATTACCAGATTATTTAATAAAAATCAAGTAACTTAATAAAAATCTTTTTTGCGAAAATTTGTTTTTTTGTGTTGTTTTATTGTAAAATATATGTTATACTAGCTGACATAGGGAATGATAATAAGCAGATGTGGTTTTGCCACCAATTATACGAATTATCGTAGGAGAGGTGGTGATGTTTATGGTTAAAGTGATACTATTTTTTATAATATCTTTTATGTTATCTTTAACATTAAACGTTGCCTTAGCAGCAGTTCTGTATAAGAACTGGGTTGATAAGCAACTACATAAATAAAAAAAGCTCACATCTGTAAAATTTGACGATTTAGATGTGAGTTTTTCTATCTATATCGGCAAAGCCACGTTTGTGGATTTGTCATTTCCTATATTTATTATACACAGATTTATAAGGAATGTCAAATATTTTTCAAATTATCTATATTTCTATTTTTTCTAAATATAACACTCCATTTTCAGCTTTATTTACTCTTAAAACAAAATCAAATTTATTAATTTCTACACATAAGTAAAAATCTTCTTTGGGAAAATTCTCTTCATTATTACTATCAAAAAATTTCTTTCCACTGGTTAATTTTAATTTCTCGACTTCATTTTCTAAATTTTCTAATAATTTATCTTCTAATAAACTTTTTATATATCTTGCGCATAATTCATCTTCGTCACTTGGAAGTTCATTAGGTCTACTCATGCTTACAATCGAGATATCTTTAAAATTATTTTGTTTAATATATTTTACAATAGCATTGGCATTTACTAAACTTCCTGTTATTATCTCATCTGCATTTATTGCATTAACAATTCCTTGTGTACCACAGCTGGTTGTATGCACAACAGTTCTTTTTGAAAAATCTATATTTTTAATTTGTGAAGGAGAATTTCCATAATCAAAACCAGGTAATTTTATTCCATTTCTTTCTCCTACTAAAATATATTCTTTATTTTTTTCTTTTAAATCATATGCTATTTCTTTATCTCCAACAGGTATTAATTTTTCTACTCCGTTATAAAATAGATATGGCTCAACAGTAAATGCTCTAAACACATCAATAATTATAGCTAAACCTGTTGCTTGTTTTGCATCATGTATAATTTTAATATTCATAATTGGTCTCCTTTTTTAAATTATTTATATCAATATAACTAAAAATTGTTTGCGAAAAATCTGTAAATGTACTTTCACCGTTCTTTATTATCTCTTTAAGTTCTTCTATAGAAACATATTTACAGTTCATAACTTCATTATCATTAAAATTAATAGAATCTACTGAAATATCTTTTAAAATAATATAACAATCTCTAAAAACATTTTTTCTTTTTAAGGTTTTAACTAAAATTAATTCATTATCGTCTATATCAAGCCCCAATTCTTCTTTTAGTTCTCGCTTCATACCTTCAATACTTGTTTCGCCTGATTTAACACCACCATGAGTATCTTCCCACATTCCACCACGATTTAAATTAAGATTTCTTTGAGTTATTAAGATTTCTTTTTTGGAATTAATAATCCAACAATGAACAGCTAGTGTATATTCGTTTTCATTCAATTTATTTTTATCACTACGATTTATTACTTTTCCTGTTTTTATTCTATTTGCAGTGTAAACATCTACTAATTCTTGTTTTTCAATCATGCTATATTCTCCTGTAAATTATATTATTATTTAATAATTATATCATATATTTTATAAAAAACATAAAAAAATTATTTTTTGGCTATTTTCTTAACTAACTTATGTTATTAAACAAATACAATGCAACTTTATTTTGTTCTGTTGTTTCCATTTCCATAAGTTTAGTCATTGCAAACATTACAAGTTTATATTTCGCAAAGTTTATTAAAGTAGTTTTGTATTCTTCATCAACTTCTTTTAACATAGTATTAAATTTTTCATACATTTCTGTTTTATTATATAAAATATTAGCCCAATCACTTGTAGTCAAGCATATTCCTAGTTTCAATTTATCTTTAATATCCATATCTTTTATTATATTTATTACATCTTCAACTCTAGATTCTTTCATAACTTTTTACTCCTTTATTTTAGGCAATTTCATTATCATTGTTGGAAAATATTCCATTTTTATATAAATCATCACTCACTATTTTATAATTCTCAAAATCTATATTCTTGGTCTTTATTATTCTGCTCTAACTTCCTTCGAAACACAGGACTTTGACTCTGTCATAAGTCCTAACCCCCTATGAGTTATGACGTACCATCATAACTTGGGGGCTCTGCGAGACAATAAATTTTATCTCACCATCCTTTCGTTTGGATGATTTCAACATTGTTTTTAGGCAACAAAAAAACAACCAGATTTTATTTTCTGATTGATTTTGTATCAATACTGCTCAATTAGTTAGAACAGAAACGTCATTGGTACCGATGGTGGGACTCGAACCCACATGGTTTCCCGCCAGATTTTGAGTCTGGTGCGTCTGCCAGTTCCGCCACATCGGCATATATATGCTAATATATATTAGCATATTTTAAAAATTTTGGCAAGAATTAAATTATCAAATTTTTAAAACTCTCTCCATATTTTAATTTTTGATAACCAAAAATATCTAACAAAGTTGCTGAAATATCTGCATAGGTTTCTCTTATTCCAATATTAACTCCATTTTTTATATCTTTTCCATATATTAAAATTGGTATATATTCTCTATCATGATCAGTACTTGGAGTAGAAGGATCATTTCCATGGTCAGCTGTTACGATTAATAAATCCTCCTTACTCATTTCTTGCATTATTTCTGGTAATTTACTGTCAAAATATTCCAAAGCCTTTGCATATCCCTCAACATTATTTCTATGACCATATAACATATCAAAATCAACTAAATTTGTAAAAATTAATTTTGCTGATTTATTACTTTTTATCTCCGTAATTGTTTTTTCTATTCCATCTTTATTTCCTTCAGTATGGATTGCTTTTGATATTCCCCTTCCAGAGAATAAATCATTTATTTTTCCTATAGCTACAACTTCTTTCTTATTTTCGGTTATTATATCTAACATAGTTTTTCCAAATCCTGGTGATTCAAAATCCTTTCTATTATATGTTCGCACAAAATTATCTGCATTATCACCTATAAAAGGTCTTGCTATAATAGTTCCTATATTGTATTCCTCACTACTTAACATTTCTCTTGCAATTTTGCATATTTCATACAATTTTTCTACAGATATTACATCTTCATGTGCAGCTATCTGAAACACACTATCAGCCGAAGTATATATTATTGGATAACCAGTTTTTAGATGTTCCTCTCCGTATTTTTTTAATAACTCTGTACCAGAACCAACACCATTAAATAAAGTTCCCTTTAATCCAGTTCTTTCTTTAAATTCTTGAATCATTTTATCTGGAAATCCATTAGGATATGTTTTGAATGGTTTTTCATTTACATATCCAGCTATCTCCCAATGACCTACTGGACTATTTTTTCCTGCACATTTTTCAGCAGCTTTACCATAATTTCCAATTGGACTTTTTTCCTTTTCTTTAATTTTTAAACCATCTATATTGTATAAACCTAATTTTTTTAAATTGTCTAATTTGGGATGTTTCAACTCATAAATATGTTCAAATGTATTTGCTCCAATATCTCCATATTTATCAGCATCTGGCAATTCTCCCACACCAAAACTATCTAAAACTATAATAATAGCTCTATTTATCACTTTTTTCCTCCTTTTTAATTTTTAAATCATATTCCTTTACAAAAATTTCATAATTCTTATAATCAAACTGATCTATTTTTTTATTCATTCTAAAAAAAGTATCTTCTTTCTGTAAAAATTCAAACTTTGAATTATCTAATAATACCATATCACTTAATTCCATACCTTCTGGAAGTGTTTTATTATAATTATCATAATAAATTGTATTAGTTAAAAATATAACTGGCATACCCTTTTTTATATTTACTCTACAAATTTTCTCCTTGCTATCACTAATTTCATTAATTGCTTCTTCAGGATTTATATGATAAATTGAAAATTTATTTTTTTCTATATTTTCTTCAGCAATATACAAAGACATATTCATAGGTGCTTTTATTTGTGATAATGCTTTTTCCATATCTTCTATAATCTTTCTAAGTTTTTCTATAAATCTTTCTAATGATGTATTTTTATTTATATCAATTACTCTATACATGTTTTTTTCAATTTCACGATGTTTTCTTCCAGCTAATACTCTAATCTTAGTTTTATCTTCAGATAAACCTCCAAATATATCATATTCTTCTTTTGGAAATAAAGAACTAACTATTGTAGTTTTATCTTTTATTTCATTTAATTTTTGTTCCAATGTTTTATTTAGTGAATCATCTAATTCTGTAACATTTTTTATCTTATTTATTAAACTTAAAATTTCAGTAGTTGCAAGAAAAATACTATCACATTCTTTTTTGGATATTTTTTTCCTAATAATTTTATCCATAGATTTACCAACATCTTCTAAATCTTCTAAGTAATCAAAAGTTTTTTCTAATTTATTTTCTATAGTTACATCCTTTTCATTACCTTCTGATAATATTAAATTATTATCTTTATTAGTAAACCTCCAAAAATCAAAAATACTTTTATTATGTTCATCTATCTCTTTTAAATATGTCTCGGCATTATTTATTTTACTTTCCAACACTTTTATTTTGTTTTCTAATGCTCGTACATCCATTTCATCATTTTTTAATTTTTTATCCTGTCTTTCAAATGACTTAACTAATAATACTAAATCTTCTATAGTTAAAAATTCTTTTGTTCTATCAATTCCATCATCTTCTTTTAGTATTTCGGGTATCTCTTGTGTATCTTCGTTTTCTTTTTCCTTTAATAAAATTTCTTTTGCTTTGCCTTTTAGTTTCTTTTTATTCTGCATAAAAAATCTTATTTTCCCAAAAAAGCTTTTTTTACAGTCTAAATAGATGGAGATTTCTTTTTCTTTTGCTTGAAATTCATTTAATTTAATCTCTTCCATATTAGTTAATTCTTGTTTTTTTCTTGCGCAAACATTTAATTCCTCAACTATTTTATTAATATTATCATCTATTTGATAAAACTCTGTTCTAATGAAATTTGTTAAATTCTCATAATAAATTGTTTTTTCATTATATAAAAATTCTAAACTACCATCCTCTTTTATTCTAGGAGTAAATATATATTTTCCATTTGTTTCTGTCTGTAAAATAAATAAAGCTTTTATCAGTTTAAAAAATTTAATTGCTTCCTCTTCTGTTTTTATTCTAATTCTATAATTACTTATTATTTTTTCATAACAAATTGTATTTCCTATAATATAAACATTCATTACATTATTTTTATCATACACCTCGTAAATAAAAGGCCAATCCTTAGTAAATAGCCATAAATAGTTTTCTGTATCTGCTATTTCATTTCTTGTTAATAATTCTCCAGAATATTCAGTATTACAAACAGGCACATATATATATATATCTTTATTATATTTATATGCTTCAATTTGTTTTTTTAGCAAATAAAAAAATGCATCAAATTCTTCATCTTCCAATGTTACCATCATAAAATATTGTCTCGTAATATCCGAATAATAAATTTGCCAAAGATAATTTTCTCTATATTTCACTTCATATGGAATTTTATTATTTAAAATCTCTTGCTCTTGGCTAAGTTTTTCAATCTCTGATAAATTCATTTTATCTAGCATTTTTAAAAATATGCCATGCTTTACTATATCATCTTCGGTTTCTAATTTTATATAATCATATAGTCTACTAGATTCTTCATATTTTTTTGATAATAAATCCATCTTGTTTCTTGGAGTTATATATATTTGTATATCTTTAACATTTATATATTTATATATTCTACTTTTATTATCACTAAAACCTCTTATAGGTCTGAATTCTAGTGCTCTATAATTTTTAATAAAATCAGGAATATTTTCCAAATCCAAACCAATATATTCTAAATTACTTTGTATCTTTAATTTTTCATCACTTGTAAGGTTACTCATATTATCCTCCACATTTCTTCATGTTTACTAGTATAACATATGTCAAAAAAAAAATAAACCACCAAATGTTTTTTACATTGGTGGTTACAATTTTAAGCTCTTGGATGAGCTTTTTTATAAATATTTTTTAAGCCTTCATCTTGGAATTGGATATAAACTTGTGTTGATGAAATATCAGAATGTCCAAGCATTACTTGTATTGCTTTTAGATCTGCACCATTTTGCAATAAATGTGTTGCAAAAGAATGTCTTAACACATGTGGTGTAATGTCTTTATCAATATGAGCTTGTTCTTTATAATATTTAACGATTTTCCAAAATCCTTGTCTAGTTAATCTTTTACCATTTATATTTACAAATAATGATTTTTCATCTTCACTTTTAATTAAATATGGTCTTGCTTTTTTTATGTAATCTTTTAAAGCATTTATAGAAATTGCTCCTAATGGTATATTTCTTTGTTTATTAGCATTTTTACAAGAAACATAACCTTCTTTTAAATTAAGATCATCAATATTTAAATTTATTATCTCTGTTACTCTCATTCCTGTTGCATAAGCAAATTCAAGCATTGCTTTATCTCTTATTCCTTTTAAATCTACAGCTTTTGGTTGTTCTAATAGAAGTTCTACTTCTTGAGAAGTTAAAACACTTGGAACTCTTTTTTCTACCTTTGGAGATTGTATTCCCTCTGTTGGGTCTTCTTTTATTTTTTTAGTTCTTACTAAATATTGATAAAAAGATCTTATTGATGCTAAATTTCTAGATATTGTTGAAGTTTTTTTGCCAATATTTTTTAAGTTAATAAGATATTTTTTTATGTCATCCTTCGTAACTTTTAAATATTGTAAATTTTCTTCATTTATATATGTTTCAAATTGGGTTATATCTCTTTTATAAGATTGTAATGTATTATTTGATAATTTTTTATCTTTTTGTAAAAATTCTAAAAAAAGTTTTATTTTCTTTTCCATGCTACTATCTCCTCTACTGCTTTTTTATTTTATTTACATAAACTATATAAGTTATATCATAATTTATAATAAATTGTAAATAGATTTTTACTAATTATTATATATATTTTGTAATAATTGTAAGTAAATTAGTTGATATATATACTTCTAATAATGAAGATAACATAAATAATAATATGCTCATTATAGACAATATACAATGTTTAACTAATTCTAATTTTATATTTTCTTTACTTCTATTTTTTATGATAGCATAACATAATTTTGTACTACTTACTGCTATTAAAAACAATGCTGGAATAAAAATAATATTCTGAAATAAGATACTCCCTATACAAAAAACAACACCTCTTCCTGTGCCTAATGCTATCATAGCTCCTGCCATTGTATAGCCTATACATAATCCTTTATAAACCACAAAAAAATATATTAGTGGCAATCCAATAATTGTTGAACCTATAAACCATAATATTATTCCCATTAATATATTTCTTTTTATTGATACTTTTATTAATTCATTTTTATCAATATTATTATTAGTTTTTAATGTACTTACAAAATTATTTATATATTCACTAACTTCATTTCTTTGTGACTCATCAGCATTATTTATAAAAAATACTCCTAAAACAATTCCTATAAATAAAAATATTAATAAAAGCAAATATGTTTTTTTATTTTCTATAAAATTTTTTATAATTATATCCAAATAGGCATTTTTAGCTTTTTTCATTTTATCCTCCATAGAATTATTTATACATAATATCTATGTAATAAAATGATTTTTAGAACTAGTTATCCAATGTTTTAGTAGAAACTTTTCCGTAGTTTCCTCCTCCACCGGATTGTATTTGCAATTTTCCTTTTCTTGATTCATCAATAATTGTTGCAAGTTTTGTTCCTACTACAGCTTCTATATCATCAAAAGATAATTTATGTAATATATTCATTTCTGTTCCGAAATTATCTAAAAGTTTTTCTATTGTTTTATTTCCTAAACCTGGTACAAATCCTAATGGAATTTGGTAAATATATTCAGGTCTATTTTTTGGACTTTTAGATTCTTTTTTATCTTTTATTAATTCTATTCTATCAAAAACACCAAACGTAACTTTATTGCTTCCACAATAAGGACAAACTTCAACTGGTTCTTTTGTTTGAATTGTAGAATTACATGCATCACAATATGTTCTATGATATTTACCTAATTTTGGATCTAAACCATAATTTGCAACAATTTGTCTTCCATCTTCATTTTTTAAAGCTTTTACCAATTCTTTAAAAGAAATATCCTCCATCCTAACTTTATTGTATTCTCTTGCTATTTTTGGTAATGAATGTGCATCAGAATTTGTTACAAAAGTTTTATTTTCTAATTCTGAAATCATATCTGCTAAATATGTATCCGAACTTAAACCTAATTCTATTGCAAAAATTTTATCATATTTTTCCCTAAATATATCTTTTAGTCTATCTGTACAATTTCCATAATAACTCTTAAATGGTGTAAATGCATGAGCTGGTATTAAAATACCATTATATTTTTCTACTATGTCTATTAGCTCATATCCTGATAAATCTGACCTTTGTGTACTTAATGTTATATTTTTTATATGTTTACTCATTTCTTCAGAATATGCTTTTATATCTTTTAGATGTGGAAAATAACATAAATTATGTGCTGCACCCTTTTTCCCATTTCTTCCTTTTTCTGAAGTTTCTGTCTCACTTCCAAGAATTATACATACTTTATCTTTATATATAATTCCACCATCTTCTAACTCATATGCATCCCCTGATTTTAGAAATTCTTCTATGTCTTGAATAACATATGGAGATGCACAATCTATTACTCCTACTATATTTATACCTTTTCTTTCTTCACATTCTTTTGCAATATTTGCAAAATTTAAGCTTTTGGCAGCAGTAATCTTTATGGGTTTATTATTCTCTGCTCTTCCTATGTGTACATGCAAATCCGCAAAAAATTCGTTCATTTCTTTATTCCTCCAATTTATTAAAAGTCACTATAATTTATTATTTATCTAAATTTAACAATTCTGAAAATTTATGTTCTTCATCAATTTGTTTTGCAAGTTCGTGCTTAATTCTTCTATCTGCACTTATCTCTTGTTTTTTATCTCTTATTCCATCTTTATTAACTTCTATTTTTTTACCTTCTATATACAATTTTTTAGCTGTAGTTCTATATTCAATTGCTGCTTCTATGCCTTTTACAATATTATATTTTGGAAGTTCATTTATTTTAGTTTGCCATCTGGTTATTATTTTTGTTGTATCCAATCCAATTGTTTCTAAATTCTCCATTTCCATTACAAACTCTTTAAAATCTTGTAAATAAAAATTTTCTAGACCTCTTAAGTTTTCATTTTCTAATATAAATAATGCTTCAATTGGATTAAAAGCCCTTCTGTCATCTCTATCTAATAACATACCAAAATTATCAATTAACTCTAATATATCTCCTTCTTTATCTCTTGGCGTAATGTTTGCATTTCTATTAGCTTGTCTACAAATTCTACAAAATTTATCGTCAAACCCCAACTGTTCAAGATATTCTGCTCCCTCTTCTAAATAGGTTTTCCTTTTTTCTTCTGTAAAAGAAATTACACTTTTTTTGCAAGCATACATTAAACAAGCTGTTAATACTAAATTATTATCAACATCTGGTTTACAATGATCTAAGAACATACTACAAATTACTGTTTTAAAAATAACTGTATTATCAAAATAGCAATCATGATTTTTCTTAAAGTACATCAATATTTTCATTTTTTCTGATAATCTTCTTTCACTTAACATCATATCTGCAAAACTTTCACAATTCATATCCATTACCCCTCTTGTAATACTTTTTGTTAATTATATGTTATCACTCTTTTCTTTTCAATAAAATAACAAAAATGTAATATTTTTGTAACAGTGTACCTAAATATAAAAAGTTCTTCTAATAATTTATAGATTTATTTATAAACAAAAAAACACATGCACAAATTGAAATTTATACATGTGTTTATTATTTTCTATAAAAACCAAATTATATGTTAATATCTTTTAATTGTTTTTCCATATCTTTTATATCACCTTTATTATGTATAATATAATCTGCATTTTCCATATAAAATTCATCTGTGTTTTGCATATTTAATCTTTTTTCCGCTTCATCTTCTTTTATATTATCTCTTTTCATTATTCTTTCTATTTGAATATTTCTATCAGCTATAACACATATAACAAAATCACAAACTTGGTCTAAATTGCTCTCAAATAATAAAGGAGCATTAATAACGATTATTTTTTTTCTTATTTTGTTAATTCTCTTTTTTATCTCATCTACTACATAAATAAAGGTAAGTTTATTTAATTCTTCCCTTTTTTTATCATCTTCATATATTATACTTGCTAATTTTTTTCTATTTAATTCACCTTGTCTATCTACTATACTAGAACCAAAACTGTTAACAATTGATTGTAAATACATTGTTCCTTTTTTTGATAGTTCTCTTGCAATTTTATCTGCATCTATTATTTCTGCATTATATTTATTTTCTAGAATTTCACATAATGTATCCTTACCAGCTCCTGAACTACCTGTTACTCCGATTATTTTCATAAGCCTACCTCCCACGTTTCTATTATACCATATTTTGGATAAATAAACAATATTTTTAGTAAACATAATTTTGTATAACTATTTCAATTCTTTTATAGCTTTTCTTGCTAATTCATCACATCTATTATTATATTCGTTATCACTATGACCTTTTACTTTTATAAATTCCACCTTATGTATTTTCGTGAGTTCGTATAATTCTTCCCATAATTCTTTATTTTTTACAGGCTCTTTTGCAGAGTTTTTCCATCCATTTTTTATCCAATTATATATCCACCCTTGATTAAAACAATTAACCACATAAGCACTATCACTATATAATTTAACAGAACATGGATATTTTAAATTTTTTAGACCTTCTATTACTGCTGTAATTTCCATTTCATTATTGGTTGTATTTTTTTTACCACCTGAGATTTCTTTTTTATTTCCTTTATACATTAATATTGCTCCCCATCCACCAGGGCCCGGATTACCAGAACAAGCACCATCTGTATATAATGTTATTTCTTCCATATGATATTCTCCTATATTTGAAATTTTTGCCATTTTATGATATTATATCAATAATTTGTTTATACTACAATAAGGAGGTTTAAATATGTCAAAAGTTTTGGGAATAATTGCAGAATATAATCCTTTTCATAATGGACATGCTTTGCATTTAGCAAAATCAAAAGAAGAAACTGGCACTGAATTTAGTATTTGCATAATGAGTGGTAATTTTGTTCAACGAGGTAATACATCTATCGTTAACAAATGGATAAAAGCAGAAATGGCACTAAAAAATGGTATTGATTTAGTATTAGAGCTCCCTACAGTATATTCTATTTCAAGTGCAGAAAATTTCGCAGAAGGTGCTATAAAACTTTTAAATTCATTAAAAATCGTTGACACAGTATCTTTTGGATCTGAAAATTCTGATATCGATGTTTTAAATCGTATTTCTGGGATTTTATATGAAGAACCAAAACAATATATAGAATTGCTTAATTCAGAACTAAAAAAGGGAATATCATTTCCTAAAGCTAGAGAAAATGCAATATTGTTATATTTAAATGATCCTAAATATTTTAACATATTAAATCAACCAAATAACACTCTTGCAATAGAATATTTAAAAGCCTTAAAAAAATATAAATCGCATATAAAACCTTTTTCTATAAAACGTGAAAAAGCTTTTTATAACAGTAATTGTATTGTTGATGAATATGCTAGTGCCACTGCGATAAGAAATATGGTAATAAATAAACAATATGGAGATATTAGAAAAGTTATGCCAATAGATTCTTATAATTTACTAATGCAAGAAATCGAAAATAAACGATATGTACTAGATATTTCTCAATTTGAAAAAGAAATTTTATATGCTCTTAGAAGACTTTCTACTTTTGATTTAAAAAAATATCCAGAAATAAACGAAGGATTAGAAAACACCATAAAAAATGCTGCAAATTCTTGCAATACACTACCTGAATTAATAAATATTATAAAATCTAAAAGGTATACTCAAACTAGAATACAAAGGATTCTATTATACATTTTATTAGATATCACAAAAAAGGATATGTATATCTCTAGAAAAACAATTCCATACGCACGAGTTCTTGGATATAATCAAAAAGGAAAAGAACTCATATCCGAAATTTATAAGGCTAATCCTAAAATTACGTTTGTAACTTCTGTAAAAACTTTTCTTGATTCTTCTAGTCATAAAATTTATAAAGAAATGTTAAATAAAGATATATTAGCTACAAATATTTATACTTTAGCATATCAAAATGATTCTTGGGCAAATTTAGATTATACTCAAAGAATTATAACACTTTAAATTAGCTTATTGTTATTATAATAACTATTAAAATTATTACAAGATTTTTGTTTTTATTTGTACACTTTTGTCGCAAAATATTTTTTTCCTCATATAATGTTATAAAAGGAGGAATAAAATATGTTCAGAAGATATCAAAAATGTTGTTGTATGAACAATAACAATAACAATTCTACAGATATGTTAGAAACTAATTGTAGTTCTGTTAGTTCTTATATAGAAGATAATTATGATAGTTGCTCATGTGGATTTGCAGAAGAAGCTAATGTATTTCCAGATAATCCAATGCTTGGTCAAAGTTATGTTCCAATACAATATATGGATAAAACTTTTAAACCTTGTATTGGATTAAAAATGGGATCCCTTTTTCCTGAATTAGTTAGCCCCTATTCCCCAGGTCAATCTATGCAACAAATAGATTATATAAGATCTAGAAATGAAATTGGAAAGGGGTGTAATAAATGTTAAATGAAAATATAGAATGTACTTGCAAATGTGAATGTCAGACAAATAATAATTGTGAAATGCAAGGTGAATTATTGCAACAAATAAGATGTTACTCTTTTGCAATTAATGATCTCACTTTATATTTAGATACACATCCAACAGACCAAAAAGCTTTATGTTTACACAGAAAATATTGCCAAGAATTAAAAGATTTAGAAGACAAATACCAAAAAGTATATGGACCTTTAACAATTAATTACCCTTGCAATAAATGGAGATGGCTAGAGGAACCTTGGCATTCGTTCATTCTTGGATACTTATTATAGGATTCTTTTAAGCAAAAAGAATCCATATCAATTAAGATACGGACTCTTTTGAAAATATTCTACTTTTTATTTTTCTATTTCTCTACTTACAAAATTTTCATTTCTTTTAGTAAATTTATTATCTTTCTCATTATTTCTTATTATTTTATTCAGGTCTTACAACTTCGTCTTCAGTAACAGCATTATTTTTTAACTTATATGTTGTAGTAACATTGCCTTCACTAAAAATTATTTTAGACACCTTACAAGTATTTACATCTACATATATTACATTATCATTTTCTTCTATTACATAACAATTATTTTCTACTTTTATTGGTGTAACTAAATTTGACATTATAATTTCGTTAGAATCTTCTTTACTTACATAACTTGATAAAAATACTCTCTTATACATATCTTTAAAATTTATAGCATCTTCTTCTGTTCTTTCTCCTGTTGTATGATCTATCGTAAGATATTCTGGAGCAGATGTATCTGCCCATTCTGTAGTAACAAGTCCATCATTATAATAGTCTTCTATTATGTATTTATCACCATTGTTATATATTTTATACATTGTATTTCTAGTTTCACCTTCCGACAAATCAGAATTTGACTCGAAATAATAATTATTTAAAGAAGCTTCTAATTCCTCATTTGAGTTATAAATCTTATTTAAAATAGAATTATTTCTGATTACATTAATAAGTATTAAAACTACAAAAATTACTATGATAGCTATTAAAATTATGATGAAAGCTTTTAGTTTTTTATTCATATTAATTCCCCCTTTATATAACGAGTAAGATAATTAATTTATTTTACTAGAAATGAAAAACTTTAATTTGTCATTATTATTAGCTTTAAATTTAATATATGAAAATCTATTCTATATATTAAATTAAACTTAACTTCTAGTTTAATATTAGCTCTTTTATATCTTTATGTCAATATATTTAATTATACTTTTAACCTCTTTTGTAGACAAGCTTCGACTTCTTTCGACATTTATATGGTAAACTTTTCCATATCATTATCTTATTTTTATAGAATATATTTAAAATAGGAGATGATGCTATGAAAATAAATGTATTTAGAACTTATACAAAAGATGGAAAAAGTATAGTAGAGATTATTCAAGAATGGCTTAATGATAATAAAGATAGTTTTTCTCAGGAGGAAAAATAATTGGATAATTTCTTTTATAAATATAATGATTTTATTAATTTTAAAGACTGGAAAGTAGGAATATATACAAGACTTTCAAACGCAGATATGAAAGAAGATCATTTAAAGCAATCAGAAAGTATAGCCAATCAAATAGAATTATTAAAACGATTTGTAAAATTTAAAGGTTGGACTATTCTGAAAATATATATAGATGATGGCTATAGTGGAACTAATTTTGACAGACCAGATTTTAAGCATATGATACAAGATATTGAAGTTGGAAAAATTAATGTAGTAATTACTAAAGACTTATCAAGATTAGGAAGAGATTATATAGAAACTGGTTATTATATAGAAAAATATTTTCCAACAAAAAATGTGCGATATATAGCTATAAACGATAATATAGACACTTTTGATATTAACAATACAAATAATGATATAACTCCATTTAAATCTGTAATAAACGATACTTACGCACGAGATACTTCTAAAAAGGTAAGATCCATACTTATGACAATGGCATTAAATGGTAAAAGCATAAAGCCATTTCAACCCTATGGTCTAAAAAAAGATCCAACAAACAAAAACAATGTATTAATAGATGAAGAAGTTAGTAAAAATGTTTATAATATCTTCATGATGTATAAAAATGGAATGACAAAAAAAGAAATCTGCAATTATTTAAACGAACATAATATAAGTACTCCTCTAAAATATAAAGAATTAAAATCTAATTATTATAATCCAAATAATAATAAAACATATAAATGGACTAATACTGTAGTAAACAAAATTTTAAGAGATAGATCATATGTTGGTGATTTAGTTCAGCATAAAACTACAAAAGTCAATTATAAAATAAATAAACATATAAAAGTAGATGAATCAAACCAAATAATTATAGAAAATTGCTTTCCAGCAATAATAGACAGGCAAACTTTTAATATCGTTCAAGAAATACTAAATAAACAAGCAAACGAATGGAATTATAAAAGTTCCGCCCATCATTTATTAAGAGGTATTACTTTTTGTAGTTGTGGTGCAAAAATTACATATTGTAAAAATCACAATAAAAATTTTAGATGTATTTGCTCAAACTATAAAAAATATGGTAAAAAAATTTGTACAAATGTACATTTAACTGAAAATGATCTTATAGATAGTGTATTAAATGACTTAAAAAAAATCATATTTTCTTACTTTACACCTGGTAGAATAAAAATTGATTTTAATAAAAATTCTATTGATAGAAATCTTTTATTAAAATTAATAGATAAAATTGTCATTAATGACAATGAAATTCATATTGCGTATAAGTTCGCATTTCCAGAAAATTCTTAAATTCATGTTTAACACTTATTCTAAAGTCAACGAATGGTGGCCATGGGAAGGAGGAATTTTAAATGTGGACTTATAAAAAGACTTTACAATATCCAGTTAATATAAAATGTACTAACCCAAAACTCGCAAAAGTTATTATTTCTCAATATGGTGGTCCTGATGGAGAGCTAGCTGCTTCTCTTCGTTATTTGTCACAAAGATTTGGTATGCCAGATCAAAAATCTAAAGCTATTCTTAATGATATCCGGTACTGAAGAAGCTGTACCGTGATGTTATCAATTAAATGGTTTCCTAGTGCAATCGCTCTTTCTAACCATTATCCACCAATTTATTGGTAAAAAAAATCTATACTATTGACTGATAATCAAGCTGTATTTTACACATATATAGATTTTGTCATTCATGACAAAATCTACCTATAAAAATATTCGTATTTCATCGAATATTTTTATACACGATTACAATATTAAAATAAAATAATTCACAATTATTTTATAGTATTTATTAACTTTTTTAATAAATATTAATATTTAATCGTGCTAAAGAATTATTAAGGAAAACAAAGTTGTCCTTAATCACACAGAAGCTCTGCTGAGCTTCTAGTGTGTTAGAAACTCACAAAAGTTTTATTTAAGAAATTCAAGGAGGTGTTTTAATTTAGTAAGCCTTCGTAGGCTATCTAATAAGAAAAGGAATATATAAAATGAGTTATGCAATAATTAGAAATGCTAATTATAAAAAGGATAATTTAGCTGGACTATATAAACATAATGAAAGAAAAAATACTAATTATTCTAATAAAGATATTAATAAAAACAATTCTATTAATAATTATTCTATTAAACATTGCTCTACTACCTATACTAATGCAATTAAGAAATTACAACAGGAAAATGATTTAAAAGGCAGACTAATAAAAACAACCAATATTGCATGTGAATTTATTATTACATCAGATAAAGATTTTTTTGAAAAAATTGGACAAGAAGAAACCAAGCGATATTTTCAGACAGCTTATAACTTTGTTGCTAATTATAAAAATTTAGGTGAAAAATATATCTTATCTGCTAAAGTACATATGGACGAATCTACTCCCCATTTGCATTTAGTATTTGTTCCAGTTGTTCATACCAAAGATAAAAAAGGAAATTCAATAGAAAAAATTGCATGTAGTGAATACTGGAAAGGAAAAGACAGTTATAAGCAATTACAGGATAATTTTTATAAATATATTGTAGATAACGGCTTTAATTTAGAAAGAGGTCAATCAAAAAAAATTGAACATTTAAGTACTGAAAAATTAAAACAAATAACAAATTATGATAATATAAAATATGAATTAGAATATGAGCAAATACAACCAATACATACAAAAAACACCGATTTAATAGTTCAGCAAAATCATGACTTAGTTAAATATACTAATAAATTAAAAGTACAATTAGCAAAGTCTTATACTGCTATTGAAAATATTGAAAATTTACAAAATGAAAATATTTACTTAAAGAACGAAATCGAAGAATTAAAAAGAGAAAACTATAAATTAAAAAATTATATTGAAAAAACTTTTGAAGTTGTAAAAAATCTTTTTAATTTTCCTATTGATAGATTTAAGCGCTTAGTAAATAATTTTATAAAATATTTTGAAACATAAAAAAGAGCTAATAAATTTATAATAACTTATCATTTTTTAATTTTTAAAGACCTATTCAAAATTTAACTTAGAATAGGTCTTTTATTTATTCTTCTATTACATTTTTAAATATTGGGGAATTAAAGAAATCTTTTAATTCAATATCAAAAGCTTCACATATATGCAATAAAGTAAAATTCTTATTGACGCCAAATATTAATTTTGTAATAGAACTATAATATTTTATATATTCTGGTTTAGTTTAGTTTTTTTCTAAATTCTGATAATAAATCTGTTTCAGTTACACCTAAAACTTTTGCAATAGCTGACAATTCAAAATCTTTCACTATTCTACGTCCCTTTTCTATTTTATAAATACCATCATAATTTATATCAATTCCTAGTATCATTAATTTATTTGATAATGTCGCTCTCGACCAATGCTTTGCTTTTCTTAATTTTTCTATATATTTGCCAGTTACATTAGAATTATTTTCGAATTTTCTACTAATCATTTTTTCCCTCAATTCATATTTTTTTAATTATGTATTGATTTTAATATAAGCAATATGATAAAATTTAGTCGTGTTAGCAAGAACATGTTAAAAAGGAGGATTTTGATGAAAGACTTTGACTACATTAATAAATTTGAAAATAAAACTATTTTAAATAGTATATTTTCTACTAGAGAGGAAGAATTATATAGCAAAATTTCAAAAGCTATAAAAGGAAATAGGAATGCAAATAGAAAAATCACTTATGAAATGCTTAGCAAAAAACTAGAAGATATATTTCAAGAACATAAAGAGTTTAAAGAATATATTGAAAAATACATGGAGCAAGAAAATTTAATATCTGCTGATGAAAATGAATTATTTTATAAATATGGCTTTAGTGAAGGAGCCAAACTAATAATAGAAATTTCACATCCAACAATAGACATCATGAAAAAAATATAAGGTCTATTTATAAAATCAAATATTTTTTAATTAAAAACATAGGAATAGTATTATAATTGCCAAAGTATTACTTCTATATTTTTATTTAATAATTATTCTATATATTATTAATAATTTACATTCTCGTACTTTTCTGCACGACTAACTTCTTATAATATAATAAAAATATGTTGGCATTATAATATTGACTATTTTAATAATTCCATAATGATAAAAATACTGAAAATATAAAATATTATCAATCAACAAAAAAAGTGTTGTAACCACTTTTTATCAAAATTTTAATTGCAACCTCTTTTGTTGACATAAATAGATGTTTGATATATAATTTTTATATCTTTTTATAATAATAACAGTAAAATTTTATTTTACTGAATAATTAACATTTGTAAGAATAATAAGGAGGTACAATTTATGCGGTTATTTTTAACAGGAAATGAGGCCATTGCTTTAGGTTTTTATTTTAATGGTGGTACTTTTGCTTCTGGATATCCAGGAACACCCAGTACTGAAATATTAGAAAAACTTTCTGAATACCGGCATGTAATTCATTCTGAATGGGCTCCAAATGAAAAAGTTGCAGTTGAATCTGTTATTGGTGCTTCATTCGCAGGTCTACGTTCAATTGCTGTTATGAAACATGTAGGTGTTAATGTCGCCACGGATCCAATTTTTACAGTTGCTTATACTGGAATAAACGCTGGAATGATTATCGTTACAGCAGATGATCCAGGAATACATTCTTCACAAAATGAACAGGATAATAGAAATTATTCACGCTTTGCAAAAATCCCAATGCTTGAACCATCTAGTTCTCAAGAATGCTATGATTTTATTGAAATTGCTTTTAAAATCAGTGAATATATTAAACTGCCTGTTTTTATACGATTAACAACTCGTATTTGCCATTCAAAAACTATCGTAGAAACTAATCAAAATAATAGAAAAGAAATCCATTTTCCAATTGAAAGAAGTAGAAGATTTGATCCAATTCCCATAATTTCTCGTCAATTGCATAAAACATTGGAAAATAAAATTCAAAATCTTTCGGAAAACACAAATCAAATTAATCTATTTAAATTAGAGAAACACTCTAATAAAATAGGTATTATTACATCTGGAATGTCTTATAATTATGTTAAGGAAGCTTTTGGAAATTTGTTTTCTATTTTAAAACTAAATTTAATTTTTCCAATTCCTAAGAAAATTGTAAAAGATTTTGCAAATTCAGTTGAACAATTATATGTAATTGAAGAACTTGATCCTTTTTTAGAAGAAGAAATATTAAAATTAGGAATTAAGTGTATCGGTAAAGCTGTATTACCTAGAACTTCAGAGTTATCTACAAGAATATTAAAATCTGCTTTTCAATTTCAATTAGATAAATTTGAAGAAAATACTACATCATTTTCTCCAAAAGTTTCTTTATTCTGCAAAGGTTGTTTTTACAATGTATTTTTTAATGTATTATCAAACTATAAAGACATCATTATTAGTAGCGATATAGGTTGTTATTCCATGAGTGGTGGAGAACCATTTAATGCTAAAGATATTGCAATATGTATGGGAGCTGGTTTTTCACTAGCACATGGTATACAGATTGCCAATAATTATCTCAAAAGATATACTCGAGTTATTGGTATTATGGGTGATTCTACATTTTTTCATTCCGGAATTTCTAGCTTAATAAACTGTATATACAATAAAAGTAATCCTGTTTTAATAATTTTAGATAATCAAAGCACTTCAATGACAGGTTTTCAGGATAATCCCGGAACAGAAAAAAATCTAATGCAAGAAAAAGTAAAAAAAATAGACATCTTAAATCTATTAAAAGCTCTAAACGTACAACATACCAGAGAATTTAATCCTTTTAGTTCAGCTGAAACTTTTTCTGCTATTAATTGGGCTTTAACATGCAAAGAACTTGTAGTGTTAATTGCAAAAGGGCACTGTTTATTAAAATTATCTAAAGAAAAGAGGAAAAAAAATGACTAATATAATTTTTTGTGGTAAAGGAGGACAAGGTATACTTTTTGCTAGCAATTTATTTACACAATATTTGTTTAATTATACTAATAATTATATATCTTCCTCTGATATTCACGGGCTTGTTAAACGAGGTGGCGCTGTTAGCTCTGAAATAAAATTTGGAAAAGAGTTTATCTACTCTCCAATTGTAGAGAATGCTGATTATATCGTTGATTTTGATGGTCATGAATTTTTAAACTATCAGGATAGATTTAAAAAAACAAGTACAATTATTATTCCTGATAACAAAGAAATGTTTTCATCATGCAACATTATTCAGTTTGATTCATACAACCTATTATTAAAAAATCATTTGCATCCTCAGCAAAAAAATATGATTATTCTTGGTTATTTTGTAAAAATCTTGAATATGGAAAGTCCTAACTGGAAAAAAATAATCAAATCACATTCTAATTATCTAGCCTTTCTTGTTGGCACAAATGGTTAAAACAAGAGGACTAAAAATAGAAAAACTTTCTATTTTTAGTCCTCTTCATAATTAATAACTTCTATATTTTCTAAATTTTCTTTATTAAATATCATCTTTAATATACTAGGTGATTCTACTTTTATTTCTTTGTTATCATAAAATAATTTGTTTTCTTTAAATTTACACCAATCACTCAAATAAAATTTGATAGCTGCCCCATGACTAACCACAACAACTTTATTTCCTACATTATTCTTTATGATTGATTGTATTGCTTGTTTCATCCTATTTTTTACTTCAATCATATTTTCTCCATCATCACACTTAAGAAATGGGTCAATAATTTGTTCTACAGTATATGGATATTTTTTTATTTCTCCTATTTTTTTTAGTTGATTTAAATTTCCGAAGTTTTCTTTCATTCAACCTTTCATCAATATTGATTTTTAAATTATTTCTATATGCTATATATTTAGCTGTTGCTACTGCTCTTGAATAACTACTACTCCAAATTTCATTAATACTAGTTAATTCTCTATTAAAACTTAATTTTTCAGCCTTTTTTTCTCCTTCTATTGACAGTATTATTTTTTCATTTTCTTCTTGCGTTTTTTCTAAATTAACATACTCCCTAAATTGTTCCGAATGTCTTATCAAATATAATATTGTTTTCTCCACTTTCATCACCTAATAAATTATAACAAAAAGGAGTGCAGTTATACAAGGTATAATCTACACTCTTTTTCTTCTTGCTCAACGTTTTTTCCTATTCAAAAACTATTTTTCCCTTATATTCTCTAATTATTTCTTCAATCTTTCGATTCAATGCAGTTTTAATTACAATCTCCGGTTGTCGCGTAAAGCTATTTAAATATCTTAAAAAATACTTTAATCCAAGCTCATTTACATCAACAATTTCTAGTTTAGTACAATTTGATTTAAAAATTTCTACTGCCTTTCTTTCAAGATTCGCAAAATATATTGCATTTTCCTCTACATTTTTTAAAGAAATTCTTTGAATATTGTCAGGAAAAATTCTGTACTTAAAATAAATCTTATTGCCATCACCAGTTGTTCTTTTTTTTATATCATCTATATCAAATCCAAGCTTTATTGCCAATCTTAGCATATGTGGTCTCATATTACTGCTTGCCAATGTTACAGATGAATAACCTTTTTCTCTTGCAAAGCATAATAAATATTCAAGAAATTCTCTATTTATTCCTCTATTCTGATATTCGGGTAAAACGCCTCCATACCATGCATATAAATTAGATATTTCTTCTTGTCTAACAATAATACTATATCCAACTATTAATTCTTCTAATTTATAGATGAACATATAAAACTTGTTATTTTTTCCTTTCTTTACATAACTTGTCATTGGGAATTCTTTTCCAAATATTTGTTTATGCAATGGTAAAATAACAGAAATTTCTTTAATCAATTCTACTTTCATTGACTAGCTCCTCAACACTCCTTACTTGATTAATTCCATCTGTTTCTGGGGATACTACATTAGTTTCAATTATCACAATCCTTTTTCCAGTAATCCTTATTAATTCATTAATTAATTTCATATTTAAGTTTCCTGTAACTAAGGTCAAATGATCTTGTTTTTCATTAAAATCATGGATGTGATATTCCTTTATTTTTTCCATTATTGCTTTTTTAGATTTGATAAATTCTATGGCTTTTTCTTGTGAAATTCCTATTAATGAACAACTAAATAAAAAATGTCCTATATCAAAACAAATACCTATATTATCTGAAGACAATTTTTTCATTACGTTATCTAATTCTTCAAAATATATTAAATTAGTATGTTTTACATTTTCTATGCTTAAACAACTATTTAAAGGTAACTGTTCTTCTAACATTTTTATTCTTGTTATCATTTTCTGATTAAAACCATAGAAATGAGTTACTAAATTAAGAGAATAAAGATCAATTTTTCTTATTAGCTTGATAATTTTTATAGTCAATAAATATTCATTTTCATTATATAGAGTATACTTAGGTAGATGTATTGAAAATCTACCTAAGCAATCTCTTTTTAAATATCTTAATATTCTCTCTAAATTTTCATCTTTACTAATCTTTACTTCAATAAAGTCAAATCTATTGAAATACTCTCGCAAAAATGGAATTGTAATCATTTTGCTAGGTACTCTAAAACCTATCATTTTATTAGTCCTTTACTGGTCAACATTTTTTTCAAATCATCAATGTTATATTTAGGTTCTAAACCCTTTTGATTAACACACTCCATATATGATTCCTGTGTGTTCTTCGGCAGAATTGGTATTATTTCCTCAACTACCTTTTTACATATATAACAAGCCCCTGGATCTGCTTCAGTAATGTCACCAGTCAAAAATTTTGCCCTAGCTCTACAACCGCTGTTACAAACCATACAATATTTACATTTAGAACAATATGGCAACTCTTCCATTATAAGATTGTATTCTGGTGTATTATGAACATTATGAATCGTTGCACTAACATCAAACTCATATTTTCTAAAGTCTAAAATCGTTTCATGAAAATATTGACACAATGTTGCTGTCCCATCACTTCGTACTGAAATTTGATGATCTGCAACATAATCACATGGTGATGATTTGAGTCGTATTTTGAGCATCTCATTAACATCAAGATTTCTTGGTTCCGCCTTTAGTAAAATTGTTCGGAAAATGTTGTTGATTTCTATATCTAACTTATCCTCATACCCATTCACCAAATAATGGTTTATAATTCTTTTACTGGCTGAAATCAACTTTTCGTAATATTTTTCAAATCCTAATTGATTGTTTGTTAGTGCTCTGCCCTGGTATCCAATATCAAATACTCGCCATCTAGCTGCACCAATTTCGTATACTTTTTTATATACCTCAAACATTTGATCTACATTACTTGGTGAACAAACTGTATGAATGCATACTTCTATTCCTGTATTTTTTGCAATCCATTCAGCTTTCTTCCATAATGTTGCTGTCATACTTCCGGTTCTCTGAGATCTTTCATCATTTAATGTGTCAATACTTATTCTTACTCTCTTAAGACCAGCCTTCTCTAATCTTCTAGCCATTTTTTCGTCTAAAAGAGTAGCATTTGTTACCATATCTGCTTTAATCCCTAAGTCCGTAATAAAACTTACAATATCAATGATATCTTTATTAAGTAATGGTTCCCCACCCGTTAATAAAATCTTGTTGATATTATAATGTTTTTTTACGTTAGAAATAAGGTCTAGAATTTCCTTTGTTGTCATGTCATCTTTCCGATTGCTATATTCTGAGTTATGACAATATTCACATTTTAAGTTACATCCTGATGTCACTTCTAACCGTATTGATGTGTAATTTTTTGTTTCCATAAAATCCTCCTTGTTTTTTAATAATGGCTGACCTAAAAGGTCAGCCACGTCCGTTGTTTGCAACACTATATTAGTTGCCCGCTGTACGAATATCCATTATATTGTACCTCCTTGTTGATTTATTTATTAGAATACTGACGAATCAGTAACTAATACAGTGCTAATTATTTTTGACAAGCATTATATAATTAGTTTTTTCAAATAAAATTTGCACTATTATACTACCATTTCTGAATTATGTCAATAATTACCATTTTATTCCAGTGGTAACGAATAAAAAAATTTTTTAGAAAATTAAAGTTGTTAAAGATTATTTTCTGTATATTTTTCGCAATGCAGTATTATCAAAAGTTTTAAGTGCTTGTATTCTTTCTGAAAAAGCCCGCAAATCCCCTATAATGCTATATTTTAAAATTTGACATTTTCAACGTTCTTATGTATCATTAATATATCATTAATGATTTGTCGAAGCGTATTTGGATTTTGATTTGAATTATTTCTATGTTTATATCTTTTTCTGTTAGGTGTGCGTAGAATTTTCGTCGAAATACTTTTACGCTTCCATATTTTTTATTAAAATTTCCACATATATCTGAATGCTCTATTATTTGCAGTATTAAGTGTGTTATTTGTATTATGGTATATATTACTTTTATTGCTTTTATATCTTTTGAATATACATGTTCTAAATCTATTCCACTTGTTATTTTTTGTTCTCTAAATCCTTGATTTTCTATATAATCCCTTACTTTAGCACAATATATTATTTTGTATAAATTCTTTCTTGTTATTTCTCGGTTTGTAATCCACATCCATTTACTATATTTCTTTGTTTCCTTATTTTTTATTATTTGCCTTATTACATTTATTTTCTTTCCTTTGTAATCTATATTATTTTCCCATAATGTTAATACTATTTTCTCTTTTGTTTCAATTATTTCTCTGTTTCCTGTAGGCAGACTTACTAGTGTTAGAAATTCTGTTAGCAACGTTGGGATTTTTTTATCTTTTAATACGAATATATATTCTATATTTTCTTCCTCACATAATTCTATTAATACTATTGATGGATACAATGAATCTGCTATTATTCTGACTGGTAATCTCGGATATATTTCCCTAAACTTTGGTAACATTCTTTTTGATGCGTTAAGTTCACAATCTTGTTTGATCTCTTCTGCACTTTTTCTTAACACATCTTCTTCTGTTTCATTCTCTTTTCTTTTATCTTTATTATCTATCATTTCACTCATTATTGATACTGCCATTTTATTTGCTACTAATTTTAATTCTAACATTGACAAGTACCATGTCGTTTTTCCGTTCTTTCGTTTCGTGTAACCACTCTTTACTTATTTCATAATGTGCTTTTTGAAACCTTGTTGCATCTAATACTAAGTTATATTTTCCTAATATTTTTGCATCTTCATATATCTTATTTCTTATCATTTGATAATTAATTTTATATTGAAATTTCTCTATTTCTTCTTTTTCTACTCTTGAAAATACATTCGTGTATATTTCTGCATCCGGTATCTTTTTTATTTTTTCTCCTATTATCTTACTAATATTTTCTAAATACTTTGTTTCTTCAAATGCTGTTTCTGTAAATCTTTGTGCTTTTCCTTCACTCAAAAACATTAACAGTTCTGACATAATTAAATATCTCATTGAATAATCATGTCTTTTTCTCGGTTCTATTATTTCATCTATATACTTCAGTATTTCTGGTACATAGTGAAATATTGTTTTCGTAAATACTTCAGTTGTATTTCTTGAAAATTCCTTTTTCATATATACCACCTCTTTCGTATATTTTTTCAACTATATTTTATCATATTTGTGCGAAAAAATTTTTTTCGTAAGAAAAAACATAGCTTTTTTCCTTCTTTTTGCTATGTTTTTTACTTTATACTTTTTTATTCGTTATTACTGTAAACAGGAGGGATAATCCCTCCTTTATTTGCCGAATGGCTTAACGCTGAAAGGTCTAACCACCTGGGCTTCCGCCCGCCAACAAACATCTCTTCCATTGCGTGTTCCCCCTCGTTTAAATTCTTTTAGTAAAAATTCAACATAATACAAACGGGAAAACAACAATGTTTAAAATCTCGTATGTATAAAAAATCCAAGCAACTGCAATGCCTGAATGTTTTAAGTTGAACATCAAGCATTACGCTTGCGGAATGGATTAATTAATTAAGATTTTAAGCCATTCTTTTTACTATAAAGTTGCAACAATTATATCATACATTTATGTAAAGTTCAATCCTTTCGGTTAACATAACTTGATATAGCTGTAAAAAACTGGTATAATAATGTTGTAGATATTTTTTAAGGAGTGATTTTATGCCGGAGTTTGATAGAAAAGAATTTGGCAGGAGATTACAGGCATTTAGAAAACAAATTGGAAGAAGCCAAGAAAATCTAGGAAGAGTTATTAAAAAAAGTGCAACAACTATTGGTAGATTTGAAAAGGGTACTCTTCTACCTAATGCAGAAGAAATATATTTACTATGTAATGAATTAGGCATTGAAGAATATCAATTATTTAACAGTTTTGATAAAGTTATTAGTAAAAAAGAAAGTATCAATCCTTTTAATACTAATACCTTATATGTCTATTATATTGGCTATTACCCTACATTAAATAAATATGATAAATGTAAGTTTGTAATAAATCTTATAGAAAAATCTGATTACTGTAAAATCGAACTAGCTGATTGCAGAACTAAAAAAATTTATTTAGAAGGTTATTTGCAATCCGACAATTTTATGGCATTCTTCAGATTTAACAATTATAAACCAACAAGTATGCGTTTAGAATGTTCTCAAATAAATTTAAACATTTCTAATGGTATTGATAATTTGATGAAAGGCGCTTTTTATTGTACAGATACCAAGTATAATACTAGCGCTAGAAAATGTTTAGTTTCAAAGAATAATTTAGATTTTACAGATGAAATGCTAGCATATTTAAAAATTCAAGATAAAGAATTTATCAAGATGGAAAATATAAATATTTGGTATATTGAAATGGAAAATAAAGAAGATTTTGAATACTAATACCATTTATCGTAGATTTTTTTAATATATATTTAAAAGTTAGAAAAATAAACCGTTTTAAAGATCATGATATATCTTTTAAAACGGTTTATTTCGTTTTATATCAATTAATCTCAATTTACCTGATTTTATCACGGTTTTATATCAATTGTTCTATTTTATAGTCTATTATTATTTCAGTTCGAACTAAAAGACTTTCGAAAGTCTAATATATTTAAGGAGTTTCACTATGAAAGATAAAAGAAAATCAAATAAATATATACTCTTCCCTAATGAGTACATTCAAAAGATA
The DNA here is from genome assembly GCA_944392945.1 of uncultured Clostridia bacterium. GTDB lineage: Bacteria > Bacillota > Clostridia > TANB77 > CAG-508 > Merdicola. Next base: position 32,000 of record CALXYJ010000007.1, on the reverse strand, counting down.
ATTTCAGAAAACTATTATAAAAAATCAATTCAAGATATAGATAATTCAGATGTTAATATAAATCATTTAGAAAATATATTTTCTAACGAATTATATTATCTAGCAATGAAAATTGTACCTTTGATGGAACGAAAGGTATTATATCTTACATATGTTGAAAACTGTAAATTAATTGACATTTGTAGAAGATTAAAAATGCAAAAGAAAAAAGTTATCTCTTTAAGAGAAAAAGGAATAAGACATTTTAAATACAACTTACAAACATTGTACAAAGCTAATAACTTAAAAAAATAATGAAAGGAGCTAAAATTATGGACGAAGAAATTGATTTTTCTGTTTCTAATGAAGTATCAAAAAAACCAGTTGGTCATATCTATGATTTATTCTATAAGGTAACCACTAAATATTACTGTGAGGCTAAATTATTAGCAGATTTTCAAGAGATGTTAGATTGTATGGGATATAACGCTGCTAGACCAAAAGTATATCCAAGAAAAAACAACAAAAGACATGGGCTTTCATATGAAATTATTAGAGCTTATTATAATGAATTTGGCTTAAAATATACAAAAGAAGATTATAAACGTTCTCTATCACATAAAGGAAAACAGCATATTGACGAAGAAGAAAGATAATGAGGTGTTTAGTTTTGAAAAAGAAAAATATTATTCCCAAAACTCAAAATACAAATTCAATTAGAGTTTTATACAAAAAAGTTGGACAAACTCCAAAAGTCAAAATTATTAATAACATCTATAAATTAAAAAAAGCAATTATACAAAAAAAACTTGATATTGTTCCATACGAGAAACTATTTATTATTTGTCATAGTAATAAGTCTAAACTTCCTATGCGCCCAAATATTTTTCTTCCACTTCGTCGAATTATAGGAGATTTAGTCGTAGTTAACATTGATAAAAAATCTCGTGAATTTCAAAGTATTTCGCAAGAAGATATTATATGGTTTTCAAAAGATTTAACTAGTAAATCAGCTAAAATTATAAAAATAAATTCTCAACAAAAAAAATCAAATTTTCCATTTATATATGAAAGAGGCGTTAGAAGTAACCAATATAATGACTCCCCTCCTTTTTATAAATCACTAATAAGTATGCTAATTAATATCCAATTAGCTTTAGCAACAGTTTTAAAAAATAATGGAGATGATAATAATGACAAAAAAGGAACTACAAAAAAGAATACTGGGACTTAATAAATATATGCTTTCTGATACTGACAAACAATTAATATTACTAAATATTTCTAACGTTTATACATATAACAAAGCTATAGCTTTAATTGATAAAGATATAAAGGATAAAGACTGGTATTCTATAGACTCAAAAAATTGCTTTAAGACTTGGAATGAAGCAGACATATTTTTAGATGGACTATGTTTAGGAAAAAATACCCAATTTACTCGTAACGATTATGAACGTTAAAATAAAAAATTTATGGTATTTTTAAATCTCTTCTTTAATAGTTTTTAATGAGGTGATTATTATAGTATTAGAAAATTATGATTTATCAAACACAAAAGTAAAAATTCATAACGATTATATCGCTACTGATATTAATTCTCAAAAGAAATATATAAATACAGTTTTTGTTCACTTACTAAAAAAAATATCTATCAAATAGCATTTTATATATTGTAATTTTTTCATAGTTTAAATATAATTTATTTAGCTGAATTATTTAAATTGCTAGGAAAGGAGGAAATGTGCAAACTAATGGCACATATGCAATTTATTTACGTAAATCAAGAGAAGATATAGAAGCTGAAAAATATGGCGAAGGAGAAACTTTAGCAAGACATGAAAAAATATTAACGAATTTAGCCGATAAAAGAGGACTAACTATTAGTAAAATATATCGTGAAGTAGTAAGTGGCGAAACAATCAGTGAACGTAGGGAAATGCAAAAACTATTAAGAGATGTCGAAAATGAAATGTGGACTGGTATATTAGTTGTCGAAGTAGAAAGGCTTGCACGTGGAGACACTTCAGACCAAGGTAGAGTTGCAAAAGCATTTAAATATTCTCATACTCAAATCATTACTCCTGTAAAGACATACAATCCTGACAATGAGTTTGATGAAGAATATTTTGAGTTTGGTTTATTTATGTCAAGACGCGAATATAAAACTATTAATAGACGTTTACAAAGAGGTCGCGAATTATCTGTAGCAGAAGGAAAATATGTTGGAAATATTCCCCCATTTCGGATATAAAAAAGAAAAATTAACTGATAAAAAGGGCTATTATTTAAAAATAAATGAAAATGAAGCATTTATTGTTAAAGAAATTTTTAGATTATATGCATTAGAAAGTAACTCTATATGTTATGTAACAAGAAAATTAAATGATATGAATTTAAAACCAAGAATTGCCAAGAAATGGAGTATTGCTTCTGTGAAAGATATTTTGGCTAATCCTACATATATAGGAAAAGTCGTTTGGAATAGAAGAAAAGAAATAAAGAAAACTAAAAATGGTCGCATTATTAAAAGTAGACCTCGTAACCCTAACTACTTAATTTATGATGGACTACATGAACCTATTATCGACATTAATACTTGGAACATAGTCCAAGAAAAACGAAAACAAAATCCACCAAAAGTCGTACACAATGACACTATTAAAAATCCACTTACACGGTATTGTCTTTTGTGAAAAATGCGGAAAGCCAATGCAACGAAGGCCATATAATAAGAAAGGCTTACCTGCTACATTAATGTGTCCTAATATTGAATGTACTAATATTAGTTCAAAACTTTACATTGTAGAAGATAAATTAATAGAAGCATTAAAAATTTGGCTTGCAAACTATAAACTAAATTATAATATAGATGATACCAGTGTAGATGATAATATTAAACTATTAAAAACTTCTGCTTTATCTATAGAAAAAGAAATAAAAAAAGAAAATGAAAAACTAAATAAACTTTATGATTTTTTAGAAAATGGAATTTATAGTAGTGATGAATTTATTATTCGTTCTAAAGCTATAAAAGAAACTATAAAAAAATTAGAAGAAAAATCAAAAGAATTCTCTTCTCTTTTAGACAATAATAAAAGAGCACAAGAAGAAAAAAAATTAATAATTCCTAAATTAGAAAATGTAATTGACTTATATTATAAATTAGACACAGCAGAAGATAAAAATATATTATTAAAAAGTATTCTTGCAAAAGTTACATATTTAAAAACCGAAAAAGCCATAAAACATGATTCAGACCTTACAAATTTTGAATTAAATATATATCCAAAAATTCCTAAAATATAGCTTTATTTATTGTCAATGGTTATTTAGCAATTTTTGTAATTTAGCCATTGACAACATCATGGAACAGAAGAACTTGCTCATTTAGAAATGGTAGGAAGCATAGTCCATCAATTAACTAAAAATGCCTCTATCGAAGAAATAGAAAAAGCTGGACTTAGCGCATACTATACAGACCATGGAGTTGATGTATATCCACAATCAGCTGCTGGAGTACCTTTTACGGCTGCATATTTAGCTTGCAAAGGCGATGTAATTGCAAACTTACAAGAAGATTTAGCTGCCGAACAAAAAGCTCGTGCAACATATGAAAAATTAATTGACTTATGTCGTGATGAACCAGATGTAGTTGATCCTCTTCGTTATTTAAGACAAAGAGAAATAGTTCACTTCCAAAGATTTGGTGAAGCTCTACGTGGAGTTCAAGATAAACTTGCTGAAAAGAAATTTTATATGAATTGTGATAATATGCAAAATTCTGACTGCAGTTGCAATAAAGACAATGACTAATACCAAAAATAGGCGGAACCCTTTTATGTTCTCGCCTATTTCTGTTGGTAACGATGAAACTAATTGTTTAACTTATCTGCTGCCTTTTGTAAAGATTTCTTTCTTTTCCAAGCTTTATTCATGATGTCCTTAATAGAAACACTTTTTAATTCTTCATAAATACCTACTATTTTTATTTCGATATCTTTTTCAAGAAGCTTTTTAGCATATCTTACTTTATAGTTCTTATCATTATAGATAAATTCATCATGCGTATTCCAAGCCCAGAACTCTTCATTCTTCTCTCCTACTGCAATAATTTTTCCTGCTTTTACATGAAGCAACTTATCCATATAAAATTCATCCACTTCCGCCAAGTTGATTTCTAATTTTTTTTCTATGTATGGAATTAGTCTTATCCCGTGAAAATTTTTCCTTCTTCTAAGACCTGTTAAGAAATCTGGAATTTTTTTAATCATGCTAAATGGATCTTCTGTAGTTAGCTTTATTACATCACCCCAAATTCCATATGCCTTAATCCTGATTTTTCCTTCTTTTATAACGCATGAAAAATTTTTAGTATTATACTTTATATACTCATACTTTATATCTTCATAATCTGGATTGTTAACAATACTTGGATATGCCACAGTCACTTTTATTTGTCCATACTCTATATAGACATATTCTATAGCGTTAGAACTCATTTTGTATAGTTCCAATGTTTTAAATTCTTCTACTTGTAGTAATCTCAGCAGTGCTTCCACAATTTTTTTGTGATTTTCATCACTTAGAGTTTTAATATCTTCTCTCCGTATTACCATTTTGAATCCTCCCATTTTTTTGAATTCTTTTGTTAAGTTACATAATATAAATTATATCGTTTTCTACAATTCTTGTCAATTTTATTATCTAATCCAATTTTCTACTTTTCCTTTTGATTCATGTACAAGGCTTCCTTGTATTGATAAACTATCTAATACATTTGCACCCTTGCATATTCTTTTTACATCTGCTACTACTGTTCCTAAACCTGAACCTTCATGTGTAGTAAATACTTTAATTATTTTTCCTGTAAAATTTAATTTTTCTAACTGAGTAAACATACTCATCGGCATTGTTCCCCAATATATTGGAGATCCAATATATATTACATCATAATCTGATATATCATCTAAATATTTCTTAAGTTCTGGCCTTGCATTTTCTCTTTTCTCTTTTAATGCTTCATCACAACATGTTTTATAATTCTTTGAATATGGTTTTTCTGGCTCTACTTTAAATAAATCTGCTCCTGTTAATTCTTGTATGTATTCAGCAATAACCTCAGTATTTCCTTTTTCAATGTATCCAACAGCATAATTTTCATCTGCTCTTGAAAAATAAATTACTAAACTCTTTTTTCCTTTTACACTTTCTTTGTTTCCAAATAATGTCATTTTTCTTCCTCCTCAATTATTTCTCTGGTTTTAATGGTCCATAAAAATAAGATGCTGTTGCTCCACCATCAATTAAGAAATCTGCTCCAGTTATAAAAGCCCCCTTCTCTGTCATTAAAAGTTCTGCAACATTTGCTACTTCATCTGCTGTTCCTGGTCTCCCCGCTGGACATTTTGCAAACATATTTTTATAGAAATCTCCTCGAATTCCATTAAGCTCATCAATTGCAAGTGGTGTTACGATAATTCCTGGAGATATAGAATTTATTCTTGCCCCTCTATCTCCCCATTTAACTGATTCTGCCATAACTCTTTTTTCATTACATCTTTTTGCTAGTTGATAAGCATGTAATGTGTCTCTAATGTTTTTTGGTTGTAATACATCTAGTTTTAATAATTCTTCTGTTGGAGTTGTTGCTAATTGTTCATCAATTACAGTTCCTAATTGTTCCATTCTATGTCCTGATTGAGATGAAATAGTAACACCTGTTCCATCTTCTTTAATTACTTTTCCTACCTCTTCAAGTAATACTGCTGTTCCATATAAATCTACATTTAAAATTCTTTCTATTGGAGCTTGTGATGGAGATACCCCTGCACTATTTATAAGCATTGCTATTTCTCCATATTCTTGCCCTTTTTTTATTAAATTTAATATAGATTCTCTTGAAGAAATATCACATTCTACAGGTTCTACATCAAATCCTGCATCATTCATAATTTTTGCAATTGCTTTTGCATTTTCTAAATTTTTATCTCCTACAACTATTTTCTTGCCATAACCTATTCTTCTTGCAATTGCCATTCCTATTTGACCTGCACCTGTCCAAAAAATAACATCTTTCATTTTTCATTCCTCCTATTCAATATTCTTAATAAATTTTGCTGGTATTCCAGCTACTACTGTATACGGTCTCACATCTTTTGTGACCACTGCTCCAGCACCTATTACAGCTCCTTCTCCTACTACAACACCTGGACAAATTGTAACATTTGCACCTCCCAGGCATTCTTTTTTATTGTTACAGGAATTGGTATTAATATGCAGTGATCTTTTAAATCATGATTAACTGTAAGTATTGTTACTCCTGGTGCTATCATCACACCATCTTCTATTGTAATTCCTCCCCTTGCAACACATTTTAAATTATTATTTATAAATATATTATTTCCTAAATTTATTGTACTTGGATAATCAATTTGAAGTGGTGGAACAATTGAGGTTGTTCTATCTATTCTCCCTTCAAATAATTCATCTAACATCTCTCTATATTCTTCTGTCATTGGTTCTGTTTGATTTATCCTAAATACTAGTTTTCTTGTTTTAGCAGATTCTTTTATTGATTCTTCCATATCTTTTGGTATTCTTATATCTATTTTTTTAATGGTTCATTCACTTTTTTTCCTCCTTTTCTTTCTAATAAAATTATAATTACTTAATTTAAAAAGAACAATTCCAATTTCTTATGCGTCAGATAAGTTTTACTTATAATAAAAATGTTTTTATATATGTCACTTAACCTTTTTACTAAGAAATTTCTAGAATTTTGTACATTAAAAAGAAGTTTCAATTTGAAACTTCTTTTTAATATATTTATTCAATATATAACCATGCATATATTATCTATATTCTTTTTTTAAAATATCTGCGAATTCTTCTTTTAATATATCGGTTGCCATCTTATTCCAAAAAGCATAATAATTTCGCTCCACTCTTTCTCCATTTCTTACTAATAAGATTCTGGTAATTCCTTCTGGCAAATTTATTAAAGTTGGTGTACTTGCTATTGGTAGAAAACCTTTATTAGCTGCAACCAATATTCTTGCTTCATCTAAATTCTCTGCAAAAATAAAATTTCCATTAAAGCCAAGTGTATTTCCATAATATTCTACCTCTGTATCTTGTTGGTTCTTTGATGAAATAAGAATACATGGAATTTTCTTTAAATCCTCAAAAGTTACCTCTTTTAATTCATGTAACAAAGATTTATTTGAAATTTCTATATAACATGAACTTCTATATCAATATTAGGATATATTTCAGCAAACTTCATAATTGCATTATATATTTCTAATCCAGAATAGTTATTAATATATCCTATTTTTAATACATCATTTTTTTGTGTAGCTATCTTTTTTATATTATGCTCAATTCTGTCTACTTCATCTATTAATATCAAACTTTGCTTATAAAAATACTCTCCTGCATTTGTTAATGTAAAACTTCTATTGCTTCTTTTTAATAATTTTACCCCCAATTCGTCTTCTAAAGATTTTATAGCTTGTGATATTGCTGACTGCGATATATAATTCTCTTCTGCAGCTTCTGTAAAACTATTATTTTTTACTATTGAAATAAAATATTGCATTTGTTTAAAAAGCATTGCAATCACACTCCTGCTATAATTATAACATAAAATCTATTATTCTCTTTCATCATCTGGAGCTGTTAAATATCTTATATCTTTTGCTGTACATATTTTTTGCATCCCAACAATAAAACCTTCTTCATCTCTTCTAAGATTTGTAAATACATATAAATGGTAATCTTCTCTTTCTAATTCTTTTCTAAAACTTTCAAATGCCATATTTTGCCTTTCTGAACGATTGCTTGGAACAAATAAACTTCCTTCTTTTAAATGTGCACCCGCTGAAGTATTTTCTGTAAAAATTATATGGCCCAATCTTTGTAATTCAAATAACATCGTATTTACATTGTTTGTGGTAGTGGCACTTTGCAATTCAGAATCATCTAAAAAATGTGTTTGTAAAAAATCTTTTAAGTAAAACACATGGGCCGTGTCTTCTTCATCCTTGTATATCCTCTCTATCTTTCCCTCTTTTTCTTCACCGTCTACTTTACCCTTTCCGTATATTATTGCTATTTTTAAACTCTCTATGCTCTCGTTTTCCATATGTAAAAACCTCTTTTCTTTTAATTTATATAATTATAACATTTTCATATATTTTATATCAATTAAATTTTATTTAAAAAATTTCTTTTACATGCCCTTACTTTTACATTATAAAAAAGCTAAATTTGATTTTATGTTAATCATATGATATAATTTATGTATATCATAATAAAGGAGGTCCCATTATGCGGGGTAAAAACATCATTATTGTAACAGTTGTCATTGGTCTTCTTCTGGTCTTTTCAACCGTTTGGAGCGTTACTCACTCATCATCGGACGAAAATGGTGCTCCAACAGAAACAACAACACCAGAACCAACCCCAGAAACCACTGCAGCCTCTACTGAGGAATCATCTGCAGAAGTAACTCCGACACCAGAGGCAAATGTCTCTTCACAACCGGATGCAAACGCGCAGGTAATTGATGATCTTAATCAGCAAATTGATAATCTTAACCAACAGATTGCCGATAAAGATTCCGCAATTGCCGAATTGCAGTCACAGCTGGACACTCAGAACCAGAATTCAGAGGACGGATTTTCCTTTCAGGATTTTCTGAATCTATACTTCTGGTCAGACGGAAATGTCTACAGGATGTCTAGCGGTCAATTATATACAGAATACACGTGCGCAATTGAGACAGAAATTTCATCTGAGGGAATAACTTTTGTCTCTAACAGAGTACTTGAAGTTAAACGTGATAATTCTCTGACGGTGAAAATGCTCTATACCACTGACGGACGTATCTTATGGTCTCCTAATCCATTTCTGGAAAAGGTACCTGTTGAGCAGGGCTGATGCATCCGAAATCCCCCACATGTCTTGCGATATGTGGGGGATTAATCATTTATTTTTTTATATCTAATTCTATAATTTATATTTTAATGATTAATTTCGGAAACCATCCTTCTTATCCTTTTATTCTTTAAAGTAAAACCTAATTTTTCATAAAATTTTACTAATTTATCATTTTTAGCTACCAAAGAAAGTTTTCCATATCCTTTTCTTATAGCAATCTTTTTTATTTTATCAATCATTATTTTTGAATACCCATTTCCTCTAAATTCTTTCTTTATCGCTATATTAGATATATAAAATTCATCATCTTCACATTCTCTAAAAAAGAAATAATCTCTTACAGATGAATATATGTATCCAAGTTTATTCAAAAATCCTTTTTGTATTTTAACAACTTTTTTCTCACTATTAATTGTTAATCTATCTATTTCCTTACCATCAATTAATAAAGCCATACCAATTAATTTATTATCTTTTCTTGCAACAATGAAATTTTTTAAAGAAAATCGATTATTCTTAATTTTCATTAATCTTTCTAATACTTGTTTCCTTTCTTTTTCAGAACCATATCCCCATTCTAATTCAGGCTCAGGCTCTGTAATGTAAACTAATTCTGTAATTTCTCTTATGTCTTTTCTAGTTGCCTTTTTTAGAGTAATACTACTCGACGAGGCATTTTTCATTCTAAACACTCTCCAATTCTATATATTTTTCGTATTTATTTTTACAAAAAACTTTATATGTATTTAGTAATCACTCTCCTTACTTTATAATACTTTAATTTTATCACATTCTTTTATTATTTTCAAATTAAAATATGGAAATGAACTACAAAGCTTCATTTCCACGTTAATAATTTTATTTATTAATTAAGTACTATTAATTTCTATAATTTATCTTAATTAATAATATTATTTCACTATATCATCTAATGTAAAATTAATTACCTTTTTTAAATCTTTTAATGGCATTTCTACTTGATATCCAACCTTACCTGCACTAAATATTATATTTTCGTATTCTTGTGCAGTAATATGTATAACAGTTGTAAAAAATTTTTTCATTCCAATAGGCGAACAACCACCATGAATATATCCTGTAAGTGGTAATAATTCTTTAGATTTTACCATTTCTATACTCTTTTCATTTACAGCTTTTGCAGCTTTTTTTAAATCCAATTCTTCTGCAACAGGTATTACAAAAACATGATTTAACTTAGATTTTCCAACTGTTACTAATGTTTTAAAAACTCTTTCTAAATCTTCTCCTAAAAAATTAGCAACTTCTACTCCACTTAACGCTTTCGTAGGATCATATAAATGCTTTATATATTTAATTTTATACTTATCTAATATTCTCATAACATTAGTTTTTTCTTCCATTTTACCACCTATTACATATCTATTATTTTTTCCCATGGTAAATATTCTTTACCAAAATGACCATAATTAGTAGTCTTAGAAAATATTGGTTCTTGTAAGTTCAAATACTTTATTATTCCGTTTGGTGTTAAATCAAATTTATTTTTTATTTTATCAATAATCTCTTCTTCACTTATCTTGTTAGTTCCAAATGTATTTACATATATTGATAAAGGTTCTTCTATTCCGATTGCATATGATAATTGTATTTCGCATTTATTTGCATATCCATTTGCAACAATATTTTTAGCAATATGTCTTGCCATATATGCAGCAGATCTATCTACTTTTGTAGCATCCTTACCAGAGAATGCACCACCTCCATGTCTTGCATATCCACCATAAGTATCTACGATTATTTTTCTTCCTGTAAGCCCTGTATCTCCTAATGGTCCTCCTATAACAAATCTCCCTGTTGGATTTATGTATATTTTTGTATTATTATCCATCATTTCTTTAGGAATGACTTCATTTATAACCATTTTAGTTATATCTTTTCTTAAAGTTTCTATATCCACTCCTTCAAGATGTTGTGTAGATATTAAAACATTTTTTATTCTCTTTGGAAATTCATTTTCATATTCAACAGTTACTTGCGTTTTTCCATCAGGTCTTAAATATGGTATTATATTTTCTTTTCTAACTTCTGTTAATCTTTTGGATAATTTATGAGCAACATATATTGCATATGGCATATAATTTTCCGTCTCATTTGTCGCAAATCCAAACATAATTCCCTGGTCTCCAGCACCACCAATATCAACCCCTAATGCAATATCATTACTTTGTTTTGTAATATTAATATCAACATCACAAGTTCTATAATCAATATCTGTTTTTTCATTATCAAACCCAATTTCTTTTATTGTACTTCTTGCTATCTTTTCTATATCTATATTAGCTGATGTAGTTATCTGACCTGCAATTGTTATTTTATTTTTAGAAGCAAAAGTTTCTACTGCAACTCTAGAATATTTATCTTGTTTTAAACATTCATCCAATATTTTATCTGATATCGTATCACATAATTTATCTGGATGCCCTTCTGTTACACTTTCTGAAGTGAAATAATATTTTTTCATTTTTTATCTCCTTTTATTAATTTTTTACAATATTCAAAAATATATCACCATCTTTTGATGGTGATTATACTAAACATTTATATAAAATTTCCTCTAACTTTCTTGTATCTACAACTGATTCTATACAAGCATCTAACATATCTTTCGGAGTTGTTTTGGTCAAATCCAATTCGTAACCATTTTTATATGCTAATTCTCTTATAAATTCTCTTATAGCTCTACCGTTTCCTTCTCTAAAGGGGTGTAGTACATTTAACTCTGCCATATAATATGCTAGTTTTTTTGCTAGATCTTCTTTAGATAAATTATTTAGATAATTTTCTTCTTTTAATTTATCTAATAATTTTATTAATTCTTGTTCTATATATTCCCATTCTGCAAATCTAAAATTTCCCTTTGCTATATTTTCACTTCTAAATAGACCTGCAAAATCATATATTTCATCAAATAAAAATTTATGGATGCCAACAAAGTGATGAATATCAAATTGCCCTGTACTTTCTTTTTGCCTCAATATATATAATTTTGCTAAAACTATTTTTCTTTCATAATTATATAGCTTTTCTTTATCACGTATATTTAATTTATTTTTTAATATATCTGTGTTTTCATAACAATAAATGGAATTTCTGGCTTCATATAAATCATACATAAAATCCTCTCCTTATATTATAGAGACATTTTTTTTATTTGATTTATCATATCCTGTTCTGTTATTTTTTGTTTCTGATAATCCTTTAATAAAGATATGTCTTCTTCTGTTACATACATATCTTCTATTGCTAAATCTTGTTTTAAATTTTCTATATCAAATTTAAATTTCTTTTCATTAAACATATTCTCTCTCCTTACACACCATACTACCTTTTTATTATACCATATTTTGGCCAAAATATCAATATTTTTAGGCTTTTTTGCTAAACTCCTTAATAAAAAAAGACTTCAAGTGAAGTCTAATTTTTTCCAAATCCTATGTATTTTGATTTCCTAGAAAATGCCAAGATTGCCTCAAATATTGGTCCTAATATCCATAATCCAAACCCAAAGCCTATTCCTTTTCCAAATCCTTCTGCTAATGTAAATTTAGTATATATATTTACAATTAACAAAATAAACCAACCAATTACTGGAACTAATAATAATAGTAACACCCATGGTGAAACATCACATATTTTATACATTATTACATCTCTATATATAGGTATTAATGCTGCCCATCCGTGTTTTCCAGCTTTTTTATAGATTCTCCATCTAATTATAATATTATAAATTATAAGTATAACTATTATCCAAATAATTGTTTTTACGATTGTAAAAGCCATTATAATATTTACACCTAAAGAAATTTTATCTGTAGTACTCATATCTTGTTGAATACTATCTATTATTTCTGCTGGCGTTGCACCTGCATCTAATTGTTGTTGTATTTCATCTATATTAATATCTTCTGAAAGTATCTTATTTAATTGCTTAGCATCTACAGACCTTAATACGCTTGTTCCCGAATCTATTACATTCTCACTTACACCATGCTCTTTTAATAAATCCTTATTTTCTTCTATTGCATCTGCAATATCTTCATTACTATAATTCTCACTTAAATCTTTATATGCTTGTAAAACATCATAAATATCTACGGTTCCATTAGCACTAAATTCAATTAAATTTTTTATATCATCTAAATTATTTATTTCTATTGTATTATCTGCTTTTACAAAACTTATGCAAAATATTATTGCTAAACTTAATATTATACTTGTAAATATTTTCTTTTTCATTTGTCCATTCCTTTCTATTCTTCATTTACATCTAAAATTGAAAATATATTATCATTATTTAATTCTTTTATATTTATAACAACTGCTATTTTTAAAACTTTTCCACCTAATCTTTCTAATTCCTTTTTTAAGGATTGCACAGTATTACCTGTTGCATAAATATCATCTATAATGTAAAAATTCTTATCTTTATATTGCTTATCATAACTTAGCTTAGGAATTTCTAATTCATCTTTTCCATATTCTTTTTTATATCGGAAAGTAGCTTCAACTGTTGTAGGTGGTAACTTTCCTTTTTTTCTTACTGGAATAAATCCTACCCCCATTTTTTCCGCAACTGGACATCCAAAAAAATAACCTCTAGCCTCTGGCGAAATAATATAGTCAATTTTTTCATTTTTTACTTGATCTATAAAAATATTTATAACTTCATTATATATTTTTGAATCCATTAATATTGGAACTATATCTAAATATTCCATACCCTTTATAGGAAAATCTTTTTCTGTTCTAATAAAATCTAATTTATCATGAGATAAAAGATTTTTTAAAATTTTCATTTTCTCACATCTTTCTAGTAGATAATTTATACATATATTATTAAACTATATTTTTGTTTTTTTAGCAATAGTTTTACATTTTATTTAATAAAACCTTAATTTTTTGTATAAATCCTTAAAACTCTATTACCTATTTCACATAATATTTCATAAGGTATTGTATCTAAATATTCTGCAACTTCTTTAATGTGTGGATTATCTTTTAAAATTTCTACTTTATCATATAAATTGACATTTTTATCAACTTCTACAAATAACATATCCATGCATATATTACCAACAATTTTATATCTTAAATTATTTATATATACATATCTTCCTGTGTTTTTTCTAATTATTCCATCTGCATATCCAATTGGTATAACACCTATTCTTGTATCTTTTTCTGCCTTAAATATACCATTATATCCGAACAACTTCACCCTTTTTTAAATTATGAATTTGTACGATTTCACTATATAATTTTATTGGTGACTCTAATTCCATTTTTTCGGAAAATCCATACATAATAATTCCTAATCTACAGCCATTAGCTTCTTTTACCTTCTTATAATTTGTTAAAGCTTCACTTGCAGAAATGTGAATAATTGGGACTTTACTTATATCTATTTTCTTTAATAAATCTTCAAACCTCTCTATTTGCTTATTATAATCATTTTCATTTGACGCATTATATATATGTGTAAATATTCCTTCTACATATATATTGTTTTTTATACAGTTATTATATAAACTCTTCAAACCTTTATTTATTCCTAATCTATTCATTCCTGTATTTATTTTTATATGAGCTTTTAATCCTCTTAAATTTTGAGTTAATAATTCATTTAAACATTCTTCAGAATGAATTGTTATTGTTATATTATTTGATATTGCTTCTTGAATATAACTTTTACTTACGTGCCCTAAAACTAATATCGGAATTTCTTTAAATTTTTTTCTTATTGTAATTGCTTCATCAAATGTTGCTACTGCTAAATAGTTACACCCCGCATCTATAATAGCTTTAGTAACTTCTAAGTTTTTATTATCTAAGCCATAACAATTTGCCTTTACAACTCCAAAATAATATTTATATTCTGGAAATTCTTTTAAAATTGTTTTTAAATTACTTTTTATTTTCCCTAAATTAATTTCTAAATATGTATTTCTTGAAAAATTCATAATCACACCACCTAGACAAAACATTTTTATCTTTTACAGCAAAATTTTTTTGTTATACTTATATTTCAAACTCTTGTATTTCGCAATTATGCAAGCAATATTTTATAAGTTCATCATCTTCTGGAATCCCTTTAAGGCAACAATTTATCGCTATACTAACTCCTCCATGTGTAACCAATAAAACTTTTTTATCTTTATATTCTTCTCTTATTTTATCTAAAAAACCTGATACCCTATTAATAAAATCTTTAATGTTTTCTGCTTTTTGATATTTTTTATTTGACTTATAACTCCAAAACTCATCAAAATTTATTTTTTTACCCTCAAATTCTCCAAAATCTCTTTCCATTATTCCTTCATCATAAATAATAGGAATATTCCTTCCTTTATTTATTATTTCTGCTGTTTTTTTCGTTCTTTTTAACGGAGAACATATTATTAAATCAAGCTCTATTTTATCAATTTCTTTTTTAGCTTGCTTTGCTTGTTCTATTCCTGTTTCATTTAACTCAATATCTGCTCTTCCTTGTACCTTTTTTTGTATATTCCAATCAGTTTGCCCATGTCTTGTTACATAAACCTTCATAATTTACTCCTCTTACTTAAAATTATTCGTCTTCTAAACTATCATTGTAAAATTTATTTCTACAATATTTCTTTGCTAAACTACCTTTACTTGTTTCTCTATAATGACTACCTAAATCTTTACCTGTTTCATACATTGTTTCTACCACTAAATCAAATGAAATTTTACTATCTTTATAAAGTAATGTTGCCATATTAGCAGAATCTATAGCTCTTATTGATGCAACAGCATTTCTTTCTATGCATGGAATTTGGACATATCCATATATTGGATCACAAGTTAGGCCTAAATGATGCTCCATCGCTATCTCCGCAGCACATTCTATAACATCCATAGAAAAACCTTTTATATATGCATATGCTGCTGCTGCCATAGAACATGCTGTTCCGATTTCTGCTTGGCATCCACATTCTGCACCACTAATTGAAGCATTCTCTTTTACTAAATTTCCTATTAGGCCGGCAACTGCTAATCCTTCAATAATTTTATTTTCATCCGTATTTTCTTGAGTCATTAAATAATATAAAACTGCTGGTAAAACTCCAGATGCTCCACATGTTGGAGCAGTTACAATTATTCCACCAGATGCATTTTGCTCACTTGTAGCATAAGCATATGCTGTTAATAATCTAGTTCTTTTTAATTCTTTTGATTCATTTTCTATTTTTTTATTATATAAATTTTTTGCTTTTTTAGGAATTTTTAATCTACCAGGAATTATTCCTTCACTATTAAGTCCTTCTTCTATCCCTGATTTCATTGCTTTCCAAACATCTCTTAAATATTTGTTTATATCTTTTTCCTGTAAATAAATATATTCTAATAATGAAATATCATGTTCTTTACAATAATTTTTTATATCATTATATGTTGTAAAATTATATATATCCTCTTCTTTATCTAAGGTTTCACCTTCTATTTCTATACTTCCTCCACCTATAGAATATACTCTAAAATTTCCTATTTTTCTTGTGTCTTTATATGCTATTAAATCCATTGTATTTGGATGCTTTAATTTTTTTTCTTCTTTATTAAAAATTATTTCTACTTTACTAGGATTTAATGCTTCTAAAATTATTTTATCTGTTAAATGCCCCTTCCCAGTAAATGCTAACGATCCATATAATATAATTTTGTAATAATCCGCTTCTGGGTATTTCTCCTTTAGCAGTAAAGCTGCTTTTTTTGGTCCCATTGTATGAGAACTTGATGGACCATTTCCTATTTTATATAATTCTTTTATAGATTTCATATTATTCTCCTTTTTACAGTTAGTATAACATAATTTATTTTTTTATACTAGCTTTAATATTTTACAAATTATATAAAATATATTATAATTGAATGTATACCAACGAAAGGAGCAGTTGAACATGGACACAAATTCTAAAAGAGAAGAGATTATTCGGAGGTTAAACCAATTTAGAGAAGACCCTGAACTTAGGGACTTTTGGCCTCTATACGATGAAATGTTAAACAGCATAGATAACCCAGAATTTGAGCCGGCTAAATTCGAGGCATTATTTAAGCAATGCTTATATAATAATGTCATCAATACACTGGCTGAAGGATTATATATCAATTCTACAATACATTCTCATCGCCAAAACTGGTACGAATATGATAAAGACTAATTCTCTTTTAAAGGCTGTAAGAATCCCTCTTACAGCCTTTAGTCCTTTTGTTTTAGTTGCCAAATAATTCATTTACAATTCCATCTATCATATTTAAATCTGTTGGAAATATATATTTTGCTCCTATTTTTTCTAATATATATGTAATAATAGCTATACTAGCTCTTGCTCCATCCATAAATTTAGGATCTTGTGGATAATTCTCCTTTAATTCTTGTAAATTTCTTTTTTCAATAGTATCTATCGTATATTTTTTATATTGTACTGTCGAAATATATTTAGGAATATTTTTATTACTAAATATATTATTATCTTCCATTTTATTTCCTGCAACTTTATTATATGTTAAATGACATCCTGTAAAGATTGCATATTTACATTTAGTTTTTGGAAGTTCTGTTAGCTTTTTAGAAATATACTCGTATATTTCATTAAATGTAACTTCTGTTATATTATCTGCAGTAGTTGGAAATTTTTTTAATACATCTCCTACTGCAAATTCAACAGTAATATTTTCTTTTATATTTTCTTTATCTATAACTATAAACTCACTAGAACTACCACCAACAGAAAATATTAAATAAGGTTCATCTAATTCTTTTATATTTCCTACTGCCTTAGCCATATATAAAGATTCTTGTTCTTTACTTACAACATTAATTATAATTCCTGTATTTTCATAAATTAGATTAGTTAATTCTTCTATCTGTTTAACTGTCATTAATCTAAAAATACTTGTTGCATAAGCATAAACTGGAATATCTGGATATTTTGTTTTTACTTCTTGTAATGAGTCTATCAATTCATTTTTATCTTCCTCTGATATACCATTTTCTTTAGAAAAGTTAACTTTAAACATAATTGTTTTTTTATAAATAAGTCTAATTTCTTTTTCTTCATTTACTACATATACTTTTATACTTCCTGAGCCTATATCTGCAATTATTTTTTCTTTCATACCTAACTCCTTTATATATCAAAATAGTATATTTTTTCAGCATCTTTCAATGCTTCTAAATATTTAGCTCCAAATTTTTCGTAATAATTATTTAGAGTTGTTTTTAAATACAATTTTTTAAAACCTCTGTCCTTAGCTTCTTTTAGAATTGCTGAATTTAATATTTTTGAATATCCATTACCTCTATACTCTTGTTTTACAAACATTGTTGCATACCAAGGAGAAAGTTGCGGTCTTTCCTCACAATCGTGTTCAAAAATTGAAATAAAACCTACTAAAGTTGTATCTTTTACTAAAATTAATTTACAATAAGATTTTTTATCTAAATTATTTTTTATTTTTAATATTTTATTTGTGATTTTCTTATTAAACTCTTCTTGATTTTTACATTTGCTTCCCCACTCTTTTTGGGTAAGTATAGCTACTTCTTCTATATATTCTAATTTTTCTTTTATATTAAATATTTCTAACATTTTATTATTCCCTTGCTTTTAAATATTTTCTTCTAAAATAAATTTATCATATCCAATTTTTACTAAAAATTCATAAGCATTATTTACCTCTTTTGGAATATCCATTTTTATTTGCCATCCCTTTTTATAAAATAAATTCATTCTTTGCACATCCCCAACCATTACATCAATCCATTCTTTTGAATTTTTTTTATAATATTCCTCACAAGTAATATCTTCGGAATAAATTATTCCCTCATATTCAGGCATTAACTTTTTAAAGGTTGCATATACTCTTTTTTCATCATATGGTTTACATACAATTATACATGATTTAATATTTAAATTTTTGCTTTCTATCAATTCTTTAGTAAATCTAAAATTATCTCCCGTATTAGTCGATTCTTTTTCTAAATATATTTTTTCTCTAGGTACACCTTTTTGTATTGCAACTTTTGTAAACTTCTCGGCTTCTGTTTCTTTCCATAATTTATTAGTAATCTTACCTAATCCACCAGAAAAAATTATTTTATCAGAATATCCTTTTAAGTATAAATCTGCTGAAATATTAGCTACTTTGATATCCGAAGATCCTAAACCAATAATACAATCTGCTTTAACTAGTTTTTGGTCCATTTTCATATAATTCCATAATGTTTTAATTGCTTGCATTTCTTTATCTTCCATATTGATTATTCCTTTTCTTTTTGCTAATGCTACAGCATCATCTATTTGCTCCCTACCAATTTTTCCCCAATTTAACAATTCTTTTGCTTCCTCTGGAGTTTTAAAAATTCTTTTGTATAATTTTCCATTATCTAAATCTGGTCTATTCTCATACATCTTATCTACTTGAGCAATCATTCTTATTTGAGCATATGGCTTAACTCCATTACATTCATCTACTAATTGATAACCTAATAAATAGATATTTTTTATACTAGTATTTACCTCTTCCATAAACTCTCTTTTTAGTGTATCTTCTATATTCTCATCGAAATTTTCTGTTTTTCCTCCTGTTAATTTATATTTACCATCTTCTATTCTTAATAAAATGCTTCCCTGCTCATTAAATACAATGCCATAGACCTGTTTAATGCAAATATCTTCCGGAACTTTACCTTTTATCCATTTATATATAACCATATTATTTCCTTCCTTCTAATATTTGTTTTTAATTTATTAAGCCTTTTTCATATAAATCTTTAAATATCAATTTGTCTACAGGAGAAATTTTATCTAAATCTTTATATGTTAACCAATTAATTTTTTCAATTTCTGAATTTGCTTTAATGTTTCCACTAAATTCAGCATTATAACAAGTCATTTTTACTAATACTCCTTCTGCCTTTCCATGAGCCTGAGCTTTAAAAGTACCATAATATTTTATTGTATCTTCTTGTATGTTAATACTCAATTCTTCCTTACACTCTCTAATTAAAGTTTGTTCATCACTTTCATCCTTTTCCCTCTTTCCTCCAGGTATATAATAAGTATCTTTTCCTCTAGACAAAGTAGATAATATCTTTTTATCTTTTATACATATTAAAGCTATTTTATCGATTTCTTTCATGATATTCTTCCTCTCTTTTTAATTATCTTTAATAATCTTTCCTAGTTCTTCATATTTATTAGTATATAAATGATCTACTCCTCCGATAATTTGAATATTACAATCTTTAATGTTATTTTTTAAATAACATTTTACTGTATTAATATCTTGAGTTGATACACATTCATCAATATCTCCAAATATAATTAATACTGGAATATCTATATTGTTTAATTCTTTACTCTTTTCGTCTACTCCATCAATATATCTAATAAAATCATTTTCTACATTTGGTAAGAAATCATTATAATATGTTCCCGCAGAAATCTTACCATTTGCATTTATTGAAAAATCAAATAATCTGTTTTGTTCTCCCAAACCAACTAATTTTGTTGCATTCATAGCTACGTCCTTCAAGAATTATATCATTATATTTCTTCTCTTTAACAAAATTAATTGTTCTTTCATTAATACAAACCTCCATCTACTTTTATCACTGTAGAATTTATAAAACTCGCCTCTTTACTTGCTAAAAATGTTACTACTTTTGCAATTTCTTCCGGCTCTGCAAATCTCTTTAATAAAATTTTATCTGTTTCATCTTTTATAAAATCTTCTGGAAGCTCTTTATTCATCTCTGTATTTACCCATCCTGGTGCAATACAATTTACCCTTACATATGGTGAAAATTGAACAGCAGAATTATAAGTTAAATTAATTAAAGCTGACTTCGATGCATCATAATCTACACTTATTGGATAATATGTATCTATTCCATTTGTACTAGAAATATTTATTATTGATCCACTTTTTTGTTTTAGCATTTCTTTTCCAATTAACTTGGTTAAAAGAAATGGTGCAATTAAGTTTATTTCTAAAGTTTTTCTAAAATCTTCCACAGTTCTATCTTCAAATTCTTTATCTATAACAATTCCTGCATTATTAACAAGAACATCAATTCTTCCAAATTTATTAATAGATTCATCTACTAATCTTTTTATTTCTGATTCATTTGATAAATTTGCTCGAATTGTTAACACTTTTACATTATATGTTTTTTCTAGTTCTTCTTTAAGTTTTTTTGCTTTTTCTGTACTTTTAACATAATTAATTACTATATTATATCCTTGTTTGGCAAATTCTTTTACAATAGCTTCACCAATTCCTCTTGTACCTCCTGTAATCAATACAATTTGGTTCATATTTAACCCCCTTTTTAATTATTTTATAATTCCACCTGAGCAGTGAAGTTCATATATTAAATTATTTCCTTTATGTATTTGTTCCTTTCCATCAAAGTTTTCTAATGTTCCTATATGTTTAAATGTATATAAATATTCATTATTTTTTAATCTACCTAAACCTCTAACAGGAATAACATTTTTATCCTCTCCAACCTTCATTAAGGCAGGTCTTAAAGCTTTATCCATTGCCTCTTCTTCTAGCGAATCATCAAATGTAATTCTATAATAATTCATTCCCCATATAGGTTTATCACTATCACAATAAACGACTTCTTCGCCCATAAATTTAGTGCCTCCAAAATATGTATCATGATACACATATTTTTTTTGATTTATGATTTCTTCATAATGATAATCTGATGATCCTAATCTGCTTGATTCTACTTTTTCTATTGAACTGTTAGCATAAGTTGACTTCTTAGCTCTAATTAAAAAATTAATAAACGTACTATCTATAATACTATTCTTAAAATAAGTTTCTAAATAAAATTTATTATCTTTTAACATTTGGTCAATAGATTCAAATTTACAGTCTGCAAACTCTGAACATAATTTTAATATTTCCTCTTCATTTTTATTATCTAAAATATATTTTTTTATTTTACCATTTGGAAACTTAAAAATAAAAACTTTATCCTTTCCCAGATATTCATTCCAAAATCCTTCTTGTAATTCACTACAAATATATTCTTCATACATTTGTATTTTATCATCTGTAAATGTAATTCCAAAATTATTACCAAATTGTTTTATTATAAAACCATTTTCTGAAAGTTTATTTATATTATCAATTCCCATTAAATAACTATAATTCATAATACTCTCCTCACTTGCATTTTTTATTAACTTTACTCTATATATTATTTTGCATTATATATGATTTCTACTATAAAAACTAGCGAACAAGTGCAAAAAATAATAGATAATTTTGAATTTTCTGTAATTTTATTATTTTTACATTGAATTCATTATCTATTATTTTCTTGTTTTTACTATTTAATGTAAAGCATGGCTCGGCAACCCCATGACGTATCTGTTGGAAAATATCCATTACGACCTTTTACAGTAGCACTATCAGAATAACAATTACCACCTCTAAAAACCCTTCTATCAGACCATGCTTCAGTTGTCCATTCACTATTATTTCCTGCTAAATCATATATATTATTTGCTTTTGTATATTCTGCAATACCTGTTGATATTTTTATAGAATATCCTGCTTCTTTTTTACTTATAACTCCATTACTACTTGTATATTCAAATTCTGAATTTCTACAATTTCCCCAAGTACTAGAATCTATACATATTTGTTCTTTCGTTTTATTTCCACTCTCTATTAACCATATTAATGTTCTATCCCATTGGCTTCCCCATACCATGCCCGTTTCTACGTCTATATTCTCATTTTTTAAATTTTTACATTTACCATATAAAGTATACCACGATTGACTTCCTCCTATATCTAGATTTCTCTTTCTTACTATTACTTTGTCTTTACTTATATCTCCTGTTTCATATCTTCCTATATAAAATCCTCCATATCTTTCTACACTTTCTATCATTTCATTGAATTCTTGTTCTAATTGCACTAACAATTCGTGTGTTGTTTCTACTCCAATCATTGAAGTTTTTACTATTGAATCCATATCCAAATTATTTTTCATATGTCTTATTTTATCTGGCTCTCTATATCCATTATTATCTATAATTTCCATTATTCCATTACTTTCATTCCAGTTTAATGGTTTTGTACCTGTTCTTTCATCTATATCCTCTCCAGTATCTGTAGTGAACTCATATAGCTTTCCCCACTTCTTTCCGTTTTTATCTGTTCCATACATTTTGCTTGCATCAGGTACTGGCACCCACACATATTGATTTCTTGTTTTTTGCGCTTCTTCTACATTACTATCATTTACTTCTTCTATCCCTTCATATATTACATACCCTGTATCAATCTCATATTCTCCTGTTGCTTTACTTCCTACATATCCATTTGGCACAGGTATTTTGTCTCCACTTTCATCTTCTTCTAAATGCATATGTTCATTTTCTTGTAGTTCGGCATTATATTCACTTTGTATCCCTTGTATCTCTATATTTTCTTTGCGTGAATTAATATAAATTAAATTTCCTACAATTAAAATCATTATTAATAATATACTTACTATTGCTAGTATTTTTCTTTTGTTTTTCCTCATCTTTACTTTCTCCTCCATTTTCTTCTTTATATTTTTGAAAAATTGCACGCAAAAAAACAGGACGTCCTGCTTGCACTATTTTTTTACATATAGTGCTACAGTCATCCTGTTTTCCACGCAATATAAAGTAGCCTCATCTGCTACTTTCTTTATTTTATTAAACGTACTCGTGTGTGTACAACGCCAATGGTTTCGGCGTTTCTATTTGTTTTTATCTGCATTATTCTTATTAACCCCTTATATCAAATTTATTTATTTTTTTCTAAATATTCTTTTAAAAATTTTTTACTTGGAGAATATATTTTTTCAGGCAAATTATTTATATCAAACCATTTCCACTCACTATGTTTAGTTGGCTCCATATTTTTTAATTCTCCTTCAAATTTATTTGAAACAATTTGAATAGTTACAAAATGTTTACCAGGTTGAATATCATCAGTAACTCCAAATATAGATAAATTAGAAACATCTAAATTAGTCTCTTCTTTAACCTCTCTTTTCGCTCCTTCTAATACTGTTTCATTATATTCTTGTTTACCACCAGGTAATGTCCAACTCCCAGGTTCATAAATTCCTCCTGTATCTTTGCAATTATCGCATCTATGTCCTAAAAGAATTTTATTTCCATCTCTAACTATAATTCCTATACCCACTTTTATAATATTCTCCATATATTAGTGTCTCCTTATAACATATTTCTCAATATATCTATATATAATCATTCTATTATATACATATAAAAAAAGCAATAGCAATATTAGTAAAATTCTGTATTTATTCCAAAAATGGTAAAAGGTAAGCTTTCTCTAAAGTTTCACGAGTAGTTTAGTATTCCATCCGGAATTAGTCCTTTTGATTGTCTACAAGTTTCATCTTTATTTTAATCTACCATAAGCATTTTTTCTAAATATTTATCAGTAAATATTTTTAATTCTTCCACATTATTTTTTAATTTATTCGTTAAATTGTTTGCCTCATTATATGCCATTTCATAATCCTTTTTATTAACTTCAAATCTTTTAAAAGCTTCCTCTAGTTCATTTTCGTCAAGTAATATTACCTCTCTTCTTGAATTAACAACGACATCAAGATATAAATCATCTTCATAAGGCATATCATTTTCCTTTCCAATTCTTCTTGCTATATCAAAATACCATTCAACAATTTCATTTTTTTCATTATACATAGCAGTTAATCTGTATCTCTTACTATAATCATAAAATTCAAGCCATTTATAATTATTATCTGCAAGACACAATTTAGTTGATTCAATTAAATATGGTTTATACATTTTATTAAATCTAATCAATGCAACATCACCATTAAAGTCAGAATTATTAAAATTCCTTATTTTTAAATTTCCGTCTTCAACAATTTCCATGTGATTAGGATTTGTAACAAATCGTTTCTTTAAACTAATCCAATATCTCTGTACAAGTTCATTGCCAACATAAACTTCATTTTCAAGAATGCCACCATTATTTTTAATAGCTTTTGCAGATCCAATATTATTTTTATCACAATCCATTAAAACATTATCTATTCCTATTTCTCTACATTTTTCTAATGCTAGTCTTATTTGTTCTGTTGCATATCCTTTTCTTCTTTCTGATGGTCTTATACTATCTCCTATATGTCCAGCATAATTTAATAATTTTTCATTTAAAAAATGCCTTATTTGTAAATTTCCTACTATTCTTCTATCTGATTTTCTTATTGTTAAATACATTGTTGCATTAACCTTATTTTTATCTGTTGTATTAATAACTAAATCATTTTGTATTTTTTCTAACCATTCATCAAAATCTTTAATTCTATCAAGCCCACCATCTCCTGCAATCTCATTTTCCCCATTATCTAAAAATTCTTGTAAATACTCTTCAACCTGTTTTTTATGTTCTTTTGTTGGAATTATTAATTCCAATTCATCCTTTGGTAATTTTTTCAAATTGTATATATAACCTGCTTCCATATATACCTTGTTTCCCCTTACCAATTCCTTTTCTGCACAATAAGTACCACCTATTTTCTCATAAAAATCTCTTGCTGGATAATTATCTTTAAGACACCATATTACCATTTGAAAATACCCATTTTCTTTAAATTCATTTATAACATAATTTACAAGTTTTTTACCTATACCATTTCTTTTGTATTTTACTTTTACATATAATGCAGTAATTTCACAATCTATATTAGAATTAATATCTTCATAATAATTACCTATTCTATATCTACAAAATCCAACTATTTCATTATTTAATTCTGCAACTATAAATTCATCTTTAGTATAGTCTTTCAATCTTTTTTTATACTTTTCTTCTATGCTTAAATTATCTAAATATTCATCATCTATAATATTTCTATATGCAGTTTGCCAACTATTAACTGTAATTTCTGCAACAGATTTTAAATCTTCTTTCCTTACTTTTCTAACATTTATATCTATATTATCTTTCATTTTATCACTCCCTAATTTCACATTTTATAATGAAATAATGTTTCCCATACATTTTTTTACTAGATTTTCTGTATACTATAAAAAATAAGCCTTGCAAAAAAATCCTTAAGACTCCTTTGCAAGACCTTATAAATCTTACTTCGTGTAAACAATTTATTAATTGTTCTTTATCGCTCGGAACTACTTCCTAGATAAACTCTTAAATATGTTGTCTATTCTAACATGTTTTATTTCTTTTGTCAAACTTCACATAATATCGTATGTATTTTTTCTTCTTGCAAAATAAAAAATTTTAATATTATATTTTTAGTATCTTGCAATTTCGTTTAATTCTCTCTTTTCCTGATATTGACTCATAAATATTCAATATTTCATTAATTATTATGCTTTCATCATCATTTATTTTTGAATATAAATAAGGTACATACATAACATCAAACAATAACAAATCAAAATTTAATTTTTTGAATCCAATCTTTTCATAAAAATTTGTTCTTCTTTCTCTTAATAAATTCTCCTCTTTATCTCTACCTAAGCCAGGTTTTTCGACCTCTATAAAAACTCCTTTATTTTCTTTTTCTTGTTCTAATAAAAGCTGTAATGCTTTGGTACCAAATTTACTATTTCTGTATTGTGGCAATATTGCCAAATAATCCAACACACAATATCCTTTTTCTTTAACTCTATTTAATAACATAAAACCTACTATTTCACTTTTATGTACAATCTCTATAATCTTTGTATATTGCTCTTCGTAAGATGACTGTATTAATTCTAATGGTTTTCTCTCATCTTCTGGAAATATCTCTAAATAATAAGAATATACATCTTCTTTGAATTCATTCATACCTACATATTTTAACTTTATATTTTCCATAATTAATTATTTCTCCTATTTTATGTATTTCTTTTTATATAGTAATATTCTATACAAACATCTTTAAAACCTAATTTTCTATATATATCAGCCGGATAATATCCATCTTCAGTTTGTAAAAAAGCTAACTTTAAATTTTTATCTTTGCACATTTTTAATTGCTGTTTTAAAACTTCTTTTCCAATTCCTTTACATCTAAATTCTTTTTTTATAGCTAGTCCATATATTCCATAAATTTCATTATCATATACAGCACTTGTAACTCCTACAATTTTGCCATCTACTTTTGCAAATAAAAATTCTTCTGTATATTCATTTTCTATTTTCTTATGATTTGAATAGACCTCCTTATAAATTGAATTCAAATCTCCATAAGGATCGTTCTTATCTCCCGTTTGATATGCTTTTATCATTTCTTCACTATATAATCCCATATTTGTTGTCTTTTCTAATTTTACATTTACAGAACAATTAGTATTAATATTATCAAATTTATCATATACTTGCCATACTTCTCTAGAAACTAACTCGTATCCATCATCGAAATATGTTTTTCTATTATTATAAATTCCTTGCATGAATGGTAATACTGCAATTGCCACATCTCTATTTTTTTTCTTCATCTTAGCTGTCGCTTCCATTACGATCTTGTCAAACTCTTCTTTTGAATCTGCTTTTACATTAGTAATAAAATTATACCAATAATCTTTTATTTTATTATTATATGCTATACTATAATTTTCATATTGATCAAAACCATCAAATTGAAATCCCAAATTAGCATGTATATTAAAATAATTTAATTTTTTAATTAATTCTATTTCCATTATTATCTCCCTATTTTTTATTATATATAATTTATAAGCAACAAACCAGTAATTATATATAATTCATTTTAAACTCCTGTTAACCTCTATTTTTTAAATACCTTACTCTTATTTCATGCATTTTGTTTGCAACTTCTTTTCCTTCTGTAATATCATATTGTCTCATTATTTCATCTCCATTAGTACAATTTATAATTTCATGACCCAGATCTGCAAACTGATTTTTATCACTATCTCCTGACATATTATCTGCATCTACAATAATTTGTAATCCATCTAATCCCAAAATAGTACTATTCACTCGCTCTATAAAATTAACTTTTTTTGCAAATGTCATTTTATCAAAAATTCCACCTCTCATATGTTCTAAACAAGATGTTATACCGCATTTAATCATTCTCGTAGGTAATTTTAATCTATTTCCAATATGCTTTACTAATTCAGCTCCTCTTTCTTCATGTTTAATATGATGTGGATATTCCTCTTTTGGCGTTGTTCCTTTTCCTAAATCATGAACCAAAGCTGAAAAGCGTAATTCTAATTTTCTTTCATCAGATAGAGACTTAGTTTTATCTGCCACTTTATCAAGTACAATCATTGTATGATTATAACTATCTCCTTCAGGATGATATTCAATTGGTTGTTCTGCTCCAATCAAATCATATATTTCTTTAAAATGAATATCCAAAACATTTGCATCTTTTAATATATCAAAAAATATTGATGGCTTATCTGTTAATAATGCTTTTCTTAATTCATTATACACCCTTTCAACAGCTAAACTATACAATTCATTTTTTAGCAATTTCATCATATTCATAGTATTATCTTCTACATTGAAATTAAATTGACTAGCAAACCTCGCAACTCGATATACTCTTAATGGATCTTCAACAAAATGGTTACTAACTGCTCTAATAATGTTCTTTTTTAAATCTTCCATTCCATTGAATGGATCTACAATTTTATCAGTCAATACTTCTTTTGCAATAGCATTTATTGTAATATCTCTACGTTCTAAGTCCTCTTCAATTGTTATTTTTTTATCAGTTTTTACATCAAAGCTATTATGTCCAATTCCTATTTTTCTTTCTTTTCTTGCAATAGCAAATTCTTTATTAGCAATAGAAAAAACAGGAAAATCTTTTCCTTTAATAATCGCCTCTGGAAATAGTTCTTTAAATTCATCAAAAGATATTCCTGTTACACAATAATCTTCATCGTGATTTACAATCCCTAATAATTTATCTCTAATTGCTCCTCCAACTAAATATAGATTTCCACCATTTGAATTAATTTTACTTGCTATTTCATATATAACGCCCATTGATTAAATCTCCTTAAAATTTTCCTTTGAAATCACACAATATTTTCTCTAAGTAATATAAAAAATAACAGATAATTTCTTATCTGTTATTTTTACATTGGCTCCTCTTGTTGGACTCGAACCAACGACCTATCGGTTAACAGCCGAGCGCTCTACCAACTGAGCTAAAGAGGAATTTCTATTTACATTTTGTATTATATACTATTATATTCTTTCTTGCAATATTTTATTCAAAATTTTTTTATTTATTTTAAACTTATTACATCTTTTATTAACGTTTTACTAATATTATCAGAAACTTCAGGAAATAAACGATAAATGCAATACCCTAACTTATTTTCAATTTCATTTTGTATTTTAAATATTCCTCTTAAATTCTTTTCTGAAACATCTGTCATTCCATATCTTAGCATACTCTCTGTTCTTCTTCTCTCTATAGTATTTATTCCACTTGCGCTTCCCATATTATCAGCAATTTGCAATATTTTATCATATAAGTTAAATCCGTTTTTATTTATATACTTTGATATAAAATCAATTTCACTTCTTGTAAGATTTGTATTTTCTTTAGTCAAATTTGGTATAACTAAACTTCGATCGTAAAAAGTATGAGTTAAGCATCCCCTTGATTCTTCTTCATATCCTAAATCAACTAAAAATTTATATCCTTCTAAAATATGTCTTAGGCCAACATGTTCTTTTTGTCTCCTACCAATATCATGAATTAATCCAAAAACATAGGCTTTTTTACTATCTAGATTTAATTGTTCTGCTAATCTTTCTGACACAATCGCAACATTTACAGAATGTTTTATCCATAATTCTTTATTTTTTCTAGGAGCTTCTTCTAAAAGTTTATATGCCTCTTCTATAGATAAGTTTTTCATTTGTTTTCCCTCACTTATATCATTTTATTAGATTATATATCATTTAATAAAAAATTACAAAGTATATAAAATTATTGTATTTAATAATAATTAATTATATAATACTATCAATATTTATGGAGGTATTATTATGAATATTGGTTTTTATCCTGGTAGTTTTGATCCTTTCACTAATGGTCATTTACATGTAGTAAAATCTGCAAGTAAATTGTTCGATAAAGTCATTATTGGAATTGGTATAAATTACTCTAAAGCAAGGCGTTTTCCTAAAGATATAATGGAAAATGCTATAAAAAATTGTCTAACAGAAGAAAATTTAACAAATGTAGAAGTCATTTCATATGACAATCTTTCTATTGATGCTGCAATTTCTTGTAATTGTAATTATATTATAAGAGGTCTTAGAAACGACATGGACTATCATTATGAAGAAAATCTTGCTCAAATTAATGAAGAACTTTCTAGCCTAGATACAATTTATATTAGATCTGGTAAATTTGGTTTTATAAGTTCTACTATGATTATGGATCTTATAAATAATAATAGAGATATATCTAATTATGTACCAAAATCTATTATAAAAACTTTAAAACTAAATGAAAATTAATGCTTAAATCTAAAAAACTGTAGTCTGAAATAGACCACAGTTTTTTATTTATACATCATAAAAATATGTAGTTTCTAAATCTGCTTCATGTACTAACAAAGCTAATGGATATTTTTTATAAGCTTGTCCTAATGTTCCATAAAGTTCTTTTGGCTCTGTAAATCCCATATGCCATCTAATACAATATTTCTCTTCCACAGTTAATTTTATATATTCAGAAATCATCAT
Source organism: uncultured Clostridia bacterium (assembly GCA_944392945.1). GTDB lineage: Bacteria > Bacillota > Clostridia > TANB77 > CAG-508 > Merdicola. The sequence goes on along the minus strand of CALXYJ010000007.1, from coordinate 1,229 downwards.
TACTGATTTTTCTCCATGACCATATGGTATTGTATCATCTATTGTATAATATGGTACCTTCTCCCAAACTCCTAAACTATTTTTTGCATTTCTATAATCAACCTTATAAAAATTAACTTTGCAAATATCATGTAATAATGCAATTATTATTAAACTATCTTGTGAAACATTTATTTCTATAGGACAATTTTTTACTTTCTCACACAATAATTTATATACATTTAAACTATGCTCTAAAAGTCCTCCTTCATAACATCCATGATATCTAGTACTTGCTGGAGCTTTAAAAAAATCAGATTTTTCTATAAAATTAATTAATTCATCCATTCCTTTTCTATTTACACTTCTTAATAGCATTAAAAATTCTTCTTTCACTTGTAATTCCTCCTATTTTATCTTAATTGTATTTTTATATTTTTCTACTTCATTGTATATTTCATTCCAATTATTTACTCTTGTAATCCCTGTAGCATCAATATTTTCATTCATCTTAGTTGTCATCAATATTGATTTTATACCATTGTCTGTTAGCTTTCTACATGTATCATAGCTATCTTCTATACATAAATCAATATCATTTTCTTTAAAAAACTTTAATTTATCACTAATATGCAAAAACAATTTGTCATATGGAATATTAAATTTTTCTAAGCTACTTTTAGTAATTCCTTCTGTATCACAACCACTTATATTCATTAATCTTGCTGTAATAAAATATATTTCTTCTCCTTCTTCCTTAAATTTTTGTATCGTTTTATCTGCATTAGGAAGCATAGTACACTCTTCTAAAACGTTTTTATAATATTTATTAAAGAAAGCATATTTGGTCTTTTCATCCCACCCATATAAAACTTTTAAATAATATCTATCTTTAATTAATCCAAAACTATCTCTGTTAATTGGTTTTCCTAAAATTTCTTCTTCATATTTATCTGCATATTTAAGCATTGATTTGACTGTTAAGAAAGTAGTATCATCTATATCTATTCCTATTTTCATTTTTATCTCCTTCAATTATAAATTTTTATTTATTTCGATTAATGATATCATTTTTTTCCCTTATATACAATATAAACTTTCATTTAAATAAATTTAAAAAATATTTCCAGCTTTATTTGATAAATTCCATCTAATTTTGTATTTTGAAATTAGAAATAGTTAGGTCAAAAAAACTCTTGAAAACATTGATATTATTTGTTTTCAAGAGTTTCTTAAAATTATTCTGGCTC
>CALXYJ010000006.1 GCA_944392945.1 uncultured Clostridia bacterium | reverse complement strand
ATTCCAACAGTAGTAGAGACAGCAGTAGTTGTTAATGATTGTTTAGATGTCTTTATAGAAAAATTACAGGAAAAAGCAGAGTCAAATACGTATTTAAATAAATTAAAAGAAGAGGATAATTATTTAGAAATAAAAGAAGCATTAATACCTAAAAATTTTAATTTTATTGTAACTCCAAAAGAAATAGATTCATTGGTAGAAAATATGAAGGATGTAGTTGCAAGAGGAATAAATATGAGCTTGTAGCTAAAAAAGAAACCAGTTTGATAAAAAACAAACTGGTATTTTTTATATAGTAGGAAAATTAGGACCATCATCTAATCCTGATTGAGCAAATTCAATTCTATTTTCAAATATGCATATCAATGTTTTTATAAATTCATCAGAATCTTTTAAAAGATGTATTATTATTTTTTGAGGAAGAAGTGTTAATAGAGTGTTTAAGGTTATATCATTTTCCGAGAAAGATACATCAGATATATAATTTAAATTTGTTAAATTATCAGTAAAAGGGATTTTTTTATAATTATTATCTAAAAGTATAGAATCATTATTTTTATAAACAAAATGAACTGTTCCAATGGTAGAAGGTCTGGAATTTACATATGATTTTAATAAATTAACAAATTCTTTATATTCTCTATCTACTACTAGTTCATTTACGAAAGTATCTACAATATAATCTAATATTTTTAAATAATTTGCTAATCTAAAATTAACAAAACCACTTAATATCATAGATTTATGTGTGGTGATATACTTTAAAACAGCTATATAGATGTGCTCTATTCTTACTTGATATTCTGTTGATGATGTATCTTTTAGATATTCTAAACATTTTTTTAGAACTAGTTCTTGTTCAGAATCTGTAAAATAAAAATAGTTAGATTTTATTATGAATTTTAATAATTTCTTTTCATAAAATTCTAGTATGACTGAAACTAAGGTATTAGAAAGTTCACTATAAAATTTAGATAAATTTAAATTATTGTCAGAATCAGAAATATTTTTATCATGAGTATAGTGAATGATTATATTTTCATATACTTTAAATTTTTTTACAGAAATATATGCTCCGGGAAATTTAAAATTATTTAGTAGATATTGTGATATTTTTTTACTGTTTGTTTTAATACAAAATGATTTCATGAAAAAATCTCCTTTCACATATATGTAATATTATCTACTAAATAAAGTATCATTATACATATAATATGAAAGAAGAATATTTTTGCAACTTGTATATTAATAATAAATCATATAATCTATTTCATCAAAAATCTTATCTTTTTTATAGATTTCTTCTAAATATTCCTTATTTATTTTATCATTTTTTATTTCTTCATATAGTTTAGTAAATCGACCGATATGATCTTTAATTCGTTTTTTTGCATAATCTACCATTGTTTGATTTGTTATAATAAATAACCAATCACTACTTTGGGCAAGTAGTAATTCTCTTGCACATTGATTTAAAGCAAAACGTCTTAACTCATCTTGTTCATTAGGAAATAAATGTGCAAGTTCAACCATTCTATCTCCAGCTTTGTGAAGATGTCTATGAACATAGTCATTTAATGGATTAAGCCATACTTCGTTATATCCATTAGCACCCCAACTAGATCTACAAGGAGAAGAAACTTGAATATTTGGATATTTATCTATATATTCTCCAGGTGTAATTAGTTTAAAATTACAATTATCGTAATAAATTTTTTTAAATAAAACATATAACCAATCTGGTCCTTCATACCACCAATGACCATATAATTCTGCATCATACGGACATAAAACAATAGGTGGATGATCCATATATGGTGCAATATTATTTATCTGTTTAACTCTACTATCAAAAAAATGACCTGTTTGCATATTAATTGAATCTTGAGCCCATTGTAGATTATAATAATCCTTTTGTTCTGTTTTTCCAGTAATCCTATAATATTTTATTCCTGTATTAACTCTTACACCATCATGTGCAATATATGGTTTTATATAGTCATAATCAGCCTCATAACCAATATCTCTATAGAATTCCCTATAGTTATAATCACCAGGATAACCATTAATAGAACTCCAAACTTGTCTTGAGGATTCCATATCACGACCAAATGCAATTAAACCTCCAGGAGAAACGATTGGAGCATATGTTCCATATACAGGAGTTGGATCAGCATATAAAATTCCATGTGATTCTACAATAGCATATTCAATTCCAAATTCTTTTAAATATTTATCTGCTTCTGGAACATAACCACATTCAGGAAGCCAAATTCCTCTTGGTTGTTTTCCAAAATATTTTTTATATGTTTGAACTCCAACTGCAATTTGTGCTTTTACAGTTTTTTCATTAACAAATAAAATAGGGAAGAAACCATGTGTAGCTCCACATGTTATTATTTCCAAAACTCCAATATCTTGAAAGTGCTTAAATTGGTCTATTAAATTACATTTAAAAACAGTTTCAAATAGATATAAATCATTAGAGTATCTATTTAAATAATATTTAGAAAGTTCGTTAAGTCTAGAATCGTAAACAGTTCTCTTAACTTCTTTTTCGCAAAGCTCAATATGCTCTTTTAAATAATGTATATATTTTTTTTGTAATAACTTATTATCTAACATCCAAAGTAATGGTGGAGTCATAGACATTGTTATTCTAAAATCTACTTTTTCATCTACTAGTTTTTTGAAATTTCTAAGAAGTGGAATATAAGTTTCAGAAATTGCTTCAAATAACCATTGCTCTTCTAAATAATCATCACTTTCTGGATGATGTATAAAAGGTAAATGAGCATGTAATACAAAACTTACATATCCTTTTATATCTTTATTCATTTGAAAACTCCTTTAATATTATTTTATTTAAACCTTGAAGAACTTAAACTATTTGATGATGGATTTCTTACATTATCAAAAGAGTCTAAATTTTCATTTTTATAAAATTTCTTATAAAAATCGTTAATTTGGTAAACTTTACCAATACTTTTAACAAAATTAAGAGTAGCAATACTTTTTGCGGTTATTGCATTATTTTTAACATTTTTAAAATAAATCATTTCTTGTTTTTGTTCAAAAAGCACATGATCATTAGGTGCTTCAATTTCATTAGATGAAGTTATAGGAATATAATGCTCAGTGATTTTTGGTGTTGTTTTTACTTCCGTTACTTCGCCATTATATGTTACTTCAAATGGTTTTCTACCTAATTCTATTTTATATTTACATTTACTATCATTAACTTTTAAATACCAACAATTAGCAAAATCATTAATTTCTACTTCAAAGCTATAGCCTTTAGTTTCATTATAAACAATAAGAACTGGCTTTGTTTTCTCGAAAAAGTCCTCACCATAAGTCTTTTTTAAGTTTTCCCTATCTTCATTAGAAATATCCCAATAGATAAATAAAGTTGTAGGTGTTTGATAAAGTAATTTTACAATAGTTTGATTATATCTATAAGGTAAATCATAGTATTCAGCAATAGAAAATTTTTCACCGCTAATTGTAGAAGCATTTAAAACTTCTTCTTTTGTTTTTTCTGCACTTTCTATTGATTCTTTAGATAAGGTTTTTGCTGATTTTTTTGTGACTTTGGAAGTACTGGTTTTACTAGCAGATTTTTTAGTAGTAGTTTTCTTTTTTGGTGCAATTGTATCTACTACTTTTTTTATAATGTTAGAATTTTTAGTTGATTTTGCAGTAGCTTTTTTTGGAGTTGTCTTTTTTGTATTAACATTTTTGGTAGTTACTTTTGTAGACTTAGAAGCCACTGTATTTTCTTTTTTTAGTTCCGTGTCGTTTGCTTTTCTTGGCATTTAATTTCCTCCTTTGTACATTCACATAATTAATATATATACTATATCAAAACAGAAATAAATTCAATAGAAAAAAGGGAAAAAAATATATAAAGAAATACTAAAAATCATTTGACAAAAATAAAAGTATAATGGATAATATAATAAGTTAAGTACGACAGATAAGCTAAGAAGTAAACTAAGGAGGAAATATAATGTATATATTTAATAAAATTACGGTAAATCCACAATTACCAAAAAGAATAGGAGAATTATTAGATATTGCAAATAATTTATGGTGGTCTTGGAACACAGAATTTTTAAGACTTTTTAAAGATATCGATTCTGATTTATGGGATTCTGTAGCAAAAAATCCAGTAAAATTTTTAAAACTAGTATCACAAGATAAATTAGAAGAAATAGCAACAGATGAGGAATTTTTAAAGCAATATGATGAAGTAGTAAAAAACTTTAATTCTTATATGAGAGCAAAGGATACATGGTTTTCTAAAAATTATCCAAATAATGCAGATGATTTAATTGCATATTTTTCTGCAGAATATGGTATAGATGAAATAATTCCAATATATTCAGGAGGATTAGGAATTCTTTCTGGTGACCATTTAAAATCTGCAAGTGACTTAGGATTACCTTTTGTTGCTGTTGGATTATTATATAAAAATGGATATTTTAATCAAAAAATAGATGGATATGGAACACAAAAAACTGAATATACTAATATAGATTTAGGTAATTTACCAATATTACCAGTAAAAGATGAAAAAGGTGAAGATTTAATAATAGATGTAGATTTCCCAGATAGAAAACTTTATTTAAAAATTTGGAAAATTATTGTGGGAAGAATTTCTTTGTATTTAATGGACTCAGATATAGATAAAAATATTGCAGAAGATAGAGTTGTAACTTTAAGATTATATGGTGGAGACCAAGAAATGAGAATAAGGCAAGAAATTGTCTTAGGAATGGTTGGAATAAAATTATTAAGACGTTTGGGATTAAAACCAACAGTTTACCATATGAATGAGGGACATTCAGCCTTTTTAACTTTAGAAGTAATAAAAAATATTATGGAAGAAAAACAAGTTTCTTTTGAAGTTGCAAAGTCAATTTGTTCTGCAAAAACAGTTTTTACAACACATACACCAGTGCCTGCAGGAAATGATATATTTCCGATAGAATTAATGGATAAATACTTCTCAAATTTTTGGCCAAAACTTGAGATATCTCGTGAAGATTTCTTAAGATTAGGTATGAAAAATGCGCAAGGTCTAGAACAAGGATTTAATATGGGAATGTTAGCATTAAGATTATCTGGAAAGAAAAATGGAGTAAGTAAATTGCATGGAGCAGTATCAAGAAGATTATTTTCTGATGTATGGCCTAATATAGCTCCAGATGAATCACCAATAGAATATGTAACAAATGGAATTCATACTTGTTCATGGCTTGCACCATCTATGAAGAAATTATTTAATCAATATTTAAAACCATATTGGCAGGATAATATTCAAGATGACGAAACATGGAAAGATATAAAAAATATTCCTAATAAAGAATTATGGGATACGCATATAGACAGAAAGAAGAAATTATGTGCACTAGTAAAAAGTAATATAACAACTCGATTAAAATCAAGTGGATATAATTATGAAGAAATAAATGAAATAGTATCAAAATTGAATCCAAAAGCATTAACTATTGGATTTGCAAGAAGATTTGCAACATATAAAAGAGCGACTTTAATATTTAGAGATTTAGAAAGATTAACTCAATTATTAAATAATGAGGAAAGACCTGTACAATTAATTTTTGCAGGAAAAGCACATCCAGCAGATAAAGAAGGTCAGGATTTAATAAAATACATTCATGAAGTTTCTATGAAGCCACAATTTAAAGGAAAAATATTCTTACTAGAAAATTATAATATAGCAATGTCTAGATACTTAATAAGTGGTGTAGATGTTTGGCTTAATAATCCTAGAAGACCAATGGAAGCATCTGGTACAAGTGGTCAAAAAGCATCAGTTAATGGAGTTATAAACTTTAGTGTACTAGATGGCTGGTGGGCAGAAGGATATAATCAAAAAAATGGTTGGACAATTGGTGATAATACGGAATATCAATCTTATGATGAGCAAGACATAGCAGATAGTGAAAGTTTGTATAATACATTGGAAAATAAAATAATTCCTTTATATTATGAAAATAAGAAAGCAGACGATGTTTCTGATAAATGGATGGAAATGTTTAAAAACTCAATCATTTCTACAGGTGGTAAATATAGTACTTCTAGAATGGTTATAGACTATACAAGGGATTACTATATGGAACTTGCTAAATTATCTCACGAACATTATGGTGATTTAAACAAAGTTATAGATTTTACTAACTGGAAAAAGAATATGTATGCAAATTGGAAAGATGTAAAAATTTCTCAAAATAATAATTTGGATAATATCACAATAGATGCAGGAAATCAAATAGAAGTACATTGTGTTGTAAATCTACCAGAAAATATAGATTGTGATTCTATTAGAGCAGAAGTATATTATGGAAAAATTTTAGATAATGGAATAATGGAAGAAATACAAACAGTTCCAATGCAATTAGTAGAAAAAGATGATGAAAACAGAGTATATAAATATTCTTCTAAAATAGAATTAAAATCTGGAGGAAATTATGGTTATACTTTTAGAGTTATGCCACAAACAGATATGATGTTAAATACAGCTAATTTAGATTTAATACAATGGGTTACAAGATAAATATTAATAATAAAAAGCGTAGAGAATAATATCGATTTCTCTACGTTTTTTTAGATAGTAATAAAAAATCTCTCACTGGTAGTAGAAATTTATGCACTAGATAATTATGATAAATGTTAGATAGTAAGAAAATCTAATGCATTAAGAAATTATTTTATGTCATCATTAAAATTCTTGCATAAAATTAGAATATGATATAGAATAAATTCATAAAAAAAGAAAAGAGGTATATATTATGAAAGATTTAAAAATAGAGTTAGAAAATACAAATATAAAAGAAGAAGAAATATTAGAATATTCTGAAGAAGTTGCTAAAATACATAATGACTTATATAAAAAAGCAGATGATGAAAAAGAATTTTTAGGATGGTTAAAGCTTCCAACAGACTATGACAAAAAAGAGTTTAAAAGAATAGAAAAAGTAGCCAAAAAAGTGCAAAGGGATTCTGATATATTTTTAGTAATAGGAATTGGAGGTTCATATTTAGGAGCAAGAGCTGTAATAGAAGCTATGAGCAATAATTTTGCGAATTCTATTCCAGATGAACAATCAAAATATCCTAAAGTAATATTTGCTGGTAATAATTTAAATCCAGACTATATAAATGATATTATAGAATTTATAGGAGATAGGGATTTATCTATAAATGTTATTTCAAAATCTGGAACAACAACAGAACCTGCTATTGCTTTTAGAATATTTAGAGAATTTTTAGAGAATAAATATGGAATAGAAGAAGCTAGAAGTAGAATTTATGTTACAACAGACAAGAAAAAGGGAGCATTAAAACAGTTGGCAGATAAAGAAGGATATGAAGAATTCGTAATTCCAGATAATGTTGGTGGAAGATATTCTGTATTAACAGCAGTTGGTTTATTGCCAATAGCAGTTGCTGGAATAGATATAGATAAATTAATGCAAGGAGCATTATCTGCTCAAAATAAATATGCAGAAGAAAATTTAAAATATAATGATTGCTATAAATATGCAGTTTTAAGAAATATTTTATATATGGATGAAAAAAATATAGAATTATTAGTAGACTATGAACCTAAATTACATTATTTTATAGAATGGTGGAAGCAACTATTTGGGGAAAGTGAAGGAAAAAACTTAAGAGGAATATTCCCAGCAGGAGTGGAGTTTACGACAGATTTACATTCTATGGGACAATATATACAACAAGGAAGACGTAATTTATTCGAGACAGTTTTAAATGTAGAAAAGCCAAAAACAGATATAAAGATAGAGGCTGATGAAGACAATCTAGATGGTTTAAATTATTTAGTTGGAAAATCTCTAGATTTTGTAAACAAAAAAGCTATGGAAGCAACAATTGCAGCACATGTTGATGGAGATGTACCAAATATTTTGATCACAATGGAAAAATTGGACGAAGAAAACTTAGGACAATTAATATATTTCTTTGAACTTGCTTGTGCAATGTCTGGTAAATTATTAGGAGTAAATCCATTTAATCAACCAGGTGTAGAAGCATATAAAAAGAACATGTTTACATTACTTGGAAAACCTGGATATGAGAAAAAATAATTAGTGCATAAAAAAGGCAGACGTTTTCGTCTGCCTAAAAAACTTCTTGTTTAAAAATTATTTATTAGAGACACTGGTTATTTGTTACGATCCTTAAGCCGTTTTTTGTGTTTTTTTTGAGGAATGGGGGCTACAACCCAAAACAGTGTTCCACTTCCTCCGATGCATATATACGAAATTATTCTACCAATATCCATGTTAAAGTAGTTACATGCATTCAATGTAAAAAAAGAAAGAATGAATAATAAAAAAGATAAAATCATTATGTTTTTATTTTTACCTTTAGCTAAAATAGCCGGAATATTTATTGCTAACCTTGAAATCAAGCTAAAAACAATTAAATTTAAACACCAAGTTAATAAATATAACATATATGCTTCTTTACCTTGCATGACATTCCTTTCCCAAGAAGTTTTTTTAAATTCAATAATGTGATCATTCTTATTATAGCATTATTATACAATAACTTCAAACTACATAAAGATTTCTAATATTGAAAAGAAATAAATAATGAGGTATAATATGTAAAACTTATGTATAAATATTAGTAAGGAAAAATACAAGGAGTAGATATGGATAATATAAAAGTGTATGCTTTTGTGGGGCCATCTGGAACCGGCAAAAGTTATAGAGCACAAATGGTAGCAAATGAAAATAATATTCATTATATTATAGATGATGGTTTATTTATTAATGATAATGAAATAATCGCAGGAGAGTCTGCCAAAAAAGCCCCAACCAAAATAGAAACAGTTAAGAAGGCATTATTTTTAAAGCAGGAACAAAAAGATGAAATAAGAAAAGCTATAGAAAAATATAAACCGGAGTCTATATTAATATTAGGAACATCTGATGGAATGGTTAAAAAAATTGCTGCTAATATAGGTTTGCCACCAATAGAGAAAATTATATATATAGATGAGATTGCAACTCCAGAAGAAATTCAAGAAGCTAGAAGAAGTAGAATAACAGAGGGAAAACATGTTATTCCGGTACCAACATTTGAAATAAAAAAAGATTTTTCGGGATATATTTTAGATCCGCTTCAAATATTTAAATTTAAAGGAAGAAATAATAAGCCATATATTTCTGAAAAATCAATAATAAGGCCTACTTTTAGTTACTTAGGAAATTTTACAATATCTGATACAGTATTTAGACAGATAATAGAATATATAGCAAGAAAAGATCCAAATATATATAATATTTTAAGAGTACGTATAGATAACGAACAGGAAGGGCCATATGTTTATATAGAATTAAGTGTTGAATATGGAGGAAATATTAGATTATTAGTAGAAAATTTTAAGAATAAAATAATAAAAGAGATAGAAAAATTAACAACTATGAGAGTTCAAACGATTAAAATAATCATAAAAGAAATTCATATAAATAAGGAAGAAAATAAATAGTGGATGGTGAAAAGATGTCATATATAGTTGCAATAGATGGACCAGCAGGGTCAGGAAAGGGAACTATAACAAAATTAGTTGCAAAAGATTTAAATTTGGTAAGTATAGATACTGGTATGTTATATAGATGTCATGCTTTAGCAGTAATCAAAAATAATATAGATATAAATAATGAAGAAGAAGTAGAAAAAATATTAGATAAAGTAAATATTAATTTAATAAATAAAAATAATAAACAAATAGTTTTCTTAAATGAAGAAGATGTTACAAATCAAATAAGAACGCCGGAAGTAAATACTATAGTTTCTAAGACTTCTGCTATTATAGGTGTAAGAAATAGAATAACAGAACTAGAAAGAAAAATAGGGTATGATTGGTTAAAAGAAGGAAAAAATATAATTATGGAAGGAAGAGATATTACAACTGTAGTTTTTCCAGATGCAAAAGTAAAAATATACTTGGATGCAACTCCTATAGAAAGAGCTAAAAGACGTTGCAAACAAAATAAAAGAAATGGAATAAATCAATCATTTGAGGAAGTTTTACAGTCCATAATGGAAAGAGATAAGAATGATATGAATAAAGAAGTAGGAGCATTAAAAAAAGCCCCTGATGCGGTATATGTAGATTCTAGTAAATGTAGTGTAAATAAAGTTAAAAATAAAATAATTAATATAATAAAAGAAAAAACTAAGGAGAATAAAAATGAAAATCATAAAAAAAATATTAAGAGTAATAGTTAGAACTGCAATTTTTTTGTATTGCAAAATAGTATATAGATTAAAAGTAATAGGAAAAGAAAATATACCTAAAGAAGGACCTGTTATATATTGTGGAAATCATAGAAGTTATTTAGATCCACCTTTAATAGTTGTAACAGCAGGAAGACATGTTAGATTTATGGCAAAAGAAGAACTTACGAAAAATAAATTCTTAAAATTTCTAGGTTTTGTATTTGATGCTATATATGTAAAAAGAGATAATAAAGAAATTACAGCATTAAAGACAACATTAAAAGCTTTAAAAAATAAAGAAAGTATAGCTATGTTTCCAGAAGGAACAAGAAATGGTCTAGAAAAGGGAGAAAGTGTAAAAGAAGGTGTGGCTTTTTTTGTATTGCAAACAGGTGCAAAAGTACAACCAGTAGGAATATCTGGTGGAGAGAAACCTTTTAAAAGAGTATATGTTAATTATGGAAAACCATTAGATTATAGTGATAGAGTTACTAAAAAACCATCTAAAGAAGAATTAGAAAAAGTAAGTAAAGAAATAATGGATAACATAATTATGTTGACAAATATAAAACAATAATATATAATATTGTAAGTTTACTGCGAATAGGCGTTTTTCAATTATGAAAAACGCCATTTGTTGGTAACCTATAGCTATAAAACTGAACAAAAGAGGATGTTACAATGTAACGAAAAATTAGGAAGGTGAAAATATGGCAGAACAATTAAATTTTGAGCAAATGATTGAAGAATCAATGAAAAACATAAATATAAAAGAAACAATAGAAGGAACTATAATAAATATAAATAAAAAAGGTGAAATAATTATAGATATTGGATATAAAGCTGATGGAATAATACCTAAAGACGAATATTCATATAACGAATTTGCAGATCCAAGTAAAGAATTAAAAATTGGAGATAAAATTAAGGCAGAAGTAATAAAAATGAATGATGGTGAAGGTAATGTATTACTTTCTACCAAAAGATATAAAATGAAGGAAGCTCAAAAAGAGCTAGAAGAAAAATTTAAAAATAATGAAATATTAGAAGAAAAGATTACAGGTATTACAGATAAAGGATTTATAATTGCAAAAGAAGGATATAATATCTTTATACCAATATCTTTATCTGGGTTAACAAGAAATGAAAATATAAAAGATTACAAAGATAGAATTGTTAAATTTAAATTAATCGAATGTACATTTAGACCTAGAAGAATAATAGGTTCAATTAAAGCAGTTTCAGATGAGCAAAAAAATAAAATGGTAGATGAGTTTTGGAAAGAAGCCGAAGTAGGAAAGAAATATAAAGGTAAAGTTACAAGTATTAGTACATATGGAGCATTCGTAGATTTAGGAGTAGTACAAGGTTTATTACATATTTCAGAGATTACATGGAATAGAAATACACCACCAAATGAAATTTTAAAAATTGGACAAGAAATAGAAGTAATAGCAATAGATGTTGATAAAGAAAATAGAAGAATAAAATTATCATATGCAGGAAAAGGACCAGATCCATGGAAAAGTGTAGAAGGAAAATATAACATAAATGATATAGTAACAGTAAAAGTAGTAAAATTAATGCCTTTTGGAGCTTTTGTAGAATTGGAACCAGGAATAGAAGGTTTAGTACATCTTTCTCAAATATGCGAAAGAAAAATAGCAAAACCAGAAGATGAATTAAGAATAGGACAAAAAGTAAACGCAAAAGTAATTGATTTAGATTTAGAAAATAAAAAGATAGAATTATCAATAAGAGAATTAGAAAATACATCAAATGAATATAAGGAATAAGGGAGTAATAAAAATGATAAACAAAAATATAAGAAACATTGCAATTATAGCACACGTAGATCACGGAAAAACAACATTAGTAGATGCACTTTTAAAACAAAGTCATGTATTTAGAGATAATGAAAAAGTTGATGAAAGAGTAATGGATTCTAATGCTTTAGAGAAAGAAAGAGGAATTACAATTCTTTCTAAAAATACAGCTGTTATGTATAATGGAGTAAAAATAAACATTGTAGATACTCCTGGACATGCTGATTTTGGAGGAGAAGTAGAAAGAGTTTTAAAAACAGTTGATGGAGTTTTATTATTAGTTGATGCTTTTGAAGGGCCAATGCCTCAAACAAGGGAAGTATTAAAAAAGGCATTATCATTAAATTTAAAACCAATTGTTGTAATAAATAAAATAGATAGACCTGGAGCAAATCCATCAAAAGTATTGGATCAGGTATTAGAATTATTTATAGAACTTGATGCAACAGATGAACAATTAGAATTTCCTGTAATTTATGCATCTGCTAAAAATGGAATTGCAAAAATGCATATGGAAGATAGCAGTGATAACATAAATTGCATATTTGAAACTATTATTAAAGAAATAAATCCACCAGCTTGTGATGAAGAAGGTCCTGTACAAATGCTTGTTTCTAATATTGACTATGATGAATTTATTGGAAGAATGGCTATAGGAAGATTAGAAAGAGGTATTTTAAAAGTTAATGATCCAGTTGTAATTTGTAAAAAAGCTGGAAAAATGGAAAATGCTCGAATAGGAAAAATTTACACTCATATGGGACTTAAAAAAGTAGAAGTTCAAGAAATAGGTGCAGGGGATATTATTGAATTATCTGGTATATCAGATATAAATATTGGTGAAACAATATGTGATATAGACCATCCAGAAAAAATAGATTTTGTAGATATAGATGAACCAACAGTTACAATGACTTTTAGTGTAAATGATGGTCCATTAGCTGGTAAGGAAGGTAAATTTATTACATCAAGACATTTAAGAGATAGATTGTTTAAAGAACTTGAAAGAAACGTAAGTTTGCGTGTAAGTGAAACAAATTCTGCAGATGCATTCGAGGTAGCAGGACGTGGTGAATTACATTTATCAGTATTAATAGAAACAATGAGAAGAGAAGGATATGAATTTTTAGTATCTAGACCAAAAGTTATAATTAAAGAAATTAATGGACAAAAGTGTGAACCAATAGAAAGACTTGTTGTAAATGTTCCAGATGATTGTATTGGAAGTGTAATAGAGAAATTAGGTAAAAGAAAAGCAGAAATGATAAATATGGAGCCAGCTGAAGTTGGACATACAAAAGTAGAATTCAAAATTCCATCAAGAGGCTTAATAGGATATAGAACAGAGTTTATGACAGACACGAAAGGTAATGGAACAATGAACCATGTTTTTGAAGATTATGAGCCATATAAAGGTACTGTTGTAGCAAGAACAAGAGGAACTATTGTAGCTTTCGAGGCAGGAACATCAATAACATATGGATTATATAATGCTCAAGATAAAGGAGATTTGTTTATAGGACCTGGAGTAGAAGTATATGAAGGTATGATTGTGGGAATTAATTCTAGACCAGAAGATTTAGCAATTAATGTATGTAAAGAAAAACATTTAACAAATACTAGAGCGTCAGGTTCTGATGATGCTTTAAGATTAGTACCACCAATTCAAATGTCATTGGAAAAAGCTATTGAATTTATACAAGATGATGAATTAGTAGAAGTAACTCCAAAGAGTATTAGATTAAGAAAGAAAATATTAGATACTAAGACGAGGGAAAGAGAAGCAAGAAGAAAAGTAAAAGAAGATTAGTAAATGAGGAAGTAGCTTGCTACTTCCTTGTTTAAATGTGGAGGAATAATGAACGAAGAAGAATTAAAAAAGATAAAAGAATATGCTTTAGAAAGGCATATTCCAATAATTATGGATGATACATTAGAAATAATAGATGGAATTTTAAAAGATATTAAACCAAAAAGAATTTTAGAAATAGGAACTGCTGTTGGATATTCTGCTATGTGTTTTTCAAGATATCTAGATGAAAATGGAACAATAGATACCATAGAAAGAGATCACGAAAGAATAGAAGAGGCTAAGGAGAATATAATAAAGGTCGGAGTAGAAGATAAAATAAATATCTTAGAAGGAGATGCAGTAGAAATTTTACCAAATCTAAATGAAAATTATGATGTGGTTTTTATAGATGCTGCTAAAGGAAAATATCCATTTTTTTTAGAACAAGCTAAAAGAATGTTAAATAATGGAGGCATAATTTTTGCAGATAATATTTTATATAAAGGTTATGTTATGAGTGATTATAATAAACACAAACAAAGGACAGCTGTAAGAAATTTACGCGAATATATAAAAGAAGTAACAGAAGATGAAAATTGTACTACAGAAATTCTAGAAGTAGGGGATGGACTTGCAATTAGTAGATTTAATAAATAAAAAATATATATTTCTATATAATTACATAATATAGTTATTTTGCTATGTTATTTAGGAAAAATACCAAATAAAAAAACTGTGAAATCCACAGTTTTTTTCGTATTTAAGTATAGAATTTAATGTAAAAAAGTTTTTTATTGGAGATTATTTTTGATAAATAGTTTTATCTTTTACAAAATCAGAATAATTTATACCAAAATAATACCTAAATCTACTTTCAAAACTATCTAATATTAATTTATCTTGTTGTCTTGTTCTATCATATTCAAAATGCATATATTTTGGTAGAAAATATTCTGCAGTTTTTTGGTCAGTTATACGACTTAAAAATGATAGCCTATCAGATTTATATACAGTAAAATGGCTTGCTAATCCTGTTTCCTCTGTTTCTCTCATTCTAAAAGTTTTAATTTGTGTTTCTCTAAAAAAATTAGATTTTTTATCTTTTATGATAATTTTTTTTGTGTTATGTAGAGAAGAATATCCATTTGTTTTAGGCTTAGCGATATAGTCCTTTCTTTTTCGTGGTATTACTTCAATATCTTGGCTATATGTATTTAAAAAGTTTTCCATATCGTAAGAAGTGGCTATTAATAAATCTTCATTTGTTTTTCCATCTACAGATAAAATAATTAATTTGTCTGCAAAGATATCTAGGGCTTCTCCTTTTCTTTCTAATTTTTCCCTATAACTATGTTCAGATTTTATTCGTGATAAAAATGTAAAAATTACATTTGGAAATCTAGCTTTTAATATTTGGTTCTCTTGTTCAAGATTTTTTATATAAAATTCTAGATAATTATTTATATATGTATGGTATAAGGCTAATAATCTATACTTTTCGTCCAATTCTTTTTTTTGTTCTAAGGTTAAAACGAAATTAAAAGAATTAATCTTGTTTTCATTGCTATTTGAGTTTACTGAATCTTTGGTTATAAGAGACAATTATATCACCTCTATTATAAATATATTTACGCACAAAGAATATTATACCAAAATATGGTAAAAAAGACAATAAAAAGGAATATAAATCGTTCGATTTATATTCCTATAATTCGACAAAATTATAAAATTCCTAGGTATTTTAAACTAGATAAAGTTGTATCTATAAATAAACAAATAGGTAATAAATATACTAAAAATTTCAATATATATGTAGGAATTGCATTAATTGATTTTTCTAGTTTTTTAGAAAAAAATGGATGTATATTATTAATAAAAATTAAACCAATAAATCCCCATGCAAAAGTATATAAAATGCTAATTCGACCATTTAAATTAAAGAAATCATATGTATAATCCCACCATTTGGCTGCAAATATTGCATCTAATGCAAATCCTACAATATATTCAAACACAGAGAACAGGATTGCAGATGCTAAGAATAATTTTAATGAATTTTTTTTATATTTACTTATAAATAAAATCATCATAATTGCTCCAAATCCATAAATCGGACAAATAGGACCAAATAAAAATCCTCGTTTAGTAAAATGTCCTAGTACAAGGAGTGAATATAATGTTTCCATTATCCAACCAATAAAAGCGTAAAGAAAAAAATATAGTATAATATATTGCTTATCTGTTAATTTCTTTTTGACAATTAAAGATTTTGACGTTTGCATAAAAAAACCCCCTATAACAAATGTAGGAGGTATATAAAGATATATTAATTAATCTATTTCATTAATAGCTTTTTTTATAATGTTTGCAGAATTTTCGTATTTTTTAATTTCTTCAGGAGTAAGTGCCATTATACCTGTGCGTTCTACTCCATTTTCTCCAATAACAGAAGGAGTGCTAATAAATACTTTTTGGATAGGATCATAAGAAGATACACAAATTATGCAATTCTCATCTTCTATTAAGGCTTTAGTTATTCTAGTTAAAGCAGATGCTACTCCAAAACAAGTATAATTCTTTTTTTGAGCTATTCTAAATCCAAAATTTCTAGTTTCTTCTTCTATTTTTTGCATTTCATCATATGTTAAATAATTAGAAATTGGTTCTAAACCTATTTTTGCATTACTCCAAGGAATAAATTGACTATTTCCATGTTCACCAATAACATATGCATTTATACTTTTGGGTGAAATATTCAATTTTTCAGAAAGAATGTTTTGGAGCCTAGCTGTATCTAGTGAAGTTCCAGAACCGATAATTCTATTAGAATTTAAGCCGGAATATTTCCAAGTTATATAAGTCATAACATCTAATGGATTTCCTGCAACTAAAATGATTCCATTAAATTTAGTAGAAGCAATATTTTTTACAATATCTTTAAAAATATTTGTTGCTTTACTTAAATCTTCCATTCTAGAAGTAATATTAGCTCTTTGGCTAACTCCAGCAGTTATGCATATTATTGAAGCATCATTACATTCTTCATATGTTCCGAATTTTATTTTAGAAGAAGTATTAACTAGAGGAATACAGTTTAGTAAATCTAAAGCTTCTCCTTCAGCCTTTTGTGTATTAATATCAATTAATACAATTTCGTGAATATTTAAATTTGAACTTAAAAGTGAATAGGCATAGCTAACACCGACATTACCTGTACCTATTATAATTACTTTATTTTTCATTTGTATAGACCTCCCAATATTTGTCTGCTACATTAGTATATAGCAAAATCAATTTGCTGTAAAGATATTAAGTAAATTTTTAAATATAATAATCTTAATAAAAAATTTACTAATTATTATTGACTATTAGAATAAAACATAGTAATTTTTATTAGAATGAATTAAAAAATAAAAGAGGAGGAAAATGTATGATAGACATAAAAAATGTTTCTAAATCATATGTAAAAGGAAAAAAATCCGTAGATGCACTAAATTTAGAAATAAAAGATGGAGAGATTTTTGGTTTCTTGGGTCCGAATGGTGCTGGTAAAACAACAACAATTAAAATGATTACAGGAATTTTAAACACTGATGAAGGAAATATTTTAATAGACGGAAAAGATATAAAAAGAGAAAGTATAGAGGCAAAGAAAAATTTAGGATTTGTACCAGATACACCGGATATATTCTTAAAATTAAAAGGAATGGAATATTTAAATTTTATGGGAGATATATACGAAGTTCCAATAGATAAAAGGAAGGAACGTATAGAAGAACTAACAAAAAAATTTGAGATATATGATAATTTAAATGAAGAAATGCAAAGTTATTCGCATGGAATGAGACAAAAAATCGTTATATGTGGAGCACTATTAAATAATCCTAAAAATTGGATTTTAGATGAACCTATGACAGGTTTAGATCCTAAGGCTTCATTTGATTTAAAAGAAATGATGAGAAAGCATGCTAAGGAAGGTAATTGTGTTTTCTTTTCAACACATGTATTAGAGGTAGCAGAGAAATTATGTGATAGAGTTGGAATTATAAATAAGGGAAAATTAATTTTTGTAGGAACTTTTGAAGATATGAAAAAGAAATTAAAAGATAATGGTTCATTAGAAGATTTATTTTTGGAGATTACGCAAGATGAATAAAAAGATATTTTCACTTACAAAAGTTCTCTTAAAAAATTCCTTCCAAAGATATAGTAATAAAAAGACTAAAAATAAAATAGGAATGATGCTATTATACGCAATTTTAGTAGTATATATAATGGGAATATTTGGCGTTCTTTCCTATCAAATAATAAATACTTTAAAACAAATTAATCAAGAATCAATTTTTATAGGTCTATTTTTAATGGGAATTGCAATATTTATTATAGTACAAGCTATGATATCTGCAACAAATGTATTCTATTTTTCAAAAGATTTAGAATATATTCTTCCTTTGCCTTTAAAACCACGAGAAATAATGATTTCAAAATTTAATGTTATTTTAATAACAGAATATGTAATAGAATTCATTTTTGCTCTGGTTCCAATAATAATTTATGGTATTTTAACATCTGGAGGAATATTATATTATTTAATAACTTTTTTAGTACTATTAGCATTTCCAGTAATTCCATTAATTTTATCTACTATAATTGTTATGATAATAATGAGCTTTACAAAAGGTGTTAAAAATAAAGATAGATTTCAATTAATTGTTCCTTTATTGGGAATAATCTTAGCTATTGCAATTTCTTTTGCTACAACTGGAACTTCAGAAATAACGGAAAGTGAAATAATAGAAAAATTGCTAAAAGCAAATGAATTAGTAGAAATAATAAATGAAAAGTTTTTAATAATTAAACCAGCGGTTAATGCAATAGTACATTCTAATTTTATTGAATTTTTAAAATTTATTTTAATAACTATATTAGGATATGTAATTTTTATATTTATAGGTAGTAAGCTTTATTTTAGAGGTGCAATAGGAAACCTATCATCTGGGAATAAATCTAAAAAGAATGTTAATACTAAAAATATAAAGAAAAACAAAATTGGTATAGCCTATGTAGAAAAAGAGCTAAAAATATTATTCAGAAATCCAATATTTTTTGTTCAATGTGTATTACCTTCAATTTTTATGCCAATATTATTTTTAGGAATTATTATATTTAGTGTTAATAATGAAATTAATGATTTAAATACCATAACTAATGTTTTAGGAGAATACGTAAAATCACCAATTGGAATAGCTATCATAATTTCTGTAACAGAATTTATATATAGTATGCTATATATTGCACCAACAGCAATATCAAGGGATGGTAGTAATGCAAATTTTATGAAGTATATACCTGTAACATATTATAAACAATTAATATATAAAGGAATACCAAATATAATTTTTGGTATGATTTCAGCAATAATTATACTAGTTTTTGTTTATTATATAACCAGAGTCGAATTTACATTTTTATTGATTTGTTTGATTTTAGATTTTATTTTAATTATAATACAAACATTATTAATGGAATTAGTAGATCTAAGAAAGCCAAAATTAGATTGGTCGACAGAATATGCTGTAGTTAAGCAAAATATGAATTTATTATGGCCATTTGTAGTAGGAATAGTAGAGATGATGATTGCATTTGGAATTGCCATACCATTAAAAAACATATCTTATATAATATTTGCGGGAATATTTGCAATAATACATATTGTATTTACTTATGTTATAAATAGATATATTTATAAAAAACAAGATGAATTACTAAATAAGGTAATTTAAACTAAAGAGGAGGAAAATATGAATATAGGAATAGATTTAGATGGAGTACTTACAAATTTTAATGATTTTTGTATGAACTATGGAGCTAAATATGCTTCAGAAATTGGAAAGGGAAAAATTATAAATCCAAAAGGATATGAAAGTGTGGAGATATTTGATTGGGGGAAAAATACGAATGATGAATTTTGGCTAAAATATAAATTAAAATATGTAATAGAAGAACCACCAAGACCTTTTGCTAAGGAAGTAATAGATAAATTAAAAAAAGAAGGACACAATATTTATATTATTACAGCAAGAGCAAGTGAGTTTGAAGATGTAGAAAAAAACGAAAAAATGAAGGATTTGGTACGAAAATGGTTTGCAAAGCATGAGTTGTACTATGATGAACTAATTTTTTCTACTGTTAATAAATTAGAAAATTGTAGGGAAAAAAATATTGATATAATGGTGGAAGATAGTCCACATAATATAAAGCAACTTTCAGAACATTTGCCAATTATATGTTTTGATGCAAGATATAATAGGGAATGTGAAGGTAAAAATATAATTAGATGTTATAGTTTTTATGATATTTATGAGAAAATAAAGTTGTTTCAAAAATAAACTTATTATATAAGAGTTATAATTGACTTAAATACATTAAAAAGTTATAAAAAGCGGATTAAAGTCCGCTTTTTTAGATAATTGTTAATTTTCGTTTTATAAATTTAGTAATCTCTACTAATAATACAGGCAATAAAGACAATAATAAAGTAATTACCCATTCAATAGGCTTTAATATTGTTAAACTAAAAATATTTCTAATATAAGGAATAAATAAAATTATTATTAATAATAAAAAAGAAGATATTAGTGCAAATAATAGATATTTATTATGACCATTTCCTTTAGAAAAAATAGAATCTGTGTTAGATCTTTGGTTGAATGCGTGTAACATTTGAGATATTGCTAAAACAGAAAATGCCATTGTTTGTCCAACAATATAACTATCCATATTATATCCAATCAAAAATGCAGAAATCGTGGAAATAGCAATAAATATACCATGTAAGATAACTCTTGCAACTAAAGATTTTTCAAATAAACTACCAGACTTTAAAGGTTTTTCTTTCATTATGTTTTTACTTGCTGGATCAACTCCCAAAGCTAAAGCAGGAAGGGAATCTGTTGCTAAATTAATACATAAAATATGAATTGCCAGAATTGGTGGATCCCAATTCAATAATGTCGCAATAAACAATGTTAGTATTTCTGCAATATTGCCAGCAAGTAAAAATTGAATTACTTTTTGAATATTTTTATAAACTCTTCGTCCTTCTTTTATAGCATAAACAATGGTTGTAAAATCATCGTCTAATAAAATCATGTCTGAAGCATCTTTTGCTACATCAGTTCCATTAAGTCCCATGGAGATTCCAATATCTGCTGTTTGTAATGCTGGTGCATCATTTACACCATCACCTGTCATAGCTACTATTTCTCCATTAGCCTTAAGAGCTTTTACTATTCTTAGTTTATGATTTGGTGACACTCTAGCAAATACAGAAGTTGAATCAACAATTTTATTTAATTGATTATCTGTCATTTTATCTAATTCAGTTCCACTTATTGCTTTTGTGGATTCATCATATATTCCAAGTTCTTTTGCTATTGCAATAGCTGTAATTAAATGATCACCAGTAATCATTATAGTTCTAATTCCGGCTTCTTTACATATTTTTATGGAATTTGGAACTTCAAGTCTTGGAGGGTCAATCATTCCAACTAAACCAATAAAAGTTAAGTTGTTTTCTATATTTTCTCCGGCATTAGGTATGCTATTTAGATCTTTTCTAGCAAAGCCTAAAACTCTTAAAGCTTCAGAAGATAAGGAAGAGTTTAAATTTAAAATATTTTCTTTATCTTTGACTGTAAGAGGTCTAATTCCATTTCTGGTAAGAACAGTATCACATAATTCCAATAATTCATCAAGGGCACCTTTTACATATGCAACTATTTTACTATCTATGCTATGAACTGTAGTCATACGTTTTCTATCTGAGTCAAATGGTTGTTCATAAATTCTTTTATATTTATGTTCTAATTCTTCTTGATTAATACCAAAATAATCTTTTCCAAGTAATAGTAATGCACCTTCTGTAGGGTCACCTATAATCATATTGTTATTTTTTGTATCAAATGCAGAATCATTACATAAAAGACTACAATATATTAATTCTTTATATAAATATTTGTTTTCTATTGAGTCAACAGAGATAATATTACCTGTAGATATGTCATCCATATTTGCAATTTTTTTAACAATCATTCTATTTTGAGTAAGAGTTCCCGTTTTATCAGAACAAATAACAGTGCTACTACCAAGAGTTTCTACAGCAGGCAGTTTCCTAATTAATGCATTTTCTTTTGCCATACGTTTTACTCCAAGAGCCATAACTATTGTTGCTGTTGCAGGTAAACCTTCTGGAATAATGGAAATCGCAAGAGAGATAGCAGTCATAAATAAAGGTAGAATAGGTCTTTTATATAATAATCCAATTATAAATATAATAATACATACAATTAAACCGACAATACTTAAAATTCTTCCTACAGCAGAAAGTTTTCTTTTTAGTGGTGTATCAAATTCGTCAGAGTTATTTAATAAAGATGCAATATGTCCAACTTCTGTATTCATACCAGTAGCAGTAACTACTCCAATTCCTCTACCATATGTTATAAGAGAAGAAGTATATGCCATATTAATTCTATCTGCTAAGAAACAATCTTTTTCTAAAATTTTAGAAGCATCTTTTTCCACTGGAATAGTTTCTCCAGTTAATGCAGATTCTTGTATTTTTAAATTTGCACTTTCTATAAGTCTTATGTCAGCAGGGACTACACTGCCAGCTTCCAAAACAACAATATCACCAATTACTAAATCTGAAGCTGGAATAATTATTTCATTATTATTTCTTATTACATGAGCTGTTGGAGCACTAATATTTTTAAGTGCTTCTATTGAAGCTTCAGCTTTCTTTTGTTGTATAACACTGATGATTGTATTTATAAATACAATAAATAATATTACATAAGCTTCAACAGATTCTTTTAAAATAAAAGATAAAATACTAGCTAGAATAAGAATTATAATCATTGGGTCTTTTAATTCATAAAGAACCAATTTAAAAATATTTTTCTTTTTCCTCTTAGAAAGTTCATTAAAACCATATACTTTTTGTCTACTATGAACTTCTTCTTCGCTTAAACCATAGTTAGAAGTTTTTAATTTATTTAATACTTCGTTTGGAGAAAGCGACTGCCAATTTTCTTGTTCCAAAATAAGCAACTCCCTTCTTAAATAATTATATCCAGATTATAATAAAGATAACAAAAAAATGGAATTGATATTGCAATTTTATAAAAATATTATTAAGATAATGTTAAGTCGTAGTAGAAAATGGAGGAATAAATGAAGAATAAAAAAAATAAAAAATTTACTTTTTTAGGGATGAGTATTTGGCGAGTTTTAGCTTATTTTATTATATATAGCATATTAGGATATATAATAGAGACTTTATTTGGCGCAATAACAAAGGGAGTAATAGAAAGTAGAAAAAGCTTTTTATATGGGCCATTTTGTGCAATATATGGTTTAGGAGCAGTAATAATGATTGGATTATTACAATATTTTAAGAAAAATAATTATACATTATTTTTTGGAGGCTTCTTAATAGGATCTGTAGTTGAATATTTAGTAAGTTTATTTGGAGAAATGATGCTACATGTAAAATGGTGGGATTATTCAAATATGCCACTTAATTTAAATGGAAGAATATGTGTATATTTTTCTATTTTTTGGGGTATACTTGCAATATTTTTAATGACATATATAAATAAAAAAGTAGATATTTTAATAGATTGGTTAAAATCAAAATGTAGTTTAAAATTCTTAAAAATAATTACTCTATTAATTATTATTTTTATGTTTATAGATTGTGTATTTACTGCTGTTGCACTAAGAATGTTCTATGCAAGGATTGAATATAATGATTTAGTTGATATGCAAAATGGAGAACAGTATTTATTAGATTATGAAGAAATACAAAATGCACCAGGAGTAAAGGAATTTATGGATAAATATTTAAATGATGAAAAAATGCTAAAAACATTTCCAAATTTAAAAGTTACAGACATAGATGGAAATATTGTACTGGTAAAAGAGTTATTTCCAAATATACAACCATATTATATAAGAATATTTACACCAAAAGATAAAAATATGGATGTTGTACAAGAAAATTAAAGATTATTTAATGGAGGATACAAGAATGGAAAGTAAATATGAATGGAAGTTAACAGATATTTATAAATCAAAGGAAGAATATAATTTAGATAAAGAAAAAGTAGAACAAAAATTAAAGAAAATAGAAAAGTATAAAGGAATTTTAAAGGATTCTTCAAATAATATTTATAATTGTTATAGAATATATGAGGATATAGTAGAATTAATATGTAAAATTTATGCATATGGAATGTTCAAATACCATAAAGATTTATCTAATCCGGATGGAATAGAATTATATAAAGATGCTGAAAGTTTGGATTCAAAAGTAGAAGAAAAGACATCTTTTATAGTTCCAGAACTAACCGAGATAGATACAGATACTTTAAATAAATACATTAATGAAAATAGTGACCTAAAAAGATATAAAAGATTATTGGAAGAGATAATAAAAAATAAAAAACATATTTTAAGTAAGGAATTAGAAGATGTATTGTCAAGATTTTCTGATGTGTTTAATGGAGTAGAAAATGCATACGAAATTTTAACAAATGCAGAAATAAAATTTCCATCAATTAAAGATAAAGATGGAAATATATTGGAAGTAAGTGAAGCAACATATTCAAAATTATTAAGTAATAAAGATAGAAATGTAAGAAAAGAAGCTTCAATGACATTAGTTTCTGAATATGGAAAATATATAAATACTATTAGTGAATTATATTTAAGTAGAGTAAAACAATATACAAAGATTGCTAAATTAAGAAATTATAAAAGTTCACTAGAAAAAGCAGTGGATGAAGATGATGCAACAATATTAGTATATGATAAACTAATTAATACAATTAACGAAAATTTATATATGAACCATGAATATACAAAATTGAAGAAGCAAATATTAAATTTACCAGAAATACATATGTATGATATGTATGTAAATCCATTTGAAGAAGAAGAAAAATATGTGGATATAGAAGATGCAAAAGAAATTGTAATAAAAGCTTTAGAGCCACTGGGTGCAGAATATATAGAAAAGTTAAAGGAAGCATTTAATTCAAATTGGATGGATGTATATAAAGCACCAAATAAAAGAAGTGGTGGGTACAATATGTCTGTTTATGGAGTTCATCCATATGTATTGCTAAATTATGAAGGCACAAGTAATGATGTATCAACATTGGCACACGAGTTTGGACATGCAATGCATTCTTATTATGCTTGTAAATATCAAAATGTATTGGATTCTAATTATACGATATTATTAGCAGAAATAGCATCAACAGTAAATGAGATATTACTTGCACAATATAGAATTGATAATGCTAAAACTAAAGAAGAAAAAATGACATTATTATATAATAGAATAGAAACTGTAAGAGCAACATTAATAACACAATCTTTATTTGCAGAGTTTGAAAAGGAAGTTCATTCAAATGTAGAAGCTGGCAATATTTTAAATTCTACAAAATTAGGAGAAATTTATTTAAAATTAAATGAAAAATATTATGGCAGTGAATTAAAAATTGATGAATATAATAAATTTAATTGGGCAAGGATTCCTCATTTTTATAATTGTTTCTATGTATATAAATATGCAACAGGAATTTCTTCTGCGATAGAGATAGCAACAAAAATTTTGAATAGAGAAGATGGATTTGTAGAGAAATATTTAAATATGTTAAAAATGGGTGGAAGTAAAAAATCATTAGAACTATTAAAGATGGTGGATGTTGATTTAGAAACTAGTACACCATATGAAAATGCTATAAAATTTTATCAAAACGATATAAATAAACTAAAAGAATTAATTTAATGAACTTTAAAGAACGTCCCTAAAGTTCAAAAAAGTATGAGAAGGAGATAAAATGAGTGAAGTTAAGTGGACAGATGAACAATATCAAGCAATAAAAGAAAAAGGATCAAATATTTTGGTTGCAGCAGCTGCTGGAAGTGGAAAAACTGCGGTTTTGGTAGAAAGAATAATTAATAAAATTATTTCTGAAGAAATTGATATAGATAAGCTTTTGGTGGTTACTTTTACTAATGCTGCAGCAAGTGAGATGAGAGAGAGAATATTAAATGCAATATATAAAAAAATAGAAGAAGAACCAAATAATTTAAGGCTTCAAAAGCAAATAACTCTTTTGAACAAGTCAAATATTTGTACTATTCACTCATTTTGTTTGGATGTAATAAGAAATAATTTTTATGAAATAAATATATCACCTAATTTTAGGATAGGTGATACAGCGGAAATTGAATTGTTAAAAGATGAAGTTTTAGATGAGCTTTTTGAAGAATTATACCTAAAAGAGGATGAAGGATTTTTAAAGCTTTTGGAAATATATACAAGTTATAAAGATGATGAACCATTAAAAGATATAGTAAAAAGAATTTTTAATTTTATACAAAGTGCTCCATTTCCAGAAGACTGGCTTAATGAAAAGATAAATTTATTTAATTTAAATTCAGAGAATCTAGATTTTGCAAATACCATCTGGGGAAAAATTATTTTGAATAATTATAAAGAGTGTGTAGAAGAAAATATATTAGGATTAAGTAAGATAAAATGTGAATTGGATAGTGAAAAAGAATTAGAGAAATTTTCACAAACAATAAGTTTGGACATAGAAAATTTAAAGAAATTAATAGAAAACTTGAATTCATGGAATAAATCTTATGAACTTGCAAGGAATTTTTCTTTTAATAGATGGCCAACACTAAAAAAGATAAATTCGGATTTGCCAGCTTTAATAAAAGAAAAAAGAGATATGATAAATGCTCCTTTAAAAAAATTAAAAGAAAATATTTTTATGTATACATCTGAAGAAGCAATTTCTGATTTATCTGAGATGTACAATGTTTTAAAACTTTTACAAAATATAGTTTTACAATTTGGAGAAAAATATAAAAAAGCAAAGAACGATAGAAATGTAATAGACTTTAATGATATAGAACATTTGGCTTTAAAAATTTTAGTAAAACGAGAAGATGGAAAGTATGAACCTACAGAAATTGCAAAAAAATATCAAGAAAAATTCGAGGAAATAGCAATTGACGAATATCAAGACAGTAATATGGTACAAGAATATATACTTACGTCTGTTTCTAAGGAAAATAATATATTCATGGTTGGAGATGTAAAGCAAAGTATATATAAATTTAGGCAAGCAATGCCAGAGCTATTTTTACATAAATATAAAACATATAAACTAAAAAAAGACAAAACAACTGAAGATGATTTAAAAATTCAATTATTCAAAAATTTTAGAAGTAGAAAAAATATATTGGATACAACAAACATAATATTTCAAGAAATTATGAGTAAAGAACTTGGCGATGTGGAATATAGTGAAGACGAGTATTTAAATTTAGGAGCAAATTATGAAGATCCAAAAGAAGATGTGAATTTTGCTGGAAAAACAGAAATCAACATAATTAATTTAGAAGATAGTACAAGTGATTCTGAAGAAGAGGAAGAAAATACAAAAACAGAAAGAATAGAAAATTCTATATTAGAGGCTAAATATGTAGCAAAAAAAATAAATGAGCTTATAAATAGTGATTATTATGTGTTAGATAAGAAGGAAGGATATAGAAAAATTACATATAAAGATATTGTGGTATTATTAAGATCAACAACAGAATTATCACCAATATACGAAAAAGAAATTTCAGATTTAGGAATGCCTGTATATAGCGAAACTTCTACTGAATATTTAAATTCTGTGGAGATTCAAATAATTATGTCTTGTCTAAAAATAATTGATAATCCTATGCAAGATATTCCATTAGTTACAGTGATGAGATCTATGATAGGAGGATTTACCGATAATGATCTAATAGAGATTAGATTGGCAGATAAGCAGGAAAATTTTTATGAAGCTATTATAAAATCCAGAATTCAAGTAAATCCAGATTTACGTAATAAAATAGATAATTTTTTAAATATGCTAGGTAAATGGAGAGAAGAAAGCGAATTTTTAGCACTGGATGAACTAATATGGAAAATTTATATGGATACAGGATATTATAATTATGTAGGTTTAATGCAAAATGGTATGTTAAGACAAGCTAATTTAAAAATGCTTTTTGAAAGAGCTAAACAATATGAAAGTGCATCTTTTAAAGGGGTATTTAATTTTATAAATTTTATAGACAAACTTAAGACTCGTAATAATGATTTAGGATCTGCAAGAATAATAGGGGAAAACGAAAATGTAATCCGAATTATGAGTATTCATAAAAGTAAAGGTTTAGAGTTTCCAGTGGTATTTCTAAGTAGTACAGGTAAAAATTTTAATTTAAAAGACTTAAAAGACAAGATATTAATTCATCAAGAGATTGGATTTGGACCAAATTATGAAAATGCTGAACTTAAAATTGAATATCCGACTCTTGCAAAAGAAGCGATAAAGATAATAAGTAAAAAAGAAAGTATTTCGGAAGAAATGAGAGTACTATATGTTGCTTTGACAAGAGCAAAGGAAAAGTTGATTATAACAGGAGTAGAAAAAGATTTACAAAAATCAATAGATAATAAAAATAAAGAATTAGAAATATATTCAAAAGAAAATGACATGAAGATGAGTCCAGGGATTCTGGAAAAATATAAATCTTATTTAGATTGGATTGAATTAGTTTATTTAAAAAATAAAATTAAATATTCAGATATCTTTGAATTTAATATAATACATAAAAAAGATATATTAAATAATAATGATGAAAAGAAAATTGAAAAAAGAGATATTATAAAAGAAATAAATGATAAAAAAAGTTCTAAAGAAAATTTGGAAAAAATAAAAAATATTTTAAAATGGGAGTATAAATATAAAGATTCTAGTCAAATGCCAAGTGAATTGTCTGTTTCAAAAATTAAAGAAATAAAAAATAGCAAAGTTAAAGAATATGGTCAAAATCTAAAAAAACCTAATTTTTTAATTGATAAGACAGAATTAACACCTGCAGAAAAAGGTACTATTATGCATTTATGTCTACAAAAATTAGATTATAAAAAAGATTATGATTTAAAAGATTTAAAAGATCTTGTTGACGATTTGGTAAAAAAAGAAATATTGCTACCAAAAGAGGCAGACACTGTAAATTATCAAAAGATAATTGCTTTTTTAAATTCAAAAATATGGAAAGATATGAAGAATGCAAAATTTGTAGAACAAGAAAAAGCTTTTTATCTTAATTTAAAAGCAAATGAGATATATAATAATAATTCAGATGATGAAATATTAGTCCAAGGTATTATAGATTTATATTATATAACACAAGAAGATAAATTAGTTTTAGTTGACTATAAAACAGACTATGTAGAAAAAAATAATGAGGAAATGTTAAAGGATAAATATGACATTCAATTAAGGATTTATAAAAAAGCTTTAGAAGAATCTTTAAATAGAAAAGTAGATAATGTATATATATATTCAACATGGCTCAATAAAGAATATGAACTTTAGGGACGTTCCCTAAAGTTCAGAAAGGAATGAAGCTAAGATATGCCAAATGATACAAAAGATATAGAAATATCTAATGAAGAAAAAGTAAAGAATAGAAATAATTTATTAAAATTAGTTCGTATATCAGAAGATATGGTTGTAGAATATTCTCATGATAAACTAGGTAAAAGTGCAGATTATTTAAGAAATGATATAAAAAATACAAATATTGATATAGATTATTCTTTAAAGGGTTCTAGAGATGGATATATAATAAGAGGATATTATAAATATCAACCAGATAAGAGAAAAGGGGATATTTGGCTTTATCCCGATATAGCATTAGAGATAAAAAAAGGTATGCCTATTAGTATGTACAAAAAGGTTTTTGAGGCTATTGGAGTTATAATTCACGAAATACAACATAAGTTTTCAAGAGAAATAGCAACTGGGGAAATAAGTAAACAGTTAGATGAAGGATTTTCAGATATTTTTGCAGAGAGTTGTATAATATATTATTTAGATAAATGCCCGGAAAGATTAGAAGAGTTTGGTTTTGAATTAGATTATCTTGATATAATACGAGCAAACTATAAAACCCATAGTGCTTACATTGGGGAAAATGATTTTGTAAGAACAACATTGGAAGCAATAAATCAAAGAAATGGAAGAGCACATATAGCGGAACAAGAATATATATTTGGGGACAAAGATGAATTTTTGGAAATGACATCAATATCATTAGGAGAGGATTTTTATAAAATCATAAATTTACAAAAAAATGATGAAGGTTTAGCAGGAAAATATAATTTCGATTATAATGATAGATTATTTGAACTAGTAAAAAAAATTCCAATAAAGAAGCAGGATGACGAATATAACATTTACTGGAGAAGACAAACTATGTTAGAAGACATAGCAAATATAAATCAAATGATACAAAAATTAGAACAAAGAGGAATTGATATATATAATATCTTTCCAGAACAAGCGCAAATATTTAGTGATATTTTAAAAGAGCAAAGAATTAGTAAAAGTTCAAGATATAATAAAAATTTTTTAGAAGAAATTCTGCAAAAATATGTAAATAATTGTGAAACTATTGAGGATGTTTTTAAAATGAATTTATCTACTTTTTTATTATTAAAAATACACCCTAATGAAAGCATACAAAATAGTTCTAGATTTTCTGCTCAGGATTTATTAAAATTTGTAGTACAAACAGAAGATTATAATATTCCAGAAGTAGATAGATTTTTTACTAGTCTAAAAGATGAAATAGGGCAAGATGGATTTAAAAAATTAGATAAAATAAAAATGGAAACTATTATTAGGATAGTATTAACTTCAGATTCAAAAGATGAAAATTTATATGGAATAATAAAATCAATTGATGAAAATATGCAAGAAAAGACAGCAACAGACCAATTATATATAAATTTTGCAAAATTAAAAGCAGGCAAAGAAACTTTGGATATAAATATTGATGATTTACATATAGAAAAAGGTATTCGACCAGAAGAAACGTCTGCGATAATTAGAGACAGTATCAAATTAGTATTAGAATCTAAGGAATTTGATTTTAAAGATTTTAATAAAAGTATGAATATAATGAATCTTTTGTTAGAAAATTTTAAAGATTATTTATTAAATATTGCAAAAAAAGATTCAAAAGGATTTAAAGAAGTAATAGAAGAATTAAAAAAATTTGAAAAAAATGATGATGATAAAAAATCAGAATTTTCTAAACAAGTATTTTTGAGCTTAAAAGGCACATATTTTGATATTTTAAGCGAAGATTTAAAAAAATTAGAAGAGGCTGGATTTACTATTAGTCAAGAAACACAAAAATATATTGAGGAAGAAAATTTTTCTGGCGATGTAGGTAAAGCGATTCGTAATGGAGACATATATGATACGATAAAGGCCAATAGAGATACTCATTTGATTAGTGTTTTTAATAAAAGAATTGTATTAGATATGTTTGAGCAAACTGATTCTTTAGTTTCTACAACTACTCAATATTTTGATCCTGCATTTATGGATCAAGATGAAATGAATATATATTTAAAAGCAGTTTCAGAATTTATGGATAAATCTACAGAACTTGATAAATTAATAAATGTTGTGAATTTTACAAATCAAATTCACAATTCATATTTCCCAAAAACGAAAGAAGAGTTTAAACTTAAAGAAGAAGTTAAAAATAGTTTAAAAAGCATAATAGAAAAAAGAGAAAATCCAGTAAGTGATTTAGTATTTATTTCAGAAATGGAAACAGATGATAATGGATTTGTACTAACTGAACTTGTAAAAAACTTAGAGAATAGAATTAATAATGGTCAACTAGAAAATATAAAGGAGACTCATTTAAAAAATGCTATTTCTGCATATGAAGGTAGTGAATATATTGAGGATTTGTATATAGAAGGTTTGACTCAGAAATATAGAAAAAGACATTTAACTACAGAACAATTTTTACAAGAAAATTATACTGATGATGAAGTTGTTAGAACTGCTACAAGAACAGCATATTTAAAAAGTATAGGAAAAGATAAAGATGAGATTCAGGAAAAGGGATTAAAAACACTACAAGAAATATTTTGTAAGGATCACATACTTTTAAAAAGTCCACAATATGTAAGAATTAGTGATGAACAGTTTTTATTAATATCAAATGAACACAATAATAAGAAAGTATATTCAGGAGTAAGTGGAATTGAGGAAAAGTTTTCAGAAGAGGTAAGAGACTTTCAAAATAGAAAGAAAAAAAGTATTTTTTCTTTGTTCAAAAGAAAGGAAGATAGAGCTTTAATAGAAAATACAGTAATAATCAAAACTACTCAACAAGATATACAAGCTCTTAATTTGTATGGAACTGGTAGATGTGAAATAGTAGATTTAAATACAAGCGGAAATAAAACTAAAATAATTCAGAAAAGAGAAATAGAATCCATAAATATAGGCAATAATGGGGATTTAATAGCGATAAGTGAAGGACATATTAAGAGACAATTTTTGGATTATCATATGAAAAGTAAAAGAAAAAATGAAGCTCAAATTGAAGATCAACATAAAGAAGAAAATCTAAAAAAGGAAGATATGCAGCAAGAATAAGGTAAAGGAGAGTATGATATGACAGAAAATATGAATAAAATAGAAATTTCTGAAGAAGTACAAAAAAGGGATAAAGCAAATTTAAAGAAATTATTAGAAATTGCTGAAACAATGATCATAAGATTTTCTAATGATAAATTAAACGTATCAGAAAATGAATTGAAATTGTTTATAGATCAAGCAGATGTAGATGTTGACTACGAATTAGTTAAAAAAAATGAAATTAATGGATATTATCAAAATGGTTATATAAGGATAAATCCTTCAATAATATATGAAATATCAAGTAAAATGTCAGAATCTATGTGCATAGATATTATATCATCAATAGGTTCAATAATTCATGAATTTGGTCATAAATTTTCAAAGGAGCTTTCAAAGGGATTTATTAGTTTGCAATCTGATGAAGCCTTTTCTAGTATATTTGCTGATGAATGTATAGGTTATTTTTTAGAGACATGCCCAGAGAAATTAGAAAAATTTGGATTTAATATGGAAGCTATATACAAAGTAAGTAATTTGTATAAAAATGGTAAATTTATTATATGTAGAAATGCATATAGTGGTGAAAATGATTTTACAAGGTTAACATTAGAATTAATAAGACAGAAAAAAGGAGATGCTTATAGAGCAGAATATGAAAATATCTTTGGAAATAAAGCAAAATATCTAGAAATTCTAGAAGAAAATCTTGGAAAAAATTATATTGGGATTCTAAAATTGCAATCAACAGATTATAATTTGGGAAATAAGTATAATATGGAATATAATAGAATATTATTTGATCTAGTTAAAGATTTTCCTTTTAAATATGAGGAATATACAGAAGATTCAAGAAGAAATGTTTTCTTAATAGGAGAGAGAATGTTACAAGACATAATGTTTATAAATGCAATAAAGGAAGATGCGAACAAATCGGGAAAAGATATATATGATATACATCCAGAAGATGTATTATGGTTAAATTTTAATATGGCACTTCATATGGAGAAATTTAAATCAAATAATATAAGAAGATTCCAAGAAGATATATTAAGAGGTTATTTCAAAAATTGTAGAGATCTTAATGAAGTATCACAAGTTGATTTTACTGTATTTAAAGGGATATCGCCAGTTTCAATATTAGCAGAAAATGAAAAATTTTCTATAAGAGATTTATTAGAATTTATGAAAAATAATATGGAATATTATATACCGAAGAATGGAAAAATTGAGGAAAGAATTTGTAAAGAAATTAATATAAGTGATATTAAAAATTTATCAAAAACAGAAATGGAAACAATAATAAAATTTGTTTTAGCATTAGAAAAACATCCAAATGAAAAGTTAGAGAATATAGTAAATGAAATAGGTCAAGTTATGCCAGATAAGACATTATATAATCAAACAGAAATAGATCTTGCTGAATTAAATGTAAGTAAAACTTATAAAACTATGAAAATGGATACTTTAGAATCCACATTATTAATAGAAAAAATTGCAGAAAATTTAAAGAGTATGGATAAAGAAGATACGATTCCTCAACAGGTAGATGAATTTAAAAAATATTTACAAAATAATGCAAAAAAAGATATAGATTTTTTAAAGAAAATATTATCAGATTTACAAAATTATGAAATGGAAATTAAACAAAGACAGGATAAATCCAATGCTTCTATAAAACTTTTTGAAGGGTTAAGACTTGCTTATTTCGAGACTTTAAGAAAAGATGTGAATTTTTTAACAGAGAATGGTTTTACCGTTTCAGAAGATTATAAAAAATATCTAGAAACAGAAGAACTATGTGGAATACCTTCAAATTGTTATCCAGAAATCGGTTCTAAGACAGGAATAAATGAGTTATTATTGGCTGATGATAATACAAACTTAATTAATGTTTTTAATAAAAAAAATTTAGAAAAGATATTTGAAAGAGATGGAATGGTTACAATAAAAACAAATTTATATTTTAATAATCAATATATGGATGAAGAACAGATGAAAATATATGTTGGTGCTTTAACAGATTCATTAGAAAATCTGACTGAGTTTAATTCTGTAAAAAATATTTTCATTTTATGGAGAAATGTAGATCGTGAATATAACCCAGTATATGAAGAAGATATAAAAATAAAAAGAAACTTTTGGGATAAAATCGGAGAACAAATAAATAGAATGGATAATCCAGAGATGAGTATTTTAGATTTATATACCGTTTATGGAGATTTAATAAAAGATCATCCAATTTATGCAAAGGTAGTTGAAAGCTTAGAAAGAAGAATTAATGATAATGAATTAGACGAAATTGATGAGGGAAATCTAGAATTATTATATTCTAGCTCTAAAGAAGATACATATTTGCAAGACTTAGCTTTAGAGGGATTGACTAAAAAATATAGACAATATAACTATACAACTGAGCAATTCCTAAAAAAAGATAGTTTATGGGAAAAAGATTTAGAGATAAAAGCATATGTTAGGAGTATAGGTAAAGAAAATGATCCAATACAAGAGAAATCATTAAAAACATTAAAAAGATTATGCTTATATGAAGATTGCATTCCTACATGTCCACAATATATAAAATTAAGTGACAATGATTTTGTAATAATATCGAATGATAAAAATAATTTTGGAGTCTTTACTAGTAAAGGTAAAAAAGATGAGGAATTATCCCAAATAAAAGATCAAATGAATAAAAGAAAAAAAGGTATCTTTTCATTATTAAAAACGAAAGAAGAAAAAGAATTGTTAGAACATGTGATTATATTAGAGGAAGGAACTAGAGAAAAGAAAGTATTAAATGTTTATGAAAGTGGTCGATTGGAAATTGCCACACTAGATTTAGGTAGAAAATTTGGAGTTCCAAAATTTATAAATAAAGTGCAAGTGAGAGCTGATGATATAGGAAATAATGGAGGCTTAATAGTTGCAAGTCCACCTATATCAAGGAAATTTCTAAAATATCATGCAAAAATAGAAGATAAAAATAATGCAAATAAAACTAAATTTTTAGAATATGATGATATGCCAAGATAGCTAAAAATATAATAAAATCATATATAAAGCTTGCTTTTTGGAAATATATGTTATATAATACGAATATAGCAAAATACATTACATAAGGAGTGGGAACAAATCCCACTCCTTATGAGTGTAAAGGGAGGTAAAATATTTGTCTAAAATAGAAAAAAATGTAGAAGATTTAATTACTCCAATAATAACTAATTTAGGATATAAACTTTATGATGTTATTTACGAAAAAGAAGCAAAAGATTATTATTTAAGAATATTTATAGATAAAGACACAGGAATAAGTTTAGAAGATTGCGAAAAAGTAAATAATGCAATTACAGAGATATTGGATGAAAAGGATTATATAAAAGATCCATATTTCTTAGAAGTTTCATCACCTGGAGTAGAAAGAATCTTAAGAAAAGATTGGCAATTAAAAGAAAACATCGGTAAAGAAGTAGAAGTAAAATTATTTAAACCTGTTAATGGGGAAAAAACAATTATAGGTATTTTAAATGATTTTGATGAAGAAAAAATAAAAATAAATGACTTAGAAATAGAAAGAAAAGATATTTCGTTAATAAAAGTAAAATATAATTGGTAAGGAGTGTAAAAAATGAAAGAAGAGGGTATAGATAATAAACAATTAATAGTAGCAATACAAGAATTAGAAAAAGAAAAAGGAATAAAAAAGGACTATTTATTAGATTCTATAGAATCAGCTTTATTAACAGCATATAAAAGAAATTACAATTCACAAGAAAATGTAAAAGTAGTAGTAGATAGACAAACAGGTGCATCACATTTATATTCTGTAAAGGAAGTTGTAGAACATGCAGAAAATCCAATTTTACAAATTGGTTTGGAAGAAGCTAGAAAAGTAGATAAAGAAGCCAAAATAGGAGGAACTGTAGATATAGAACTTGTTCCAAAAAATTTCGGTAGGATTGCAGCCCAAACTGCTAAACAAGTAATTATTCAAAAATTAAGAGAAGCAGAAAGAGAAATTATTTATAGTGATTATAGTGAAAGAAAAGGAGAAATTGTTTCTGGAATAATCCAAAAAGCAGATCAAGGAATTGTAGTTATGGATTTAGGAAGAGTAGAAGGTGTAATGCCTGCTAAAGAACAAATTCATACAGAAACATATAGAGTAAATGATAAAATTAAAGGATATATACTAGATGTAAAAAAAGGTGCAAAAGGAGTTCCACAAGTAATAATTTCAAGAGCTTGCCCAGAATTTGTTAGAAAATTATTTGAATTTGAAATTCCAGAAATTTATGAAGGAGTTATAGAGATAAAAGCTGTTTCAAGAGATGCAGGTAGTAGAAGTAAAGTAGCAGTATATTCACCAAATGAAAATATTGATCCAGTAGGATCTTGTGTTGGTCAAAAAGGTGTAAGAATTCAAAATATTATAAATGAGTTACATGGGGAGAAAATAGATGTAATAGAATGGAATGCAGATCCATCAATATATATTTCATCAGCATTGTTACCTGCTCAGGTTATGGCAGTAGATATAAATGAAGAAGAAAAATTTGCACAAGTAATTGTTCCAGATGACCAATTATCATTAGCAATAGGAAAATCTGGACAGAATGCAAGACTTGCAGCAGAACTTACAGGTTGGAAAAAGATAGATATAAAATCAGAAAGTCAGTTTAGAAAAATATTAGAAGAAAAAATGAAGGAAGAAGAATAATTAAAATATTTAAAATTAATTTCTAAGCAAGACCTATATGAGGGGAGTGTAAAAAAAATGAAAAAAATACCACAAAGAACTTGCATAGGTTGTAAAGTAAAAAAAGATAAAAAAGATTTAATAAGAATAGTAAAAGATAAAGAAAATAAAATTACATTAGATAGAACAGGGAAAGCAAATGGTAGAGGAGCATATATATGTGATAATATTCAATGTTTAGAAAAGGCTATTAAAACAAAGGCTTTAGAAAGAACTTTTGAAATGAATATAAGTGAATCTATATATAATGAATTAAGAGGTGTAATTAGTGAAAAATAAAATTTTAAATTTACTTGGGTTAGCGGAAAGAGCAGGAAATGTAGTTTATGGCAATAATGCTTGTGAGAGTGCATTAAAAATGAATAAAATAAAGATGCTAATAATATCTGAAGAAGCTTCAGATAAAACCAAGAAAAATTATAAATTTTATGCAGAAAGATATAATATTCCAATTATTTTTTTAGGAACAATAGATGAACTAAGTAAAGCAATAGGACAGAAAAATAAAGCAATTATAGGAATAAAAGATATAAATATAGTAAAAGGAATACAAAAATTAATTATCGGGGGTGAAGCTATTGGGTAAAATAAAAATACATGAAATAGCAAAAAAAATGGGGCTTGCAAGCAAGGAAGTTCTAGAAAAAGCCAAATCTTTAAATTTTGATGTTAAGAGTCATTTAAGTGCATTAACTGAAGAAGAGGCTAAAAAGCTAGATGAAGAGTTAAAAAAATCAGAAAAAACAGAAAATAAAAGCAAAAGTACAAAGAAAACTTCAACCACTAGTAAAAAGGAAGAGCCTGTAATAATTAGAAGAGAAGTTATTATTTCCGATGAAGAGATGATAAAAAAAGAGGAAGAAGAGAAACAAAAGAAACTAAAAGAAAGAGAAAAAAATTTAGGTTTTGTAGAAAGAAATAAAAGTAAAGATTTTAATATAGTATATAGAAATAAGCAAACAAAGCCACTTACAGTAGAAGAGTTATTTGGCTTAAAAAAGAAAGAAGAACCAAAACCTGAAAAAGAAGAAGCTAAAAAAGAAGAAAAAATAGAAGTAAAAACTGCAGAAGTAAAAGAAGATAAGAAAGACGAAAAGGTAGAAAAAATAGAAAAGCCTACTGAAGTAAAGTCTGAAAACAAAATAGAAAATAAAAAAATTGAAAAAAGTG
Source organism: uncultured Clostridia bacterium (assembly GCA_944392945.1). Taxonomy (GTDB): domain Bacteria; phylum Bacillota; class Clostridia; order TANB77; family CAG-508; genus Merdicola. The sequence continues at coordinate 24,688 of CALXYJ010000006.1, read as the reverse complement.
AAAGAGAGAATATGATAGGGGTACAAAATAATAAAATAACAAAACAAAGTGAATCAAATAATAAGAGTGAAGATAGCGACTCTTCTAAGAGAAATAATAATTTTAATAATAGAAGAGATAACAAGAATTATAAAAATAATAAAGAAGGCTATAATAGAAATAATAATTATAAAAATAATAATTTTAGAAATAATAATTTTTCTAAAGGTCCTAGACCAATGGATGAAAGGACAATTGAGAAAAATATAAAAAATATTATGTCAGCAGATGTTGGAGAAAAAGAGACTGTAAGAGAATATAATAAATCTGTAGATAAACAAAAAAATAATAAATACGAAGATAATAAAACAAGAAAATCTGCAAAAGCAAGTAAAAGATTTAATGATGAAGACATAAATGAAAAGAAATTACAAGATTTAAAACAAACAAATAGTTTATCTACAATGTTTTCTGAGCAAGATGGTGGAATGTTAGATTATTATGATCTATCTACTACAAGAGGAAAGAAAAATAAAAAGAAAAATGTAAAAAATGATAAGACAGAATCAAAGCAAAAAATATTTAAACTTACAGAAATTACAATACCAGAGACAATATCTGTAAAAGATTTAGCTGCTGAATTAAAGAAAACAAGTAGTGAAGTAATTAAAAAATTATTAAGTTATGGAATTATGGCAACAATAAATAATGATATAGATTTTGATACAGCATATTTAATAGCTGGAGAATTTGGAGTAACAGCTAAAAAGAAAAATGTTGTAAAGGAAGAAGATATATTATTTGATGATTCTGAAGATAAAGAAGAAGATTTAGTACCAAGAGCCCCAGTAATTGTTGTTATGGGACACGTAGATCATGGAAAAACATCTCTTTTGGATGCAATACGTTCTACTAATGTAATAGAAGGTGAAGCTGGAGGAATAACTCAACATATAGGTGCTTACCAAGTTAATGTAAAAGGTAGAGATATAACATTTTTAGATACACCAGGACATGAAGCATTTACAAGCATGCGTGCAAGAGGAGCTCAAATTACGGATATAGCTATATTAGTTGTTGCAGCAAATGATGGTGTTATGCCACAAACTGTAGAAGCTATAAATCATGCTAAAGCAGCTAATATTCCAATAATAGTAGCTATAAATAAAATAGATTTACCTGGAGCTAATATAGAAAAAGTAAAAGAAGAATTAATGAAATATGAATTAGTACCAGAAGAATGGGGTGGAGATACAATTTATGTTCCAATATCTGCTAAGACTCATCAAAATATAGATCAATTGTTAGAAATGGTTTTATTGGAAGCAGATATGTTGGACTTAAAAGTAAACCCTCATAAACAAGCAAAAGGTGCTGTAATAGAAGCAAGACTTGATAAATCTAAAGGTCCAATAGCATCACTTTTAGTACAAAGAGGAACTTTAGATGTAGGAGATACAATAGTTGTTGGATCTTCTATAGGTAGAATTAGAGCTATGAGAAATTATAAAGGACAAAAAGTAAAGAAAGCAGGACCTTCTATGCCAGTAGAAGTTATGGGATTAACAGAAGTACCTGTGGCAGGAGAAACATTCTATGAAGTAAAAGATGAGAAAATGGCAAAACACTTAATAGAAAGAAGAAAGAGACAGGAAAGAGAAAAATCAATAAATAATGTAAATAAAGTTACATTGGACAATTTATTTAGCCAAATGGAAGAAGGAAAATTAAAGCAATTAAATTTAATTATAAAAGCAGATGTTCAAGGAACTGTAGAAGCTTTAAAACAATCATTAGAAAAATTGTCTAATGATGAGGTTAGGGTTAAAGTAATACACTCAGCTGTAGGAGCAGTTACAGAATCTGATGTTACACTTGCAAATGTATCTAATGCTATTATTATTGCATTTAATGTAAGACCTGTACCAACAGCAAAAGTAGAAGCAGAAAAAGAGAAAGTAGAAATAAAACAATATTCTGTAATCTACCAAGCTATTGAAGATGTAGAAACTGCTATGAAAGGAATGTTAGATCCTAAATATGTAGAAAGAATAATTGGAACAGCAGAAATTAGACAAATATTTAAAATTTCAAGTGTTGGAACAATAGGAGGAGCTTTTGTATTAAGTGGAAAAATAGAAAGAAATGCAGGAGTTCGTGTAATTCGTGAAGAAGTAGTAATACATGAAGGTAAATTAGCTTCATTAAAAAGATTTAAAGATGATGTTAAAGAAGTTAATAAAGGTTTTGAATGTGGTATACAGATAGAAAATTATAATGACATTAAAGAAGGAGATATTATAGAAGCATTCGTAATGGATGAGGTTAAGAGATAATATCCAAGGGAGGTAATATATGCCTAATAAAAATTCAAATAGATTAAATAGAATTGATGAAGAAATGAAAAAGGAAATAAGTCATATAATAACATATGACTTAAAAGATCCAAATATAACAGGTTTAATAAGTGTTACGAAAGTAAAGGTTAGTGGTGATTTAAAATACGCAAAAGTATATGTAAGCATGATAAATGCAAAAGATAATAAAGCAGTATTAGCAGCATTAAAAAAGTCTGCTGGATTTGTTAGAACAGAGATTGCTAAAAAAATGAATTTGCGTACAACACCAGAGATTATATTTATTTTTGATGATTCAATTGAATATGGTTCAAGGATAGATACAATTTTAAAAGAGGTTATAAAGGATATAAAACCAGAAAATAAAGGAGAATAGTGGAGTATGACGACATTAGATAATATTGTAGAAGAAATTAACAAAGCAGAAAACATAGTTATATTAACTCATGAAACTCCAGATGGTGATGCAATTGGATCTAGTTTGGCTATGTATAATGCATTAAAACAAATTGGAAAAGATGTAGATGTAATAATTCCTGAATATCCAAGAACATTTAATTTTTTACCTGGTGCAGAATCTATATTAGCAGAAGGAAAAAGAGCAAAATATGATTTAGCTATTTCAGTAGATTGTGGAGCTATAGATAGATTAAATGGATGGTCTAATTATTTTGAAGATGCTAATGTAAGCGTTAATATAGACCATCATACCAAAAATTCAATGTTTGGAGATTTTAATTATGTGGATCCAACTTCACCAGCGTGTAGTCAAATATTGATAATTGTGTTAGAAGCATTAAAAATAAAGATTACAAAAGAAATTGGTACATGCTTATTAACAGGGATAATAACAGATACAGGTGGATTTAAGTACCAAGGAGTAACTTCTGAAACATTTCAATTTGTGGCATGGTTATTACAAAGTGGAATAAATGTTTCAGAAATATATAAAAATGCATTACAAATAAAAACAAGGGCTAATTTTGAACTAGCTAAAATAGCCATGAATAGAATGGAATTTTTAGAAAATAATAAAATTGCCTTTACATACATAACTAAGCAAGATGAAGAAGTAGTAAATGCAGAGCCAGGAGATCATGAGGGAATTGTAGAGATTGGAAGAGACATTGAAGGAGTAGAAGTTTCAGTTTTCTTACGTCAAAGAGAAGATAAAACTTTTAAAGTATCATTACGTTCTAATAATTATGTAAATGTATCAGATATAGCAATATTGTTTGGTGGTGGAGGACATGTTAAAGCTGCAGGATGTAAAATATCAGGTACACCAGAGCAAATAAAAAATTCTTTAGTAAGTCATATAAAGAAATTATTAAAATAAAGAGCTTAGGGGACATTTTAAAAAATCTCGCTTAAATGAGTTTTTTAGAAAGTCCCCTAAATTTCTATATGTAAAGAGGAAAAATATGGATGGAATTATAGTAATAAATAAAGAAAAAGGATATACATCACATGATGTTGTAGCAAAATTAAAGAAAAAATTAAATGTTTCAAAAGTTGGTCATACAGGTACTTTAGATCCAAATGCGACAGGCGTTTTACCAATATTAATAGGTAAGGGAACAAAATTTTCTAAATATTTAATAAATCATGACAAAATTTATGAAGTAGAACTTGAATTAGGTAAGAAAACCGATACTGCAGATATAGAAGGCAAGGTTATAGAAGAAAAAAATGTTGATTTTGAATTTATATCAAATAATTTAGAAAATATATTAAAAACTTTTATTGGTAGACAAATGCAAGTTCCGCCGATGTTTTCTGCAATAAAAAAGAATGGAAAGAAACTTTATGAATATGCAAGAGAAGGTAAAGAGATAAAAATTGATGCAAGAGAGATTGAAATATATAATATAGAATTGTTAAGTTATAAAAATAATTCTGTAAATTTCAAAGTTGCTTGTTCAAAAGGTACATATATTAGAAGTTTATGTGAAGATATTGCAGAAAAATTAAATACAGTTGGATTTATGAAAAACTTAAAAAGGATACAAGTTGGAAAATTTAATATAGAAGAATCTGTGTATATAGATGATATAAATTTAGAAAATATAGATAATTATTTATATACATTAGAAGATTTACTAAATAACGTAAAAAAAATTAATTTAAGTCAAAAGCAACTTAAATTATTTTTAAATGGAGTAAAATTAAAAAATACTCTCGCAGATGGACTATACAAGATATATGTAAATGATCAATTTATAGGCACAGGAACTGTAAAAAATAATTTATTAAAAAGAGATATAATTTTATAAAACGGAGACAATAATGAATATAGAAAAAATTAAAAATGCTAAGACCAAATATATAGGAAAAAATATTGAATATTTTGAGGAAATAGACTCTACACAAGAGGAGGCTAAACGAAATATCAAAAAATATGATAATGGAACTATAATTATTGCAGATAAACAAATAAAAGGGAAAGGTACTCATGGAAGAATATGGTATACAAACTTAGATAATATAGCAATGACAATAATTATAAAACCTAAATTAAAAGTTAAACAATTAGAAGGATTTACTACATCAATAGCAAAAAATATACAAATGGCAATTAAGGATTTATATAATTTAGACTTAGAAATAAAATTGCCAAATGATTTATTATTAAATGATAAAAAAATATGTGGAATACTAACAGAAATAACAACGATTAAAGAAAAAGTAAAAGAAATATTTATAGGAATTGGTTTTAATGTAAATGAAAAGAATTTTCCAATTGAAGTCTTAAAAATAGCTACATCTTTATCAAAAGAAACAAATAAAAATTATGATAGAGAAGATATTATATGTAAGATAATAGAAAATTTAGAAGAAGAAATAGAGAAAATAAAAAATCTAAATTAAAACAGAAAAATCATAAAATAAAAATACCTTCATAATATGAATTATGGAGGTATTTTTATGATAAAGAAAATTGATTTAGAATATCCATTAGATAGTTTAGAACCATATTATAGCAAAGAAACTTTAAACATACATTATAATACTTTATATACAGGATATATTGATAATACAAATTTAACATTGAATAAATTAGAAAAGGCTCGTAAAGAGAGAAATTTTGAAAATATAAAGTGTTTAGAAAAAAATTTATCTTTTTTTGGATCAGGAGTAATTTTGCATGAATTATTTTTTGAAAATATGGGGCCTGCAATTCCATCATCACCAAATATAAATTTAATGGAACAGATAAATAAGGATTTTGGAAGTTATGAAATATTTAAAGAGCAATTTACCGAAAGTAGTAAGGTTGTAGAAGCATCAGGTTGGAATTTATTGGTATGGGTTCCTAGATTTAATAAATTAGAAATTATTCAATGTGAAAAACATCAGGATTTAACGTTATGGAATTGTAAGCCAATATTAGTACTAGATATGTGGGAACATTCATATTTTTTACAATATAAAGCAAATCGTGCTGATTATATTAAAGCTTTTTGGAATATTATAAATTGGAATAATGTAAACAAAAGATTTAAAAATTTATAAAAATTATATATATAAAATGAGTGAACATATTGACAATATATTTGATAAAAATATAGAATTACACATAACATATGTAATAAATTATAATAAAGAAGCGGAAAATATAATGAAAAATTGGGATAAAGGGGAAAAAATAATGAATAAAGTAAAAGATATTCTAAAAAATTATTATAGCGAATATGATGAAGATGGAAGACTAGAAAAAGACAATGCACATCGTATGGAGTTTATTGCAACTACAAAGTATATAGAAAAGTATTTAAAACCAGAAGATAGAATGATAGAAATAGGAGCTGCTACAGGTAGATATAGTCTTTATTTTGCTAAAAAGGGTTTTAAGGTAGATTCAGTTGAATTACTAGAAGAAAATTTAAATATATTAAAAAATAAAATAGAACCAGGGATGAAAATAAATACAATGCAAGCTAATGCAATGGATTTAAGTATGTACAAAGATAATAGTTTTAATATAACTTTATGCTTAGGACCTCTATATCATTTATTTAGTAATGAGGATAAATTAAAGGCTATTAGTGAAGCAATACGTATTACAAAACCGGGAGGAAAGATATTTTTAGCATATATTACAAATGATTCTGTTATTCTAAATTATGGATTAAAAAAGGGGAATTTAAAAAGATTAGCAAAAATGTGTGATGAAAATTTTAAAGTGCCAGATATTCCAGAGGAAATTTTTTCGGTAAGTTATATAAAAGATTTTAATAAGTTAATGATGAAATTTAAAAATATTAAAAAAATAAAAGAAGTGGGGATTGACGGAATAGCTCCTACAATAGGAGCACCTTATATTAATAATTTATCAGAAGAAGAATTTAATATATGGGTAAAATATCATTTAGCAAATTGTGAAAGAGAAGATATTATGGGATATAGTAGTCATATTTTATATATTGCAGAAAAGTAAATTATTAAGTTATAATTTTAATTTGATTATTCATATATTTTAAAGCAGTAGTTTATGCCTACTGCTTTTTTATACTTAATGTTTTTAAGTAATTTTAGGTTAATGTAAAGTATTTTCCTTGCCATAAATTTTGTTCAATTAATAATTTTTCAAAACCATTCAAAACCCATTTCTTGTGCAAGTTCCATTCAGGAGCAACTAATAAATCTTTTGGGGCATCACCAGAGATTCTATGGATAATTATATCTGGACGAAGGTGAGTTATAGCATACGATAAATTATTTAAATAATATTCTAATGTAATAGGTTTGTATTGTTTTTTATAATACATATCTGCAAGAATAGTATTTTTTACAATATATGTTGAATGAATTTTAATACCTTTTATATCATGCTTATTTATAAATTCAATAGTATTTTTTATATCTTCAAAAGTTTCTGTAGGAAGACCAATCATCATATGTGTAATTACTTCAATATTATATTTTCTTAAAATATTGACTGCTTTTGTAAATTGTGAATTTGTATAACAGCGATTAATAATTTTACCAATATTATCGTTTGATGTTTGTAGACCAAGCTCAACAGAAACATCGTAATTTTCAGAATATGATGATAATAATTTTGCAATTTCTTCTGTTATACAATCAGGTCTAGTAGCTATGGATATTCCAACAACTCTATTATCGATTAAAGCAGAATCATATTTTTTCTTCAAATTTTCTATAGAATCATAAGTATTAGTAAAGTTCTGAAAATATACAATAAATTTATTAGCTCGTTTTCCTTTATAACTATTTAAAAAACTAAGAACTTGTTCTGATATATGTAAAGCAGAATATTGTATTAGTTCTCCAGAGCCTTTTTCACTACAGAAAATACAACCACAACTACTTAAACTGCCATCACGATTAGGACATGTAAAGCCTGCATCAATACAGATTTTTAATGTCCTTTCTCCAAATTTACTTTTATAATATGAATTTAAATGCTTATATCTTTCTTGATTTTCCATAATAATAAAATTATATCAAATATTTTTAAAAAAGGGAATATTTATTCGGAAAAGATTGACATAAAATGCGATTTGAAGATATAATTATATTGATGCGATTGGTTGGAACAAAGATAGGAGGTGCTGATATGAATAAAGTTTATATCAGAGGAAAGGGCGTTTCCGAAAAACGGGCCAGAAGAGTGATGAGTCAGGTGTATGGAAACAACAATTTTAAGACCTGTCTTAAGAGGGGAGAAGTACACATGTACTTTCCAGATAATATTTACAAAGCACAGATTAATCAGTTTGCAAGAGTATTAAATTTATCTGTATCTTTTTTTAAGACAAAAGCTATATTAGATAGAGATTAAACCTACCTCCAAAAACACTCCTAAAATATGCGGGCAATAAGGCATGTTTTGGGAGTGTTTAGGTATAAAATTTGGTTTAATCAGATTTTAGATATTAGTTGCGGTAGATTATGTATCGCGATTTTTTTTGATTGTAATACAATAAATTTAGCTATCTAATTTAAATTGAGGGCTTTTTTTTAGAAAAAGAATATGATAAAATAAAAACAGTTTGTTTCTAATTGGATATTATTAGATATGATTCTTAAAATCAATTTTATATTTGAATATCAACGAATATATTGCAATTGATATGATAAAAAACACTATAGACTAATAAAACCTGACCAGTCAGACTAATTAAAAATAAATAGGAAAAACATTAAAATATTATAGGTAGACATATAGGGAGAGATTATGAATAGTATACAAATAATATCAAGTGGAAAATATATTCCAGACATGAAAATAACTAATGAAGAACTCGAAGAAAAATATCAAGTAGAAAAAAATTATATTTTAAAAAGAACCGGAATAAAACAAAGATTTTATGCAAATTTAGAGATAGAAGAAATAGCAATAAAAGCCTCAGAAGAAGCTTTAAAAAAGTGTAAAGAAAAAATAGATTTAATAATAGTAGCATCAACCTCAGAAAAAAGCCAGATGCCAAGTATATCATACGAAATACAAAAGTATTTTAATATGATTGATTGTATGTGCTTGGATATATTAGCAGGATGCGCGGGCTTTATAAATGCATTAGATATCGCAAAATTATATATAGACAGTAATAGAATAAACACTGCATTAGTAGTTGGGGTAGAAAAATTATCAAATTTTGTTGATAAACAGGATATAGGAACAGAAATATTACTATCAGATGGTGCAGGAGCTATTATAATACAGAAAAGTAAAGAAAAGAAGTTGTATGATTCATATATAGAAAGTATGGGGCAAAATGGAGAGATACTTACATGTACAAATAATTCAAAAATATATATGAATGGCAAAGAAATATACAAATATGCAGTAACAGAGACAGTAAAAAATATAAATAAATTATTAGAAAACAATAATTTAACAATAAATGATATAAATTATATAATACCACACCAATCTAATAAGAAAATCTTAAAATCAATGGCCAATAAATTAGATTTACCCAAAGAAAAAATGTATGTAAATATAGAAAAATACGGGAATACATTTTGTGCAAGTATTCCAATAGCTATTGATGAAATTTTAAACAGTAATAAAGTAAAAGAAAAAGATAAAATTGTTTTAATTGGTTATGGTGGAGGACTAAATACTGGAAGTATATTATTAGAAATGTAAGAAAATATTAGATGGAAAGGAAGATAGAAATGAAAATTGCTTTTATGTTCCCAGGACAAGGAGCACAAACAGTAGGAATGGGAAAAGATTTATATGATAAATACGAAGAAATAAGATCTGTTTACCAAATAGCTTCAGAAATATCTGGAAAGGATATTGCAGAAATAACATTTAATTCTACAATGGAAGAATTAAGTAAAACAGAAAATACGCAACTTGCAATAGCAACGATGAGTTTAGGAATATTAAAAGTTTTAGAAGAAAAAGGTATAAAGCCAGATATAACAGTTGGATTAAGCTTAGGAGAATACCCAGCATTAATAAGTGGTGGATATCTAAACTTTGAAGATGGTATTACTTTATTAAAACATCGTGGATATTTAATGGGAAATGAAGTAGAGCCTGGAAATTATAGTATGGCAGCCATAATTGGATTAAATAGTGATATAATAGAGGATGTGTGCAAAGAAATTTCAAACAAAGGAATGTTTATATCACCTGCTAATTATAATTATTCTGATCAAACAGTAATCTCTGGAGATGAGGAAGCTATTAATTTAGCAATAGAAGAACTAAAAGCAAGAGGAGCTAAAAGAGCTTTAAAGTTACAGACAGGAGGACCTTTCCATACTGTAAAATTAAATAGAGCAAAAGAATTATATACTGAATATCTTAAAAATGTAAAATTTAATAAAGAAAATATAAAGGCAAAAGTAATAAAAAATTTAGATGGAACATTCTATACTGAAAATGATGACATGGTAGATATTTTATCAAGACATATTGTAAGTTCTGTAAGATTTGATAAAGCAATAAAAACAATGCAGGAAAATGGTATAGATACATATGTAGAAATAGGTCCAGGTAAAACTTTAACAGGATTTGTTAAAAAGGAAAATAAAGAAGCAAATATAATAAATATTAATAGTGTGGAGACATTAGAAAGCTTTTTAGAAAATTTTAATAAAGGAGAGTAAAGATGGAAAAAAGAGTAGCTTTAATAACAGGTGGTTCAAGAGGAATAGGTAAAGCAATTGCTGAAAAATTTGCAAAAAATGGATATGATTTAGTAATAAATTATGTTTCAGATAATACTGATTTAGAAGAGTTTAAAAATGAATTTAAAAAATACAATGTAGACATATTAATGGAAAAGGCAGATGTAAGTAATTATGAAGAATGTGAAAAGATGGTAACATCTGCAATAGAAAAATTTGGAAGAATAGATGTATTAGTAAATAATGCTGGTATTACAAGAGATAATTTGTTAATGAGAATGAAAGAAGAAGATTTTGATAAAGTAATTTCTATAAATCTAAAAGGAACATTTAATTTAACAAAATTAGTAACACCATATATGATGAAAAGAAGAGAAGGAAGAATAGTTAGTATTTCTTCTGTAGTAGGAGTTATGGGAAATGCTGGACAATCAAATTATGCAGCATCTAAAGCAGGAATTATAGGATTTACAAAAAGTGTTGCAAAAGAATTAGCATCAAGGAATATTTTAGCAAATTGTGTTGCTCCTGGTTTTATAGCAACAGATATGACAAAAGTATTAAGTGATAAAGTAAAAGATAGTATAAATGCACAAATTCCATTAAAAAGAATGGGAACTGCTGAAGAAATTGCTAATGCAGTATATTTCTTAGGAGGAGAAGAAAATACATATATAACAGGTCAAACATTAAATATAGATGGGGGTATGATTTAAATGGAAAGAAGAGTTGTTGTTACTGGCATAGGAGCAATTACACCAATAGGAAATACAGCAAAAGAATTTTGGAAAGGAATAAAAAATGGAAAATGTGGTATTGACGAAATAACAAGAGTTGATACAAGTGATTTAAAAGTAAAATTAGCAGCTGAAGTAAAAGGTTTTAATCCAGAAGACTATTTTGACAGAAGAACAGCAAGAAGAATGGATTTATATACACAATATGCTGTAATAGCATCAAGAGAAGCTCTAAAAGATAGTGGTATTACAGAAGAAAATACAGATTTAACAAGAGTAGGAACTGTTATTGGTTCTGGAATTGGTGGACTAGAGACAATGGAAAAAGATATTGGTGCATGTGTAACAAAAGGACCAGATAGAGTATCACCAATGTTTATTCCAATGGGAATACCAAATATGGCAGCTGGAAATGTAACAATAGATCTAGGATTAAAAGGGGAATCTGTTGCAATGGTAACAGCATGTGCAACTGGAACTCATTCAATAGGAGAAAGTTACAGAATGATTAAACATGGTTATCAAGATGCAGTACTAGCAGGAGGAACAGAAGCCCCAATAACTAAAACAGGTATAGCAGGATTTCAAAATATAAAAGCACTAACTCAAGTTACAGATAAAGATAGAGCAAGTATACCTTTCGATTTAGAAAGAAGCGGATTTGTTATGGGTGAAGGAGCTGCAGTTATAGTCCTAGAAGAATTAGAACATGCTAAAAAAAGAGGAGCTCATATATATGCAGAAATAGTAGGCTATGGAGCTTCATCCGATGCATATCACATAACATCACCATCACCAGATGGAGAGGGAGCTGCAAGAGCTATGAAGTCTGCAATGGAAGATGCTAACTTAAAGCCAGAAGATATTACATACATAAATGCACATGGTACATCAACACATTTAAATGATGCTGGTGAAACTATGGCGATTAAGAAAGCTTTAGGAGAAGAAGCAAGTAAAAAAGTTTTAGTAAGTTCTACAAAAAGTAACACAGGACATTTACTAGGTGCAGCTGGAGGAGTAGAAGCTATAGCATGTGTTAAAGCAATAGAAGAAGGATTTGTACCAGCAACAATAAACTATAAAGTAGAAGATCCAGAATGTGATTTAGATATAGTTCCAAACAAAGGAAGAAATGTTGATGTAAAAGTTGCCATGTCAAATTCATTAGGATTTGGTGGACATAATGCATCAATAATATTTAAAAAATATGAAGGATAGGAGTAAAAAGATATGGAATATGAGGATATAAAAAGATTATTAGATGATATGGGTAATTCTAAAGTAGATAGTTTAGATATTGAATTTCCAGATGGAACCAAAATTAAAATGAAAAAAAATGAAGCAAAGATCATAGAAACTGTAACTCCAGGAGTACCTGCTGTTAAGGAAGTTACTTTGCCAACACAACAAAAAGAAGAGCCAAAAGCAGTAGTAGCAACAGAAAATTATAAAGAAGTAAAATCTCCAATGGTTGGAACATTTTACAGTAGTCCATCACCAAAAGATGAACCATATGTTAAAATTGGTGATAAAGTAAAAAAAGGTGATGTACTTTGTGTTGTAGAAGCAATGAAATTAATGAATGAAATAGAATCAGAATATGATGGAGAAATCGTTGAAATTTGTGTAAAAAATGAAGACATGGTAGAGTATGGAACTACTTTATTCAAAATAAAATAAGTTAAATGAACTTTAGGGATGTTCCTTAAAGTTCATAAATTATTAATAAATAAAGGAGAATAAATTATGTTAAATATAAATGAAATAATGGAAATAATTCCACAAAGACCACCTTTTTTAATGATAGATAGAGTAGAAGAATATGTACCAGGAGAAAGTTGTACAGCATATAAAAATGTATGTATAAATGAACCACATTTTCAAGGACATTTTCCAGGAAATCCTATAATGCCAGGTGTTTTAACAATAGAAGCATTAGCACAAACAGGTGCAGTTGCAATTCTTTCTATGCCAGAAAATAAAGGCAAAAATGCACTTTTTGGTGGAGTTGATAAATTAAGATTTAAAAGACAAGTAGTACCAGGAGATGTTCTTAAATTAGAAGTTAAAATAATAAAGAGAAAAGGACCAATAGGTGTTGGAGAAGCAATTGCAACAGTAAATGGCGAGGTTGCAGTAAAAGGCGAGCTTACTTTTGCAATAGTATAATTGCTAAATTATATAGAAAATTAAATGTAGCAATTAAATAGGAAAGGATTTGAAATTGATATGTTAAAGAAAATATTAATTGCAAACAGAGGAGAAATAGCTGTTAGGATTATAAGAGCTTGTAGAGAGATGGGAATAAAAACAGTTGCAGTATATTCAGAAGCAGATAAGACAGCGTTACATACAAAACTTGCAGATGAAGCTGTATGCATTGGACCAGCACCTTCTGTAAAAAGTTATTTAAATGTAAAGGCAATTATAGAAGCTGCTTGCTTAACTGGTGCAGATAGTATTCATCCAGGTTTTGGATTTTTATCAGAAAATAGTAGCTTTGCTAAAATGTGTGACGAAATAGGTATAAAATTTATAGGTCCAAGACCAGAGATAATTGAACTTATGGGAAATAAATCTAAAGCAAAAGAAACTATGAAAAATGCTGGAGTTCCAGTAGTTCCTGGATCTGATGGATTAATATATACAATGCAAGAAGCAATAAATATTTCAAACCAAATAGGATATCCAGTAATGCTTAAGGCATCTGCTGGTGGTGGTGGAAAAGGTATAAGAGTTGCATATAATGAAGATGAATTAAGAAAAGCTTATGAAGTTGTAAAACAAGAAGCAGCAATTTCATTTAATGATGATAGTATTTATATAGAAAAATTTGTACAAAATCCAAGACATATAGAAATACAAGTAATGGCAGATGAGCATGGAAATGCAGTTCATTTAGGGGAAAGAGATTGTACAGTCCAAAGAAGAAATCAAAAAATTTTGGAAGAAACACCATCAGGAATTATAGATAGTAAATTAAGAGAAAAAATGGGTACTGTAGCAGTTAAAGCAGTAAAAGAAGTTGGGTATACAAATGTTGGTACAATAGAATTTTTAGTTGATAAGAATAAAGATTTCTATTTTATGGAGATGAATACAAGAATACAAGTAGAACATCCAATAACAGAGATGGTAACAGGTTTAGATTTAGTAAAAGAACAAATTCGTATAGCTTCTGGAGAAAAATTAAAATATAAACAAAAAGATATTACTTTTACTGGTCATAGTTTAGAAGCTAGAATAAATGCAGAAAATCCAGACAAAAACTTTATGCCTTGCCCAGGCCTTATAGATGAGTTACATTTTCCAGGAGGAAATGGAGTAAGAATTGATACAGCCGTATATGCAGGATATAGGGTGCCACAAAATTATGATTCTATGATTGCAAAGATTATTGTTCATGGAAAAGATAGGAAAGAATCAATTGCAAAGATGAAAAGTGCATTATCAGAACTTGTAATTTCTGGGATAGATACAAATAGAGATTTTATACTAAAAATTCTGAATAATGAAAAATTTCAAAAAAATGATTATGATACATCATTTATAGAAAAGATGGATGAGTAATTTGCAATAAAGAGAGAGGAATAATAGTGTTCCTCTTTCTTTATTTGTTTTGATTTTAGTTTTAAAATAAATTAAAAGAAGGACTAAATTTTGGTATAGTATCATTGAAAAATCAAATATATTATAGTATAATAATTATGTTCACTAAAACACTGCTGTTATAAAATAAGGAGGTATAATTATGCCCGATATTTTAATCAATTCCAAAACAAAAATGAGGCACAACATGTATGTAGATATATATGTGCCCGTACCAGATTTATCTTTTCCCAATGCAGCACCTGCAATGGGTGAATCCAAGGCAGAAAAAGATGAGAATATTGCCAAATTTGCTGAAGAAGTATTATTTCCACAATATTCTCGGGCAGTAAAGAAGATCATAAGAACTTATGAAGATAGCCCAATGCCATTAAGATACCTTAGTGGTAAGTTGGAAATTAGACCACTTCCATTGGGATTTTATGGCGTACTCCTGGGAGAAACAATAATAATAGACAATAATGTTGTTATTGGCATTGTGAGGCGAGCTGGTTCAGGAGCCTTTACATTTGGTCATGAAATTGGTCACAAGATACTAAAGGTAAAAGATGGAAAAGAACTGTTAGAAACAGTAAGAAGCAGGATTTCAACGGATTTATATGATTCCACAGAAGTAGTTGCTGAAGTGGTGGGAGAAATCATATCCGGCGAAGAGTCTGAATTGATTGACATGGACTTTAAAACACGAAAACTGTTACAGAGGGGTGTTCTAAAACTTGCTTATAGTTAAAGCCTAAAGATCACATATATTTGGACTGCTTTACACTGACTAATGGTTGCAGTAAAATTGATGATTTTACCGAAATAATGAAGAAAAGAGCTTATTGGAAAAAACATTTTCTAGTAAGCTCTTTTGTTAATTAATTAAATTCATAAAAAATAAACTTATACGACTTGGTTTATAATAAGATCAAATCGAGCATACTAAAGTTGAGGGATAGTATGCAAAATTATGAAATAATAGATTTATGGAAGAAGGGTTTGAGTAAACAAAAACTTGCAGAAATATATAAAAGAAATTATAACAATCATATTAAATTGATAAGAAGCAGTGTAAGACATAGGCATAGCGGAAGATTTATTTCAAATTATGAAGCTTTGGAAGTTGTAGAAAGAATTTTATATAAATATATAATAGAGAAAAATGATAAAAAATAATATAAAAATTACGTTCTAAAATCACTATTGTCATAAATAAAATTTTGATATAAAATAAAATCGTCAATAAGAAAGATTAGAATGTAAAAATCAAAGGATGTGAAAAAAATGCAGTCTGTTTATGATTATATTGTAGTTGGAATGGGACCTGGAGCAGTGTTTTTTGCATATGAGATGATACAGAAAAAACAAAATAAAAAAATATTGTTAATTGAACAAGGAAAACGTGTAGAAGATAGGAACTGTCCTATCGAAACAATAGGAAAATGCGTTAAGTGCAAACCATTTTGCAATATTACAAGTGGATTTTCTGGAGCAGGAGCTTTTTCTGATGGAAAATTATCTTTATATAATAAAGATGATAATGATTTCTATGTTGGAGGAGAATTACATAAATATATAGGAGTAGAAAAAACAAAAGATTTAATAGATTACACAGATCAGATTTATTTAAATTTTGGAGCAGATACGAAATTAGAGGGAACAAAATATAAAAAAGAGATAGAAGAGATAAAGAAAAAAGCCAAAAGAGAGGAAATTACATTAATAGATATTCCAATAAGACATTTAGGAACAGAGAAAGCACATGAATTATATAAAAGACTGGAAGATTATCTAGAAAATAATAATATAAATTTAATGTTTGAGACAGAAGTTAAAGATTTAATAATAGAAAACAATGAAGCTAAAGGGGTTATTATACATAATTTAAAGGAAAAAGAAGAAAGTAAAATATATGGAAAAAATATAATAATTGCAGTAGGAAGAAAAGGTGCAAATTGGCTTGTAGATATGTGTAATAATCATAATATAAAGACAGAAGCGGGAGTCGTAGATATAGGAATAAGATATGAACTTTCAGATGAAATAATGAAAGATATAAATACATATATGTATGAAGGAAAATTTATTGGCTATCCAGGACCATTTAAAGATAAAGTAAGGACATTTTGCCAAAATCCAAGTGGTTTTGTTTCATCAGAAGTTTATGATGAAGGAATTAATTTAGTAAATGGTCATTCATATAAAGATAAAAAAAGTAATCATACAAATTTAGCAATATTAGTATCACATCATTTTAATTATCCATTTGATAAACCAATAGATTATGGAAGAAATATAGCCAAAAATATAAATGAATTGGGAAATGGTAATATTGTAGTTCAAAGGTTAGGAGATATTTATAGAGGAAAGAGAACTTGGGATGAAGAATTAAAAAATAATAAAATAAGACCAACTTTAAAATCAGCAGTTGCAGGAGATATAACTTTTGCATTAGGATATAGAACTATGACAGATATTTTACAATTTATAAGAAGCATTGACAAAATTATAGAAGGATTTGCAAATCCAGAAAATTTATTATATGCTCCAGAAATAAAATTTTATAGTAATAAAGTTTCGATAGATAAAAATTTTGAAACTAGTGTAAAAAATCTGTATTCAATAGGAGATGGAGGTGGAATGACAAGAGGTTTAATGATGGCGTCAGCTTCCGGAGTACAAATGGCAAGAAATTTAATAGATAAAGGAGAATAATATGCATATTAGTGTAAGGGGAATTGTAGAAAAAGAAAATGGTATTATATTAATACATAGAGTAAAACCAAGAAATGATGGAACACTAAGAGATTATTATGTTGTTCCAGGAGGAAAGCAAGAAATAGGAGAAAACAATTTAAATACTTTAAATAGAGAAATAGAAGAAGAATTAGGAATTAAAGTAGATGTAAAAGAAAAACTTATTGAATATAATGACATGAACTATAATGATAGTATTCAAATATTTTATATATGTAAACATAAATCAGGAATTATAGGAACAGGAAATGGTCCAGAGATGAAAAATAAGAATGAATATAAGGGAATATTTGAACCACTTATAGTAAAATATTCTGATATAAAAAACATAAATTTAGTGCCAGAATATATTAAAGAATTACTTGTAGAAAGGTATAAAACAAAATGAAAAGAAGTTACAGTTATTTTATAGTAAAACCAGATGGAATACGATATCTAGATGAAATATTAAGTGATATTGAACATACATTTCAAGAGATTAAATATTTTGCAGTAGACGATTTTGAAAGTTTAATAAAAAAATTATACTACAAGCATTATGAAACAAAAGGCGCTAGTTTTGCAGAATCATATGATTCATATTTGTATGGAATCAAGGAAATCTTTGGAAATAAAGCCTTGCTAGCAATAATATCTGATAGAGAAAGATCATATAGCGAATTGTCAGAACAAATTTTTTTTGAAAAGATGAAAATAAGAAGAAAATATATAAATGATAATATTGGAATCATTACAAATTATGGAGATAAAAAAAGTAATTATGTAAGATATGTAGATCAAAATGGAAACTTAAAAGCACCAAGGATTTTAAGTGAAATTGGTAATATTAGAATAAATGATATGAATATTATACATTCACCTGATCCTGATGAGGATACTACTAAAAAAGAATTGCAAATTATAATAGATAATGGTATTTTACAAGATAAGAATATGTTAACACCAATAACTTTAAAAAATATAAGAGAATATGGAACATTTAATTTTTTTAATGACATGAAAAAAGACAATTATCAAGGTAATATAGGACCAGATATATCAGGATTTATAAAATCAGAAATTGATGAAAGATAATATACGAGGGGGAAAAATTATGGAAGAAGTATTAGAGAATGGAATAGCATTATTAGAAGGAATTTTACAAAATTGGAAGGAAGAAAATAAAGGAAAATATCATATATTTTTTCCAAAGTGTACACAAGAAAATGAAAGAGATATTATATTATTTCCAATATTTAAAGAAATGCCAGATGGAACTTTAGTATTACAGGTATGGGGAAAATATAATTTAGAAAATTATTCGTTAGAAGAATATTTAGAAGTAAAAAATGAAATTAAACTATCAGATAAAAAAATCATAAATTACAAAAAAAAGAAGTTTGCACAAACAGTAATCACATTAACAGAGATATTTTATACAGCACAAGAATTTATGGAATTACCAGAGGATAGTATAGAATATATTGCAAATGAAGAATTATTAGAAGAAAAAATAGATGAATATAAGGAATCTTTTAAAAAGATATTAGAAGATGAAGATATAGCTATTGTATATGGAGTTAAGAAAAGCGAGCCTGTAAAGCAAGAAATAACAAAAATTCCTACTCAAACTCCTCAGATATCAGAAGAAAAAATACATAGTGAAAATTTAACAATAAAAAGATTGCAGGAATGTATATCTAAAATAGATCACAAAAATAAATCAGAATTCAAATATATGTTAAAGCTTATGGAAGAAGTCGGAGAGCTAGCTAAAGTTGTTAATGCAGATATCAGAATGAAAGACAATGAAATAAAAGGAACAATTGAAGAAGAATTACAAGATGTAATATACTATGTAGTTTGTTTAGCAAATACATATGGAATAGATTTAGAAAAGTGTATTTATCTAAAAGAAAAATTAAATTGTGAAAAATATGGAAGAAAGAATATGTTCGAGGAATAAGTAAATGAGTAAAGTTGCAAACATGCTAAATATGTTAAAAATACTAGAGGATGGGAAAAAACATAGTATAAAAGAACTAGCAGATAAATTAGAAATTTCTCCAAGAATGGTAAGAGGTTATAAACAAGAATTAGAACAAGCAGGTATTTATATATTTGGAAAGCAAGGAGTAAATGGTGGATATATTTTAGAACACATGAAAAATTCAATTGATATAGGCTTAACGGAAGAAGAGATATACTATTTACAAAATATAATTAAAGATTCAGTAGCATTGGAAATAATAGATAAAATATCTAATGCATATAGAAAAAATGAATATAATAAAAATGAAAGCAAAATTAGTAAACTATTACCAGAATTTTCTAAAATATATCAAGATATAAGAATTGCAATAAATAACAAAAATAAAGTGTTTATAAAATATAACTCTATAAACTCAGGAGATACAGAAAGAATAATTCATCCAGCAGAATTGTTTGCTTACCTAAATGATTGGTATGTAGCAGCTTTTTGTGAATTAAGAAATGAGATTAGACTATTTAAGCTAAAAGATATAAGTTCTTATGACATTCTAGAAGAAGAATATGACGAACAATTTAAAATAAATAAATAAAACAGACAGATATATTTCCTCTTTTTGTGTTAGAATAAATGCAAAGGGAGGAAATTTTATGTATAAAACTTTGATATTTGACTTAGATGATACGTTAAATGATGACACAAAAAATATACAAGGAGCATTTAAATCAATAGTAAGGGAAGAATATAGTGAAGAAAAGTTTAAAAAATTTATAGAAATAGATAGAAAACTTTGGAAAGATAGAGCATCGGGAATTATTAAAGATCCAAGGGAAGGTATGAGTAATAAAGAAAAAGCAGAATGGATTAGAGCACAAAGATTTTTGAAATATTTTAAAAATATAACATATAAAGAAGCAGTAGAAATAAATGCTAGATACATGGAAGGATTAAAATTAAATATTGTAGAAATAGAAGGAGCAAAAGAGATTATAAAATATTTAAAAAATAAGGAATATAAAATTATAATTGCTAGCAATGGTCCGAGTGTAGCAATACCTGTGAAATTGCAGAAGATAGGAATAGATAAATATGTAGATTGTGTATTTTCTGCTGATGAATGTGGGAGTATGAAACCACATAAAAAATTTTATGAAGAATTATTTAATAAAATAGACAATCATAATAAATCAGAAATGCTATTTATTGGGGATGAATTAGAAAAAGACATAAAAGGTGGACAAGAAATAGGTATGGATACATGTTGGTGCAATTATGAAGATAAAACAAATAATGGAGTATATAAACCTACATATGAAATACATAATTTATCTGATCTAAGAAATATTTTATAGAAAGAGGTAATAAATATGGAAGAAATAATATTTGTAACACATAATAAAGGTAAGATAGCATCTGCCAAAAGAGCGTTTGAAGATGTAGATTTTAAGATATTTGAATATGAATTAGATGAACCTAGAAGTGATGATATATCATATATATCAAAGGCAAAAGTAGAAGAGTCGTATAAATTGGTAAATAAGCCATGTATTTCACTTGATTGTGGTTTCTGGATAGATGCACTTAATGGTTTTCCAAGAGCTTTTGTTAATTTTTCTTTGGAAACATTAGGAATAAAAGGAATATTAAAATTAATGGAAGGAAAAGAAAACAGAAATTGTAAATTTACAGAATGTTTATCATATTATGATGGAAAAGAAATACATCAATTTATGGGAGAACATAAAGGAAAACTATCAGAGGAAATTCTAGGAAATGATACAAATGAAAAATGGTCAGATTTATGGTATATATTTATACCAAGTGGATATCAAAAAACTTTAGCGCAAATGGCAAAAGAAGAACGTTTAACTAGAAAAAAATATGAATCAAAAGATGCAATGAAGGAATTTGCAAAGTGGTACAAGGAAAAATAAATATGTATAAAATGTAGTAAAATAAAAGCTTTTATGATATAGTTCTTTTATGTAAAAATAAAGGAGAATATTATGAGAGCTAATTTTTTTGGAAGTACAGCTTGCTATTTATTAAAAAGGGATAAAATTTTATTTATAAAATTTAACAAGAAATGGGGACAAGTATATGCACCAATAGGTGAAAAGATGGAAATAGGAGAAACACCAACAGAATGTTTATTAAGAGAATATATATACTGCAACAGAATTTAAAGGAAGTTTAAAGACTTCTTTTGGAAGGTTCGTTAGAATGGATAAGTATTAAAGATATTGATAAAATAAAGCAATTTGATATGAATACTAAATTTAATGATTATATTTTTGAAGAAGGTATATTTGAAGGAAAGTTTATTTTGGATGAAAATACTAAAGTTATAGATTATAAAATAAGAAAAATATAATTGGAGGTAAAATGATTAAAAATTTAATTTTTGATATTGGTGGTATTATTATAGATGATGGTAAAGAAATAATGCAAAAGTATTTTAATATATCAAAAGAAGAAACAGTAAAACTAAGAAAAATTATTTATGGAAGTAATTATTTTTCAGAATGTCTATTAGGAAAAATAACTCAAAATGAATGTAAACAAAAATTAATCTTAGAAAATCCATCTTATAAATATTATATCGAAAAAACTTTAAATGTAGATACTCAAAATGAAATATTGCCAATAAAAAAAGAAGTATTGGACTTAATATATACTTTAAAAAATAAATATAAAATATATTTTTTATCAAATCTTACAGATGCAACGTATGAATATATAATTAAAATCTTAAATGAATTTAATGGAGGGATATATTCTTTTAAAGTTGGAGTAAAAAAGCCTGATTCAAGAATATATGAGAAATTAATCAAAAAATATAAATTAGAAAAAAAAGAATGTATATTTTTTGATGATAAACAGAAAAATATTGATATGTCAAATAAATTAGGAATATTAGGAATAAAATTTAATACAAAAGAGGATATTATAAATTCATTAAATAAAATTGATGATATTACAAGAATATAATAAAAAATGGATTAATAAATAAAAGGAAAATCTAAAGAAATATAGAAAAAATAATATAGGATATTAAATGAAATATAGGGGGAAAATAATGTTAAGATTTGAAAAATTAGATGAAAAGTATTGTGAACAATATATAGAGATGTTACAAGAGTGGAAAGAAAGCAATACTTCTTTAACACCAGATATATTAGAAATGCCCTGTAATAGTAAGATAGAATATAAAAATGTAGTAAATATAGCTAAAGACACAGCAATTGGAAATCATCCAGATAGAGATTGGTATGAAAAAGGATATTATTTTCTAGTATTAAATGATCAAAATAGATTAATTGGTGCAACAGCAATACGTTGTAACTTAACACAATTAGGAAAAGACACATGGGGAAATATTGCTTATGGAATAAGGCCAACAGAAAGAAGAAAAGGATATGGAAAAGCAGTTGCAAATATGCTTGTAAATAAATGTAAAGAATTAGGAATGAATGAAATTATAGCATGTCATTATATAGAAAATGATGCATCAAAAAAAGTATTAGAAAGTGTTGGTGCTATTCCTACAGGTGTTTTAACTTCAGAGTATTCAGGAAAGAAAATAAAGCGATATATAATAAGAACAACAAATAATGAAATAAATTTTAATAGAGCTAAGCAAATTTTTAAAGACTACATAAAAAACTTTGATGAAGATGATGGAAGCATTTTATTAAAAATAGAACATACATATCATGTAGTGGACTTAAGTGAATATATAGCAAAAGATCAGGGGTTAGATGAAGAAAATATAAATTTAGCAAAACTGATTGCTTTATTGCATGATATAGGAAGGTTTAAACAAGTTACGATGTTAAAGGATTTTTCTGATAAAAGATTTGACCATGCTGATTATGGAATCCAGATTTTATTTAAAGAAAATATGATAAGAGAGTTTATAGAAACAAATAAATATGATGAAATAATAAAAAAAGCTATTTATAATCATAACAAATTTAAAATAGAAGAAGGACTAAATGAGATAGAGGAGTTACATTGCAAGATCATACGAGATGCAGATAAACTAGATAATTTTAGAGTTAAAGAAAAAAATAAATTTGAAGCAAGTTTTCCACAATATAAAAATGTAGAAGAAGAACTTTCTTATTCTAATATTTCAGATATTGTTTATAATGATTTTTTAAATCGTAGGTGCATAAAATTAAATGATAGAAAGACTATATTAGATTACTGGATATGTGTTTTAGCATTTATTTTTGATTTATATTTTAAAAGTTCTTTACAATATGTATATGATAAAAATTATATTGACATATTAATAGATAAAATAGAATATAAGGATGAAAAAACCAAAAAAAGAATGGAAGAAATAAGAAGATGTGCAAAAGAATATATTAAAGAAATACTAGTATAATAAACTTAAATTTGTGCTAAAATGTAGAGAAAATCAAAATAAGGAAGGCAAATAATGAAAATACGTTTAGAAGAGAAAAATGATTATTATGTAAATGAAAATCTAACAAGAGAAGCATTTTGGAATGTATATCAGCCAGGATGTTATGAACATTATATTTTACATAAAATTAGAAATGACAAATCATATGTTAAGGAATTAAGTTATGTAATTGAAGAAAAGGGTAAACTAGTTGCAAGTATAGTATATGCTAAGGGAAAAGTAACAAATGGAAAAGATGAAAAAGAAATTTTATTATTCGGTCCAGTAAGTGTATTACCTGAGTATCAAGGAGCTGGATATGGTTCAAAACTAATAAAATATACATTGAAATTGGCAAAGAAGATGGGATATCCAGCAGTTATAATAACAGGAAAACCAGAATTTTATAATAAATTAGGTTTTAAACCAGCTTCAAAATATAATATTTATTATAAAGGATTGGAAAATACAGAGAATCCTTATTTAATGATTAAAGTATTAAATAGAAGAAAAATAAAAAGTATATATGGCGTTTATAGTGAGCCATCAGTTTATTTAGTCAACAAAGAAGAGGTAGAAGAATTTGATAAAAAATTTCCATATAAAAAGAAAATAAAAAAAGAAGAACAGCTTTAATTGTAGGACAAGGAAAAATGAACCTAAGTAAAAAATGCTTAGGTTTATTTTTGTATATAAGAAAACCACGTGCTATGCGCGTGGTTCAAAAAAAGCGATAGCAATGTATGAAAAACCTCCA
>CALXYJ010000005.1 GCA_944392945.1 uncultured Clostridia bacterium | reverse complement strand
TACTATTTAGAGAAGAAAAAGAAAAGGCACTAAAATTAATTAGTGCCAGTGTGAACGAAGTTCACTTTTGTTCTTTTAAAATGCAATTAAAAATATCTATGGTATAATACAAGTAAAAAGTAAGAAAGTAAAAAGTGTAAAATAAATATTGTATAATAATAACAGTATGTAATAAAAAAGAAACAATTAGAAAGGATAGGATACAGAATGATATACCTAAAAACATTTAAATTAAGTGATAGCAGAATAACAAATAATAATATATATCCATTTAATGTATTACAAAATAAAGAGCCCGATATATTTATATTTGACAATATAACTGTATTATATGGAAATAATGGTTCTGGAAAATCAACCATACTAAATATCATTGCTCATAAATTAAATTTAAAAGGAAAAGAACGAAGTAATCCAAAAGTTGTTGGAACATTAGATTATTTTGAGGATTATGCATCAAAATGTGAATATGAACTAGGAGAAAATGAAAATGGTAGAAAATTAACTAGAATACCAGAAAATAGCAGATATATAAAAAGTGAAGAAATCTTATATGAAATAAGGAAAATACAGCAAGATGCAGTTTTACAAGAAAGTATAGAAAGTAATTTGGCAAGAGAAAGAGGATTGCAAAATGCAAAGGATTTTTTGCAGACAAAAGAAGGTGGAAAGCAGTTTGCAAGGTTTGAATTTTCACAAGATAAATATTCTAATGGAGAAACAACGATGCAAATTTTAGAAGATAATATTGAACCAGATAATTTGTATTTACTAGATGAGCCAGAGGTTTCACTATCTCCACAAAATCAAGTCCAACTTGCGAAAGAAATAAATAAAATGGCAAGATATTTAGGTGTTCAATTTATAATTGCAACTCATTCTCCTTTTATGTTAGGAATTTTAAATGCTAAAATATATAATTTAGATACAGAAGACTTTAAAGTTCAAAAGTGGAGTGAACTCGAAAATGTAAGATATTTTTATGAATTTTTTAAAAATAGAAAGAATGAATTTGAAAAAAAGAGATAATGTATTGTTTTGAAAATAAATGGTTGGATTAATTATTTCAAAGACCCGGCAGAGAATTAAACTTCCTGCCGGATTTTTGAAATTTATGTATTTGAATATGATTATAAGAATTATTTGATATAACTCTTAATAAAAGACTTCCTTTTTTATTGGCCAGATGATAAAATATCCAAAAGATTAAGTATAGAAATAATAAAAAATTAATCTAAGAAAATTAAGAGAGGAGCTACTATGCAAACAATCATTTATTTGATTAGACATGGAGAGACAATTAATGAAAAAGGAATAAGAAATACAAATGAGACGAACCAAATGATTAATGAAAAAGAAATTTTATCTATAAAAGGAGAAGAAGATTCAAGAATATTAAGCAAAAATGAAGAGCTAAAGAATATTGATGCTATCTGGTGTAGTAGTTATGTAAGAGCAAAGCAAACTGCAAAATATATAGCAGATAATAACAATCTACAAATCAATTTAGATTATAGATTAAATGAAAGAAAATTAGGAAATTTAAATGAGTTGGCTAAGTTTATGAGTGACAAAAATACAAAAGACCCATCACAAGAACAATTATTATATCAAAAATTTAGAACCTCTGATGGGGAAAGTGCAGAAGACACAAATAAAAGGATGACAGAGTTTTTGAAGGAAATATTATATAAGTATCAAGGTAAAAGAATTGCGTTAATTAGTCATGGAGGAGCGATAAAATTTTTATTGTTAAATTGGTGTAATGTAAATAAAAATGTAAAATTGGAATATAAAAATAAAGAATTAAATATTATATCACCATGTCTGCTAAAGCTTACGTTCAATGATGAAAAGTTAGTGAATTTAGAACAAATTAAAGAATGATGTTATTAACTAATAATAAATACAAACTTATATGAAAGAGAGAAGATTAAACATGGAAATATTAGAATATAATAATAAATACAATGACCAGATAAAAGATTTATTAGTAGAGTTACAACAATATTTAGTGGATATAGATGATTGGAAGACGCAAGTTCTTTTATCAAATTATAGAGAAGATTATTTTAATTTAGACATGGAATTAGTAAAAAATAAAGAAGGAAAAATTTATTTAGCCGAGGAAAATAATAAAATTGTAGGCTTAGTAATAGGAATTGTAAATACAATAGATGAAATAGATAAATTAACAAATAATTGTGAAAAAACGGGTAGCGTAATAGAGTTAATTGTAAGAAAAGATGAAAGAGGTAAAGGAATAGGAAAAAAACTTTTAGAGAAAATAGAAGAATATTTTTATTTTATAGATTGCAAAAAGATAACAATAGAAGTATTTGGACCTAATAAGAACGCATTAAATTTTTATAAAAAAAATAATTATATTGCAAGAGATTTTTTTCTTAGTAAAAATTTAAAAGAAGAAACGATGAATTCTGAAAGGAATCAAACAAAGAAATTAATGATTGCATGCAGTGCTAAATTTCAAAAAGAAATACAAAAATGGAAAAAATATTTTGAAAATAATGGTTATGAAGTTATAAATTATCCAAGAAAAATAAATCAAGAAAATTCTGAAGAATATAAAAATACTTATATAAATTTTTTTAAGTCATTAGACGAAACAGACATATTATTTGTATTAAACGAAGAAAAAAATGGAATAAAAGGATACATTGGAGCAGAAACATTTGCAGAGTTAAGTTATGCTATAGTTCAAAATATAATTCATAATGAAGAAAAAAGAGTATGGTTATTGAATTATCCAAGTGAAGAAGTAAAATCCTATATGGAGATAATGAATTTTATAAAATTAGGTTGGGTAGAAATTTTTAATAATAAGGGTGAGTAATATGAAAAAACTAAATGTAATATTAGTTTATAACAAAGATGAAGATAAAATACTTATGTGCAAAAGAGAGAAAGAACCTTATATAGGAAAGTTTAATTTAGTTGGAGGAAAAGTTGAAAAGAATGAAACTAAATTACATGCAGCATATAGAGAATTACAAGAAGAAACAGGAATTACAAAAAATGATATCAAGTTGACTAATCTTATGAATTTTCAGTATGAATTATCAGATATGGAATTAGAAGTATATGTAGGTAAATTAAATAAAGAAGTAAATTTAGTAGAAGAGATAAATAAACTTTATTGGATGAGTAAAGAAGAAAACTTTTTTGATGAAAGCAAATTCGCAGGAGAAGGAAATATAGCTCATATGGTAAAGCAAGCAGAGCTATATAAAGACAAATTATTTTAATAGAAAGAGAGGATTGGAATATGGAAAATTATTTTATAATTCATGGATCTTTTGGTAATCCGTTCTCTAATTGGTTTATTTGGCTATTTAATATTTTAAGAGATAATCAAAAACAAGTATATGTTCCACAATTTCCAATAGGAGTAGGCTATCAAGATTATAAAAATTGGAGTGATTTACTTAAATATTATTTGAAAATTGGCTTAATTACTGAGAATACTACAATTATAGGACATAGTATTGCTCCCGCTTTTATATCAAAATTTTTAGTTGAAAATAAAGTCAAAGTGAAAAAATTAATTTTTGTATGTGGATTTAATAATTATTTTGGAATAAGTGAAGAATATGATAAAGTTAATATATCAATGTATTTTGATAATATAGAAGACATAAAACAATATTCCAAAGAAATAATTTGTTTTTATTCAGATAATGATCCATATGTAAATTATAATGCTGAAAAAGATTTTGCAGACAAGGTTGCAACAGAACAAATTTTAATACCAAATGGTGGACACATTAATAGTGAGAGTGGATATTGTACTTTTGAAAAAATTTTAAATTATTTATATTAATAATCAAAGAGGATGATGTAAATGCAGGAATTATTAGATGTATATGACGAAAACAAAGTAAAAACTAATAAGGTAGTAGATAGACAGGAAGGAGCTATATTTCAAGATGGCGAATTCTTTTTATATTCACGATGCTGGATTATTAATTCTGATAAAAAAATTTTGCTAACACAAAGAAATTTGAATAAAATTCATGGTGGAACGTGGGAACCTACTGGAGGATGTGTACGTAGTGGAGAGACAAGTAAGCAAGGAATAATAAGAGAATTAAAAGAAGAGATAGGAGTAAGCCTTCAAGAAAAAGATCTTACTTTAATTAAGACAATTAAAGAAATAAGAAAGACAAGAAGTTGTTTTAGAGATATATATTTGGCAAAAAAAGATATAAAGATTAGTGATATAAATTTTTTAGATGGAGAAGTGATTAATGCTAAATATGTTACTATAAATGAATTTAAGAACATGCTAGAAAAAGGAGAAATATCCCAATGGTTAAGTCTTTTTGAAGAAGAATATTATAAAATTATAAAGGGATGATAAAAATGAATAAACAATCTGTAATGATTGATATGGACGAAGTAATTGTGGTAGGAAATTTTTCAAATTATTTGACAGAATTTTTAGGAAAAGTAGATTTTAATGAATTACATAGTCAAAATAGACAGGATTTAATAAAGGGCAAGGAAGAAGAATTTAAGGAAATATATAAATATAAAAATTTATATAAAAATGATGATGGGGAATACATTAAGCCATTGCCCAATTGTGTGGATGTAACAAAAGAATTAAATAAAAAGTATGATGTATATATTGTAACAGCATATATCTGGAAAATGGATGTAATAGATCCGTCGACTAATTTAAAAAATAAATTTGAATATTTACATTATTGGTTTCCGTTTATAAATACAAACAATTTCATATTTATGACAGATAAAACAAAGATAAAATATGATATTGGAATAGATGACAGAATTTCAAATTTAGAAAATTGCAATAAAAAGTTATTATTTACAGAATTTAGAAATAAAAACATTAAGAATGTGGAATTACAAGAAAAGGGAATTATTAGAGTAAATAATTGGTTGGATGTAAAAAAGCAATTATTATAATCAATTTGGAAAAAGGAGATAAATATGGACAAGCCAATAAGAAAAGCTGTAAGATGCTACATTATAAATGATGATAAAGTAGTTGTAACAAAATATAAAACTGGTAATAGTAAGCAGGGATATTATGATGAATGTAAATTTAAAATGAATATAAAAGTAGATGAAGAAGAAAATATTCTAGAGGTTAGTTATTCTTTAAAGGAAATATAAATACTAGGAGAGTGAGAAAATGAAAATTTTAATGGGAACAAAAAATCCAGGTAAAATTAAAGGAGCAAAAGAAGCATTTGAAAAATATTTTGATAATGTGGAAATAGAAGGAATACCAGTAAAATCAAATGTAAGCGACCAACCATTTAATAAAGAAGTATTTCAAGGAGCAAAAAATAGAGTAAAAAATTTAAAGGAATATGCTAAAACAAATAATATTAAGGTAGATTTTTACATTGCTAGTGAAGGTGGAATTCAAAATTTACTATGTGATGAATGGATAGAATTTAATGCAGCTGTAATAGAAGATAAAAATGGTCTAATGAGTGTTGGAACTAGTCAAGGATTTCCAATACCTGATAAATACATAGAAGAAATTAAAGAGATAGAATTAGGAAAATTCATGGATAAAATTTTTAAAGGTCATGAATTAAACAAGGCACAAGGAGGAATAAATTTTTTGACACATGGAGAATTAACAAGAATTGATTTGACAAAAAATGCTTTTATTATGGCGTTAACTAAGTATATAAATGGAGATTTATGGAAATAAATATTATTTGGAGTAAGATTAAAGATAATGAATAAAATAGAAAAATTTAATAGCTTATTAAAAGAAATGTCAATATGCAATAAATGTATAAATTTAAAAAAGAATGGAGGAATGGATTGTTCTTTAATTAATATTTATACAGATGTAGAATTTTCTAAAAATATACCTTCAATATGGACTGATTGGTTTAATAGATTAAACTCTAAAATTATGATAATAGGACAAGATTGGGGCCCTTTTCAAGATATCAAGAAATTACATGATAGCTATGTAAAAAATCAAACAGAAGATAACTGGAATTTCTTAATAAACCAGGAAAAAAGTATGACTAAAAGAATGTTAACAAAATATTTAATAGAATCTTCTAAGAAAAATAATGAAAAGATCTTAAATAAAATATTTATTACAAATGCTATAATGTGTGCAAGACAGGGAAATAATTATAGAGAAAATAATATAAAATTAAAAGAATGTACCATGAATTGTAGAGATTATTTAAAGATGCAAATTGATATAGTAGAACCAAAAATTATATTAACATTAGGATATTATCCTCTATATTCTTTAGCACAAATATATAATTTAAAGATAGAAAAGAATTTAACACAGACGATTAAGAAGTATGATAGTTTTAAAATTGAAGATATGACAATAATTCCATTATATCATCCTACAGCACAAGTAAAAAAAGAAGAGCAAATAAGACAGTATAGTAAAATTTGGAATACGGTAAAGATAGATGAAATATAAGAAATTTTAAGAGAGGAGTAGAAATGAATGAGAGAAATTGCAATAGCTATCCAAAAAAGTAATAAAAATGTAACCATTAAGCAAACAATAGATTCTATAAAAAAAGCTGGATTTAGTAAAGTATTCATACAATGGTATGATGAAAATTGGGAATTAAGTCAAGAAGATCAAGCAAGATTATGTAAAGAGCTAAATTTAGAAATTATATTTGCACATTTAGGGTATCAAAATATAAATTCTATCTGGAAAGAAGGAAAAGAAGGAGATGATTTAGTAGAAAGATATAAAAATGATATTAAAAATTGCAAAGAATTTGGTATACCAATGGTTGTTATGCATTTAACATCTAAAAAAATAGCTCCTTCATATAATGAATTAGGATTAAAAAGAATAAGAGAAATTATAAAATATGCAAAAGAATTAAATGTGAAAGTAGCATTTGAAAACACAAAAATAAAAGGATATCTAGAGTATGTTTTAGAAAACATAAAAGATGAAAATGTAGGTATTTGTTTTGACTCAGGACATTTTCATGTACATTTTAATGATGAATTTAATTTTAATTTATTTAAAAATAGAATATTTGCTGTACATTTACATGATAATGATAAATCTGACGATTTACATTTAATACCATTCGATGGAACAATTGATTGGAAATATGTTATATCAAAGTTAAAGGAAAGTAATTATGAAGGACCTATTACTTTGGAATTATGTTATAGAGATGATTATTTAAAAATGAGTTTAGATGATTTCTATAAAAAGGGATATGAAGTAGGAAAAGAACTACAAAAAATGTTTGAAATATAGAACGAAAAGAGGAATTTAAATGGCTTTATATATAAGTGGAAGTAATAGAAGAGGAAATTGTTATAGAATATTAAATGATTTAAGAGATGAGGAAGATACACTAATAGCTTTGGCGGATAAATCAATAAATTATTGTTTAGGATGTAATGCTTGCATGGACTATTTAGATTCTTATTGTATTATGGAAGATGATGATATGCAAGAAATATATGACGAAATATTAAAAAATGATGAGATAATAATTGCTACCCCAATTTATATGAATCATATAACAGGAATATTAAAAAATATGATAGATAGATTAAATCCATTTTGCTGGCATGATGAAATGTTACTTGGAAAAACTGTTTATTTAATAACTGTTGGACAAATGGATGAAGAAGAAAATGCAGATATTGCTGAAAATATTAAAGAATATTTTGAGGGGATTGGTGAATTTTTAGGATTTAAAGTGAAATTTTTAAGGAATTTTACAAGTGGCGATATACGAACAAGTGATAATATAACTAAAATGTATAAGAATTATGAAGCAATCATAAGAAAATTAAAAAGAGAAATAGAAAGTTAAAAGGAGGTTGATTTTTTGAATAATAAATATAAGATTGTTTTTATAGATATTGATGGAACTTTAGTGAATGACGAAAAGATTATTCCAAAGGAAAATATTGAAATTATAAAAAAGCTAAAAGAAGATGGAATAGAAGTTGTGCTAACTTCTGGAAGACCATATAATAGTATACAACAATATAGTGAAAAGTCTGGTGCAGTTCCATATGTAATTGGATCAAATGGTGGTGTTGCTGTAAATTTTAAAACAGAAACTAATATTTTTACAAAAGCAATAGATAAAAATATTGCATTAGAAATATTAAAGAAGATAAAAAGTAAAAATTTATATACAGTAGCTACAATTTCAGGAAATTTAGCAGTAGAAACAGAACAATTCAGTATGACACCAGAAAATAGAAGTGAAGTAAAAGTTGTAGAATCTTTAGATGAAGTTTTAACAAATACAAATGATCCAATAATGAAATTTAGTGTTATTAATGATGAAAAAGAAAATATAGAAATTTTTAGAGATGAAATTATTAATCTATTTGATTTGAGTTTAACAAAAGTAGATACTTTTGTTATTCCTAGAAGGTACAGAAAAGTAGAAAATAAATATGCACTTCCATATATAATGGACATTATGCCTAAGAATGTTAGCAAAGGAGAAGCAATAAAAGAATTATGCAAATATTTAAATATAGATGTATCAGAAACAGTTGTATTTGGTGATGGATTAAATGATATAGAAATGTTTAAAACAGGTGGTTATACAGTTGCAATGGGAAATGCAGCAGATGAAATAAAAGAGTTGGCAGATGTAGTTACAAAAACAAATAATGAAGCAGGAGTTGCTTACGAATTAAATAAAATATTTTATAATTTTTAAATAAACAGTATAAATCTGGAAATAATATAATATAGGTGAAATTTTATGAACTATATTACATTTCCAGAATTTAATTTGTCTTTTAAAATTTCCAGAATAGCTTTTTCTGTTGGAAATATAGAAATATATTGGTATGCAATTCTTATTTCAATAGCATTTATAATAGCTATATTTGCCTTAAAAAACGACTCGAAGAAATATAGAATAGAATATGATATTATTTTAAAATTACTAATTATCATGATACCAGTGTCAATAATTTTTGCAAGACTATATTATGTGATTTTTAATTTAGAATATTATATGAATAAACCTTTAGAAATAATAAATATAAGAAATGGTGGTTTAGCGATATATGGTGGAATAATAGGGGCTATAATAGTAATAATATTGTTTTGTAAAAATAAAAAAATAAAAGTAATGGATTTGTTAGATTTATTTGTGCCATATCTAGCACTTGGACAATCTATTGGAAGATGGGGAAATTTTATAAATGGAGAAGCACATGGAAGTATAACTAATAGTATTTTTAGAATGGGAATAGTAGAAAATGGTATATATATGGAAGTTCATCCAACTTTTTTATATGAATCAATATGTACATTAACTTTATTTTTTATACTGACATATTTAAAAAATAATAGAAGATATTCTGGACAATTAACGATTACTTATTTATTTTTTTATTCAATAATAAGGGCTGTAATCGAAGGCTTAAGAACAGATAGTTTAATGATGGGAAATATAAGAATTTCACAATTATTATCAATTTTATTATTAATAGGTATAATTGGATATAAGTTATATTTTTTAATAAAGAATAAAAGAAAGAAATTTTATAAAAATAGCTTAAAAAAAACAATATCTTTTTAGTAAAATTAATTGCATATGATATATTTATATGATAATATACCGATAAATACAAAGGTTTAGCAAAATTTATAGTAGATCTTTTATAGTTCTTAAAAGAAATTAGCAATTTAATATAAAGGTACAAAAGAGGAACTAGGTTCCTCTTTTAGTTTTATAATAGGGGGATATATGAAATTTGTAATTGTTAGACATGGACAAACTATGGCAAATATTTTAAATATTCAAGGAATAAGCTTATTTACAGGCGCTTTAAATAATGAATATACAGAGCTTACAGAAGAACGGAAAAGAGTCAGCTAAAAGATTGAAAACAGATAAAAATATTATTTCTATTGAAAAAGTATATAGTTCAGACCTAAAAAGAGCAATAGATACTGCAAAATATGCTAAGCCAGGTTATAAAATTAATATAGACAAACGTTTAAGAGAAAGAAGTTTAGGAGAGTTTGAGGGAAAATATCCAGAAGATTTAGAAAAAAGTGAAGAATATAAAAAATATATAATAAATGAAGATTATAATAAGTTTAGAAGAGATTTTGTTCAAAAGGCACCAAATGGAGAAAATTATACAGATGTTATAAATCGTACAAAAGATTTTTTAAATTCAATAAATATGTCTGAAGATATAACAATAGGAATATTTTCACATATGCATTGTATCAGAAGCATATTTTTTAATTTATTAAATATTTCTCCAAGAGAAAAATTATTTAATATGAAAATTGAAAATTGCGTACCATATGTTATAGAAAGAAATAAAGATGGAAAATTTTGCTTAACTTCGCATGAATTATCTAAATTATACAATAAAATTTGTTGGTAAATAAAATTCAATAAAAAGGAGAGTTTTATGATAGTAGAAAACAAATATTTAGAAGAAATAAGAAAGATTTGGGAAGACAATAATAGTGGATATATTTCTAAAGATAGTAACGAAATTTTAATTAAAAACAATGATATATTAAAAATAGTATATTTGGAAGATAAAGTTCCTGCAGGATATGTTGGCATTTATACTAAAAATGATTTTTGTAGTGTAGAAGGATATCCAGATAAAATAGATAAAAATGATAAAGTGGTATATGGGAAATAATAATTGATAAAAAATTTGCAGGAAAGGGGATTGCTTCTAAATTAATTGAATATGTTCTAAATAAATATAAAAATTATAAAGTTTATAGTTGCATTAATAAAAATAATACTCCTTCATTAAATTTGCATAAAAAATATGGTTTTAAAGATGCTTATCAATTTAAAGATGAAAAAGATAAAGAACAAATAATGTTAGTTAAGATTAATTAATGTAAAATAGAGGGGAAAAATATGAATTTAGAAAAAATAAAAGAATATGTAAAAATCAAACATGGAAAACAGAGGAGAAAACAAGGAACGCCATATTATTTACATCCATATGCAGTAGCAGAAATATTAAAAAATAAAGGATTTGATGAGGAATATCAGGCTACGGGCTTGCTACATGATATTTTGGAAGACACAAATGGTAAACAAGAAGAAATTTTAAGTCTAAGTAATAATAAAGTATTGCAGGCAGTTCTATTAGTAACAAAGGAAAATGATTATAATATGCAAGATTATATTACAAGGATTGAAAAAAATGACATAGCCAAAATGGTTAAATTGGCTGACAGATATCATAATTTAAAAGAAAGTTTGTTAACAAAACCAAGTTTTAAGAAAAAATATATAAAAGAAACAGAAAAATGGTATATAAAAATGGCGGAAGGTACTTGCTTTGAAGAAGATATAAAAAAAGTTTTTGAAAATTTAAAAAATAGTTTAGAAAAAGACGGGAGTATTTTATGAAAAACAACTATATGTTAATTATCACTGGTGCACCTGCCACAGGAAAAACAACTTATGGAAGAAAAATATCACAAAACTTAGGAATACCTTTTATTAGTAAAGATAAATTAAAAGAAACAATTTACGATGCAATAACTCAGAATACCTTATTAGAATATGAAGAAAAACGTAGAATTGGAAGTATAAGCTATTCTATATTGTTCTTAATAGCAGAAGAGTTAATGATGGTTGGAAACAGTTTTATTATAGAAAGCAATTTTGGCAAGGAATCTATAAGTACAATAGAAAAGCTTGCTTTAAAATATGAATATAATACTTTAACAATAAGATTCGAGTGTGATTTAGAGGTTTTACATAAAAGATTTTTAGCAAGAGAAAATATGCAAGAAAGACATCCAGGGCTAAGGTCTAATGGAATATTTGATGAACAAAATGCTTTTAAGAAGGCTGTTAATATGTCTAAAGAGTTTAAATTGGATGATAAAGAAATAATTATTGATACAACAGATTTTAATAAAGTTGATTTAGAATTTTTAATTAATAGTATAAAAAAACGATTAATCTAAGAAAGAAATATATTAAAGGGGTAGAGGATGAAAGAAATAACGGATTATTTAGGAAATAATTGGAAATATGACTGCATGAGTTGTTCAATAGCAAATGGAAATTTAAAACTGCCAGGAGGATTAGTTTTTGAAAATAACTATTTAACTATTGGTGCTGACCCAGAAATCCCATTAAATGGTTTTATGGTTATAGCAACTAAAAGACATATAAATTCAATTTCTGAAACAACATCACAGGAAAGATATGAATTAATAGATTATATATCTAGAACAATTAAAGCTTTAAAAGATTTAGAGATAGTAAAAGAAGTATTAATTGTGCAGGAAGAACGTTCAAAACATTTACATTTTTGGATATTTCCGTGTTATGAGAAATATACAAGTTTATTTGGAAGAGGAATCGTGGGAGTAAATGATATAATTAAATATGTAAAAGAAAATGTAAATAAAGAAGAAATACAAGAATGTCTAAAAACTGTAGAAAAATTAAAAGAATATTTCGGAGGTAGAAAATGGAAAGAGTAAATAATAGAATTAAAGAATATATAGAACAAAATATATTACCACAATATGATACAAATATCGGAGGACATGGAAGAGACCATATTGAAACAGTTATTAAAAGATCTTTTGAAATTGTAAATGAGTTTGGATTAAAAGTAAATTCAGATATGGTTTATACAATTGCAGCATATCATGACATTGGATATAAGATAGATCCAGATAATCATGAAAAAGTTTCAAGTGAAGAATTTTTAAATGATAAAAAAATTCAAAAATCATTTACAAACGAACAAATAAAAACAATTGCAGAAGCAATTGTAGATCATAGAGCTAGTTTGGAATATGAAGCTAGAAGTATCTATGGTAAAATTGTTTCGTCAGCAGATAGAGAAACTTCTGTGGAGAATATGTTACAACGTTCTTTTTTATATCAAGCAGATAAGCATAAAATGGAGAATCCAACAGTGGAAGAAATAATAGAATATTCTTTTAAAAAGCTTACCAAAAAATTTGGTAGAGATGTAGGTTATGCAAAAATGTATTATCCAGACAAGAAATATAAAGATTATTTAGATGAAATGCAAAATTTACTTGAAAATAAAGAAGATTTTATACAAAGAGAATTAAAATTTAAAAATCTTTTAAATAAATAATAAACTATTGAAAATGAGGTTATTAGATGAGAAATATATTTGAAGAAATTGTTATCACAAATAAATTTGTAATACAAAATGCTAAATATGTATCTATAAAAGATGAAAATATAAAAGAATTTGCAACTAAAATAGATAAAATAAAAGTTAACAATTGGTTAGAAACTTCCTCATATGATCTGTTAAATGAAAATATAGAAGATATAATAAATTTCCTTTTATATTTTGAGGCAATAGATTTTTCTTTTTGGGGAGATCCTAAGTGGTCAATAGAGACTAATGAAGGAATTAAAGATGGTAGTATTGCGCTTATGTATGCCATGTTAGGATATTTTAGGAAAAATAAGAATTTCATTAATATGAATAAAGAAGAGTTTAGAGAACTTTTAAAAGGAAATATAGAAATTCCACTATTAGAAGAAAGATGGAAAATAATCAAATATGTTAATAATGTAATATCTAAAGAAATGGA
Source organism: uncultured Clostridia bacterium (assembly GCA_944392945.1). Classification (GTDB taxonomy): domain Bacteria; phylum Bacillota; class Clostridia; order TANB77; family CAG-508; genus Merdicola. The sequence continues at coordinate 70,528 of CALXYJ010000005.1, read as the reverse complement.
TGGAAATTTTTATAGAAAAATATATAATTTAAAAACAGATATTGAGTTAATTAATTTTATAATTTCTAATTTTAAAAATTTTAAAGATGAAAGAATATATAGAAAAAGAAAAATTTATTTCTACAAATTAGCTCAATTATTAACATCTGATATTCTACATATGAGAGAGAAAAAAGAAAAAATAAAAGTTGATTATACTAATTTGATAGGGTGTAGTGATTATAAAATACCGCAAGTATTAAGAGCGCTAAATCTAATAGAATATAATTTAGAATTAGCAAATTTAGTAGATAATAAGATAGAGATAAAAGAAAATTCTGAATATGAAGTAGAGATAAGAGCAAGTGTTATATATGTAATAAATCAAATAAAGCAATTAACTAATAATATAAATTCAATAGATATAAATGATTATATATGGCTTATGGGGAGAGATAAAAAATTAATTAAAAAACCATATCATTTAACGAGAAGTACTAATTATTAAGGAGATGTTTTCATGAAAGTATTATCATTAATGGAACCTTGGGGAAGTCTTATTAAAGAAAAAGTAAAATACATAGAAACGAGGAGTTGGAAAACTAATTATAGAGGAGAGCTTTTTATTCATACTAGTTTAAAGAAGATTCCTAAAAATGATGAGAGAATAAAAAAACTTATATCCTTATTAAAGAATAAAGACATTCAATATGGGTGTATAATTGCAAAATGTAAGTTAGTTAATTGTGTTTACATGGATGAAGAATTTATAAAAAAAATACAGCAAGAAAAACCAATAGAATTTATGTGTGGTGAATATAAAATAGGTAGATATGCTTGGATATTAGAAGACATAGAGCCTATAGAGCCAATATCTGCAAAAGGACATTTGGGAATATGGAATTATTAAAATGAAAGGAGATTTTATATGGAAGCTTTATTTGCAACAACAAATCCAGCTAAAATAAAAATATATGCGGATAAGTTAGAAAAACATGGAATTAAATTACATACATTGGCAGATATGAATATAGAAGATATTGTAGAAGAAAATGGAAAAAATTCAATAGAAAATGCTATTATAAAAGCAAAGGGATTTTATGAATATGCTAAAATACCTACAATAGCCATGGATAATAGTCTTTATATAGAAGGAATTAGCGATGAGGATCAACCAGGTACACATGTAAGAAGAGTTCACGGGAAAAGATTAACAGATGCTGAAATGATAGTCTATTATACTAATTTAGTAAAAAAATATGGTAAAAACCTAAATGCTAAATGGATATATGGAATGGCTATATATGATGGAAATGATTTAAAAACATTTAATTGGTCAAAGGGAGATTTTTATTTTGTAGAAAAACCATCTCCTATACTAAATGAAGGCTATCCTTTGGATTCAATAAGTATAGTGCCTGATACTGGAAAATATTTTGTAGATTTAACAAGAGAAGAAAAAGATTTATTAAAGAAAAAAGATGCAAAAGATGATGATGTAGTTAAATTTATATTAGAAAGTTTAAAAGATGAATAGATTAAATAGGAGATAAAATGAGAATACCAATAGAATTAGAAGAAGGAATAGAAAATGAAATAAAAAATATAAAATTAACAGAGCTAAAAGAAAAGGCAAATAAATTAAGTGATAGATATTTAAATGCTAAAAGAAATGGACAAAGTTTAATTTTAGATAAGTTAGATGTATTAGCATATTCTATTATGAGAATGCCTGCTACTTTTTGTGCAATAAATAAAGCTCTTAAAGAAACTTTAAGAATATATAGTACCAAAATATCTACAGTACTGGATGTAGGAGCAGGAACAGGAGCAGGAGAATGGGCAATTTTAAATAATTTGGATGTCGATAAAATTATTTGTATAGAAAGAGACAATTATATGAAATTGCTTGGAGAAAGATTGTTAATAAATGAAAGAAATATTCTGTGGAAAGATCAAGATATAGTAAATACCGAAATTCATGATAATGCTGATTTAGTAATAACTTCATATATGATTAATGAATTAAAGGAAGAAGCGAAGGATAGAGTAATAAATAATATATTAAATAGTTTTAACAAAATATCAATATTTATAGAACCAGGAACTCCAGAGGGATTTAAAAATATAAGGAAGATTCAAAAAATAGCTATAGAAAAGAATTTAAATATATTAGCACCATGTACATCACAAGTAGAATGTAAATTGCCAATAGATGATTGGTGCCATTCTGTAGTTAGAGTGGAACGAAATAAGGTTCATAAGTTTTTAAAAAATGCTGATGTACCATATGAAGACGAAAAGTTTTCGTATATTGCAATTTCAAGAGAAAAGATAGATAATAAAGGTTCTAGAATATTAAGACATCCTAGTATTTCTACAGGTTATATTAATGTTAAATTATGTATTAATGGAGATATTCAAGAAAAAACAATAACCAAAAAGGATAAGGAATTATTTAAAAAAGTAAAAAAATTGAAATGTGGAGATTTAATTATTTAATAATATTGGTTAATATAATTATTTGACATAATGATATGTTCATTTTATAATATTAATTGTAGTATGTTGATTTGTAGTTTTTATTCATGGGAGGTATTATGAGTAAGGAAGAAATTACAAAGATCCTTAGTGCACTAACTGTAGCATTTAAGGAAGTACTAGAAAATCCGGGATTGTTAGAAGGAAAGACTTTTTGGCTTATCAATCCTTCCTGCTCTTTAATCAGTGAAGAAATAGCGTTAAGGAAAGTTCAACTGGATAACAATAAACTTTGGGTTGTGTCAGACCTTGATCCGAGAGATGACTTCGAGGAGTTATACTCTAAACACTTTACGAAACAGGAAATTCAAATGCATCCTGATACTTTATGGATGTTAAAAGATGGGTTGACAGGACATATTTACTAAGATACCGGAAAAATAAACAGTGTGGCGTAATTTGAGGTTATGCCACACTGTTTTTATAGTTGTAATAAAAAATATTTAGTGATATAAATGTTATAAAGGAGGAAGTAAGATGGGAAAAATAATCAAAGTAAGAGAAGTTGGTGATCCAATATTAAATAAAATTTCTGATGAAGTAGATATAAATAATATAAATAACGAAATATTAGATATTATTGAAGATTTAAGGGCAACACTAGAGGATGGGATAGGTTTAGGAATTGCAGCTCCACAAATAGGAATTAATAAAAGAATTATAGTAGTTGGAGCTAAAAAGGAAGACATTAAATATAATAATGCAGAAGATATACCACAAACTGCAATGATAAATCCAAAATGGCAAAAATTATCTGATGAAACTGATATACAATTTGAAGGATGTTTAAGCGTTCCTTCAATTAGTGGAAAAGTAGAAAGATATAAAAATATAAGATTAGAATATTACAATGAAAATGGAGATAAAATAGAGCGAGAATTAAATGGATTTTTTGCACGTCTTATTCAACATGAATGTGACCATTTAGATGGTTTTACATTATTAAATAAAGTTTCGGAAAAGGATGGATTTTCTACAAAGGAAAATATAAAAAAATATAAACTATAGAAAATATTTTATTAGTAACTATATATTAAGGAAGAAAGCCTAAAAGGCAATTTTACATAATGTTGTGAAAAATTGAATAATATGGTATAATTAAAATTAGTGTAGCCATTTTTTATAATATGGTAGCAAGGAGGAATATATGGGAAAAATAAAAGATAGTAATAAGCTTTTAAAACTTGCATGTATTGGTGGTATGGAAAGCAATATGCTTAGTGCTGTATTAAATTTTGACGAAGCTAATTTTAATGATATTATAGGAAATAGGTCTTTTTTTAATGAAAATGAATTATATAAATTCGTTAGCAAATATAAAGAAAAAATTGACATAGATAAATTTATTGTTCTTAGATACAAATTACTACTAGAAAGACAAAGAGAACGTAGTGAAAGTATAAATGATAATGAAAGTTCTAGGTATTTTGATGAGATAACAGCAAAAATGGAAAAACAGGGTTATGCTATAATAGGAGAAGAATATAATGATAGCTCTGATATAGATAGCTTAAATGCACAATTTTATAGTAAAGCAAATAGTAGATTACTTCAAATTATGGAGGAAAATTTAAGAAAATCAGATAATGTTGTATTATATAGTTTATATCAAGATGAAATAACTGGAAAAATAAAAATTGATAGATTTTCAACTTATGAAGTATTAGGAATAAGAGAAATAAAACCAGTTCCAAAAGAATTAGAGGATAATGATTTAGTATTAAAATCATTGAACTTATTAAAACCAAGTGATTTAATTAAAGTAATACCAAGAGATTTGTATAGGGTAATAGTAAATAAAGAAATATATGAAATGGCTCAAACAAAAGGAAAAACGGTAGATGAGACAAAAGACTGGTTTGAAAGTGCGGATAGGGAAAATATTTTTCAAATTGCGCCATATATTCCTAAAACTGTGTTAGAATTTAAACAGGATATTAAGTTAGAAAATTTATTTATGATATCTGCATATAGGGGTAGAGAATTTTTACAAAGAAGTTTAGAAGAGAAAAAAGAATATACTTCTGAAGAAGCCAAAAAAATAACAGAAGTATATAATACAATGGTAGAAATGTCTAGAATCTTAGAGGGCATGGGAAATGTAAAATTTAAAGGTTCTTTGTTAGTTGAGGAAATTCCAAAAGAAAAAAGAATTGTATATACCACAAAGAATTTAAAATATGATTTATCTCATTACAGAGATAATGTTTTACCAAGTAGTCTAAATGTAAAGGGAGATCTTTTGCAAGGCTTAGAAGAAAGAGAAATTGATTTAAAAGGAACTTTTGAAAAAATAAGGAGAGGAGAAGATGTAGTAAAACCAGAAGATGATGTAGAGAAAGATCCTCTAAAAGTTTATAAAGTTGGATTTATTTTACCAGAAGAAAAAGATAAAATACTTCAATCTTCAAAAGAAACACCTATAGCATATCGTGGAAAAACAGGAAAAGCATATGAAGGATATGCAGTATATATGTATCCTCAATTAAAATTTGCTGTTGTAGAATGTTTCTGGAAGAAAGATAAAACTGGGGAAAAAAGATATCCATATAGTAATTCAACAGTAATTGTACCTATGGAGCAAGTTGATAAAGTATTAGCAAGTAAAAAGAAATTGGAAAATGTTCCTACACAGAAACAATATAGAAGATTACATGCACAAGAAGGAAAAAGAATGATCTTTTTTACTAATACTAAAAGAGAAAATAGAGAAAAAATGGAAAAAGGTCAGAGATTAAATTCAAGGAAACCTGTTAGGGTAAAACATGATGCAAACTGGAAGAAAGTAATGCAAAATGTAGTTCAAGGCAAATTAAATCCATTTGAGATAATAATTGTTGAAAGTAAAAGAAGAAATAAATCAGGAAAAGACAATTCTAAAACTGAGATAAATATAAAACCAAGGTAATTTTATATAGATAACGATTTATCAAAAAACTGTAAATAATATTTATTTACAGTTTTTATATGTGTTGAAAGATCCCGTTCTTTAGTTTATGATAAAAACTTGTATATAAAAATAAAATATGATATAACTATTAAGCATTAAAAAAGGAGTAAGAAAAATGACAAATTTATTAATTAAATTATTTATAAAAGATAAAGATGTAAATAATACAGAAATTAGGGGAAAATATGGAATGCTTTCTTCTATAACAGGAATTTTAGTTAATATATTATTATCAATAGTAAAACTTGTTATTGGAATAATTGCAAATTCAATTTCTATTATATCTGATTCATTAAATAATATTACAGATGTAGGTTCATCTTTTGTAACAATGATAGGATTTAAAATTTCGCAAAAGAAAATTGATAAAGATCATCCATGGGGACATGGAAGAATGGAATATATAACTGCATTTATAGTTGATATAATTATATTAATGGTAGGTTTTGAATTATTAAAAAGTTCAGTTGATAAAATAATTCATCCAGAACTTCCTAATGTTAATAATGTAACAATTATTATATTGGTAATAGCAGTATTAACAAAATTATGGCTATTTTTCTTTTATAAAAAAATTGCCAAAATAATTGATTCTAATGCAATAAAAGGTAATGCTTATGATAGTATTTCTGATTCAATATCTACATTAGTTGTTTTGTTATCTGCAATAGTTGCAAGAATATTCGGAATATCAATAGATGGATATGCAAGTTTAATTGTTTCTATATTTATTTTATTTACAGGATATAAAGCAATAAAAGAAACAGTGGATTTATTATTAGGAATGAAACCAGATCCTGAGTTTATTAAGAATATCGAAGAAGAAGCTAAGAAATATGATATGATTTCAGGAATACATGATATAATGGTACATGATTATGGTCCAGGGAGAAAAATAGTTTCATTTCATGCAGAAGTTCCTGCAGATGGAGATATCTGTAAAGTTCATGATGTAATAGATCAAATGGAGCAGGATTTATTTAATAAATTTAATTGTATAACAACAATACATATGGATCCAATAGTTGTTAATAATAAAGAAATTAATGAAATGAAAGAGTTTACAGAAAAAATCGTAAAAGAAATGAATCCAGAATTTTCTATACATGATTTTAGGATGACAGATGGAGGGCAAAGAATTAATTTAATATTTGATTTAGTTGTTCCAAGAGATAAAGAATATGATGGAGAAGAAATAAGAAAAAATATTCAAAATAAAATTCATGAAAAAAATAATAAATATTTTGCAGTCATTAAAGTAGAAACTTCATATATTTAAAAAATACACCTTTTATATAGGTGTATTTTTTTGCGTTCACAAAAAGTTCACAATTTTTTAAGGTAAATTTAATTATAGCTTTTTATAATATAAAAGAAAAATGGCTTTAGCCAGATATATAAATTATAGGAGGATAAAAATGAAAAAAGAAATTTTAACTTTAATAATAGGTATTTTAATAGGTACTATTTTAGCAACAGGAATTTTTCTAGTATTGCAAAATAATTCAGGAAATTCAGGAAGAATGGAAGAAAGAAATGGTCAAGGTCAAATGGGAGATCCACCAGATGGTAATATGATTCCAGGAGGAAGAAGTATGGATATGACGCAAAAAGAAAATCAAGATAGCGAAACATCAGAATCATAATGCAGGAGGAAAAAATGAAAAAAATAAAAAAAGTACTATTTATAATAGTTATCATCATAATATTTTCTACTATAACATTTTTTATAGGTAAAAAAATAGGTCTAAATACAAATACATCTTCTACTAGTACTGTTATAACAGAAGAGACTGTTTCTAGACATACTATTCAAAAGGAATTAACAGCATCTGGTGAAATAGAAACAGCATTAACAGAAAAGTTAGAATTAAATACTAATAAATATTTTGAAATGTTGTGTATAGAAAATGATGATACTGTAAAAGAAGGAGAAAATATACTGGAATATACAGATGGAACATATTTAGTTGCTCCATATGACTGTGTAATATCTGGTATATCTGTTCCAGAAACAGATGAAAAATGTATTACAAGTAATTATATAGAAATTAAAAGTTTAAAAGAATTGCAAACAACCTTATCAATAAGTGAAAATGAAATTCAAGATGTAGAAGAAGGTCAGGAAGTAAATATAACATTGTCTGCTGATGAAAGTAAAACATTTATAGGTAGTATTACAAAAATAGATTCTATAGGAACATATTCAAATGGAGGAACTACTTTTTCAGCAATAGTGTCCTTTGAAAACGATGGAAATGCGAAACTAGGAATGACAGTTTCTAATACAATAATTTTAGAAAAGGCGGAAGATGTATTGGCAGTTCCTATTAATGCAGTTACAACAAAGGATAATAAAAATTATGTAACAGTATTAGAGAATGATGAAGCTATAGAAAAAGAAATAGAAGTTGGAATAGCAGATGATGAATATGTGCAAGTAGTATCAGGAGTAGAAGAAAACGATATAATACAAATTGTAACAACAACTACTCAAAGTACTATTAGAAAATCGGGAGAAGAAACTAATGGTAGAAGCGGAGGACCAAGTGGAAGTGGAGCAAGTGGAATGATGCAAAGTGCAGGCGGAGAAAGAATGCAAAATGGTGGAAATGGATGACCTATGAGTCAAGGAATGCCACAAGGAGGAAGTACAGAATGATAAAATTGGAAAAGATTACGAAAACTTTTAAAATGGGAGACGAAACAATAAAGGCTCTAGATAATATTGACTTTGTTGTAGAAAAAAGTGAATTTGTTTCTATAATTGGTCCATCAGGATCAGGAAAATCTACATTAATGAATATTTTAGGTTTATTAGATATTCCAGATAGTGGAAAATATATTTTGGATGATATAGAAGTTAGTACTGCTACGGAAAATCAGTTAGCTAATTTAAGGAATAATAAGATAGGTTTTATTTTTCAAAATTTTAATTTATTACCAAAATTAAAAGCTTTTGAGAACATTCAGGTTCCATTAATATATAAGGGATATACAAATGAAGATTCTAAGCAAATAGCGTATGAACTTTTAAAACAGGTAGGTCTTAAAGGCAGAGAAGAACATTTACCAATGCAATTATCAGGAGGGCAACAACAAAGAGTTGCAATAGCTAGAGCACTTTCTTGTAAGCCAGAAATTATATTGGCAGATGAACCTACTGGAGCATTAGATTCAAAAACTAGTGAAGAAATAATAAATCAATTGGAGGCTCTTAATAATAAAGGTCAAACAATAATTTTAATAACACATGATGAAAAAGTTGCTAGAAGAGCTAAAAGAATTGTAAAAATATCGGATGGAAAATTGTATAAGGAGGCATAAAGTGACAAAATTTTTAAATATATTAAAAGTATCTATAAAAAATATAAGTGGTAATAAATTAAGAACTATATTAACGATGCTTGGTTTAATAATAGGAATTGCCTCTGTAATAATTTTAGTAGGAATAGGTTCTGGAACTAGTAGTCAAGTTACATCACAAGTTCAGTCTCTTGGTGCAGATATATTAACACTAAATATAAATTCATCAGATACAAGTTTAGATTATGATAATATTGATGAAATAGAAGAAATTCAAGGGATAAATAAAGTTGCCCCATATAAAACAGTAAGTGCCAGTATAACTAGAAATGAAAATTCATCTGGAAGAGCTAATATTATAGCAACTACTGATTCATATATTGATGTGATGAATTTAACAATAAGTGATGGTAGATATTATCGAAAATTGATTTAGATAATAATAGTAAAGTATGTTTATTAGGAAGTGATATTGCAGAAACATTATTTGAAAATGATACTATAGTAGGAAACTCTGTAAAAATAGATGGAGATAATTATACTGTAATAGGAATTTTGACTGCTACAGGAAGTTCCATGGGTAATGATATAGATAGCTTAGTAATAGTACCATTTACAACTGCAAAATATTTAGGTGCAGATACAACTATTAATAATTTATATATAAAGGTTGATGATGAGAATCAAATAGAAAGTGTAAGTACAAGTATAGAAAACTATATTGAATTTGCATTTGGTTTAATTACAGATGATTTTTCTGTATCTTCGCAAGATTCAATGCTAAATACAATGGAAGAAGTAAATAATTCATTATCTATAATGCTTGGAGGTATAGCAAGTATTTCTTTAATAGTTGCTGGAATTGGAGTAATGAATGTTATGTTGGTTTCTGTAACCGAAAGAACAAAAGAAATAGGAATAAGGAAAGCTTTAGGAGCTAAGAAGATGGATATATTAGTTCAATTTTTAATAGAAGCTTTATTATTATGTATTGTTGGAGGCATTATTGGTATTTTATTAGGAATAGCAATAGGCAATTTATTAGGTCAAATGGGATATAGTTTTATAGTAGAAGTATGGATTGTAGTGGTAGCATTTTTATCTAGTGCAGTTATTGGTCTAATATTTGGAATTTTCCCAGCCTATAAAGCTGCAAAGCTAAACCCAATAGATGCTTTACATACGGAATAGGAGGATAAATTTATGAAAAAAGTAAAATTAATTTGTGTTATGTTAATTATTCTAATATTTTTTAGTATTCCATTTGTAAATGCTGATGATAGTAAAGATAGTTTTATAACAGCTAAAAGCTATGAATTAGCTGTTAATGATGAAATAGAATTAATTTTAAATTTAGAAGAAATAGAATATAATGATTTTTCTATTACAATTACTTCAGATTTAGATATGAAGGAAATGGAAGAATCAGAAGATATAGATATAGAAAAAAGTTCGGACAAAATAAAAATGAATTTTATAAAGGAAAGTAATAATATAAATACATTAGTTTTATCATATAAAATACCAGAAACTTATAAAACTGGTGATATAATTACGTTTAATGCAACTTTAAAAGATAATGAAAATGAAGAAAATGAAGAATATATAGAAAAAATAGAAATAAAAATCATAGATAAAGAGGAAAATATAAATGATTCTGAGAAAGTTGATAAAGAAGAAGATATAGAAGATGTTGAGGAAAATAACAAAGAGGAAAAAGAAGATATAGGAGATATAACACCAAATACTGAAAATCAGGAAAAATCTAATACAGGACTTCAAGAAAATCTTAATAATGTAGCTAAAGTAAGCAATAATTTAGAAAAAGACTCTAGCAAAGAATTACAAACAGAAATAGGCTCAAATATTCAAGTTACACTTAGATCTTCTAGTAATAATTATGAAAATAACAATGTAGAAACAGTTGTATATAATGGATCAAGTAATAATTATTTGGCAAATTTATATGTTGAAGGATATGATTTTACGGAAAGTTTTAAAAAGGAAAATGAAACATATTTTTTAACGATAGATAATAATGTAGATAATTTATCACTTATTGCTGAACCAGAAGATAATGAATCTGTAGTAAAAATCTATGGCATAGAAAATATAGACACAGGTACAAATAAGATTTTAATTACAGTAACTGCTAAAGATGGAAGTGTAAGAAATTACAGAATATATGTTACAAGACAAGAAGGAGAATAAAGTGGAAAAAGGTTTTAAAATAAAGATAATTATAATTATTTTTTTAATAGTTATTTTATTGGTAATGTTATTTAAATATAATGCAGGAAGTGAAAATAATTATAGTAGAACAGAAATAAATACTAAGGAAATTAGCAATAATAATATTAGTACTTCATCAGAGACTATAGTTTCTAGTAAAGCACAGATTCAATCAGCATTAACAGAAAATATTTCATTACATGCTACATATTATCTTGAAGAAGTATATGTTCAGGCAAACGAGACTGTTAATGAAGGAGATAAAATATTAAAGTATACAAATGGAGAATATTTGACAGCCCCATATAATTGTGTTATTAATGAGTTAAATCTTCCAGAAATAGAAGGAAAATGTAAAAATGATAATTATATTAGTATATCATCTATAAATAGATTGCAGATATCAGTAAATGTAAGTGAAGATGTTATTAATCAATTATATATAGGTCAAGAAGCTAATATAACGATTTCTTCCTTAAGTTTAAATAAAACTGGTTATATAACTAATATAAGTAGTACAGCAAGTAATGGAAATTTTACAGTAATAGTAGAATTCGAAAATGAATCAGATATAAAGATAGGAATGACTGCTACTATAGAAATATAATTTTTAGTGGGTGAATATAATGAAAATTTTAATTGTAGAAGATGATAAAGTATTATCAGAAACAATTAAGCAAATAATTCAGGATGATTATGAAGTACATCAAGAGTATGATGGAATAAGTGGATTATTTTCTGCAAAATTAAAAATATATGATTTAATAATTTTAGATTTAATGTTACCAGAAATGAGTGGATATGATGTATTAGCAGAACTTAGAAAAGAAAAGATAATTACTCCTGTATTAATATTAACAGCTAGAGATGATGTACATGATAAGGTAAAAGGCTTAAATTTTGGAGCAGATGATTATTTAGTAAAACCTTTTGAAAGTGAAGAACTATTAGCTAGAATATCAGCTATAATAAGGAGAGTTAAAGGCAATTATATAAAAAATAGTTTGGACTTTAAAGACTTAAAGATGAATTTAGATAGTAGAACTGTGAAGATTAAAGATGAAGAGGTTAGCTTACAAGGTAAACAGTTTGAAATGTTAGAATATTTGATCAGTTATAAAAATACTATAATTACAAAAGAGCAAATATTTGATAAAATTTGGGGATTTGATTCAGAAACAACTACAAATGTTGTTGAAGTGTATGCAAGTGGTTTAAGAAAAATATTAAAGAAATATGATTACGATAAATACCTAAAAACTATTAGAGGAGTAGGCTATATGATAGCTGATTAGGAGAATTATGGATCAAGGGAAAAATATAAAAAGAAATCTATTAAAAAATACATTTATAAATTTTGTAATATTTGCATTTATATTATTACTATTTGATTTAATAATATATAATCAAGTAACTAGTTCTTTATTACGAGATGTTGATGAGCAATTAAAAAATTCAGAAAGAATCTTTTTAAATAAACCTCCAGAAGATGAGAGAGGACATCAAGGAAATAGAGAAATTTCTAACAGGGAATTTAGCCCTAGAATTATTAATATATTAAGAAATATAGATGGTGAGATTGAAGATGTACAAAATCTGGGAAATTTAGCAGATTTTGCATCAGATATAAAATTTGATAAAAATAATTTAAATAATATATATAATTTAAAAATTAATAATATATATAATTATAGAGCAATTAACATAAAAGTTAATGAAGATGGAACGGAAAAATACATGCAAATATTAATAAATATAGATGCAGAAACAAGCACTATTTCTAATATTATAAATATTTTAATTTTAGCAACAATTATACTAATAATAATTTCTATTTTAGTAAGTTATATTTTATCAAAAAGAAATATAAAACCGATAATAAAAATGTATAATAAACAAACAGAGTTTGTTCAAAATGCTTCTCATGAATTAAGGACACCACTTACAATTATCCAGGCTAAACAAGAGTTATTATTAAAAAATCCAAATGCAAAGATTATAGATAAATCAGAAGATATAAATTTAACTTTAAAAGAGACGAAAAGACTTACTAAAATGATAAAAGAATTAATGGATTTAGCTAGGGCTGATGATGGAAATTATCAAATAGAAAAAGCAGAAATAGATATAGATAGTTTAATAAAAGATGTGGCATTACCATATATGGAATTGGCAAATATACAAGAAAAAGAATTAAAACTAACATTAAATTATAATAAGAAAATAAATGGAAATAAAAATAAACTTAGTGAATTAATTATAATTATATTGGATAATGCAATAAAATATACTTCTAAAAAAGATATGATAGAAATAAAAACTTACCAAAAAGATAAAAAATGTTGTATAGAAATAATAGATACAGGAATTGGAGTAGATGAAAAAGATATAAAATATATTTTTGATAGATTTTATAGAGCTGATAAAGCACGATCAAAAGAGACAGGAGGAACAGGTTTAGGGCTTTCGCTTGCACAAACAATTGTTAAATGCATGGAGGAATAATAAAAGCAAGTCATACAAATCCTAAAGGATTAACAATATTAATTAAGCTATAAGAATTAGTTATATTATTCATAAAAAATACGCTATGGGATAATCATAGCGTATTTTTTTATATCATATTAATATAAACTATAATCAAAGGCTGTTACACCTTTATCATCATATATAGTTAATTTTAAATATGTAGAATAATCATATTGATAAGTATATACCCAATATCCTAAACTATCTGCACGATAGGTGTCTGTTGGTTCACCATAAGCATTTACTACATCTTGCAAAGAACTACCATTATGAATTCCTTTAGATAATGTAAAAGAAATAGGGTTTTCATCATCATCAACAAATGCATTATCTACTGAAATTGACCAAATTTTGCATTCTGTAATATCTTTTGCAGTTTCAGAATCATTAATGAATCCTACTGTAATATCTGTATCATATGATTCATTTTCAAGATCGATTGTACCTGAAACTTTATCATCTTTATTCATAATATAACCATTTTCATAGCCATAGTCAGATAAGTCAAATGTCCAACCATTGTTCTTTAATGTAGCATAGTCAAAATATAATTTGTATGGTTGATTATTAATAATAAATTCACATTCTTTCCAATCGTCAGAAATATTTGTACTAGCTGCTACTTGAGTACTAGAATTAGAAGAAGTATTAGAAATTAAGTTATCTTCCATTTCATTATTTATAAGATTTTTGTTACTTTCTTGTTCTTCTTGAGAATTAATTTGTGAAACTGTATTAGTTTCATTTTTAGGTTCATCATTTTTATTTGAACCTAGTATAAAAAATAATATTGCTCCGAAAATTAAAGCTAGAACAACAACTACTGCAATTACAATAATTACTACAGTTGAAACTTTAACTGTTTTCTTAGAATCGTTTTCTGGCATAATAAGCTCCCCCTTATATAAAATTTATAAATATTTGGTATGACCAAATACTAAAACTAAACTATATAGTCAGTTCTAATAATGTAATTTTATTTAAAAAAATATATTAAGTCAATATGTAAAAATATTATATTTATATTACATTAACAGATTTAAAAATTAAAGAAAAACAAAGATAATATGTCAAAAAACTTAAAATAATGATAATTTTAAAAAAGAAAATTAAAAAAAAGCAAAAGTAATCTAAATTTATTTAAATTAACACTTGGAAAATATAATCAAATCATTTATAATAATACCAATGGTGCATTATTCTAGTCATACAAACTTTACGAGGGTGGGGCTAAAAATCCACTAAAGAGCACATCGATGAAGTTTCTTAGTATTGCGCGGAATGCCAGTTTTGTGTGGTACTAGGGAGTAAAGAGATTAGGGTATTATATAATGGCATATATAAAACTCCCTGATTTCGCTGAGGCTTAAGTAAATAATACTTAAGAGTAACCTATGTTATTTGTGCCAAGACACAATACATAGCGTAGCTTGTCTTGAGTGAATGTATCGGGATTAATATTGTAAAATATTATGAAATTATATTTGCAAAAGAGACTAGTAAAGAGTATTTGTATGTTAAGGAAAACTTCTAGAATGTTTGCTTACTAAAAGCAAGGAAGTCAGAGGATTAAGGTACAGATTTAAGTGGTGATCTGGTGTCTATTGCAATATATAGATGTTCTTCTTAAACGGAAACGGCTCTAGCAGTAATGCTAAGCGAAGAACAGAGAAATTCGACCAGACCTAAACTGTAAAATTTACTTTGGCTTTTACCATTAATAATAACTTAATAAGGCAGATTTATCTGCCTTACTTTTATATAAAGAAAGGAGATTCGTATAAATTATACGAAAAGCAAAATGAAAAATAAAAAAGATGACTCGAATATTAAATGGTTTGTAAAAGTTTCTATAATGACTTTTATATTATCTATGTTATTTTCTTATATATCAGCAAATGGAGTATCAAATTTAAGTTTAATACCAGCAATACTTATATTAGTTCTTGTAATATTAGTAGGTATATTTTTTGATATTGTAGGAGTTGCAGTAACTGTTGCAAACGAAAATGAATTCCATGCAAAGGCGACTAAAAAAGTAAAAGGATCTAAAGCTTCTATAAAACTAATTAGAAATGCGCCAAAAGTAGCTAATATATGTGCAGATGTAATAGGTGATATTTGTGGAGTATTAAGTGGTGCTATAAGTGCATTAATTGCAGTTAAAGTAACAGAACAATTTGGAATTAGGTTTGATATTCAATTTATTATAAGTGCGTTAGTTGCAGCCTTAACAGTTGGTGGTAAGGCATTAGGCAAAGGAGTTGCAAATGCTAATGCAACAAAAATTGTACATACAGTAGGGATTATATTAAATAAATTAAAATTAAACAAATAAGGGGTAATAATCTTATATTACCTCCTTTTTTATATATGGAGGAGAAAAATGAAAATTTTACATTTAGCAGATTTACATTTAGGAAAAATATTACAGGAACAATCATTATTAGAAGATCAAGAATATATGTTAAATATGATTTTAAATTTAATAAAAAAAGAAGATATAGATGTTGTTTTAATTTCTGGAGATGTATATGACAGAAGTGTGCCACCAGCAGAAGCAGTAAATCTATTAGATAATTTTTTAAAAAAACTTATAAAAGATATAAAAGTAAAAGTTTTTATTATTTCTGGGAATCATGACTCTAAAGATAGATTGGGATTTGGAAGCAAAATATTTGAAGATGAAGGTTTATACATAGAAAGCCGATATAATGGAAAATTACGAAAAGTAGAGTTAGAAGACGAATATGGAAAATTAAATATATATATGTTACCATTTGTAAAACCTATAGAAGTAAAACAATTTTTTGATGAGGACTTAGAGAATAATTATAATTTAACGATTAATAAGATTATTGCTAAAGAAAATATAAATGAAGAGGAAAGAAATATTATAATGGTCCATCAATTTGTAACAGCGGGAAATGTGGAGCCAGAAAGAACAGAATCAGAAGTGTTATCTCTGGGAGGGATAGAAAATGTTGATGTTTCAAATTTTAAACAATTTGATTATGTTGCAATTGGGCATGTACATAGACCACAAAGGATTGGAAGAGATACAGCAAGATATGCAGGAACAATACTTAAATATTCTTTTTCCGAAATTAATCATAAAAAAACTATACCAATTATCGAAATAAAGGAAAAAAATAATTTAACTATTAAATTAGAAGAGTCGATACCATTAAGAAACATGAGAGAAATAAAAGGTCCTATTCAAGAGCTTATTAAAAAAGAAAATTACGAAGGTACAAATTTAAATGATTATATTAAAGCAATTATTACAAATGAGGAACCTATTTATGATGCTATTGGTCAAATAAGAAAAATATATCCCAACACATTAAAATTAGAAATAAGAAACAGTAAAACAATAAATGAAGTACAGGAACAAAACTTAAATTTAGAAAATTTAAAGAAAAAAACGGAATTAGAATTATTTAATGATTTCTATGAATTACAAAATAATACAAAATTAAATGATGGACAAATTAAAATATTAAAAAATATAATTTCGGAGGTAAAAAATGAAGCCGATTAAATTAACTATGAGTGCTTTTGGTCCATACAAGGATAAAGTCACGATAGATTTTACTAAACTAGGTGAAAATGGAATTTTTTTAATAACAGGTGATACTGGAGCTGGTAAAACAAGTATTTTTGATGCTATATCTTTTGCTATTTTTGGAGAAGTAAGTGGTTCTAATAGACCAATACAATCAGTTAGAAGTGATTTTGCAGATAATGATACCGAAACATTTGTAGAATTAGAATTTTTACATAAGAATAAAACTTATAAGATAACAAGAAATCCTTCATATGAAAAGGCAAAGAAAAGAGGAGAAGGAACTACTAAAAAATCAGCAGATGCTTTTTTAGAATATGATAATATAAGTATTTCAGGAATAAAAAATGTAGACTTAAAAATAGAAGAAATACTAGGCATAAATGCAAGACAGTTTAAACAAATTGCAATGCTAGCACAGGGGGAATTTTTAAAAATATTATTTGCAGAAAGTAAAGATAGAACAGAAATATTTAGAAAAATATTTGATACTAATATATATAACTTAATTTCCAAAAAATTAAAGGAAAGATTAAAAGATAATGAGGAAGAGTTAAATTCACTAAAAAACAGTTTTGTAACAAATACTGCAAATATTTTATGGTATGATAATGAAAAAGTAGAAATTGAAGCAAAAACTTTAAATGAAATAGATATAGAAAATGTAATACAGAATTTGCAAAAAGAAATTGAAATGAATAAAGAAGAAAATTCTAAAATAGAGCAAGCAATAGATAATGCAGATAAAGAAATAAAAGAAAAAGAAGAAAAAGTAAAAGAGCAAAAAGAAATTAATAAAAAAATAGATAATTATAATATTTTATTAAAAGATCAATTAGAATATAAGAAACAAGAAAAAGAAATAGAAGAATTAAAAAATATGATTGCTAAGAATCAAAAGATAAAAGAGGCTATATATCCAAAAGAGGAAAAAGTAAAAAACGAAGAAGAAAATATAAAAAAAATTCAAAAAGAATTAGAAAAATTAAGATCAAATATTAGTATAGAAGAAGAAAATGCAAAAGAACATAATAAAAAAATAGAAATAGTTAATAAGATAGGTGAAATATTTAAAGAATATAATAATTGTATTAATCTAAATAATGAATTATTAGAAAAAATTAATAAACTTAAGAAGATTGAAAAATTAGAAGAGATTAGAGAAAAACAGTCAAAAGAATATATAAAGATAGAAAACGAATATAAAGTACAAAATACAAATTATTTAGAAAAAGAAGATGAGTTTTTTAAAGAGCAAGCTGGAATTATTGCAGAAAGATTAGAAAAAAATAAACCTTGTCCAGTATGTGGAAGTTTAGAACATCCACATATTGCAATAAAAAGTACAAGTGTACTATCAAAAGAAGAATTGAATCAACTGAAGGAAGATTTGGAAATAAAGCAAAAGGAAAAGCAATTAAAACAAGAAGAATGTATAAAAACGAATTCTAGCATAAAAACGCTAATAAATGACTTATACAAAGATAATGTAGAAGAATTTAATTTAGTATTAGAAAAAAATAATGTTAAAGAAAAATTGAATAAAAACAAAATTCAATTGGACTCTTATGAGTTAGATTTAAAATCAAAATATAAAGAAGTAATAAATCAAGATCTAAAATTAGATGGATTTAATTATGAAGATTTTAAAGATTTAATAATAAATAGCATAAATAAAGAAGAAAGTGAACTTATTAAAAATAAAGCATTAGAAGAAGAAAAAAATAAACAATTAAAAGATTTAGATATGAATTTACAAGTTCTTATTAAAGAATATAATAAAACTATTTTAGATTTAGGTTTTAACTCTGAAGAAGAATATAAGCAAATATTAATTCCGGAAGAGAAAGTTGAAGATATTCAAAATAATATAGAAGAATATAAAACGAAAGTAACAATAAACATAACTAAAATAAAGGAATTAGAAAACGAAATAAATGGAAAGCAAAAATTAGATTTGACGTTTGAATTAGAAAGTTTAAATAAAGAAAAGATAGAATTAGAGGAAGAAAGAAAAAAATATATTAAAACAAAAGGAAAATTAGATAATAATACAAGATTATATGGTCTATTAATTGATAATAGTAAGAAATTAAAGACTAAAATGAAAGATTATGCTATATATGATGAATTAAGTAGAACAGCAAATGGAACATTAACTGGTAAAAAAAGGATTGAATTTGAACAGTATGTGCAAGCAAGCTATTTTGACATGATAATAATAGAAGCTAATAAAAGACTTTCAAAAATGACAGAAAACAGGTATGTATTATCTAGGAAAGATGAACCAGAAAAAATGTCTGATAAAATAGGATTGGATTTGGAAGTATTTGATAATTATACAGGGAAGAAAAGAGATGTAAAATCATTATCTGGAGGAGAGGCTTTTAAAGCAGCCTTATCTTTAGCATTAGGATTATCAGATGTTATCCAAAGTTATTCTGGAGGAGTAGTAATAGATACTTTATTTATTGATGAAGGTTTTGGGTCATTGGATACAGAATCTAGAGAACAAGCTATAAATACATTAAGTTTATTAATTAATAGTAATAAACTTATTGGGATTATAAGCCATGTTACAGAACTTAAGGAAAGAATAGATAAAAAGATAGTTGTAACTAAAACAAATGACGGTAGTAAGATAGAAATAATTTAGGAGGAAAATATGAAATTTGCAATATTAAGTGATATACATGGTAATATATATGCTTTAAAAAAGTGTTTTGAATATATAGAAAAACTAAATATTGATGGAATTATTTGGTGTGGAGATTATATAACAGATATACCAAGGCCAAATGAAGTTTTAGACTTTATTAAGGAAACTATGAAAAAATATACAACATATATAATTAAAGGTAATAGAGAAGATAAAGTTTTAAAATGTGAAAATAATGCAGAAAGAGTATTAATAAAAGATGAAAATATGCTTAGTACATATCAAAAGTTAACTGAGGAAAATTTAAATTTTATAAAAAATATGCCAGATACTTGTACAATTAATTTAAATGGAAGAGCATATATCTATGTAAGCCATAAAAAGGATTATAATAATGGAAAAGATTGTATTTATAAAATATTTGGTCATACCCATAAACAATTTATATTCTATAGGGATGGTGTAGAATATATAAATCCTGGTTCTATAGGTTTACCAACATCTGGAAAAGCGGGAATAAATTTTGCAATTTTAACAATAGAAGAAGATTATAATAATATAGAACAAATTTTTATTAAATATGATAATAATGAAGCAATTAAAGAATTAGAAAATGATGAAATAAGTGAAATAGGAATAAAATGGGGACTATCCTTAACAAAGGCTTTAAAAACAGGAATAGACTATCCTATATTATATATACAAGAAGCAAGAAAATTAGCTAGCAAATATGGTTTTGGTGAACTAGATGATAAAATACCAATGAAATTATGGGAAGAAGCTAGAAAAAACTTAAAAATATTTTAACAAAAAGAGCTTATTATTGAAAATTTTTCTAGAATATGCTATCCTTATTTAGGCACTTTGTTGAAAATAATAAGCCAGAATTTGGCAGAAAGGGAAAATTATGGAAGAAATTGAAAAATTTGCAGCTATAGTAAGTAAGATTAAAGAATTCAATTTAGAAACTGCAAGAGATTACAGGAAAGAATTGCGGGAAGATATTAGATGTGGGAGTCTGCCAAAATATCTTCAGAAAAGTAAAATTATATCTTTAAAAGTGATAAAAAACAAGGTTGAAGATATATATGGGGTAAATCCTGAGTTGGATTCAGCCATCTGGGTCACAAAATTTATTATGCAATGGTTTAATACAGATGTAAAATTATGTATTGATCATATATATTTGCTTAGAAGATTCTGTAGGTACAGATTGGATGAATTAACGAATTTCGTTATGAATGTTGTGGAAGCTTCTACGATTTCGGAGTCAAATGAGCTTCTGTCGATATATAATTGTAATAAGTTCTGGGAGAATATAAAGCCGGATTCTACTGGAAACGATTTGTCGATTATTAAGATAAATGGAGAGTTCATGGTGATAGTTGGATTCACGCCAACAGATCTTGTATTAAGAACATATAATGGAATTATTCATTGTTCTTACGAGAAATTGGAAAGAGAAATTGATGCTCTAATGACGATATATCCAACCGAACTTTAAGATAGTTTATTAGAATTATATAAGTATTTATGATAACAGAGGTAAGAAATATAAAAATTTATATTCTTACCTCTGTTATTAATTTTATCTTTTATTAAACTATAAAATAATGTAGAAAAATATAGAAAAAGAATTTTTTTATGTTATTATATATATGTACTTTTTAAATAATTAAATTTGAAATAAAAGGACTGGTAATTATGAATAATCAAATAAAAAGAATTTTAATTACATCAGCTGGAGGTACAGATCCATATACATTAACAGAAGGTGTATCAGAATATAATGATGGATCTATACTATCGATAATTAGGCAAAAGGAATTTGATCAAGAACCTATAACAGATGTATATATTTATTTATCTTTAGAGATGGCTATAAGAGAGGCCAGAAATCAAGTATTCACAAAATCAATTCATTCAATTAATCAAAATATCAATATAGAAATTTTTCCTCAAGGAGTATTAAAAGAAATCGAAAATTTAATTCAGGATAAAAAAATAACTCAAAATGTAATAGAAGAAGAAAAACAAAAAGAGATACAGAAAGCTAAAGAAAAAAATCCAAATTTTAATGAAGAAATAGTAAAAAGAAATTTAAATGATGACAAGATTATTTTTAATATGATAAAAAATGATGTTAATGTAGCAATTGTTAATGCAAATAAATTTGGCATATTCTATCCAGCTTTTTATGAAATGATAGAACATATAAAAATAAATTATAAAGGAAAACCGGAAATTTTTATTAATGTATCTAGTGGAACTCCAGCAATGGAAATGGATTTAGACTTAATTGCAATTACAAGTAATGAGATTAAAGCAAAAATTGTTCAAGTGTCTACTCCAACCGGTTCATCAAATGTTAGAGGTAATAAAGGTTATGCAACAGCAAGTGATGAACAATTAGAAGCTTTAAACATATCTGAAAAGAAAAGAAGAGAAAATCCAGAATATAAAGACAGAGTATCATACGAAAATATGGCTAAAACTAGAAAATTAATTCTATTAGAAAGTTTAGAAGACAGTTTTGCCAAATATGATTATGCAGGTGTATATAATGCTGTTATGGATAATATTGGAATAATAAATGAAAATTCTTTAATAGTAAAATATGCAACAAATTTATATTATAGATATATTGGAGATGACAAAAAAGCAAGGGATAAAAATATATTTACACCTGACGATAATGGGAATAAGATTGAGCTAAAAGAATTATATCCAATATTTGACGATGGAGATATAAGAGTACTTAATATATTAAAAGCCAGGGGATTAATAGAAAGAATCAACATAATGAATATTAAAGCGCAAAGAAATGAAATAAATGATTGGCTATTAATAGCACAAACGGTAGTGGAATCAATATATAAAAAATTAATATATTGTGAATGTGATTCACTAAACATAGAAAAAATTATAAATAATGATGCAAAAAGTGATAAATATGGAAAAATAGATTTATCAATTTTTAATACTTTAAATCGTAATAAAAGATATGAAAAATTGTTAAAAACTGTAGAAAAAGCGGATGGAGATTATATAAATGCATTCTTTTTAAAAAATATTTTAATCAAATGGTTAAAAGGGAAAAACTCAAATACAGAATTAGAAAATGACATTACAATATTAGATAAAATAAGAAATTCAAGAAATACTGCAGCACATACTGAGGAATTTATAACAATAGAAGAATTAAATAGAAATTTTTCTAAAGCAATTGATGCAGAAAATAATTATAGAAAAAAAGAAGAAAATAATATAAGAAAATTACCGCCAATTTTATTAACAAAAGAAGAAAAGGAGAATGCAATAGAACAAACCAATAAAATAATAAATAAAATGATGAATAAAATATTATCAAATGCATATAAAGGTAAACTAGACCAAGCTTTAATGGTATATGAACATTTAAAAAATCAAATATTATATTTGCTCAGAGAAGAAATAAAAAGTCAAAAATAATTTTAGGAGGAAATTATGGATAATGAAGCAGTTATAGCAATCTATGATGTTAGAGGGATACAGGATTATATATTCAGAACAAATAAAGTAAAAGAAATTGTTGGAGCATCATTAATTGTAGACGATTTAATTATAAAGCAATTTAAAAATGCATTAAAAAATATTCCAAGCGAAGAAAAAATAATAAATTGGGAGACAACTCAAGAGTTACAATTTGAAAAAAATAATAATATAAAAGTAGAAATTTTATATTATGGTGGTGGTAATTTAGTTGTTTTATTTAGAAATAAAGAACTTGCAAGAACAATAAGTATTGATATGTCAAAAAATATTCTAATTAGTGCATATGGACTTTCTCTTAATTATGCATATATTAAAAAGACCGATAATTATCAAAATGATTGGAAAAATTTAAAAGAAAAACTTTCAGAAATTAAGGCAACAACACCTCTTAATAAACCAATGGGTGTATTGCCAATAGTTCAATATGATAGAGTTACAGGTTTACCGCTTTCAAAACAGATAGAAGAAAAGAATAGAACAATAAAAGTAACATATGAAGCATATCAGAAAATAAATAAATATAATTCTGAAAATGATAATGATAGAAAATTCATAAAAGAATTTGACAGAATGAGAGCAAATGAACAAGAATCATTAATTGCAATAGTACATATAGATGGAAATAGCATGGGACAAAATATAAGGGACCTAACCGAAGGAGTTACTAAATATAGTGAAGCAACAAAATTAATGCGTGAAATTTCTTGTAATATACATAGGGTATTTGAGAAAGATGCTATAAATGCTGTAATAGAAAGAATACCAGAAATTTGTAAGGAGCATGGTGTAGAGGATTTAATTAAAAGTGATGGCAGATTACCTTTTAGACCAATAATAAGTGCGGGTGATGATATTACATTTGTTTGTAATTCTAGAATTAGTTTAGATATTGTTAAAGAGTATTTATTAACTATAAAATCTGGATATATGTATGGTAACAAATATCCTTTTAGTGCTTGTGCTGGGATTGCAATAATCCATAGTCATTTTCCATTTCATAAAGCTTATCAAATAGCAGAAGAATGTTGCCAAAATGCTAAAAAAAGAGCCAAAGCAGAAGGAATGGTAGATGGTAAAATAGGAAATTTTGTAGATTTTCAGTATTGCTATTCTGGCTCAACTGTAAATATAGAGATAACAAGGGAAAATAAATATAAAAATATAGAAAATATGAGCTTAATAAGAAGACCATATGGAATATATAGTAAAGTAGAAAAAGAGAAATTAACTCCAGAGCAAAGAGGATTTGATATTGATTATTTTGAAAAAACATTGGATGAAGTAAAGAATATTGCTAGAACTAAGGCTAAGGATTTAAGAGATGCATATTACGAAACTAAAGCTTTAGTAGACTTAAAATTGATAAGACTTTTGGCAAAAGGAGTGGAGCTAGAGGAGTCTTTTGATAAAAATAATATAGCTACATATTATGATGCACTAGAATTTTTGGATATTTATGCAAAACGTACTGAGAAGGAGGAAGAATAATGGAATATAAATTATTAATAAACCTAAAAAGTGATTTATGTATATCGTCTGGTGATAGTTTTGGTAGTCTTATAGATAATGATATATGCTATGATATACATGGATATCCATATATTCCAGCCAAAAGATTAAAGGGGTTAATAAGAGAAGAAGCAGAAGAATATGTACAATGGTTTGATGGAGAAAAGCAGAAAAGCATGGAAAAATGCATAAATAATATCTTTGGGAAAGAAGGAAAACAATATTCTGGAAATTTAAAAATTGATAATGCATATATAGAAAATTATGATGAACTAAACGAAGAGGCTAATAAACTTCCAAATAAATTTAAAAAATATTTATCAACGCAAAGAGTATTAGATGTTTATACATATACTCGTTTTCAAACTGCAATAGATGAAGAAACGGGAGCTAATAAAGAGAATAGCTTAAGAGCTACAAGGGTAATAAAACGAAAAAATAATTTTTGTGCACACATAGAATTAGATGGATCTTACGAAGAATTAGAATTATTTAAAAATGCAGTAAAATTAGTTTCACATATTGGATTAAATAGAACAAGAGGATTTGGAGAAGTTAAATGCAAATTAGAAGATATAGATCAAAAAAACAAAACAACTGATATATTAAAAATAACAGAATGTAACGAAGAAGAGGAAATAAATTTAAAATTATTTTTAAAATCTGAATCAGAAATAATGGTTACGAAGCAAAATTCAGAAAGTTCAGAAAATTATATACCAGGAAGTAATATATTAGGAAATATAGCTAAAAGATATATTGATGACAAAAATATTGATTTTGAAAATATGCCAGAAGAATTTATAGATTTATTTTTGAATGGAAAAGTAAGATATTCAAATGCATATATATCTGATAAAAATAAAACAGAATTTTATCCCATTCCATTTAGCTATGCAAAAGTAAAAAATAAATCAGGAGAGTTTTATAATAAAATGATAGATGTTTCTGGAGAAGAAAAAATTCAATTATCTACCATTACAAATAAATATGTAACTTTAGATGAAAAAGATTATTTAAGAGATGTATTAATGTCAGAGAATTATCATCATCAAAGGCCAAAAGACAATAGCATGGGGCATGTTGTTTCTGGACCGGATGGAGGAACATTATACCAATATAGTGCGATTGCAAAGAATCAATACTTTTTAGCAAACATAACAGGAAAAGTAAAATTCTTAAAAAAGTTACTTCCATATATTACACAAAATACTGTACTAAGAATTGGAAAATCTAAAAATACAGAGTATGGGAAATTAAGAATTTTAGAGGTAAAAGAAGAGAAGATAAATAGGCAAAAAAGAAATTATAAAGATTTTGCTGTTATATTAACTTCTGATGTAATAATATTTAATAATGGACAAGCTACTACTGATAAGAATAAACTTATAGAAAAAATTAAAAATGTTATAGGGAATAATATAGTATTTAGAAAGGCATTTATAAATTATACTAAAATATCAGGTTATAATATTTTGTGGAATCTTCCAAAAGAACAAGAGGAGGCATTTAAGGCAGGAACAGTATTTGTTTTTAGTGCAAATTCCGGAATAGATTTAAAAGATAGTTATGTAATTGGAAATAAAAGAAATGAAGGATATGGAAACTTAAAAATAATGAATTTAGCTCAAAAAGAATCAAAAATAGATTTAAAAGAATGTAGCAATAAAACTGATTTAATACAAACAGATAAAATAAATGAAACACTAGAAAATGTTACAGTTGGAGAAAATATTTATAATACATTAAGTAAAGCAATCAAAAAAACTATTATGGAAGAAATATTGGGTAAGGCAATAAATACAATTGTAAAAGAAAAAGAAAACTTAACCAATGCTACAATTGGAAGAGTAATGCTTATGTTAGAGCAATCTAAGACAATTGACGAATTTAATACTAATGTAGATTCAATAAAAAATAATAAGAAATTAGATAAAGTAAAAAGCATATTAAAAAATAAGCAGGTAGAATTGTTGGCTCTTCCATCTGTAAAAGATTTAAGCACTTTGAATAAGTCAATGAATAGATGTAACTATAATTTGCCAGACGGAACACAAATTAATATTACAAAAGAAGATTTAGAAAAATTTACAAAGGAATATATAAAACAATGCTTAATTCAAATAAGATTGAAAGGGGAAAAATAAAAATGATAAAAGAAAAAGTATATTATTTTATAAAACTAAAAACAGATTCACCTCTTTCTATAGGAAATGGTATAGAAGAAATAACAGATAATGATATCCTAAGAGATTCAGAAGGCAAACCATTTATTCCTGCAACTAGTTTAGCTGGTGTAATGTTACACTATTTAGATAAAGATGAACAAAAAATATTTATACCATCTAGAAACTCAGATAGTATGTTAAGCCCCTATTTTATTTCTGATGCAGAATTGGTTAAAAGCTCAGGAATATCAATAAGAGATGGTATAAAAGTAGATATTGATAAGGTTACTGTTGATGGTGCCAAATATAATGTAGAAATATTAGAGGCTGGTGCTGAATTTGAATTTAGAGTAGAAATAACAATAAGAGATAATGATGATCAAGATAAAATGAAAGAAATAATGGATAAAATTTTTGTTAATATAAATGCTGGAAATATTTTAATAGGATCAAAATCTACAAGAGGTTTTGGAAAGATACATATAATTGAATGTTACAAAAAAGAATTTAATCAAAAGAATTTACCAGAGCTTGTGGATTTTAATAAATTTAATTGTAATGAATATGAAAAATATGAATTTAAAACAAAAAATATAAATGAAAAATATGATACAATAAAAGTTTCATTAAAACAATTAGGAGGACTTAATATACGTTCATATAGTGCAAAAGCAGATGATGTAGATTATAGAACAATAAGATCTAATGAGGTTCCGGTAATTCCAGGTACATCTTGGAATGGTGTTTTAAGAAGACAAGTAAGTTATTATAATTCTAGATTAGAAGAAAAAAATTATAAATATAATATTGATGAATGGTTTGGATATGCTGACGAGAAAGAATCTAGAGCATCATCTATTATAATAGAAGAATCTAGAATAGAAAATTATAAAACCTTTAGACTAACAAGAAATAAAATTGACAGATTTTCTGGAGGAAGTGCAGATTCAGCATTATTTAATGAAGAATTAGTTTTTAATGGAGAAACATTATTAACAATAAAAATAAAAAAAGAATTAAATGGAAAGGATAATTCTTATATTTTGGGATTATTTGCATTAGTTATAAAAGATATTGCTAATGGACTTTTGGCTGTAGGAGGACAAACAGCTATTGGTAGAGGAATATTAGAGGTTAAAAAAATACAAATTAATAATGAATTTATAAATTTAAATAAATCTGAAGAAAATATAAAAAGTTTAGATGATTACATCTTTAAAATGTATGAAGTTGCACGAAATCTAAAGGAGGAATAAAAATAGTGGAAGAGAAAATTCTAGAAAAAATAAAAGAGTATAATATGGTAGATTCATATATATTGGCATATTTTTATAACAAAGTTTGTGTGGGAATATATAAAGATGGAAAAATACTATTTAATAGATCTGTTAATTATAAACTGTTAATACAAATAAGAATTTTTAACAAGGATAAAGAAATAAGATTTGTATTAAATGAAGAAACAGGAGAATTTGAATTCTTCGTAATAGATGATAATGGTGAAAATATTGGAACTTTTGAGGAAGAGATGTTTATTTCTGGTAATAAAATTGTTAGAACTAATGATAATTTTACAACTATAAAACAATCTGGTGGAGAAATTGATATTCCATTTAAAATTAATGAAGAAGATGTAAAAAAAGGTTTAAGATTAGTTGTTAAAAATTATTTTGGAATAGATTCTAATGATCAAGTTATTATAGAAAAAGCGAGATTGGTAGATATAAAAAGGTAGGTGAAGTTAATGGCTAATAATATAGATAATAGTGAAAGTTATATAAATCCATATAATTTTATAAGTTTAAATAAAAATGGTTGTAAAAGAAAAGATAAAGATGAATATAGTGGAGATTTGACAGGCTATATAGAATGTACACTAACAACTAAAACAGAAACGATGATTCCAGATACAAGACCTGATAAAATAAAAGAAAAGACGATTCCAAATGGAGTTTGTCCAGAATATATATTTTTTAGTTATGATGAAAATATTCCGGGAACCAATATAATTTCACCAGTAATTCCAGGAAGTGAATTAAGAGGAATGATAAGAAGTGATTTTGAAACATTTACTGATTCTTGCTTATCAACGATTAATATAGATAAAAGTTTTATATCTAGAACACCGGAAATTAAAAAACCAGGAATTTTAGAAAAAGACAAAGATGGAAATTGGCATTTATATGAAGCTACAAGATATTCTCTTCATACAACAAGACATGGAAAAAATATGCCACCTGCATCTCCTTCTATAAAAAATAAAGAGGCAGTTTAT
Organism: uncultured Clostridia bacterium; assembly: GCA_944392945.1. Classification (GTDB taxonomy): domain Bacteria; phylum Bacillota; class Clostridia; order TANB77; family CAG-508; genus Merdicola. The sequence goes on along the minus strand of CALXYJ010000005.1, from coordinate 41,278 downwards.
ATGGTAAATGATAAAAATCAGATTACATATGGAGAAAATCAAAATGTATTGCCAAAAGATATAAAAAAAGATTTAAAAACAGGAGATAGAGTAAGTTTTATCTCTATGGATAAACAGACAGGAGTAAAAGAAATAAGCAATAAAGGATTAAAAACAGGAATCTTATTTATTGGCGAAACTGGTGGAAAGAAAGTTGAAAGAAATATACATGATGGTATTTTTGTAAAGGTTAACAAGGAAGTAAAAGCAAATAATCTAAATGAAAGTGTAAAGAAGTTGAAGGAAATATATGATGTATATAATGATCTAGCATTTAATAAAGCAAATGTAAATGAAAAAGTATGGTATTGTGGATATGATTTTGAACAATTAACACAATTGCCAGTTTGGTATAGTGATAAAATAGATAAAGAGAAAGGAACTTATTTGTCATTATCAGCTATAGGTAAAGAAGCTTATCATAGAACAATATCAGAACTTTTAAATGTAACAGGGAATATTAGTGAATCATATATTCCTTGTGTTGATAAAGCTAATTTATGTCCTACTTGTGCAATTTTTGGTTTTATATCTAATGACAGTGCATTAGGAAGCAAACTAAGATTTTCTGATGCAATATATATTGGAAATGAAAATCCATATTCAAATAAAAGACTTATACAAGAATTAGCAATTCCTCATATAGCAAATTCCGCATTTTATGCTCTTTATTTAACAAATAGAGATTTGCTAAATATGAAAGATAATGTTGATTGGAATTATGATTTTCTATTTAGCAAAAATAGACCGAGAACTACAATAGATGAAATTTATATTAGAGGAAGAAAAAATTATTGGCATCATAAACCAGACCCTTCTCCTATTGGTATAGAAGAAACTGTTAGAAATTGTAGAATAACCCCAATAAAGGAAGGGTGTACCTTTAAATTTAAAATATATTTTGAAAATATGAATAAAAAATATTTAGATAAATTAATTTCTGTTATTAATATGGATTATGAGAGTGATATTAAAATTAATGGAAAGCCATATTATGATTTATGCCATAAAATTGGAAGAGCAAAACCTTTAGGATATGGTAGTGTAAAATTACATGTTGAGAATGTAAAAATTAGAAAATTTAATATTGAAGACAATGGTTTTTCTTATGAAATGAAAGATTACGAATTAAGGGATAATGAAATAGTAATTAATGAGCAATTTAAAGAAAATACGAATATAGAAACAATGAAAGATGCACTTAGAATATATAATTTCAATTATATGTCTGTAAATTATCCTGAATGCAAGATCACATATCCTTTATCTACTCACATGGTTAGAGGACAAGCAACTTTAGCAGGGCATTTCTGGTTTATGGACAATAAAAGTAATAAATTACGTGATCCATATATTTTAATGGTATTGCCTAAAATTAGTGAGGGATCTGAAAAGCCACTTGGAATAGAAGGATTGAATGAACGACAAAAAAGAGTAATTAATAGGAATGGAAAAGATGTTAAAATTAGTGGTTTAAGATTGCCAAAATATAAAAAGATTTAATATAAAATAACACTTCAAAACATGAGTTTGAAGTGTTATTTTTTGTACTTTTAACTTATATAAGTAATGTAGAAATACTTAATATTTAAACCTAAGAAATAAAATAAATACGAAGCGACAGTATTAACAGTTGATGTATCGTTTCAAAACTTTAATAAGTAATATAAGATTTAGGATTCTAATAATAAAATGCTACATATAGAACTGTTTCAGACTCAGTAATAGAAAATGCAACATTTAAAAAAACTATTCTTCTATAATATTAAAAAGACCAAATCCTTGAGAATTTCTGCATCCAAGCCCAACATTATAAATAAAAGTTAAGCATTCTGGTGAAGAATTAATATAAAATTTCCCATTCCAAGCATTAATATATATTCCCTTAAATTTAGTAACACATTTATCTTTGTAACTTACATCTGCGATAACAATTTCTAAATCAGTGTTAGGATAGTTATTATAATAACTTTGATATTTTTTATTAAAATTATTATTTAAATATTGAATATATTCATTATCAAGAGGTGTTAAATAATGAGTCTTTTTGTCATCACTTTTTAAAATAGCAACAATTGGAGATAGTGTTTGAATATATATACTATTATCGGTAATTACCTTATCTTCAATTTTTAAGATAGGTTTAAAAATCCTATCTTTAAATTTTATACCATTTTTTAAAAAACTTTCATAAATAATATGAATAAAATAAGCATCAATACTTCTAATTTCAAAAAATATTTTATTAAAAAAATGTATATTTTTAGAAATTACTTTATATTTACCGATTATTTTACTAAAAGAAAATAATTTAAATTTATCATTCAAATTGATTGAATTTTCAAATCCTTTATCATGTAACTGTTTAGTAAAAAATCTATTTGTTCCAGTTGCGGAGTTATAGATAATTCCCTGCAAAATATGATTATAATTTATTGGTAAAACAAGAGGCTCATCTAAATTAATAAAAACCTTGAGTTGCATAAATGAAATCTCCTTTATATAAGCTATGTATTATTTATATCATCAAAATGCTAAAAAATCAACAAAGTATATAAAATTATGTTAATATAAAGAAAAATAGAAATGTGAAAGTTTTGTGAATTTTAGCACTCTTCTATTGACATTGCTAAAAACGGATATATAATATACTTGTAAAAAGTTAAAAGACTTTTACAATATGTGCTACCTAAGAATAAAGGTGTCAACACATAAAAATAATAATTAAAAGGAGAGGATTATTATGATGATGATACCAAGAAGAAATGATTTTGATTTATTTGAGGATATGTTTAGAGATCCATTTTTTACAGGAACAGAAAGTAAGGTAATGAAAACAGATATCAAGGAGAAAAAAGATAAATATGTAATTGATATGGATTTACCTGGATATGAGAAAGATGATATAAAAATAGAAATCCAAGATGGATACTTAACAGTACATGCAAGTGTAAACAAAGATGAATCAGATAAAGAAGAAGGTAAATATGTACGTAAAGAAAGATATATCGGCGAATGTTCAAGAAGTTTTTATGTAGGAGATAATGTAAAAGACGAAGATATAAAAGCAAAATTTAAAAATGGTACACTAACATTAGAGATAAATAAAAAAGATGAAACAAAAGAACTTCCAGATAAAAAATATATAGATATTGAATAATAATTTTAACCCCTAACTTGTTTGAGTTAGGGGTTTTTGTATTAATAATTATTGAAAAAATATAAAAGTTGTGATATTTTGTATATGTATTAACTAAAGAGAAAGGAAGTAATAGTATGGAAGAACCAAAGAAATTAGAAGAGATGAATGGTTTTAGAGACTTAAGAATTGTAGATAATTTTTATCAAACATCAAGTTTTTTCCCTATGCCTACAACAGAGATAGGAACATTAAGCGAAAATGGACAAACAAATTTAGGATCATATTCACTATGTTTTCCATATTATATAGCTGGTAAAGAATATTATGCTATGGTTTTATGTTGCAGAAATAGTTCTAATACAGCTAAAAATATTTTAAGAACAGGAAAGTGTTCAATAAATTTTATAACAGATAAAAGAAAATATTTTAAAGAAGCTGTAAGATTAGGATATCCTGGAGAAACAACAGAAGAAAAAATGAAGGATACAATATTTACACTAGTTGATGGTAAAAGAGCATTAGAAAATCCAAATGAAAAATATCCAAAAATAGTACAAGAGGCTTTTCAAGTTTTTGAATGTACCTGGGTAAAAGAATTAGATAATGCTCAAAATGATACAGTACAAGATGAATACAAACCACCATATCATAATTTTAATGGTATAACAAGTGAATTTGGAGCTCATTTTATATTAAAGATTGATCATATATTAATGAAACCAAGATATTATGATGCAATAATAAATGGTGTTAACAATAGAAATTTTCCTTCTGTACCTGTAGATTATGGATATAGGGATAATAAGAACTTTTGGTATACTAGATTTAAAAGACCAATATGTGAGCCAATACCTGCAAGCAAAGGAATAAGTTTAGATACTGTAAAATATGCTGCTTCAAGATTAGATCCAGAAGTAAAATTTACTGATGAAGCATGCCAAAAATTGGTTAAAGTTCCAAGAGTATTTTTAAATACAGTGCTTAAGGGATGTGTTGCATGGGCAAAAGAAAATAATGTAACATTAATTACAGAAAAAGAAATGGAGCAAATACAAGATAAAAGAAATAAAGAAAAGAACAAATAGATTAAAGGGTATATAAGCAGAACTTATATACCCTTTTAAAAATTATTAACTATTTTACCTTAAGTGGTATACTGCGTAAAATTACAGATTTTTACACAGATGAATTTACTACATATACAGTGTTAATTAACAGTTACAAAATTTCTGTTTAAGCTGAGCACAATTTACTGAAAACAAATTACCCGCTTTTTTAGAATAGGAAATATTATGCTTGTTAAGAAATTCAAGCTCAAAATTATCCAGATGTATATCCATGATGTCAGAAGAACAGTTCATTACTAAACAATATAAGTGTTTGTTGTACAATGTAGGGTACCTCCTTAAATAAAATTTATGATATGTAGTAAATGAAGTAAATAATTTTTATAATAGTATATAGCAATAAATTTGCAAAATCTGTCGAAACTTGACAGCTGAATAAATTTTTTTATGATATAATATGCACATAAAAATATTAGGAAAGATGAGCATGAATAAAAAGATATTATTTTTCACAACCCCAGCATTTGGACATATAAATTCCACATTACCAATAATAGAAAAATTGATAAATGATGGATATAAAATATTTTGTTATTCTAACAAAGAATATAAGAAAGCAATAGAAGGAATAGGAGCAATATTTATTGAATATAAAATAAAATTTAACATAAATGATATTGAAAAATATACATCTAATTTTGTAGAATTATTAAAAGCATTAACTGATTTAAATCATAAGGCTTATGAACTTTATATTGACGAAATAGATTATAGTGATGTAGATTTAATTTTATATGACTCTATGTGTTCTTTTGCAAAAAATCTAGCATATAAAAAGAAAAAGAAATCAGTGTGTATTGAAACAACTTTAGCATATAATTTATTGGTATTTCTTTTTTCAAATATGTTTTGGAAAAGTTTTAAAACTTTTATAAGATTTAGAAAAGATTTAATCTTTAATATAAAAGAAGAAAAGGAATTTAGGAAGATATATAAACTTCCTAAATTAAAAGTGGTGGATCTTTTCGTTAATTCAGGAGATAAAACTATTGTGTTAACACCAAAAGAAATACAGCCTTTTGTAAAAACTTTTAATAAAAATTTCTATTTTGTTGGAACAACAATAAGAGAAAGATTAAATAAGCAAAATAAAGAATATAAAAAAAGATATAGATATTTTATTTCATTAGGAAGCATTTATAAATTAAGGGTAGAAGATTTAAAAGAAATTTTTAAAAATAATGATTTAAAAGATTCAAAAATTGCAGTTATTTTTAATAAAGATATAAATATTGAAAATGTTGATATATATAAATTTGTCGATCAAATTTCATTTCTGAAAAATGTTGATATATTTATAAATCATGGAGGATTAAATTCAGTTTATGAAGCAATATATTTAAATGTAAAGCAAATTTCAATACCTATGCAAGAAGAACAAAGGCTTACTGCATTAATATGTAAACATAAAAAGATTGGTGGATATGCAAAAGATTATAAAAAATTAAATAAAGAAATTAAATATGTAAATAAGTATAATAAGAATTTAAGTAAATATTCTAAAATCATGCAATCATATGATGGAACTAATTTAGCATGTAAAATAATAGATAAATATATAAATGAGGGAATATAATGGAAACTATTTTATTAACAGGGGCTACAGGATTTCTTGGAAAATATGTTATTAAAGAATTAGAACAGGAGAATATAAGAATTATAGCCATTGGGAGAAATGAGAAAATAGGAAATACTTTAAATAGTGATAAATGTAAATTTTATAAAATAGATTTTTCTAAAATAGACGAATTAGAAAAAATATTTAAAACAGAAAAAATAAATAAAATATTACATGCAGGAGCATTATCTAGTGCATGGGGAAAATGGGAAGATTTTTATAGTTCCAATGTTTTAGGAACAGATAATGTAGCACAAATGGCATTAAAATACAAAGTAAATAGGATGGTATATATATCATCTCCAAGTATATATACAAAGAAAAAGGATGAACTAAATATTAGTGAAAATGATGTGGACGAAAAAAATGAATTAAATTATTATATAAAAACTAAAATAATGTCTGAATCTTTACTTAAGGAATATCATAATAAAGGTTTATATACAGTAATTCTAAGACCAAGAGGGCTAATTGGAGTTGGAGATCCAAGCCTTATTCCAAGACTTTTAAATGCAAATTCTAAAATTGGAATTCCTATTTTTAATGATGGCAAAAATTTAGTGGATATAACTTGTGTAGAAAATGTAGCGTTGGCTTGTAAATTAGCGTTAAATACCGAAAATATAAATGGAGAAGTATTTAATATAACAAATGGTGAACCAACTGAATTTAAAACAATATTAGAAGATTTTTTACAAGCAATTAATGAAAAACCAAAATATTTAAAATTGCCTTTTTCTGTGGTGTATGGAATAGCTTGTATAGTAGAAAAAATATATAAAATATTTAATATAGAAAAAGAACCCAATTTAACTAAATATACGGTTTGCACATTGGGATTTTCGCAAACTTTAAACATAGAAAAAGCTAAAAAGAAATTAGGATATAAACCTAAAATAACTTTACAAGAAGGAATAAATGCTTATGGAAAATGGTGGAAAGAAAATAAAAAGAATTAGTTTATATGAATGCGGATATTGTATAAATAATATGAAATTTATATTAAAAGGACATAAAAAAGAAAAAATTAAATTTACCGCTTTATCTGTTTTAATCGAGCATAATAAATTTGGAAATATATTATTTGATACAGGATATTCTAAATTAATATACGAAAATGGAATAATTTCTAAAATATATAATTTATGCAATAAAACATATTTTAAAGAAGAAGATTTGATACTAAATCAAATAGGAGATAAACATATTGATAAAATAATTATTTCACATTCTCATCCAGATCATATTGGAGCTTTAAAATATTTTAAGGATTATGAGTTAATTACAAGCATGGAAGTATTTAATAATTTAGAAAAGCCTAATATAAAAAATTTAGTTTTTAAAAATATGGTACCAAAAGAATTAAAGAAAGTTAGGATTTTAAAAGATCACATAAAGGATAATTTGTTAAATAAATATTTTAATGAAATTTATGATGTTTTAGGAGATGGGACAATACTTGCCATAAAATTGGATGGACATAGTATTGGGCAAATAGGAATATATGTGCCAGAATATAAATTATTTTTTGTAGCAGATGCAAGTTGGGGAAGTAGATTTAATGATGAGATAGAAAATATGAAATATATTCCTAAATTCATCCAAGATAATAATAAAGAATATATTAAAAATATAAGAAGTATAGAAAAATTAAAAAAGGAAAATGAAGAAATCAAAATTATATATTCACATGAAGAAGTAAAGGAAAAAGTATATGAGTAATAAATTAAAAATATATATGTATTATTTAAAATATAAACATAGGAAATTTAATAGTAGAGAAGAATTAAAGAAGTATCAGAATAAAAAAATTAAGAAACAAATTAGATTTATTAAAAAATATTCTAAATTTTATAAAAAAATTAAAAGTAACGAATTAAAAGATTTTCCTATAATTAATAAAAAAATAATGATGGAGAATTTTAATGATCTAAATACAATAGGAATAAATAAAGAGGAAGCTTTGGATTTTGCAATTAATTCCGAAAAAACGAGAGAATTTACTAATAAATTAAATGGAATAACAGTTGGATTAAGTTCTGGAACATCAGATACAAGAGGAATATTTTTAGTATCAGACAATGAAAAAGATAAATGGGCTGGTTACATTCTAGCAAAATATTTAGGAAATGATTTATACAAGGGGTGTAAAATTGCTTTTTTTATGAGAGCTGATAGTAATTTATATGAAAGCTTAAATTCAAGGCAAGTACAATTTAAATTTTTTGATATATTTAAGCCAATGGAAGAAAATATAAGATGTTTAGAAGAATTTAAGCCAGATATTTTAGTTGGACAACCATCTGTTTTAATAGAAATTGCTAAAAATAAAAGGGATGTAGATCCAAATAAAATTATTTCAATAGCAGAAGTACTAGAAAAAAAAGATGAAGAATATATTAAAAAGGCTTTTAAAAAAGATATAATTTACCAAATATATCAATGTACAGAAGGATGTTTAGCAACTACATGCCAATATGGTATATTACATCTAAATGAAGATATTGTATATGTGGAAAAAGAGTATTTAGATAAAGATAGATTTATTCCAGTAATTACCGATTTTACAAGAAAGTCTCAACCAATAATTAGATATAGGCTAAATGATATATTAGTGGAAGGTCATGAAAAATGTAAATGTGGATCACCTTTTACAATTATAAAGGAAATCGAAGGAAGAGAAGATGATATTTTTGTTTTTTATGGAAAAGAGGGGAAAAACGATGTAAGGGTATATCCTGACTTTATAAGAAGATGTATATTATTTGCGGGGGAGATTAATAATTATAGGTGTGTTCAAATAACTAAAGATGAAGTGAAAATTTATATGGATGAAAATGATAAATTACAAGAAAAGATTTATGACGAATTTAAGAAATTATCAGAACAATTAAATTTTAGATTGCCAAAAATAGAATTTGAAAAATATTTTTATGATAGGAAAAAGAAATTAAAAAGGGTGGAATCTTTGGTAAAGGAGTAATAAAATGAGAAATATAAAGATAGCAGGATATGGAACTTATATACCAGAAAATTTTGTGAAATTTGGAAATCAGATAAGGCATAGAGTTGTAAAGGAAGATAATATAACACAAATTGATATGGCAGTGGAAGCAATAAATAAAGCTCTAGAAGATGCAAAATTAGAAATAGAGGATATTGATTGTATTGTTTCTACTTCTGCTGTATGTGCACAATTAATACCATGTACGGCAGCATTAATTCATGAAAAGATAGCAAAAGGTACAAATATACCAGCAATGGATATAAATACAACTTGTACTAGTTTTATATCAGCTTTAGATATAATGTCATATTTAATCGAAGCTGGAAGATATAAAAGAGTTTTAATTGTAGCAAGTGAAAAAGCTTCAATAGGATTAAATAAAAATCAAAAAGAGAGTTATGAATTATTTGCAGATGGTGCATGTGCAATTATTTTTGAAAAGTCGAACGACAAGAAAAAAGGAGTAATATATAGTTTACAACAAACTTGGTCAGAAGGTGCTCATTCTACAGAAATTAGAGGCGGAGGAACTTTAAAACCTAGTATGATTTTTGACCAAGAACATGTTTCAGATTATCTATTCGATATGAAAGGAAAAGAAGTTTTATTGCTAGCAGCAAGAAAATTACCTAAATTTTTTAAAACTTTATTTAAAGAGTCAGGTCTTGGCATTTCTGATATAGATATGGTAATACCTCATCAAGCAAGTAGAGCTTTGGAGTTAATAATGAAAAAATTAGGTATTCCAAAAGAAAAGTATATTGACATTGTTCAGGATTATGGAAATATGGTATCTGTATCGGTTCCATTTACTTTTTGTAAAGCGTTAGAGGCAGGAAAAGTAAAAGAAGGAGATACAATAATACTTACAGGGACAGCAGCAGGGTTAACAGCTAATGCAGTTATTTTAAAAATATAATTTAAAATGCAGAACCCTTCTCATTTACGAGAAGGTTATGTACTAGATAATTATATGAATGCAGGATTTTCTATATTTAATAAAGTATAGAAATCTTGCATTCAATTTTTTTATGCTAAATAATAGTTCCACCATTTACATGAATTATTTGTCCAGTAACATACCTAGAGTCATCACTTGCAAGATACAAATATGCAGGTGCAAGCTCGAATGGTTGACCAGCTCTTTTTAAAGGTGTTTCTGTACCGAAGATTTCTACTTCTTGTTCATTAAAAGAAGAAGGAATTAATGGTGTCCAAATTGGTCCAGGAGCTACAGCATTAACTCTTATTTTTTGATCGGCAAGAGATAATGCAAGAGATTTAGTAAAAACGGTAATAGCACCTTTAGTAGAAGAATAATCTATTAAATTTTTCTTACCAGCAAATGCAGTAATAGAAGTAGTGTTAATAATACTACTATTAGCTTCTAAATGTGGTAAAACAGCTTTAGTTAAATAAAAGAATGTAAATACATTTGTTTCAAAGGTTGCTTTTAATTGTTTACTACTAATATCTAAAATACTATTTTGTGGAAATTGCACACCACAATTATTTACTAATATATCTATTTTACCAAAATTTTTAATTGTGGTATCAGCTATATAAGTAGATAAATTTTCATCTCGTAAATCACCTGGAATCAAAATACATTTTCTACCACATTCTTCAACTAATTTTTTTGTATAATTTGCATCTTCATGCTCATTAAGGTAACTAATTACGATATTAGCTCCTTCTTTAGCAAACAATAAACTTATGCTTCGTCCAATTCCACTATCTCCTCCAGATATTATGGCAACTTTATCTTCTAGTTTTTTACCAGGAATATGATTAGGTACTTCATATAATGGTTGTGGATTCATTTCATATTCCAATCCTGGTTGAACTTTTTGATGTTGAGCTGGAAAAGTAATTGGTGTTTTTAGATTTTCATCTTTAAATCCTATATAAGGAATGGTTGGGTAATTATCTAACATTTGATCAACTCCTTGTAAAATAGTATATGTAGAAATAATGAAAAATATAATAAGGTTACTAAAAAGGATCGCTTAAAATTATTCATATTGGAGTTTTAACTTTATTGTATTTTTATATAAAGTATGGTATAAATAATATGATATTTACGAGCAAAATTTAAAGTGTGATTTGAATTATTTCTAATTTTCCGAAGCTATAATTTGTTTGGTAAATAAAATATAATAAGTCGGAGTAAAATATAGATCATGGATATTGTAAAAAAAGCAGGATGTATTTTAATAAATATGAATGAAAAGAAAATAGCATTGGTATTAAGAAATGGAGAATATTCTTTTCCAAAAGGACATTTAGAAAAGTTTGAAACTATAATAGATTGTGCCATAAGAGAAACTATAGAAGAGACTGGACATGAAGTAAAAATAATTAGTGATGAAATAAGTATTACTAGATATAAAAGTTCATCAGGTGAAAATGTAGAGAATCATTTCTTTATCGGAATAGACATGGGGTTAACAAATAAAAAAATTGAAGATAAAGATAAAGAACAAACTGAATGGTTTAAAATAGATGAAATTGAAGGAAAATTGGAATATCAAAATCTTAAAGAAATGTGGAAAAAAATAAAACCTAAAATAGAGAATATAATTAAGAAAAGTTAGAAATTGATAATAAAAGTGGGTAATGAAACTTAAAAATTTATTATGGAATTTTTACATTAAAAGATTTTATGAAATAATAGAAAATCTAAGTTTAAGAGTATATCTGGGTACATCTAGGAACAAAGAAAAATTTTATGAGAGATTTAGATTTATTAAAAGAATAGATGTAAATTTAGGATATAGAATGATTTTGAAAGATAAAATTTAGTGCATAAAAATATAGGGGGCAAAATATGTTTAAATTACATTCAGAATATAAACCAACAGGCGATCAGCCACAAGCAATTGAATATTTAAGTAATGGAATAAAACAAGGTAAGAAGTATCAGACTTTACTAGGAGTTACAGGTTCAGGAAAAACTTTTACAATGGCAAATGTAATACAAAATGTGCAAAAACCAACATTAGTTTTGGCACATAATAAAACATTAGCTGGACAACTTTATTCCGAATTTAAAGAGTTTTTTCCTGAAAATCATGTTGAATATTTTGTATCATATTATGACTACTATCAGCCAGAAAGTTATATACCTAGTTCAGACACATATATAGAAAAAGATGCTTCTATAAATGATGAAATAGATAAATTACGTCATTCTGCAACAGCTAGTTTATTTGAAAGTAAAGATGTAATTATTGTATCTTCTGTATCTTGCATATATGGTTTAGGAGACCCAATAGATTATGAGAATATGATTATATCATTAAGACCAGGGATGCAAAAATCAAGAGATGAGATATTAAAAAAATTAGTGAAAATGCAGTATACAAGGAATGAATTGGATTTTAAAAGAGGAACTTTTAGAGCAAAAGGAGATATAGCAGAAATATATCCATCAGATCAAAGTGAAAGTGCTATTAGGGTTGAATTTTGGGGAGACGAAATAGAAAAAATTTCAGAAATCAATCCATTAACAGGTAAAACAATAGGTACAAGAACACATGTAATGATATTCCCTAATTCACATTATGTTACAACTAAAGAAAAAATGGATAGAGCCATTACAACAATAGAAGAAGAATTAGAAGAAAGAATAAAATTTTTTAAAGATCAAGGTAAATTAATAGAAGCTCAAAGAATAGAGGAGAGAACAAATTTTGATATAGAAATGATGAAAGAAACAGGATTTTGCCAAGGAATAGAAAATTATTCTAGACACATTAGTGGAAGAGAGCCTGGAAGCCCACCATTTACTTTATTTGATTATTTCCCAAAAGATTTTTTATTGTTAATAGATGAATCACATGCAACAATACCCCAGGTAAGAGCAATGTATAATGGGGATAAGGCTAGAAAAGATTCTTTAGTTAATTATGGATTTAGATTACCTTCTGCATATGATAATAGACCTTTAACATTTAAAGAATTTGAAGAAAGAATAAATCAAGTTATATTTGTTAGTGCAACACCTGCTGAATACGAAAAGGAACATAGTAAAGAAAACGTTGTAGAGCAAATTATAAGACCTACAGGACTTTTAGATCCTAAAATAGAAGTAAAACCAATAGAAAATCAAATTGACGATTTAATAGAACAGATAAGAGAAAGAACGGAAAAAAATGAAAGAGTATTGGTTACAACTCTTACTAAAAAAATGGCAGAAGACTTAACTGATTATTTAAAAAATGTAGACATTAAAGTAAATTATATGCATTCAGATATTAAGGCTTTAGAGAGAATGGATATAATAAGGAGCTTACGTCTAGGAGAGTTTGATGTCCTAGTTGGTATTAATCTATTAAGAGAAGGATTAGACATTCCGGAAGTTTCTTTGGTTGCAATATTGGACGCAGATAAAGAAGGTTTTTTACGTTCAGAAAGATCGCTAATTCAAACAATAGGACGTGCTGCAAGAAATACAAATGGAAAAGTAATAATGTATGCAGATGAATTAACAGAGTCAATGGAAAAAGCAATTAGTGAAACTAATAGAAGACGAGAGATTCAGATGAAATATAATGCTGAACATGGAATAACACCTAAAACAGTTAATAAATCTGTAAGGGATACAATAAGAGCTACAGTATTAGAAGATGTATCAGAAAAATATGCTATAAAGAAAGATGAAAATATAGAGGAAATAATTACAAAATTAACGGATGAAATGCTTAAATGTGCTTCTAATATGGAATTTGAAAAGGCTGCTGAACTTAGGGATAAAATTAAAGAACTACAAGATTTTATGTAGATATTGACATTTAAAAATATTATTTATAAAATTGTTTTATAGGAAACGGAGAAATAAAAGGAGATATTTTAATGTTTGGATTCAAAAGAAAAAAAGACGAAAATGTATCATTAATACCTAAAAAGGAAAGCATTTTTAGTAAAATAAAAGCTTTTTTTAGTAAAAATGAAAATGATAATGAAGAATATTATTCTAATCAATCATTTTATTCAAAACATTCATATGTAGTTATATCAAAAGACAATTCAGAAGAAGATGTATTCCATGCTACATTAAGCATGGATGGTTCTGATTCCTATACTTTTGAAAAAATGAAGGAAATAGGTTTAATGCACCATGAAGATGGTAAATCTACAAAATTAGTTGTGGCGGATTTTTCCCATGATTCAGAAGAAGGGAAAGATAAGGATATACGAAAAATTTGTTTCGAGATTCCTAATTATTATTCAGTAGATGAGTTTTTATATCATGATGGTTTGTATGAATTAGGAAAATCAGGTAGGCTAAAATTTGAAGATTTAAACTATTATGAAGTAACACCAATTGGAAGAGCAGAAATGAAAGCGGATAGTAAGATGGAAATACAAATAAGTATAGAAGATAATACAAATGAAGCAACAGAATATGCAAAAAATGTTCTTACTAATGAATGGCTAAAGAGAATGAAAAAGGATAATATAGCAAAACAAAAAAATAAAAAACAAGAAGAGAAAAAAGAGATAGATAGGATGTATGAAGAATCTTTTATAGATAATTCTAAATATATGCAAAAAGAAGAAGAAGAAACACAAAATAGAATTAATGATAATAATATTAGAATTGCTCCTGGTAAAACATCTATTTATTTTACAGACCCAGATAATGGAAAGATTGTATGTTTAGCAAGAGTAACAAAGGTAAATACAGTAATTCATAAAGATAGCCAAATAACTACTAATTTATATATTGCTGATTATACTGCTAAAAAGAATTATTTGGATGTTCCAGATTCAAACAAGAAAGGAATGCTTGCGTTTGAATTAACAGAAGATGAAATGAAGAAACTCTTAAAAAATAGGGATGATAGCTTAAATTTAGCTTTTAGAATGTTATTTTCTGAAAAAAATGTTTCTCATTATATGGGAGCAGATAGTTTAGGAAACAAGCATGTTGGATGTTTAAAAGATACAGTAGAAGGATATAAAGTTTTATTAGGAAGTAATATTTCTAAAAGTTATTTGGATTCATTAAATTTAGACAGATATAATACGCCAATGATAAATCCAGTATTTTCTAATAGATAATATAATACAAATGCAAAATTTTTACTTATTAATGATGTAATATAATTTTGCATTTGTTTTTTTATTATGTAGGAAAAATAACATAATTAAACCAAACTATTGTTTTTATAAATTAAATATAATATAATAATTAAGCAAATTATAAATTTATATTGGGGGCATTTTATGAATGATAAAATAATTATAAAAGGAGCTAAAGAACATAATTTAAAAAATATAAGTTTAGAGATACCAAGAGATAAATTAGTAGTAATAACAGGACTTTCTGGTTCTGGTAAATCATCATTAGCTTTTGATACTTTATATGCAGAAGGGCAAAGAAGATATGTAGAAAGCCTTTCTTCTTATGCTAGACAATTTTTGGGCTTAATGGAAAAACCAGATGTAGAATCAATAGAAGGCTTATCACCGGCAATTTCAATAGATCAAAAAACAACATCAAAAAATCCAAGGTCAACTGTAGGAACTGTAACAGAGATATATGACTATATTCGTCTATTGTACGCGAGAATAGGAATTCCATATTGTCCAATTTGTGGTAAGAAAATAGAAAAACAATCAATAGATCAGATTATAGATAATATTATGAAGTTAGAAGAAGGAACAAGAATACAAGTTATAGCACCAGTAGTTAGAGGAAGAAAAGGAGAATATACAAAATTAATAAAAGACTTACTAAAAGAAGGTTTTATAAGAGCAAGAATAGATGGAGAAAATGTAGAATTATCAGATGATATTCAAATAGATAGAAAGAAAAAACATAATATAGACTTAATCGTAGATAGACTTGTAATAAAATCTGATATAAGGAGTAGATTAACAGAATCTGTAGAGATTGCATTAAAACATGCAGATAATATTGTTATGGTAGATGTTCCAGGAAAAGGAGAAAAACTATTTAGCCAAAATTATGCATGTCCAGATTGTGGTTTTAGTTTTCCAGAGCTTACACCTAGAATGTTTTCATTTAATAATCCACAAGGAGCTTGTCCAGAATGTACAGGTATTGGCTATTTAATGAAAATGGATGAAGATTTAATTATTCCAGACAAAAATAAAACTTTATATGATGGAGTAAAAGCATTTGGGGCTAGCACTATGAAAAAAGGAGAAACTATGGCTAAGATGTATTTTGAAGCTATAGGAAAACATTATGGAGTAGATATTAAAGTTCCTATTAAAAAATTACCTAAAGATTTTCTAGATAAGATTTTATATGGAACAGGTGATGAATGTATAGATTTTGAACATGAATCACCATTTGGAATAAGAAAATTTAGTGCACCATTTGAAGGTGTAATTCCTACACTAGAAAGAAGACATAATGAAACAAAATCACAAGGAATGAGAGAATTTTATGAAATGTATATGAGCGAAAGTCCTTGTCATGCATGTCATGGTGCAAGACTTAGAAAAGAAATTCTATCTATTAAAGTAGGAGATAAAAATATAAATGAATTAACAGACATGCCAATAAATAAAATAAGAGATTATTTAAAAAACTTGGAATTAACAAATCAAGAAAAATTAATTGGAGAACAAATTTTTAAAGAGATTGATAAAAGGCTAAACTTTTTAATAGATGTAGGATTAGAATACTTAACTTTATCTAGGTCTGCTGGTACTTTATCAGGAGGAGAGTCACAACGTATACGTTTAGCAACGCAAATTGGCTCTGGGTTAACAGGAGTTCTTTATATCTTAGATGAGCCAAGTATTGGTTTACACCAAAGAGATAATGATAAATTATTGGCAACATTAAAAAAACTAAGAGACTTAGGAAATACTCTACTTGTAGTTGAACATGATGAAGATACAATGTATGCAGCAGACCAAATTATAGATATTGGACCAGGTGCTGGTGTTCATGGTGGAAATGTTATGGCACAGGGAACAGCAGAAGAGATAAAAAAGGTAGAAAACTCTATAACAGGTCAATATTTAAGTGGAAGAAAAAAAATAGCAGTTCCTAAAAAAAGAAGAAAAACTGTAAAAGGAAAAGCAATAGAAGTAAAAGGTGCAACAGAGCATAATTTAAAGAATATAAGTGTTAAATTTCCATTAGGAGTATTTAATTGTGTTACTGGAGTTTCTGGATCTGGCAAGAGTACATTAGTTAATGAAATATTATATAAAACCATAACAAAAGAATTAAATGGTTCTAATGAAAAGCCAGGTAAATGCAAAGAAGTAACAGGAATAGACAAAATAGATAAAATTATAAATATAGATCAATCTCCAATTGGTAGAACACCAAGATCAAATCCGGCAACTTATACAGGAGTATTTGATACAATAAGGGATATATTTGCAAATACAAATGAAGCTAAATTACGTGGGTATCAAAAAGGAAGATTTAGTTTTAATGTACAAGGTGGAAGATGTGAGGCTTGTAATGGAGATGGTTTAATTAAAATAGAAATGCATTTCTTACCAGATATATATGTACCATGTGAGGTATGTAAGGGAAAAAGATATAATCATGAAACATTGGAAGTAAAATATAAAGGAAAAACAATTGCAGATGTTTTGGATATGACAGTAGAAGAAGCATTAGATTTCTTTAGTAATATTCCAAAAATAAAACAAAAAATACAAACACTATACGATGTAGGTCTTGGATATATAAAACTTGGACAACCTTCTACTACATTGTCTGGGGGGGAAGCTCAAAGAGTTAAACTAGCAACAGAACTTTCTAAAAGAGCTACAGGAAAGACTTTATATATATTGGACGAACCAACTACAGGTTTACACATTGCTGATGTTCATAGATTAGTTAATATATTACAAAGACTTGTAGATACAGGAAATACAATAATTGTTATTGAACATAATCTGGATTTAATTAAAACATGTGATTATATAATAGATTTAGGTCCAGAAGGCGGAGATGGCGGAGGAGAAATAGTTGCTGTCGGTACTCCAGAGCAAATCTGTAAAAATGATAAATCTTATACAGGAAAATTTTTAAAGAAATATTTAGAAGAATAAAATAATTAAATTTAAATAAAGGGGACAAAAATGAAAAATAATTTAAAGATACTGTTATTATTAATATGTACATTTATTTTATCACAGTCAGTATTCTTATGTACTTTTGGAATAGACGAGAATACAAATGCTACTTTTGCAACTACAGCTTCACAAATATTATATATAATAATTAATGTTTTCATAAATTTTATGGTTTGGTATATTGTAACTAAAAATTCAAATGATAATATAAAAACTAAAATTATAAAAATTGGTATAGAAATAGTTTTTTTATTAATAGGATTCTTTACTATAAATAATTTAATATATAATTTATTATTATATATCAGTAATATTGCATTATGCATATATAAAATTATAAAATCCAAAGATAAAGAATGTTCAAAAGAAGATATAATAACGATTGGCTTAATTAGTATAATTTTGTTAGTTATAGCATTTGTAATATCTTTTCAATTTATGAGTTTATATGAAGTTTGGGTTAATAGTTATACTTATATTGCAATAATATTGTCAGGAATTTCTCTTGTGTTTGTTTTTAAAATTTGCTTTAGTAAATTATTTATGGATATATCCAAAATAGTTTTAATAATATTTGCAATTTTATTATTAGGATTTACTATTTATAATATTGGAAAATCAATAGAAATTGGATCTGTATATGAAACATTAAGAACATATACAACTGAAATGGATGAATCTAAGAATAGTGTATCTGCAACAAAAGCAACACAAGAAAAATATAAAAATGCAACAGAAAACTATGGAAATAAAAATAGTATATTTATTTATAATAGATATCCTGCATTAATAAAAGAGATGGTAAATACAAATTATAATGTATTTAAAAATACTAACAGTATTCATTTGGGTCAGAATAGGTCATATATAGAAAATTTTGATTTAATATTTGATTTATTTTTATTACCATTAAAGCAAATGCAGAATGCATTAATTTTGAATATTATATTTATGTACATAATTGCAGGAATACTAATTATAATATTTAAAAATAATTTAAAGAAAATTAATAAAAATAAAGCCACTGTAAATAATTAAACAGTGGCTTTGTATATTCTAATTAAATTCAAATTATTATTTTTGTTCATTTAAAGTTTCATTATTAACTGGTTTATGTTTTTCAGCATTACTTCCTTGCTTTTTATTTTTCTTTTCTTTATTCTTAGCCATAATAGCACCTCCATAAAAGATTCTATTTATATTTTTTACATAAAAAAAGAAAAATATTCATAAATTAATTATATAAAATTTCTAATTTTGTTAATAAAAAAGCCAAAAAATATAAAATTTGAAAAATAATAAAGATTATTGTATAATTGCAAATGTTATAAAGGAGGGAGTTTATGGAAAATATAGTTATAGGAATAGAAGGATATGTTGGAACAGGTAAAACTACAATTTGTAGAGAATTGGTAAAAAAAATACCAAATTCTATTTTACTACATGGAGGAAACATATATAGAGCTATTACATATGGTATATTAAAAACAGGTTTAATAAATGTAAAAGAAGATAACAATAAATTAAGTTCATTAAATATAAAAAATATTATGGATAAATTAAAATTAAAAATAGAAATAGAAAATAATGAAAGTGTTATATATATACATGACAAAAAAGTAAATGAAGATGATTTACAATCATTAGAAACTTCGATAGCTACTTCAAAAATTAGTAATTATGCTAATAATGAAAAATTATATGAATTTGGAAGAAATATTGTAGAAAGCTTAAAGAAGAAATATAATATAATAATATCTTCAAGAGATATAGTAAATATGTATCCTAAAATTGACTATCATTTTTTATTAATAGCAGATTTAGATGAAAGAGTAAGAAGAAAATTAAATCAATATAAAGGTGAGATATCTTTTGATGATTTAAAAAAACATATACAAACAAGAGATGAACTACAAGAAAAATCAGGATATTATAAGATTCATCCAATTACTAGAGTAATTGATGTAACAGATTGTAAATCTGTAGAAGAAGAAACTAATAAAATTTTAGAATACATTAAATAAGAGGTGTGTTAAGTGGAATATATAAATGAAAAATTACAAGAATTTGAAGATTATATTTATCAAAAGAAAATAGCAATTATAGGGTTGGGAGTAAGTAATATACCTTTAATAGATTATTTGCATGAGAATAAAGCAAATATAACAGTTTTTGACGATAGAACAATTGAAGAAATACCGTCTGAGATTTTAAATAAATTAACATCATATTCTATACCATATTTTTTTGGAAAAGATAATTTAAAAAATTTACATGATTTTAATTTGATATTTCGTTCTCCAAGTTGTTTACCAACTAAGCCAGAATTAAGAGCAGAAGAAAGTAGAGGAGCAATTGTAACTACAGAAATAGAAATGCTTATGAAAATGTGTCCATGTAAAATTATTGGAGTTACTGGTAGCGAGGGAAAGACGACTACAACAAGTTTAATTTATTCAATCTTAAAGCATGCAGGATATAATTGTTATCTTGGAGGAAACATAGGTACACCTTTATTTACAAAACTTTCAGAAATATTACCAACTGATATAGTAGTTTTGGAATTAAGTAGTTTTCAACTTATGGAAATGGAAGTTAGCCCAAATATTTCTATAATTACTAATATAACTCCAAATCATTTAAATATACATAGTTCATATGAAGAATATATAGAAGCCAAAAAGACAATATTTAAATATCAAAGTGAAAAAGATACATTAATTTTAAATTATGATAATGAAATTACAAGAAAATGTAAAACAGAGGCAAATTCAAAAGTTATATATTTTAGTAGCAAAGAAAAATTAAATGATGGATATATTGTAGATGGAAATATTATAAAAGAATGTGAAAATAAATTAAGAAGACACATATTAAATACCAAGGAAATTAAATTAAAGGGAACACATAATTATGAAAATATATGTGCTGCACTTGCTGCAACAAAAGAATTGGTTGATGAAAAAATAGCTGTAGAAGCAATTAAAGAGTTTAATGCTGTAGAGCATAGATTAGAGTTTGTAAGAGAAATAAATGGCGTAAAATGGTATAATGATTCAGCAAGTTCAAGTCCTTCAAGAACTATTGCTGGTTTAAATGCATACGATGAAGACATTGTATTAATTGCAGGTGGATATGATAAAAATTTAGATTATGATATTTTAGGAAAATACATTGTTAAAAAAGTAAAAGCTTTAGTGTTAATAGGGAATACAGCACAAAAGATACTAAATGCAACAGAAAAAGAAATGAAAAAAGAAAATGTAGAAATTCCAATTTGCTTTTGTGAAACTTTAAAAGAAGCTGTCCTTGCTGCAAAACAAATTGCAAAGGAAAAACAGGTGGTATTATTTTCGCCTGCTAGTGCAAGTTTTGATATGTTTAAAAACTTTGCAGATAGAGGAAATCAATTTAAAAAATTAGTAAATGAAATTTAATTAAAAAGGCACATTAAGTGTCTTTTTTTATATAATAAAATAAGGAGGTTTTTAAAATGTATGATAAAAATTATGAAGAGTATATGAGTACAGTTTTAGGATATAATATAAATCAAGAAAATACATATTATAATTATGATTATGATGATTTTTTATATGACTTAGAAAGTAAATATCCTACTATTTACCAAAGTTTGATGGAAAAAATTGACAAAATAGAAAACCAGAAATGTAAAGATAATTTTGAAGAAATAATAGAGAATTTGTATAAAGACTTAAAAATAAAGGAAAATACCAAAGATATGAAAAACATGATTATAGATTTACTTAAAATATTAGTTATAAAGGAAAAAGTAGAAGAAAGACAATTAGAAATGCAAAATAAAAATAGATATTTAAATAGAGGAATGAGAACATTTAATCCATATGCTGATTTTTAACTGGATAAAAATGTAAGAATTATTTTTTTATAAAAGGATATCATAATAGTATACCAGTAACTTATTTGTTTAAATTTAAGAGCAAGGAAGGTATATTAAATGAAAGTTAAAGATTGTATGTGTAATAATATTTACTATTGCTTGCCAAATTCTACTGTTACAGATTGTGCTAAAATTATGAATGAAAAACATGTTGGTTGTGTACCAGTATGTGATGAAGGTAAAAATTTAGTTGGACTTGTAACAGATAGGGATATAACTTTAAGATGTATTGCATCTAATAAAGATTGTAATACTACTAAAGTTAGTGATATCATGACTTGTAATGTTTATAGCTGTACTTCAGAAGATGATATAAAAACAGTTGAAAGTAAAATGTCAGAAAATAAGGTAAGAAGAATTCCTATAGTTGATGGTACTAAAGTTGTTGGAATGATTTCATTAGGAGATCTAGCTAAAAACGAACAGATAAATACAACTGGAGTATGTGCAACATTAGAAGATATTTGTTGTAGTAAAACAAATAAAAATGCAGAATAATTAAGTTCAATATTTAATTGGTAACCAATGATTTTAAAGAGAATTTTCTAATTGAGAATTCTCTTTTTTCCTATTCCAGTCATAAATAACATAAATTTACATATAATAAAAATAGGAGGATAAGATGGTTATAGAGTTAGGCTATTTTACAAAAGTGATAAAAAGAATTGGAATAATCGGTATAAGTATTATTATATTAATACTTTTGTTTAAACTTAGTATATTTTATATGCCATTTCTTATAGCTTTTATTTTGTCATTAACATTGGAACATCCGATAAAATTTTTTATGAAAAAATTTAAATTTAAAAGAAGGACAAGTAGTATAATAATATTTTTAATTACAATTGCAATTATTGCGGGGTTACTTACTTGGGGAATTTCTACACTAATATCAGAGGCATCTAATTTAATGCAAGGTGTAAACAAATATGTAGATAAAGCTTATGTACAAATAGAAAGTATTACTTCACAATTTGATATAAAAAGATTAAAATTACCAGAACAAGTAGAAAAGATTATTGAAACTTCAAATGATGATTTTTTTAATAATATTGGTACATGGATAAAAAACAGTTTATCAAAATTAATAGATTTTTTAATGCAAATTCCTACAATTGCAATTTATACATCAATAACTTTAATAGCACTATATTTTATGTGTGTAGACAAAGTATATATGATTGATGAAATAGAACATCATTTACCTACCAAATGGGTAAAAAAGCTTGGAATACATGTAAGAGAAATAATATCATCTGTAGGAAATTATTTAAAGGCAGAATTTATTCTAGTTTTAGTTTCTTTTGTAATTTCTTTAATAGGATTTTATATATTAAATATTATAGGAATTAATATAAATTATCCTTTGCTGATTGCATTAGGAATTGCTTTTGTAGATGCACTTCCAATACTAGGATCAGGAACTATAATGTTGCCATGGGCAGTAATTTGCGCAGCAGATGGTAATTTGAAATTAGCAATAGGAATTCTAGTGTTATGGGCAATAATGTCTATAGTTAGACAATTTCTAGAACCTAAATTGGTAAGTAATAAAATAGGTATACATCCAATATTTACTTTAATTGCAATGTATACAGGCTTTAAATTTATAGGTGTTTGGGGGATGGTCTTAGGACCAATAATTTTAATCATATTAAAAAACATATTTAGTACATTAATTGATAAAGGAGTAGTAAAAGCAATATTAGAAAGATGAATCATACAGTGGGAACATATGATTCATCTGGTGGATAAACATATTCATCATTTGGCTTTTCTATTTCTTTTATTGATGTTATTTGTAATTCTGGCATATCTCCATGATAATCTACTTTTTTGATTGTACCAGTAACTTCTACCCAAGTATCATCTGCATAATTTTTAATGTCTTTATATTCTGATAGAAAACCTACAATAAGTGTTTGGTAATCAGAACTAATTACCATATCACGTGCAAGTACAAACTGATCTTCTGTAAAATCATAAGCTCTATAAATATATCCAGAAAATTTATATGATTTACCAACATAATTATCAATATGTTCATGAGAATCTTTTAATATATTTGTATAATTTTTTGGATCTATTTCTATTACAGAAGAAGAATTATCAGCTATACTAACATTATTTTTAGCATCTACAAAAAGATTATAGCAACATATAGAAAAAACAGTAAGAATTATAATTGTAACAATAATAAAAAATATTTTAAACAGTAGACTTCCACTAATTTTTATATTATATATAAACAAAACAAATGCACCTCCATTTATAAATAATATGAAAAAGTTTTCTTATATATGTTTTTTTTAATAAATTATTGCGAAAAAAACATTTTAGTGATATAGTTACACATGATATTAATTTTAGGAGGCAAAAGACGAATGGGAGTATTAAAGAAAATCTTTAAAACATACAGTGAAAAAGAAGTAAAGAGAGTAATGCCAATAGTAGAGCAGATAAACAAGTTGGAATCAGAAATGGCAAAGTTAACAGACAAAGAGCTAACAGGAAAAACTGAGTATTTTAAAAAGCAATTAGAAGAGGGTAAAACATTAGATGATATATTACCAGAGGCTTTTGCAGTTGTTAGAGAAGCGTCTAAAAGAGTTTTAGGATTAAGACATTTTGATGTTCAATTAATTGGTGGAATTATTTTACACCAAGGTAGAATCTCAGAAATGAAAACTGGTGAAGGAAAAACTTTAGTTGCAACACTTCCTGCATATTTAAATGCATTAACAGGAAAAGGTGTTCATGTTATTACAGTAAATGATTACCTAGCTAAAAGAGATAGTGAATGGATGGGTAAATTATATAAATTTTTAGGTCTTACAGTTGGACTTGTAGTTAATGGTCTAGAACCAGATCAAAGAAGAAAAGCATATGCAGCAGATATAACATATGGAACAAATAATGAATTTGGTTTTGATTATTTAAGAGACAACATGGTTTTATATAAGGAACAATTAGTACAAAGAGAACTAAATTATGCAATTGTAGACGAAATAGATAGTATTTTAATTGATGAGGCTCGTACACCACTTATTATTTCTGGTAGAGCAAATAAATCATCAGAATTATATAAAAAAGCAGATAATTTTGTAAGAACATTGGAAGCAAAAGTAATTGTTGAAGAAGATGTAAAAGATGTTGATCAAGCTGAGGATAATGAAAAGTATGATTATATAGTAGACTTAAAAGCAAAATCTGCATCTTTAACACAAAAAGGTATTAAAAAAGCTGAAGAATATTTTAATTTAGAAAACTTTAATGATTTAGAAAATTCAGAAATAGTTCATAATGTTAACCAAGCATTACGTGCTCATGGAGTTATGAAAAAAGATATAGATTATATCGTAAAAGATGGAGAAGTTTTAATTGTTGATGAATTTACAGGACGTATTATGTATGGAAGAAGATACAATAATGGTCTACATCAAGCAATCGAAGCAAAAGAGCATGTTAAAATAGCTGATGAATCTAAAACATTAGCAACTATAACATTCCAAAACTATTTTAGAATGTACGAAAAATTATCAGGTATGACAGGTACAGCAATGACAGAAGAATCAGAATTCCAAGAAATATATCATTTGGATGTTGTTTCTATACCTACAAATAAACCAATGATTAGAAAAGATTTACCAGATATAATTTATAAAAATGAAAAAGCTAAATTTAGAGCTGTTGTAAAAGATGTAAAAGAAAGTTATGCAAAAGGTCAACCAGTATTAATTGGTACAGTTTCAATAGAAAAATCAGAAAAATTAAGTAAGATTTTAACTAAAGAAGGAATTAAGCACCAAGTATTAAATGCTAAAGCTCATGAAAGAGAAGCAGAGATTATAGCACAAGCTGGTAAATATGGTGCAGTTACAATTGCAACAAATATGGCTGGTCGTGGTACAGATATTATGCTTGGAGGAAATAGTGAATATCTAGCAAAACAAGAAATGAGACGTAGAAAATATTCTCCAGAAATGATAGAAAATGCAACAGCATTTAATGAAACAGATGATCAAGACATATTAAATGCTAGAACAACATTTAGAGAATTAGTTAAAAAATATGATAAAGAGATAGAAGAAGAAAAACAAAAAGTTATTGATGCTGGTGGATTAAAAATAATTGGTACAGAAAGACATGAATCAAGAAGAATTGATAACCAATTACGTGGACGTAGTGGTCGTCAAGGAGATCCTGGATGTTCGAGATTTTATATTGGTTTAGATGATAATTTAATGAAGATATTTGGTGGAGCAGCAATTACAAAAGTATATGATAAATTAAATGCTTCAGAAGATTTACCAATAGAATCTAAAATTATAACAAATGCAGTTGAAAATGCTCAAAAGAGAGTTGAAGGTAGAAACTTTAGTATAAGAAAAAATGTATTAAAATATGATGATGTTATGAATGCACAAAGAGAACTTATATATAAACAAAGAAGAGAAGTTCTTGATGGAAAAGATTTAAAAGATAATATAGAAAAAATGTTTGATTCTATAGCAGATTCTGTAGTTTCTGTACATTTTAATGTAGCTGAAGGTGAAAAAGTTAATAAAGAGGCTTTAATTCAAGATCTTTCAGATGTATTTGGAATAACTGAATTAGATAGTATGAATAAAGAAAATCCAGACATTGTTGAAGTAACAGATGAAGTAACAGAAAAAGTTCATGCTAAATATGCAGAAAAAGAAAAAGACTTCGGAGAAAAAGAGATTAGAGAGCTTGAAAGAGTAGTATTATTAAAAGTTGTTGATCAAAAATGGATGGATCATATAGACGATATGGAAGAATTAAAAAATGGTATTGGTCTTCGTGCATATGGTCAAAAAGATCCTGTTGTTCAATATAGAATTGAAGGAACAGACATGTTTGATGAAATGAACGAAAATATCAGATTAGATGTAGTTAAGATTCTTTCTCATGTAGAAAAAGTTGGAAATGTAGTAAGAACATCTAATGTTAAAGTAACAAAAGAAGGATTTGATGAATCTGCAATAAGCTTAGTAGATGGTAAACTATCACAATCAGATAAAAACCATGCACAACAAACAATAGTAAATAATGGACCAAAGATTGGTAGAAATGATCCTTGCCCATGTGGAAGTGGGAAGAAATATAAAAACTGCTGTGGAAGAAATCAGTAATAGCAAGGGTTACCAAGATTTTGATAAATTGACATAAATACGAAAATTGAGCTTTTGTCGCCAATTTGTCGCCAAACAAATAAAATCTGTCGCCAAAATTCCTTAAAAGTGCTTATTTATCAATATATTTGAGACTTGGCGACAAAAATAAAATATTAAAAAAGTTTAATATTGACTGACATTGTAAAAGATGCCAGTCTTTTTTCGTTCAATCGTTATTTGCAGATTGGAGGTAAAAATAAAATGGTAAATGTAAGAAAGAGAGGAAATGTTTATGAGTACAATTTTGATGTTGCTAAAATTGAGGGGAAAAGAAAACGAATTACAAAATCAGGTTTTAAAACAAAAGCAGAAGCACTAAAACAAGGAACAATAGCTTATAATGAATACTTAAATACTGGTAGGAAATTTGTATCAAACGAAATGAGTTATTCAGACTTTTTAGATTATTGGCTAGATAATCATTGTAAAATAAATTTAAAGTATCACACTATAGAAGCATATAGTAATATAGTTAAAACACATTTAAAACCTAATTTGGGCTTTTATAACTTATCTCAAATAACTAAAACAACATTACAAGAATTTTTAAATAAAGTGTATGTCGAAAAAGGATATAGTAAGAATTTCTTGAACAATATTAGAAAAGTACTAAAATGTTCTTTTAATTATGCAACAGAAAATGAATATGTTAAAGTTAATCCTGCAACAAATTTAAAACTGCCTAAATATGATGTACCACCCAAAGATCCAGCTCATATATTTACTGATGAAGAAATTAATACAATATTAGAAAGATTTAAAAATAATCATTGTATTTATTATGCATTTCTTACCGCATATTGTACAGGATTACGAATTGCAGAAGTATTTGCTTTAACTTGGGATGATATTGATTTTGAAAATAAAACAATTAGTGTAAACAAAAATATATTAAAGAAAAATCAAGCTGGAGGAACAAAACAAAGGCATTTAAGTGGCAATTCAACAACTGTATGGTATTTTGGAACATGTAAAACTGAAGCCAGTTATAGAATAATACCTATTGGAGATACTTTAATAAATGCACTTAAAACTTATAAGAAAGAGCAAGAAGAAAATAAAATTAATTATGGAGATACATATATGAAGCATTATAAGAAAAATGTTATAAGTCTATATAATAATAAAACTGAAACAAAAATTGTAAATGCATATTCTGAAATTGATGTAGCATTAGAAGAAGTAAATTTTGTTTTTGTAAAGAAAAATGGTGTGTATGAGGGTACAGATAGTTGTAAATATCCATTTAAAGTTATTCATTATGAATTAGGTATTCCTTGTAGGTTTCATGATTTTAGAGATACACATGCAACTAAATTAATTGAATCAGGTGCAGATATAAAAGCTGTTTCTAAAAGACTAGGACATAGAAATATTGATATAACCTATAATATTTATGTAAGAGTAACTGAGAAAATGGAAAATGAAACTGCAAATAAATTTGAAGAAATATGTAAGTGTTTGTAATGGAGGAAAAATAGATGGATAAAGTAAATAATGTGATTGATATAATAAAAGATATGACTTTTATAAATAAATTAAGATTTGGAGTTTGTGTTTTTTCAAGTGGATATCTAAATTTTAAATATGATAAAAAGGAATATTACAAGCAATATGATAAACTTTTAAGAGAATGGGATGAAGAATATTCAAAAAGTTTTTTAGATGCAAGAAAATATCCAATAATATTATTTGTACTGGCTAAAATGATGGAGATGAATGAAGGAGAGAAAAATCAAGTAATAATGTGGTTTATAAATAATATATAAAGTTTTGTAGAAGCAGAAATGCTTCTATTTTTTTTGATTTTTTTAAAATTAATGTCCCCTTTTTAGATTTTTTTGTGCTGTTCATTATAGAAGGAAAAATTTTTTTATAAAAATGTAACCTTTTTGAAGTTTCATTTCGCTTTTATTTATAGAGGGATATAAAACTTTTTAAAAGCACATTGAAAATTTAATATTTAAATCATTAAATACAAATAATGAAACTCTTACATAGTCATAGAACGAGCGAGATAATAACCGTCCCACGCAATGAGTGTAAGTCTGTCAGAGACAGACAGGTGGAATTCCTGAGGAGTGATAAAAATCACCATTTAATGATATAAAAAAACAAATAATAAAATTGCAAGTAGAAATTTTGCCGAAACGATTGACAAATCTTGGAAATGATGATATAAGATAGTTGTATTCGATAAGAATACAACTGAAAAATTAAATATAGATATTTCCCTGTTGTAGGTTGAGTCACTATGTAACTTAATGATAAAATAGCGACTGATTTTAAAAATCTAAAAAGTACTTCGCGAGAAAATACTTTCCCTACTGATCGGAAGCCAGAATGTGTAAGAGGCCCTTTGATTCGTCGGCCTATGTTGGTTAAGTGAGTAAAAAGTCCAACAAGTATAAAGAAGTAATGTGTAAGTCGTAAGTGCTACAGATGTCTTATTTAATTCACAGTAAACAATAATATAATAATGTCCAAAAACAGATATGTGTTGGGCTTATTAAAAGATACTTTTTTACAAAGAAAGTACGTTTGTTTATTGCGGATTAAATAGGCTTCTAGGTATCTCTTATGACTTTTTTGATATTTATTCAAAAAAGTCAAGAAAAATTTTATGCAAGTAAGCAAAAATTTTTCAGTAAGAGTAAACGGAACTTCTGTATCATTTAATGGCTTTTTAGGGAGATATTTTAAAATATATAGATATTGATATAAGGTTTCGTTTAATTCAAAAAAACGAAGCCTTTTTTGTTGTTTAAAGCTACTTGCTGGAAAGGAGGAAAACATGGAAGATTTAAAAATTATTAATGCAGATAATTTATTATACACAACACTAGCTGAAAATGAATTTATAGTAGATGAGATATTGCCTGTTGGATTACACTTGTTTTGTGGAGCTCCTAAAGTAGGTAAAAGTTGGTTAATGCTTGATTTGTGTATTAAAGTTTCAAAAGGAGAAGAAATTTGGAACTTAAAAACAAATAAATGTGATGTTTTATATTTAGCATTAGAAGATACTTATTCAAGATTACAAAAAAGATTATTTAAGTTAACAGATGAGATAGATTCTAATTTCCATATAGCAATAGAATCAAATAAAATTACGAATGGATTAGTAATGCAATTAGAAAATGCAATAAAACAATATCCTAATACAAGATTAGTTGTTATAGATACTCTTCAGAAAGTAAGAAAACAAAGTAATGATGTCAATTATTCAGCAGACTATGGAGATATATCAACATTAAAAGCATTTGCTGATAAAAATAAATTAGCAATTATATTAGTTCATCATTTAAGGAAACAAGATGATAGTGATGTTTTTAATAAAATATCAGGCACAGCAGGAATAATGGGAAGTAGTGACACAACATTTATACTAGAAAAGAAATCTAGAGATGATTCAGTTGCAACATTATTTGTAACAGGTAGAGATGTTGAATATCAAACATTTACATTAAGATTTGAAGAATGTAGATGGAATTTAATAGAAAGGTCTTTTCAAAAAGAACTTGAAATAAAGAATGCTCCAGAGATAATAAATGATGTTATATCTTTCATCAATGAAAAAGAAATGTGGCAAGGAACTGCAACACAATTATTAGAAACATTAGATAAAAAAGATATAACACCACAATATCTTACTAAAGTTCTAAACGAATATAGTAAAACAATTTTATTGGATAATAAAATAAGTTTTACAACATCTAGAACAAGCACTGCTCGTTTAGTAACTTTGAAGAAAGATATTGATGAGCTTACAGAGCAGAGCTAAAAATGACATTAGCATTTATGGTAATGTCATTAATGACGATGATGACGCTAAATTTATATAGCTGTCAGATCGTCATTGTAGGAAGTCCAGAGGGAAAATCTGGCACACCAACTTTTGTAAAAAGTGTAGTGTGTTACACTCATAAATGCATTTTTGAAAAATTTTAGCTCAATGAATGACGGCGAAGATATTAAAATTTTACAAAATTAGATGAGTGATTTTTGACTGGTTGAAAGTCAAAAATTGCTCATATAGGTAAGCATATGAGTGTTCTCACGTTTTGATATGAGATAATAAAATGCAAATTGAAAAATAAATAAAGGTGTCATAGTAATTTCATCGTCATTATCGTCATCAAAACGTGGGCTACAAAGAAATGCAATAAATGAAGGGAGAAATGAAATAATGGCATATACAATAATGAGATTTAAGAAAGATAAAGGAGGTGCTGTAGCTAGTTGTGAAAGACATAATGAGAGAAAAAAAGAAGCATATAAAAGCAACCCTGATATAGATATTACAAAAACAAAATATAATTATCATATAGTACAAGAACCACAATACACATACTCGAGAAAAATAAAGGAATTAATAAAAAAATATGGATGTAAAACTAGAAAAGATAGTATAAAACTTGTTGAAACATTAATAACAGCTTCACCAGAATTTATAAATAAATTATCTGAAAAAGAAAAAAGGGAATATTTTGAAAGAGCAACAAAATTTATGAAATCAGAAATAGGAGAAGATAGAATAATATCAGCTGTAGTTCATATGGACGAAAAAACTCCACATATGCATTTAGTATTTTGTCCAATTAATAAAGAGGGTAAATTATCTGCTAAAAGTATATTAGGAAATCAAAAGAGTTTATCAGAATGGCAAACGAGATATTATGAATTCATGCACGAAAGATGGAATGAGTTAGAAAGAGGACAATCTGCTCAAGTGACAAAAAGAAAGCATATTCCAACATGGTTATTTAAAATGGCAGATAATTTGGATTATTTATATCATAAATTATCTAATGTAATAGAAAATATAAATTTGATTGGTATGAAAAAAGATAAAGCAGAAGCAATTGAATTATTATCAGAGTTTGTACCAAAAGCTCAAAAATTTTCAGCTAAAGTAAATTCATATAAAGATTATATTAGAGAGCTGGAAATAAAGGTAATTAATCAAAAATACAATAATAAGGATCTTGTAGAAGAAAATAATGAGCTAAAAAAACAAATTGAAGATAAAGAATTTGAAACTAGTATGAAATTAATGAATATGCAAAGTCAAATTAAGAAGTATGAAAAATATATCAAGAAAGTTCCGAAAGATATAATTGAAGAAATTGAGAGAAAAGAACGAGAACATAATTTTAAAGATAAGGAGATGGAAAGATAATGAAAACAAATGTAATTGAAGAAAAAATGATTTATACAACACATGAAGTTGCAAAAATATTGCATTCAAGCCCAAATTATATTTATGAATTGATAAAAAAAGGTAAATTAAAAGCGATAAAGTTAAAAAGCTTTAAAATAAGAAAATCTGCTGTTGAAGAATTTTTGAAAGAAAATGAAGGAAATGATCTATCAGATTTGGAGAATATAAAAAGAATAAAAGGAGAGGAGTAAAATAAATATGTCGAGTATTAGAATTAGAAAGAGAGGTAAAAGCTATGAATATTGCTTTGATATTGGCAAAGTTAATAATAAAAGAAAAAGGATAACAAAGTCTGGATTTAAAACTAAAGCTGAAGCACAAGAGGCGGGAACAGTTGCTTATGAAGAATATATTAGAACTGGTATTGTTGTAAAAGAATGTCAAATGTCATATCATGATTATTTAGATTTTTGGTATGAAAACTATTGTAAGATTAATTTGAAATATACAACACAAGAAGCATATAAAAATATAATAGAGAAATATTTAAAACCTTCACTTGGATTATATAGATTAAGTGCAATAACAAGTGTAACTTTGCATAGTTTCCTAACTGAATTATGCAGTAAATATTCTTTTTCTAGAAGTTATTTTAAAAATATATTAAAAGTAATGAAAGGAACATTTAGAGAAGCAACAGATGTTTATGGATTTATAAGATATAATCCTAGTTTAACATTAAAACTTCCAAAAATGGAAGATAATAATGATTTTGAAAAACATTTATATACACAAGATGAAATTGATAAAATCTTAACAAGATTTAAAGATGATGATGTATTTACTTGTGCATTTATTACAAGTTGTTTTACAGGAATGAGACCAGGAGAATTATGTGCATTAACTTGGGAAGATATTGATTTTGAAAATAAAGTTATAAATGTTAGACATTCTGTTTTCGATAAGAAAAAGAATGAAAATGGTAGATGGTATATTGGAACAACAAAAACTAAAAGTGGAGAAAGACAAATTCATATTAGCCCAACACTTATGAAAGCTTTAATAAATTTTAAAAATAGACAAATGGAATTAAGGCTTTTATACGGTAAGGATTATAAGTATTATCATTTAGAAAAAGTGAAAAATCAATATGGTAAAGTTTTGGAATATCAAATAGTAGAAAATCAATCAAATATATTATCAATGAAACCTGCAAATATGGTTTTTACAAGAGATAATGGTAAATATTGTGGTACAGATATTATAAAATATCCATATAAAATAATTCATGATGAGCTTGGAATAGAAAATTGTAGATTTTATGATTTGAGAGGAAGTTATGCGACTACAATTTTAAGAAACGGAGTAGAAATAAGAGATGTTGCAGATGTGTTAGGACATAAAGATATAGAAACTACAGAAAATTATTATATTTCAAGCACTGATGAAACAAGAAAAAATGCAACGGATTCTTATGAAAGTGCAATAAATTTAGATGTGATTGAAGAAATTATAGAATATAACATTTCTATATAAATAATATAAATGTTCAATAGAATTAGAGAGCTAGTTGGCGTAATTAGCTCTCTAAAAAGTTTTTAAACAAACGATGTTTTGTTGTAAAAAAGCAATTTTTTTGATATAATGCCTTTGTGAATTGAATTTAAAATTCAAAAATGGAGGTAATTTATGTTAGGTAAGTTTTTTGAATGTGAAGCTGATAAAAATATTAAATTTTATAGAGTAATACAAACAGTTAAAGAATATCGAGATGGAAAGAAATTTCCATTGAATGAAATAGTTACTTGCGAAAGAAAGATTAATCTTAATGCAGAAACTCAAAAAGATATGGGTGGATTTTGCATTTCAACATATAATTACATTTTTAGATGGCTAATCAGAGGAGATACATTATGCGAGGTTATAATTCCAGAAACTGAAAAGATATATAAAACAGTTAGTGAAAATGGAATATATATTGCTGAAAAAATAATACTAACAAATCCAAAAAGAATTGATGATAATTTCGCAACAGAATTGTATTTTAATTCTAATCTACCTGAGGTTTCATACTTTAAAGCAATGACAGCTTGTGCTATATGTGGGTATATAAATACAGCAATAAAAGTTTGTGAAGATAAAGTAAATAAAACTAATATTGATATTGCAATTAAAGAATTAGAAGATTTTTGCCAAAGAAGAAAAGAAGAAAAATATATAGAAACAGAGTTAACCAAAAATTCAGTTCAAACATTAAAAAATAGATTGTTAGAGATTAAAAATACGGCAAATATTAAAAAATAGAGATAGAAAAATAATAATGAAAGAGTGAAAAAAATGAACATAGAAAAATTTTGCGAAAGATATAGTTTGGGTAAAGTAATAAATGTAACTAAAATATCTGGTGGATTAATGCACAAAATGTTTAAAGTAGAAACTGATAAAGGAATTTATTGTGTAAAAGTTTTGAATCCAGAAATAATGTCTAGAAAAGAAGCATACGGAAATTTTGTAGTTTC
Organism: uncultured Clostridia bacterium; assembly: GCA_944392945.1. GTDB lineage: Bacteria > Bacillota > Clostridia > TANB77 > CAG-508 > Merdicola. Next base: position 6,458 of record CALXYJ010000005.1, on the reverse strand, counting down.
TGAATCTGTTTCTAATTTTGCAAAACAAAATGGTATTCATGTTTCTAGTGCTTTATCCATAGATGGTAATTATTTAACAAAGTTAGATGATATGTATTATATGGTATTTGACTATGTAAAGGGTAAAACATTAAAAGATGATGAAATAACTGTTGGACATTGCAAAAAAATAGGTAATGTTTTAGCACATATCCATTTATTGGATTATAGAGAAATAGGGTTAGAGCCTAATGCAGTTGAATATAAAAGATTATATGACTGGGAAAGTTATGCAAATAATTCAAATTTTAACAGAATGTCATATAAAGATTCATTTTTGAAAAATTATAAAAAGTATAATTCAATGCTTAAAAGAGCAAATCAAAGATTAAATAGCTCTAATAAAAATCAGACAATATGTCATAGTGATATGGATCCTAAAAATGTTATGTGGAATAATGATAATCCTATAATTATTGATTGGGAATGTGCAGGAGTGGCAAATCCAGAAAGAGAGTTATTGGAAGACGCATTGTGTTGGTCTGGATTTTTAAGTGGTAATTTTAGTGAAGAAAAATTTGTGGCAATATTTAAAGAATATTTTAAATATAGAACAATTAAAGATGTTGATTGGTATGATGTCATTTGTGGTAATCTAGTTGGAAGATTTGGATGGCTTAAATATAATTTGGAAAGAAGTTTAGGTATAATTTTAAATGATGAAGAAGAAATGAAACTTGCTGAAAATGAAGTATTAAAGACTATTGATGAGATTAATAGATATTTAGATTTAATTGGAGATATGTATGATATTATTACAAAATTAACGATTGAAGAAACTAAAAATTATGATAGTGTAGTGCAAAAAATAGTTGATAATAATGAGTTATTGATAGGAAAAAAATTCAAACTTATTACTGCAGGTTTCACAAATACTATATATTCAGTTGATGATTATATAATTAGAATTTGTACTGATTCAGATAATGAAGAAAGATTTGCAACTGAAATAAGTTTTTATAAAGAAAATAAAGAAAATGATGGAATACCTAAATTATATGCTAGTGATATATCTAAAAGTGTTGTTCCTTACTATTATGAAATTATAGAAAAAGTATCTGGAAAAACTTTATATGAATTATGGTATAAATTATCAGATGTTGAAAGACAAAAAATTGTTATTAAAATGATTGATATTTTAAGACCATTACATTCAAAAGTAGTAAAAGGATATGAATTTTTAGAAATGCTAAAAACAAAAGTCTTATATTTAAGAGATAAATGCAATTTTGATGAAGAAATGTTTAATGATTTAATTAATATGTGTTATAAGTACTTTAAAGATAATACTTTTGGATTAATTCACGGAGATTTACATTTTGATAATTTTATGTTTGATGGAACTAATTTATATTTATTGGATTTTGAAAGATGTATGGTAGCACCAATAGACTATGATTTTAAAATTTTTTCTAGATATAGTGTACAACCTTATTTATGGGCAAGTAGCAAAACTGATATGGTTACGGTTGAATCTGATTATCAAGATTTGATGAGTTTATTTTTAGAAAATTACCCAGAATTAAGTAATATACCATATATAAATGAAAGATTAGAATTTTATAGTATAATAGAATCGTTAGATAATTATAAAAATACCAAAGATGAAGAAAGACTAGAAGAAGTGAGAGAAAAAATACAAAGATTAAAAGAACAAGAAATAAAAATGAAAGAATAATAAACGGAGTTGAAAGTGATGGAATATAAATTATTAGAAAAGAAAGAACTTGAACTTATGTTAGATTTTGTGGATGATGAAAATACTCAATATAGCATAAGTAAACTTGAAGATTTTATTGAGAATAAGAACAACTATGGATTTATCGCAAAATTGAATGATAAAATAGTTGGATTTGCGTTTGGATATATATTATTAAAACCAGATGGTAGAAAAATATTCTATCTTGACGCTATTGATATTATGCCAGAGTATCAAGGAAAAGGATATGGAACTGGGCTAATATCTTTCGCTCGTGATTATGCTAAATCTATTGAATGTTATAAGATGTATTTAATAACAAATAAAAGTAATATTTCTGCTTGTAAGTGTTATGAAAAAGCAGGTGGTAGAAATAAAGCAAATGACGAAATTGTTTATGTATATAATTTTAAGGAGAATTGTTAATGGATATTAGAAAAATAGTAGAAGAAAAATGCGATATAACAATTGAAAGCATTGAATTGATTGGAGAAGGATATGATAGTAAAGCATATATAGTAAATAACGAATATGTTTTTAAAATAAAGTTTAGTGCTAACAAGAAAAAAGGGTACGAAAAGGAAAAAGCAATATATGATTTTTTGAATAAAAGATTACATACTTCAGTAAATATTCCTAATATCGAGTATTCATACATAAGTGATGAAATATCTATATTAGGTTATAAAGAAATTAAAGGAAAATTTTTAACACCTGAAATCTATTTTTCAATGCTACTAGAACAACAGGATTTATTAAAAAAAGATATTGCAATGTTTTTAAGACAAATGCACGATTTAGACCTTGATGAAATAAGTTCATATACAATAGATAATAAACAAAATGTTTTAGAGGAATATCAATTATTAAGGGAAACAATTTATGATAGTCTTACTGATATAGAAAAGCAATATATCGAAGCATTTATGCAAAGATTATATAGTACAACTATATTTGATGGCAAAAAATGTTTGTGTCATAATGATTTTAGTTGTAATCATTTATTAATAGATGATAATAATAGGTTAGTAGGAGTAATTGATTTTGGAGATTCTGGAATAATTGATGAATATTGTGATTTTATATATTTACTAGAAGATAGTGAAGAAGAAATAGGAGTTTCCTTTGGGGAAGATATACTTAAACTTTATGGAAATATTGATATTTCAAAAGCAAAAGAATATCAAGATGTAGTAGAACAATATTATCCTATTGAAACTATTGTATATGGTGTAAAAAATGATAGAGATGATTTTATTGAAAAGGGAAGAAAAGAAATTTATTTGAGAACAAGAAAAGATGAAAAGATAAGGAAGTGATTGTATGGGAAAAGTAATTTTAGTTTGTGGTAAGATATGTAGTGGAAAAAGTTATTATTCAAAGGCTATTAAAGAGTCTTTGAATGGTGTTATTATATCTCCAGATGAAGCAACTTATGATTTAATAAATAATGAGCAAGGAGAATTTTACAATGTGTTTTCTGCAAGATTAAATAAATATTTAACTAAAAAAGTTGGGGAAATAGCACAAGCAGGTGCAAATGTTATTTTTGAACGAGGATTATGGTCACACGCTGAAAGAAAAGAAGTTAGAGATTATCACAAGAATAATGGTATTGAATGTGAAATTCATTATGTGTGTGTAGATGATGAAACTTGGAAACAAAATATAGCAGAAAGAAATCAAAGAGTTTTAGATGGTAATGGAGGATCCGATTTCTATTTAGATGAAGGATTAATGAAAAAATTAGAATCTAAATGGGAAGAACCTACGGAGGACGAAGTTGATGTAGTACATAAAGTTAGTAGAATTAAAAGTATAAAAGGATAGGACAACTATTAAGTTGTATATAATTGTTTTAATTATATAGAAAAAAGTAAATAATATTGCAAACACTCGTATCATTACAATAATATATAAGTGAATGTAAAACAATAAGACAAATAGATATAATTATTAAAAGAGGAGGTATAAAAATAATGGATTTAGAAAAAATAGATAAAGACAATACTTCAATTATCAAATACTCTAAAACAGATAATGTTTTAAATGATATATGTTCAATTATAGATTCGGCAAGAGATTATGCTTTTCAGTCTGTTAATCTTGCACTAGTAGAAAGAAATTGGTTAATTGGATATAGAATTGCAGAAGAAGAATTAAAAGGACAAGATAGAGCAAATTATGGTAAAGAAATAATAAAGAAAATAGCAAAAGAATTAGCTGATGAATATGGAAAAGGCTTTGATTCAAGAAATTTATATTATTTTTTAAATTTTTACAAAACATTTCCAAACATTTTGAACGCAGTGAGTTCAAAATCTAATGCACTACTTTCATGGACACATTATAGAACATTATTACAAGTATTAGATAAAGACGCAAGAGATTGGTACGAAAAAGAAGTTTTAAGTCAAACTTGGAGTGTTAGAACATTACAAAGAAATATTTCATCACAGTATTATTATAGATTATTGAAATCTCAAGTCAAAGAGCCAGTCATAGATGAAATGAAAAAAGTAAATGAAAATCAATATTTAATGAATAAATTAGAATTTGTAAAAAATCCTGTTATAGCTGAATTTTTAGGATATTCTTTAGATGATAGTTTTACAGAAACAGAATTAGAATCTAGTATAATAAATAATTTACAAAAATTTTTAATAGAATTACGGAAAAGGATATGCTTTTGTTGCGAGACAACAACATATTCATACAGAAAAAGAAGATTATTATATAGATTTAGTATTTTACAATTATATATTAAAATGTTTTGTGTTGATTGATTTAAAAACTAAAAAAATAACTCATCAAGATGTTGGTCAAATGGACATGTACGTTAGAATGTATGATGAATTAAAAAAAGCACCAGATGATAACCCAACAATAGGAATTGTATTATGTTCAGAAACTGATGAAGATATAGCACGATACTCTGTTTTAAAAGGAAATGAGCAACTTTTTGCTTCAAAATATAAATTATATTTACCAACAGAAGATGAGCTTAGAGCAGAAATAGAAAATCAAAAAACAATCTTTGAATTACAACAGCAAAGCAAACAAGAGTTGGATAATAATTAGTTTTTGCAAAAATTGCGAAAATATTCTAGACAAAAGATAAATAATATTGTAAAATTTAAAACATATAAAAGACAAATAACGATGTAGACAATGTCGCCAATTTGTCGCCAAATAAAAAATATTTATTATAAAAATAAGTACAATAAATACAAATAATATTGATATTTCAAAAACTGAAACACGAGTAAATACAAGTAATACAGATAATATTTATAGTAGTATAAATATTAGTAAAACTCGAACATGTGGAAGTGGTAAAAAGTATAAAAACTGTCATGGTAAAAATGCTTAAAAGCCTTGAAAAATAAGGATTTATAAAAAACACTAAAATCAAAAAAATTGTCCACATAAAAAAATAATGTGGACGAACTAGAATTTTTAAGAACAAATGATGGAATTAAATTATAAAGATGTCGACATTCATAGTTGGCATCTTATTCTTTTACTAGGTAAAGCAATGAGTATGATGAGTTAATAAATTCCTTATCACTAATCTTTTAAATTACAAAAATGTAAGAATATTGTAAGATAAAATAATGGAAAAAAGAAAAGAAAATTGATAAAATATATAAAATACTCATACAAGCATTAATTGAATTTAGGCAATAGTTAATAAAACTATATACAAACTTATTGGTTAGCAATAGTTAAGTAACTATGCAAAAATCACACAGAGATTAATTATTGTTTTACGAAAAGGAGATTGGATTATGAGCATTTTAGGAAATGTTTTATGGTTTATCTTTGGAGGTTTCTTTAGTGGGCTTTCTTGGATATTATCTGGAGTAATTTGGTGTATAACGATTATTGGAATACCTTATGGTATGCAATGCTTTAAGTTTGCATTAATGTCATTTGCCCCATTTGGAAAAGAAATAAAATATGGAGGAGGAGTTCCATCATTACTTGCAAATGTAATATGGATTATCTTTTTTGGTATTCCAATGGCTCTTGAAAATTTGATTTTCGGCTGTATATGGTGTATAACCATTGTAGGAATACCTTTTGGATTGCAGTTTTTCAAAATTGCTAAATTATCTTTAGCACCTTTTGGGGCAAGGATAGTTTAAGTAAGTAACTATGACACTTATAAACAAAAGCATTAATTTAAGATTTGTGTGATTTTATGGAGGGCGACAGTTGTTGCCCTCCATTTTCAAAAATTTATAACTGATTTATAAAAAGTTTTATCTATTGTATTGGAAAATAATATAATACGAATGGCAAATGTAACAATTCAAAAAAGAAGATAGTTATTATTATGTTTTTTATAATGTTTACGACTTACTTGATATAACTAATAGTTATACCAAAAGTACGAAAATGTATTTTTAGAAAAAAACAATATATAGTATAATAAAAAACTAGAAAAACTTATAAATAAGTGCTTTATAAAAAAGGAGGAAAACTTTATGCGGGAATATTATGGAGAACTAAGTAACTGTCTTGAGTACATTGAGGACAAAAATCACAAAGCTATCCCATGGAAAGGATATGCATTCTCTTTTGAATTTCATAATAGTACTAATTACACATTAGAGCTAAAAAAATGGAATTTCAATCATATGTAAATGTTAAAATAAAACTGATAGAAAAATTCAAAATAAAATTGATAGAATTCTATCAGTTTTTTTGATGA
>CALXYJ010000004.1 GCA_944392945.1 uncultured Clostridia bacterium | reverse complement strand
AGTCTATATAGATATTATATAAAATTTTAAAAAATAAAAAAAATATATAATGGACTATATGTTCATTATACGAGGAGCAAAAGATGAAAGATAAAGCGGGAGAAACAAAAGATTTTAGAAATTTTAAGCATAAAGCTAAGCAAAATGAATTTTATTTTTTAACGGTATTTGATGATAACGGAGTACATACTATAAATATTAGTAAATTAAATAAAAAATATATAACATTTGGTTGTGATGTACAGAATGATATTACAGTATTTTCTAATTCTGTGGTAGATAGACAAGGATATTTTGAAATAACTGATTATGGAGTTTTAGCAGTAAATACCTCAAGAGAAAATTATATGCTAAGCAATAATAATAAGATTTTTACAGAAATTTATTTATCAGAAGGTAGTTTTATAAAATTAGTTGGTAACAATGAAAAGAAAGATAATGGAGTACTTATGGTAATGTCTATAGGGACAAATTTAGATGAATGGAAAATGTACCCAATACAATTTGGAAAAAATAGTATTGGAAGTGCAAAAAGTAATGATATAGTATTGCCAGCCAAAGGTATATCCAAAAAACATGCGAGCATTAATTGTGTGCTAAATAAAATGACAATCATAGATGAAGGCAGTTTAAATGGAACATATGTAAATGGCAGAAAACTATTTCAATCAGAAAATAAGAGATTAGAGAATCTGGATTTAATACTTATAGGTAATTCCAAAATCGTGCTATTTGGAGATAAACTAATTTATCAAATTTCAGAACGAGGTGTTCAAGTAGATGCCATAGATATAGTAAAAAGAGTTCGTGTAAAGTTCAAAATTAAAGAAATTGCTTCACATACTAGTATGAGTATTAAACCTTCAGAGTTTGTAGCTTTTGTTGGAGGATCAGGAGCTGGTAAATCTACTTTTATGAAATGTATTAGTGGTGTACAAAAGCCTACTAGTGGAACAGTTTTAATAAATGGAGAAAATTTATATGAAAATTATGAAAATTTAAAAAATAATATTGGTTATGTTCCTCAAGAGGATATAGTATATTCTAATTTAACATTGCATGACACTTTACAATATGCTGCAAAATTAAGAATGCCTGATAATACAACAAGAAAAGAAAGAAATAATAGAATAAAAGAAGTATTAGATATTGTGCAACTTTCTGATTTTGAGAATTCTTATATAAGGCAATTAAGTGGAGGACAACGAAAAAGGGCAAGTATAGCAGTAGAGTTAATTGCTGATCCAAATTTATTTTTCCTAGATGAACCAACTAGTGGATTGGATCCAGGGACTGAAAGAAGTATAATGTTAACATTAAGGAAAATGGCAGAAATGGGGAAAACAGTGGTCCTAGTTACACATAATACGCTTAATTTACACTTATGTGATAAGGTAGCTTTTTTTGGTGAAGGCGGAAAATTATGTTATTATGGATCTCCTAAAGGTGCTTTAGAATTTTTCGGAGTAGATGATTTTGTAGATATATACACATTATTAAATCAAGATGTACAGCCATGGTACCAGAAATATAGAGCTATAGAAGAAAGAATAGATGCTAAAGAACAAACGGAAAATAAAACAAATATAATAAATAAGAAAAAGTCTTTTATAAGGCAATTAATTAATCTTATATCTAGATATATGAAATTAATAAGTAATGATTTTTTACAATTATTTTTATTAATAGCTCAAGCACCAATAGTAGCAGTATTATTAGCTGTTGTGGCAAGTTCGGATATATACTCTAATTATGATGATACAAAAGCAATTATGTTTTCTATAGGTTGTGCATCAATATGGCTTGGGTTATTAAATTCGGTGCAAGAAATATGTAAGGAAAAAGTAATTTTACAAAAAGAACATATGGCGAATTTAAAACTATCTGCATATTTGCTTTCAAAATTTATAGTTCAAGGAATATTTGCTTTTATCCAAGCATTATTATTAGTTACTATTTTCCAAAAGATAGTAGGATCATCAGATTACAGTATTTTAATTAGTAGTTATGGTGATATGTTGCTAATTTCATTTTTATCAATATTGGCAGCAGCAGCTACAGGTTTGTTTATATCTTCTTTAGTAAAAAGTTCTGGAATTGCCATGTCATTAATACCACTTATTTTGGTGCCACAATTGTTATTTTCGGGAATGTTATTCAAGTTAGAAGGAATAACCGATTTTATATCAAATTTTGTATTATGTAGGTGGACAGTAGAAGGATTAGGTACGACTGTAAATTTAAATGAACTTACACATATAGTGCAAACAATAAATCCAATGGCAGAAATAGAACCAGAAAATTACTTTACATTTACAGAGGAACACATGTTACAAGTTATAGGAGTTATACTATTAATGACAGCAATTTTAATGATTGCTAGTTATTTCGTTTTAAGAAAAAATGTAGATAAAAATATGTAGGAAAGGCATGGTCTTTTTCTTTTTAACAATCAGGACTAAGAAAAATTAATATTATTCAGAAAAAAACAGTAGCACTTCTTTTTAGAAATGCTACTGTTTTAATTTGGATAATTAGAATAACATGTCTTTAAATAGAATTAAAGTTTTTAATATTTTTTCTAAAGTTGAACCTTTTTCTTCTTTTTCTTCTACATAGTCAGATTCTTTATCTGTAGTATTACCTGCAGAGATAGATTCTGCTTTAGTTATAAAGTTTTGAACATGACCTTCATATACATTGTATTGATTTCCAACTACTATGAATGCATGTGGTTCTCCTTCGGCACTAAATCTTTGTACATAAGGAATTGTACTAATTTTCATAGCTTCATTATATACAGTTTCACTGTTTTTATATGGAACTGTAGTATCCTCTGTTCCATGTATTATAAGTATAGGAACTTCACAATTTTTTAAGCTATTTAATGCATCTTGTTTTTCATTATAATTATCTTGTGTTAAACCAACATCAACATAATTAATTACAAAGTTTTTAATTTGATCATCTGTAAGAAGGTTGTCTAATCCATCTTTATTGAAAAGTCCTAATATTGTAGATACTAATTCTGAGTCTCCAACTGTTCCTAATAAGTCTTTTATTATACCAGTCATAGAAGTGTATCCACAATCATCAACTAAACCTATTACGTTTAGATCTTTTATTGATCTATTATTAACTGTTAATCCTGATAAGTATAAAGTTGTAGCTCCACCTAAAGATACACCATGAACTAATATTTTATTAGAGTTATTTGGGAATCTTTCGTTTATATATGTTAACCAATCAAATACATCTAAACTTTCTAGGTAACCCATTCCTGTTTTTCCACCAGTGTTACCAGAACCTCTTAAGTCAGGTGCTAAAATATTATAACCTTGGTTGATATACATTTCTCCAACTGCGTCTGTAATAGCTTGACCATTCATCATGAAACCATGTATTAAAACAACCCATTTGTCAGATTTTGGATTACCATTATCATCTAATCCTCCTGCATAGTAGATATTAGCACTTAATTCTACACTATAGTCATTACCAGCTAATTGTGTAGCTGTGTCAGAGTTTATTTTTACAGTTTCATCTGCAGAAATTGTTGTAATTGTTGAACTAAATAGTGAAGAAATTTGTTTTAATATAGTTTGAATTAAATTTGTTGTACTATTAGAATTATCTGCTAATATTGTATTTAAGAGTCTAGTTGAAATATTTGAAACAACAGATGATTCAGAATAGTTGTCTCTTAAATCTAATATTTTATTTATCATTTGTTTTTTTGTGGTATTATAGTCAGAACGAGTATTTAATCCTTTAGTAAAATTGTTGAAAGAATTCAAGAAATCTTTAAAGTTCTTTCTGTCAAAATAATTTTCATCTGGAAATAGAAAGCTAATATAATCATTGTACTTATAAGAATAGTTAGCCTCTGCGATACCACATGTGAATAGTGAAATAAACATAGTAATTAAAACTAATGCAATAATTTTATGAAACAAAAATTTTCCTTTCATAATATTCCTCCCTCTTTTATTTTGAGCTATTTATTATTAGCTCTACTAATAATAAGTATAGCATTTTTTACCAATTAAGTCAACAAAAACAGTATACATAATTCAACACATATTAAATAAATTTTACATAAAATGTATTAGGTGATAATAATGAATAAAATAAAAAGAGGGAGCACTGTTGTAAAGAAGTCGGATAATAGGAAAATAGTGTATATAGTAGAAAAAATAATTTCAGAGAAAAAGAGTAAAGTTGCAATCTTAAAAGGCCTATTTATTAGGATTATAGAGCAAATTCCAGTGAATGACCTAGAAATAGTTGATAGAAAATATGTTAATAAATATATAGAAGAGAAAAATAAGAATTTAGAAAAGAGAATTTATAGTAGAAGAAATTCTTATGATAATATGCAATCAGGTAGAATTCTACATTTAGATGGAGATAGAAGATATATGGAAAAATCATATAGTTATTATAAAAAGTTGGGATTAAATGCTGTAGTAAGATATATTCCAGAAGAAAAACAAGAATATCTAGTTAAGGATATTCTTACCAAATATAAACCGGATATATTAGTAATAACTGGTCATGATGGAATGATAAAAAAAGGAAGAAATTATAGTGATATATATAATTATATGAATTCAAGATTTTTTGTAAATACTGTGAAAAAGGCTAGAGAGCATGAATTAGGAAAAAATTTAGTCATATTTGCTGGAGCATGCCAGAGTTATTTTGAAGCTTTAATATCTGCTGGTGCGAATTTTGCCTCATCACCTGCCAGAGTATTAATAGATTTTGCAGATCCTTTAATTGTAGCAGAGAAAATAGCAACAACAGACAGTAATTGCTATGTGACAATAAATGATATTGCTGATGAATTAAGGGATGGAAAAGATGGTATAGGAGGTATAGGGGCAAAAGGAAAGAAAGTAACAAGTTTGTAATTTAAATGTAATGAAAATGTAATAATCGAGAAAGAAGTCGATTTTTTGCCTATATATTAAGCAAAACCGTTGATACACATGCGATTGACTGCTTTGACACTATTCGACAAAACTGATATAATAAACTCAGTTTTGAAAAGTAGGTGATAAAATGATTTGTAAAGATGATATAGCAAATCTAAAAACAGATATTGATGGAAAAGTTGGTCAAAAGATTATTGTGAAAGGCTCTTTGGGCAGAAGCAGGACTTTTGAGAAAGAAGCCACAATAGAAAAAGCCTATCCAAATATTTTTATAGTAAAATATGAAGAAAATGATAGAAACGTAACTTATAGTTATACGGATGTTCTTACACGTACAGTGGAAGTTCAAGTATTTGACGGGCAAGAATACAGTCCATTAATTCCACCATTAGAGGATAAAAAACAAAGTAAAAAAATAGATTTATAAGAAGATAACAAAATTCCTAGAAATAGGAATTTTTTTTTGCCTTAATCATATAAATATAAAAAAGAAAAGGAGGTAAAAAATGAGTATAGAAGTTTTACAAGACAACTTATGTATAAATAGACTAATAGAAAGGAAGAAAAAAGAGATTACATTAGAAAGTTCTATTATTGTTCCAGATATAAAACCAGATATAGTAAAGCCAATAGACTTAAGTGGGAATATTTGTATATATAAAAAAGAATTGATAAATGGAAAAGTAAAATTGGATGGAACAATTGACTGCAATATTATATATTTGGTAGATAGTGCAGATGAGTTGGTAAGGGGATTAAATAGTAATATAGATTTTTCAGAATTTTTAGAAATAGATAGTGATGTCTCTGAAGCAGATATAGATGCTAATATGATATTAAAAAATATGGAGTGTGAAGTTTTAAATGGAAGAAAAGTTAATCTCAAGACTACAGTGGAGATAAGTGTTAGATTATATTCAAATGATGGAATAAATATATTAAAGGATATAAATGGTGTTTCAGGAATCCAGAAGCTTAATGAGATTGTACAATTAAATTCCATGATTGGTAAAAATACAACAAAAGCAGTTGCAAAGGAAAACATAATTTTGAGTCCGGAAGAAAAAATAGTAGAGATTTTAAAGAAAGAAGTAAGGATTATAAATAAAGATTTCAAGATTAGTTATAATAAGATATTAGCTAAAGCAGAAGTTAGTGTAAAAATCTTATATTTAAATGAAGATGGTAAAATAAACTTTTTAGAAAAAGTTATTCCAATAATGGGCTTTATTGACATGGAGAATATACAAGAGGAAAATATTTGTGATGTTAAATATTGTATAAAAAATATCTTAATAAAATTAAATAATGCAGATGAAAATTCTATTTATGTAGAAATAGAAGTAGAAATTAGTTGCTATTCTTATGAAACTAAGGATGTAGAATTAATTCAAGATGTATATACGCCATTTGCCAGTATAAACTATAAACAAAAAAAAGTAAGAGCAATGGTGGGATTGCAAAATATAAATGATATTTACCAAATCAAAGAACAGATATCTGATGTGGAGCTTTCTAGTAACAGAATATATAATGTTAGTATTAATACAAATTTAAACAATATAAATATATCTGGTAATAAGGCGATATATGAAGGAGAAGCAATAGTAAGTATTTTATATGAGAATAGTGAAGTTTCACATATTGATAAAAAAGAGTATAATTTTCCATTTAATTATGAAGTAAATATATTAGAAGGAATGAATGAAGAAAATTTGGATATTTTGATTGATATAGATAAGTATACAATTTCATCACAATCAGACAATATTCAAATTAATATAGATTTAAATATTAATACAAAGATGTTTAAAACAGTAGAACTTAATATAATTGATAATTTAGAAGAAGGAGAATTAGAGAATAAAGAAGATTATAGTATAATTGTTTACTATGTAAAATCTGGTGATACATTGTGGAAAATAGCAAAGAAATATAGAAGTACTGTGGAAAGAATAAAACAAATAAATAATTTAGAAGACGAAGATAAATTGATGGTAAATCAACAATTATTTATTCCTAGATATGTAGAAAAAGTTAAGGCTATTTAATATGGAAAAGATATATTCTAGGAAAAAAATAAATATGTCTAAAAAATATAGAATTGTTATATTGGTATTATTAACAGCATTATTAACAGTATGCTATTTGTTAAAAACTATTGGACCTGTATTTAATGATTTATGTTTTAGTGAAGCAAAATCAACAGCAACACAGATTGTTCACGAAACAATTGATGAGGTAATGGAAAAGTACGGATATAATGATCTAATTACAAGTATTAAAGATAAAGATGGAAAAATTGTTTCTATGCAAGCAAATGTAGCATTAATGAATAAAATTGTCTCGCAGATTTCATTAAAAATACAAGAAAAAATTAATTCCAAAGATAGTAGAGATATATCTATTAGATTAGGAACTTTTACTGGAATTACCTTATTGTCTGGAAGAGGACCAAAGGTTCCTATTAGAATATCTAGTATTGGAAATTTAGATACGGAGATAAATAGTGAATTTGAATCTGCGGGAATAAATCAAACAATACATAGGATTTATGCAAAAATAGATTGCAATATAGATGTTTTAACACCATTTAATACTATAAGTGGTAAAATAGAGGAAAAAGTGATGTTAGCCGAAAATGTAATAATTGGAGAAATTCCAACAAACTATTTTGATTTAGAAAATTTAATGAATAAAAATACGAGCAATTAGTTAACATATTAAATTTCAAAAAAATTTCAAAAAGACTCCCCAAAACCTTAAAAACGTGTTATAATGTGGAAGAAGTGTTATATTTTATAAAATACCTAGTAATATATTATTGAAATATAATAAATAAAGGAGATAATATATGGATAAAGTAAATGTAAAAAACTTGATTAATATTAAAGTCATTGGAATTGGTGGAGCCGGTAACAATGCTGTTAACAGAATGATTGAAGATGGAATCGATGGGGTAGAATTTTATGAGTTTAACACAGAAGTAAAAGTTTTCGATGAAGCAAAAACAAAAAATGTTATGCAAATCGGAAAAGAAATTACAAAAGGATTAGGTGCTGGCGGAGATGTAGCAATCGGTGAAAGAGCAGCAATGGAAAATAAGGAAGAAATCAAAAATATATTACAAGGTACAGATTTATTGTTCTTAACTGCCGGAATGGGAGGAGGAACTGGAACTGGTGCAATCCCTGCAATAGCTCAATTTGCAAAAGAAATGGGAATTTTAACAGTAGGAATAGTTTCTAAACCATTCTCTTTTGAGGGAAAAGTACGTATGGCTAGAGCTGAAAGAGGCATAGATGAATTACGTGAAAATGTTAATTCATTAATAGTTATTCTAAATGATAATTTATTAAAAGGAAATTCTAGAATAACATTACAAAATGCATTTAAAGAAGCAGATTTAGTATTGGAAAAAGGTATTAAGGGAATTACAGATCAAATTGCAACTCCAGGTTTAGTAAATATAGATTTTGCAGATATTAGAACAATTATAGGATATAAGGGAAATGCTTATATGGGTATTGGTAGAGGTAAAGGAGAACATAGAAATGAAGAAGCTGTAAAAGAAGCAATAGGAAATCCTTTAACAGAAACCATGATACAAGGTGCAAAAGGTGTTATTGTAAATATTGCAGGTAGTGCAGAAATGCCATTAGATGAAATAAATGCAATTATGACAGTAATAGGAGATAAAGTAGATAATCCAGAAGCAAATATAATTTTCGGTACAATTATAGATGATTCATTAAATGATGAAATAATTGTAACTGTTATTGCAACAGGAATTGAAAATTAATAGCTTCTAATGAACTTTAGGGACGTTCCTTAAAGTTCATTTTTTTTTGAATTTTGAACTTTGGGGACGTTCTTTAAAGTTCATTTATAAATTGGAAAGTAGTTAAAGCTATTAATAATGATTATGTTAGTGTAATTGCAAAACAATTTGCACATAAACTAAGTTACTTGTATTGCCAAAAATAGAATTAATACTAGATATAAATTATTAAAATTGTTGTAAAACTGTATTCATAATGTTATAAATATTAAAGAAGATAAAACTAATTTTTGGATTTAGAATTACCGAGGAGTAATAATATGAAAATAGAAACGAAATTAACATTAAAGAACATGATAAGAAATATAAAAAGAACAATATATACCACAATATCAATAGCTTTATGTACATTTCTTATTTTAACCACATTACTCCTAATAGCTAGTATTAGAAACGGTATAAATGAAAATACAAATATAGAGTATAATGATTATCATTTTATTATAAAGGGTGTAAATTCGGATGAATTTAATCTTATCAAGGATAAAAGTTATATAGATAAAATCTATATACAATCAAACGATAATGAAGGATTAAGAGAATTAAATGAAATAGATGATCCATTTAGTAATATTGATACTATAAATGTATATATAAAATACAAAAATGTAAAAGAAACATATAAATATTCAAGTAATATAATTCAAACTTTGCAATATTCGCTAACAGATGCAGAAACGAAGTGCCAATTTAATGATAAAATGCTTACGGTATATGGATTAATGGGAGCAAATTTGGATTTTTCAGATTCTTTACAACTAGTATATAAAAGTCAAGTAAATTTCTCATATGTTATAGATTTAATGATAGTACTTATATTAATAGTGTTTTCAGTATTATTTATAATCATATTATATAATGCATTTTTAGTAACTATAAATGAAAGGAAGAGAGAATATGCTATTTTAAATAGTATTGGTGGAACAGAAGGACAAATTTTAAAAATGATATTTATTGAGGCAACAATTATGGGAATATTCGGAATTGTAATAGGTGGAATAATATCATTTTTAGCAACAAATGGTATATTAAGATTTATAAATGACATATTGGATCCAACAACATTTAATTTTAGTTTAGTAGTTGATATTAAATATGTAATTACAGCATTAATAATTATATTATTTAATATATACATATCTGCTATTATTCCAAGTGTAAAAGCTAGTAGCACATCAGTTATTGAGAGCATAAGAAATAATAAGCAAATCAAATATAGAAAAAGAAATTATATTATAGGAAAAATTCTTCCAGTAGAAGGACGAATTGCTTTTGTAAATATAAAAAGAAATAAAAATAAATATAGAGTTATAACGACTTTAATGGTAATATGCATGGTTTCGTTTATTTCTGTAAGTACATATATTAATTATGAAAAAGAATCTGCTAATCTTGTTACTGATTATGACATTGATGCAGAATTAATAATTGATGCTAGTAAAATAGATTATAAAAAGATGTTTGAAGACTATTCTGCTACGACTGGTGATACAATAGAATATTTTGAATATAAAGATGATGGCTTTTATGCATTAGTAGATCCACCAAGTGCAATTGAAACAGATGTTGGAACATTTGATTATGAAAATGATGAAAATGGAATGAATATAGAATTATTGGGTTTAGAAGGTAAGGAATATAATGAAAATGACAAAAAGGGAATTATTATAGAGATAGTTGGTTTAGAAGATAAAAAATATAATGAATATATAAATAAAATAAATGCAAATTACGGAGATTATATTATTTACAATACAGTAGTAGAATCAGAAAAAGTAGGAGAAAACGAATATATTTATACATATAGTTCAGCGTTTAATACCAATAATATAAATATTTATTTATTAAATGAAAAATTGAAGGAAGGAGATTTAGAAAATACACAAACTTATGAGATAGTTGATATAGGAGAATTGAACGGAAATTTTGTATTAACTGACGAAATTTTAGATGGATTTAAAGATCGTGCTAGAGATTGTTCAATTTTTGTAAATATGGAAACTTATAATAAACTAGAAGAAAAAATACCGAAAGATACTTCAGAAGTTACAGGGAGAATTTCGGTCGAAAGAATTATGGAAGATAGAAGAGTTATTAGAGTAAACTGTGGAAATATAATTTCTTTTTCAGATTATAGCTGGAACTTAGCGAGAAAAGATGATTTAAAATATCTTATACCACTAATTTATTCTTTAGAATATCAAGAAAAAATGATATATTTAGATATATTGCAATTAATTTTAAGAATTATAATATTAACAATTGTAGTAATTGGAATAGTAAGTGCTATAAATATAATAAATGCAAGTTTATTAGAAAGACGAGAAGAATTTAATATATTATCAAGGCTGGGTGCTACAAACGGAAATATAAACAAAATTTTAATATATGAGTGTATATATATGTTTATAAAAGCATTGATAATATCAGTTATTTTATCAATACCAATAATATATGGAATTGTGAAACATATGGAGAATGTTATAATTCTAAAAAAATTGTTAATACCTTTTGGAAGTGTTAGTGTATTTTTTGCAATATTGTTTATAATTTCCTTAGTTATAACATTATTTTCAGCAAGATTTATAAAGAATAAATAGATTATGGGAGATAAAAGATGAATATTTTAAAAGTAGAAAATGTAACGAAAATATATGGAAAGGGAGAGGCAGAGGTTGTTGCTTTAAATAATGTTTCTTTTGAAGTAGAAGAAGGAGAATTTATTGCAATCATAGGACCTTCTGGAAGTGGAAAATCTACTCTTTTGCATACAATTGCAGGACTAGAGCCACCAACTGATGGAAAAGTATATTTTTATGGAAAAAATCTTTATGAAATGAATAAAAAACAATTAACGATATTAAGAAGAGAAGAGATAGGAATTATATATCAATTCTATAATTTAATACCTACATTAAATGTGGAAGAAAATATATTATTGCCAATTGAGTTAGATAGAAAAAAGGTGGATAAAGAAAAGTTAAATAGGATAACGAAATTCTTAAATATTGATAACAGAAAAAAACATTTACCAAATGAATTATCAGGTGGTCAACAGCAAAAAGTAGCAATTGGACGAGCACTAATGATAAGTCCAAAAATAATTTTAGCAGATGAACCAACAGGAAATTTAGATACAAAATCAAGTGATGAAATTATACAATTATTAAAAAAGACTAATAAAGAATATAAACAAACAATAATAATGATTACGCATAATTTAGAAATAGCAAAGTTAGCAGATAGAATCATACAAATAGAAGATGGAACAATTGAACTTTAAGGAACGTCCCTAAAGTTCAACTAAAATTCAACGAGGTGGAAAAATGAGTTTAAGATTGATATATGGAAAGTCAGGTTGTGGAAAGAGCGAATATTGTTTTAAAGAAATTTCTGAAAATATTAATAAAGAAAAAATATATATGATTGTTCCTAATCAAATGGCTTTAACTGCTGAAAAGAAGTTAATGGAAGTAGTTAAGAATAAAGCGTTAGTTAATACAGAAGTAATTACCTTTAGTAGAATGGCTTTTAGAATTAGGAATGAAATTGGTGGAGCAAAAAAGACTAATTTAAGTAAAAGTGGTAAAGCAATGCTTTTATATGATATCTTAAATAAACAAAAGGATAATTTAAATTTTTTAGGGAAAAATGCTGAGAATGTAGATATAATAGGAAATTCTATAACTGAATTTAAAAAACATAGAATTGATATAGAACAGCTAAAAGAAGAAAGTAATAATACAACAGATGTGTATTTAAAGCTAAAGTTAAATGATATTATTACTATGTATGAAGAGTTTGAGAAAAGTATAGAAAATAGATTTTTAGACGAAAATGATGTTTTGGATATTTTAAATAATCAAATATTGGAAAGTAATCAATTTAAAAATTCAATTATATATATAGATGAATTTGTGGGATTTACCACCCAAGAATATGAAATTATAGCGAAATTGATGCAAATAGCAAAAAAAGTAAATGTAACAATTTGTACAGATAATTTAATGCAAATAGAAGATCCTGATAAAGATATTTTTTTTGCTAATAAAAATACAGGAATAAAATTAATAAATATTGCTAAAGAATATGGCATAAAAATAGAGGATGATATAAAACTCGAAAATACATATAGATTTAAAAATGAAGAATTAAAACATTTAGAAGAGAATTTATATGCAGTACCATATAAGCCTTTTAAAACAGAACCTAAAAATATAAAAATGTTTTTGGCAAATAATCAATATACCGAAATTGAACATATAGCTTCTGAAATAGTAAAATTGGTTAGAAATGATGGCTATAGATTTAAGGAAATATCTGTTATTACAAAAAATCTAAATATTTATTCTAGCTTAATAAAAGTTATTTTTAATAATTATGACATTCCAGTATTTATAGATGAAAAAAAGGAATTAAGTGAAAATATTTTAGTAAAATTCCTTATTTCTGTATTAGAAATTTGTAATAAAAATTGGTCATATGAATCTGTATTTAATTATTTAAAAACCGGTTTTAATAATTTAGATAAAGAGGAGATATTTAAGTTAGAGAATTATTGTATTAGATGGGGAATAAAAGGTAATAAGTGGTACAAAGAAGATTGGAATTATATTGGAAAAGATGAATATACAGAAGAAGAGGTAGAAAGGTTAAACGAGTTAAGAAAAATAATTGCTACTCCAATACGTAGATTGCAGGAAAAAGCAAAGAAAGACAATAGTTTTATTAATTTGACAAAAATTTTATATGAGTTTTTAGAAGAAATGAATATAGAACAAATTATAAAAAATAAAATTCAAAAATTAGAAGAGAAGGGCTTATTAGAAATTGCAAATGAATATGATACAAGCTTTAAGGTACTTATGGAGTTATTTGATGAAATCGTATTGGTATTTGGAGAAGAAAAAACTAATTTTGATAAATATATGAATTTATTAAAAATTGGTTTAAGAAATACAGGATTAGGAAAGATTCCAGCAACACAGGACCAGGTTGTTGTTGGGGATGTGAGCAGATCTAGAAGCCATAAGGTTAGAGCTGTTTTTATAATAGGAATAAATGATGGTGAATTTCCAAGTGTATATAAAGATGAGGGATTTTTTAATGATAAAGATAGGGAATATTTAAGAGAAAAAGGTTTTGAACTTGCCAATGGAAGTATGGAGAATCTATATGAAGAAAATTTTAATATATATAAAGCATTTACAATTGCAGAAGAAAAATTATATTTGTCATATGCTTCCTCTGATAATGAAGGTAGAACTTTAAGACCTTCTATACTTGTGACTAAACTAAAGAAAATATATCCAGAATTAAAAGAAACAAGTGATATAATTAATCAGGAAAAAGAAATTATTACACCAAATAATACATTTGATAATTTAATAGAAAAACTAAATGAATATCAAGAAGGAAATGAAATAGAAGATATTTGGTTTGATGTATTTAAATATTATGAAAATGATCCTGTATGGAAAAGTAGATTACTAAAAAGTCTACAAGGAATTAAATATACAAATGTACCAGAAAAAATAAAGCCAGAGTTTATAAAAAAATTATATGGTGAAAAATTACATACCACAATTTCTAGATTAGAGAGATATAGAAGTTGTCCATTTTCTTTCTACTTAGAATATGGACTAAAATTAAAAGAAAAGAAATCATTAAAATTACAACCAATAGATACAGGTTCATTTATGCATGAAGTTATAGACGAATTCTTTGAAAAAGTAGCAGATAAAAAAATTAATGTAAAAGAAATAGAAAAAGAAGATATTGAGAAAATTGTAAAAGAAATAATAGAAGAGAAACTAAATTTAAGATCCAACTATATCTTTAAGAGTATTCCAAAATTCATCGTGCTTACAAATAGATTATGCAGAATTGTAACTTTATCTATAATATATATTGTACAAGGATTAAAGGATACTGATTTTGAGGTTATAGGAAATGAAATTGAATTTAAATCTGGAAAAGAATATGAACCAATAGAAATTTGTACAGAAGATGGAAAAAAAGTAGAAATAACAGGTAAAATAGATAGAATAGATTTAGCCAAAGATGAAACGGGAAAATATATTAGAATAATAGATTATAAATCATCTATAAAGGATATAAATCTAAACGAAGTTTTAGCTGGATTACAGTTACAATTAATTACTTATTTAGATGCAGTTTGTCAAATACAGGATGTAATACCTGCTGGAGTTTTATATTTTGGTTTAATAGAGCCTAAAATAGGAGGAATGAAAAAATCAAAGAATATAACTGATGAAGAAATAGAAAAGCAAATAAGAGAGCAATTTAGAATGAATGGGTTAGTATTAGCAGAGATGAAAGTAATTAATATGATGGATAATAAGCTAAAAGATGGAGAAAAATCGAATATAATTCCTGTAAAATTAAAAAAAGATGGAAGTATGGATAGAACCTCTAAGGTCGTTTCTAGAAAAGAATTTGAAATTTTGCAAAAATATGTAAGAAAAACTTTAGGTGATATTGCAAAAGAAATTTTGGATGGAAATATAGATATAAAACCATATTATAATGTAAGTAATAAAAGAAAACCATGTGAATATTGTGCATATAATTCAATATGTAATTTTAAAAAAGGGTTTTATGGAAATGATTACAATTATATAGATAATCTAGAAAAAGAGTATATAATGGAATGTATGAAAGGAGAGATTAATGAATCTGAGCAATAAAAATATAATTCACATTAAAGAAGATGGTGTAGAATACCTTCAATTTAAAGAATTATTAAAATATTCCGATAAAATACAGCATTGTTATTCATTAAAACCATTAGAATTTAGTGATAAAAATCCAAAATCACAACCAAATTATGAAAAAATGTGTGATATATTAGGTATGGATTACACTAAGATAATAAAATCTACACAGAAACATACTAGTATAGTAAAAGATATAAAAGAATTCACTAAAGAAAAATTTGAATATGTAGATGGATTTATAACAGGAGCTAAAGATATTCCATTAGTTACAAAATATGCAGATTGTACTCCAATAATTTTATATGATAAAAATAAAAATATAATAGGAAATGTACATTCTGGATGGAGAGGCACATTAAAAAGAATTAGTCAAAATGCAGTTGAGCTAATGATGAAAAATTATGATGTTAACCCAAAAGACATTATAGTATGTATAGGACCATGTATTAAACAATGTCACTTCCAAGTAGAAGAAGATTTTATATATCAATTTAGAAAAGAATTTAAAAATATAGAAAAATATTATAAAATTGGTGAGATATTAGATGGAAAGCAAAAATTTTATTTTGATACTACAAGTCTAATAATAGATAATTTAATAGAAATTGGCATAAAAAGTGAAAATATATATGATAGTGGAATATGTAGTGTTTGTAATAAAGATAATATGTTTTCTTATAGAGCCGAAAAAGAAAAAGCAGATAGAAATATGAATATTATTATGCTAAAATGAACTATGAACTTTAAGGAACGTCCCTAAAGTTCATAAGAAAGGAGAAGTTTATGATACCCGAAAGGATAAAAAAGGGCGATACAATAGGAATTATAGCTCCAGCTAATCCAGTAACAGAAGAAAATTTGGAGGAATTTAATAATTCAATATTATTAATGGAAGTTAGTGGGTATAAAATAAAAATTGGTAAAAATGTTTTTAAGAATCCAACAGGATATGGAGCAACTGTAGAGCAAAAGGCAGAAGACTTAAATAATATGTTTGCAGATACAGAAGTAAAAATGGTTTGGTGTGCAAAAGGTGGTAATAACTCGAATTCTATATTTGATTTAATAGATTATGAATTGATTAAGAAAAATCCTAAAATAATATGTGGATTTAGTGATATAACATCTATTACAAATATGATTTATGAAAAAACAGGTTTGGTTACTTTTTCTGGACAAACTTTTAAAGGACTTGCAAATTGTGAAACAGAATATAGCTATAAAGAGATTATAAAAAGATTACAGGATGGAAGTTTGGAATTAGGCACTAAAGATGATGAATATAAGATTCTAAAACCAGGAGAAGCAGAAGGAATTTTAATTGGAGGAAATCTAAATTTAATGCATGATTTGGTGACAGGAAAATATAAAATGAATTTTCAAGATAAAATTTTATTTTTAGAAGAATTAGGCTTAGAATCTCCTCCAGAAGCTGTTAGTCATTATTTATACTATATGAAACAAAATGGAGTTTTTGATAAAATACGAGGTATATGGCTTGGAAATTATGAACATGAAAGTGGAATTACAATCGAGCAAATATTAAAAGATACAATTGGTGATGAATATAATTTTCCAATTATTAAGTCTAATAATTTTGGACATACAGATAGAAAAACTGCTATACCTGTAGGAATAAGAGCAAGAATAGATACAAATGATGATGTAAAAATTAAATTATTAGAGAATTGTGTAAAATAGCATAAAGAGGTGTAAAAATTGTATGATAATTGGGAGGACTTAGAAAAGTCTATAATAGGTTGCAAAAAATGTAAATTATGCACTAATAGAACAAATATAGTATTTGCAGATGGAAATAAAAATGCAAATGTAATGCTTATAGGGGAAGGACCTGGTGCTGATGAAGATAGGCAAGGTGTACCATTTGTAGGTAGAGCAGGTCAACTGATGAATAAAGCTTTTGAAGGTTTAGGAATTGATAGAACAAAGCTATATATTGCCAATATTGTAAAATGTAGACCACCAAACAATAGAGTACCAGAAGAGGATGAAGCAAGAGCATGTTTAGATTATTTAAGAAATCAAGTAATATTGGTAAAACCTCAAATAATTGTATTAATGGGAAGTACAGCATTACAGAACATATTAGGAAAGGAATATAAAATAACAGCTAGTAGAGGAAATTGGATAGAGAAAAAAGGAATAATGTATTTACCTACTTGGCATCCAACAGCTCTTCTAAGAGATGAAAATAAAAAAATAGATTTTTGGAGAGATTTTAAAAAAGTAATAAATATGTGTGAGGAATTAAAGATAAATATAGAGAAGGAGATTTAATATGCCAAAATATTTTAAAGATATGGATTATGAAAAACTAAGTGAGGAAGAAGCTTTTAATGGGAAAAGAGTTAAGGTAAAAATAGAAAGATACTATAATAAAAGAGATAAAAAAGAAATTTATCGTGAACATATAAAAGCAGGAAATGGTGCAGTAATTATGCCATTTTTGGATGATAATACTTTAATTATGATTCAAGAAATAAGAACTCCAATAGGAAAAAGTATATTAGCATTTCCAGCAGGATTAATAGAAGAGGGAGAAAAGCCAGAAGATGCTGCAATAAGAGAGTTAGAAGAAGAAACAGGATATAGAGCTGGAAAAATAGAGCAGATAACATATGAATATCCAGCAGTAGGATATTCTGACGAAAAGGTATATATTTTTAAAGCAAAAGATTTAAAAAAGACACATAGACATTTAGATCCAACAGAAGATATAAAAGTAAAGAAAATATCTATAGATGAATTAAAGCAATTATATAAAAATGGAGAAATTCATTCTTCAGCAGAACTAATAGCAATATTAAGTTATTTTTATAATAAAAAAATACATAAGGAGGAAATATGATAGAAGAAGCAAATAGATGTTTAAACTGTAAAACAAAACCATGTCAAAAAGGTTGCCCATTAGAAAATGATATACCAGGTTTTATAAAACAGGTTAAAGAAGAAAATTTAGAAGAAGCATTTAATATATTAACAAATACAACAGTATTGGGGGCAATTTGTGGAAGAGTATGTCCTCATTTAAAACAATGTATGGGAAATTGTGTAAGAGGTATAAAATCAGAGCCAATAAATATTGGTAAATTAGAAAGTTATGTATTTGATAATGCTTTAGAACAAAATTTTGAAATTGAAAAAACAAGCCAATTACAAGGTAAAAAAGTTGCAGTAATAGGTGGAGGACCTTCTGGTCTTACATGCTCTGCTTTTTTAAGTAAGAAAGGAGCTAAAGTTACAATATACGAAAAACAACCAAAACTTGGTGGAATTACAAGATATGGAATTCCTGATTTTAGATTACCAAGAGATATAATAGATAGAACTGTAGAAAAGATATTAAGTTTAGGTGTAGAAGAAAAATGTAACCAGGAATTAGGAAGAGATTATGAACTATCAGATTTAGAAGATAAATATGATGCTATTTATTTAAGTTTTGGTGCTAATATTTCTGCTAAAATGAATATACCAGGAGAAGATTTAGATGGAGTATATGGAGGAAATGAATTATTAGAAACAGGAAGACATCCAAATTATGAAGGTAAATCTGTTGCAGTAATAGGTGGAGGAAATGTTGCAATGGATTCTGCAAGAACAATAAAAAGATTAGGTGCTAAAAATGTATATGTTATATACAGAAGGGCTAGAGAACAAATGCCAGCAGAAGATTATGAAGTAGAAGAGGCAATAAAAGAAGGAGTAGAATTTTTATTCCAAAATAATATTATAAAAATAATGGGTAATGATAAAGTAGAAAAAATTGAATGTATAAAAACGGAACTTGTTCAAAAAGAAGGAGAGAAAAGATTAGTTCCAGTTGTTATAGAGAATTCTAATTATATATTAGATATGGATTTTGTTGTAATGGCAGTAGGATCTAAAGCTAATAAAGAAGTAGTAGAAAAAACAGGATTAGAGACAACTGAGTATGGAAATATAAAAGTTGACGAGAAATATATGACATCTAAAAAGGGTGTATTTGCTGGGGGAGATTTAATAGGAACAAAAGCAACTGTTGCATGGGCTGCACGTTCTGGTAGAAATGCTTCAGAAGAAATAGCTAAATATTTATTAGACTAATCATATGGGAGAATAAAGATGAAAATAAATGTACTAAATAAACAAGATATTCCAGAACTATTAGAATTAAGATTGGAGCAACAAAAAGAATATCATGAATGTTTAAATGAAGAAGAAAAAAATATTTTAGAATATACAAAACAATATTTAGAGGAATGTTTAAATAAAGAACTATACATGTTTGGAGCATATATACAAGATGAATTAATTGCAATATGTGGATATAATGTGTGGAATAGTTTCCCTACAATGGAAAATCATACTGGTAAAATGGCTTACTTATGTAGTGCATATACTAAGCGAGAATATAGAGGCCAAGGAATAATGAATGAACTTGTAAGTAATAGTATAAAAGAAATACAAAAGCAAGGAATAACTAAAATAAAATTAAATACTAAGAAAGAAAATGCAGTAAGAATATATACTAAACTAGGTTTTGTAAAAGATGAAACTGCAATGGTATTAAATTTATAATCAAAATAAATTAATTACTTATAATGAATTAGATAAAATATATGATATACTAATTTAAAGTAAACATATAGCCAAATATGTTTACTTTTTCCATTTTTTGATATATAATGCTTGCAAACACAAAAAAATGAAGGGATGAAGCTTATGTACAATTTTAAAGAGGTAGAGAAAAAATGGCAAGATAAATGGTATGCAGAAGGTACCTTTAATGCAAAAGATGATTATTCAAAGAAAAAATGGTATGGATTAATAGAATTTCCTTATCCATCAGGACAAGGTCTGCATGTTGGACATCCAAGAAGTTATACAGCACTTGATATTATTGCAAGAAAAAGAAGAATGCAAGGATATAATGTATTATTCCCAATTGGTTTTGATGCATTTGGCCTTCCAGCAGAAAATTATGCAATAAAAAATCATGTTCATCCTAAAATAACTACAGAAAAAAATATAAATCATTTTAGAGAACAATTAAAATCATTAGGATATTCTTTTGATTGGTCAAGAGAAGTAAATACAACAGATCCTAATTATTATAAATGGACACAATGGATATTTATCCAATTATATAAACATGGATTAGCATATAAAGCAACAATGCCAATCAACTTTTGTACAGGTTGTAAAGTAGGTCTAGCTAATGAAGAAGTTGTAAATGGCGTTTGTGAAAGATGTGGAAGTCCAGTTGTTCAAAAAGAAAAAAGTCAATGGATGCTAAGAATTACAAAATATGCACAAAGACTAATTGATGATTTAGATGATGTAGACTTCTTAGATAAAATTAAAGCACAACAAATAAATTGGATTGGAAGAAGTGAAGGAGCAGAAGTTAATTTTAAAATAAGTGGAACAGATGATAATTTACTTATTTATACAACAAGACCAGATACAATATTTGGTGCAACATATATGGTCGTAGCTCCAGAGCATAAATTAATAGAAAAATATAAAGATAGAATTACAAATCTTGATGAGGTAGAAGAATATAAAAGAAAAGCATCATTAAAATCTGATTTTGAAAGGTCAGAATTAAATAAAGAAAAAACAGGAGTAGAAATAAAAGGAATTAAAGCAGTTAATCCATTAACAAATGAAGAAATTCCTATTTGGATTTCTGATTATGTTTTAATAACATATGGTACAGGTGCTATAATGGCTGTTCCTGCACATGATACAAGGGATTTTGAATTTGCTAAAAAATTCAAATTACCAATTGTACCAGTAATAGTACCAAAGCCAGAAGGATATGATCCAAAAAAAGAAGACTTTGGAATGCTTCAAGAATTATTAGAAGCTAAATTTACTAAACTTTTTGAAAATGAAGCTGATTCAAAATATGGAATAACAGAGCCATTTACAGATGTAAACAATGGTATTGCAGTAAATTCTGAATTCTTAGATGGACTAGAATCTAAAGATGCAATACAAAAAGCAATAGAATATATAGAAGAACATCATTTAGGAAAAAGAACAGTAAATTATAAACTTCGTGATTGGGTATTTTCTAGACAACGTTATTGGGGAGAACCAATACCAATGGTATATTGCGAAAAATGTGGATGGGTTCCAATTCCAGAAGAAGAATTACCTTTAAAATTGCCAGATGTAGATGATTATGAACCAGGAGAAAATGGTGAATCACCACTTGCAAAACATGAAGAATGGATAAATACAACATGTCCACATTGTGGTGGAAAAGCTAGAAGAGAGACAGATACAATGCCACAATGGGCAGGATCATCTTGGTATTATTTAAGATATATGGATCCACATAATGATAAAGCATTAGCTTCAAAAGAAGCATTAGAATATTGGTCACCAGTAGATTGGTATAATGGTGGAATGGAACATACAACTCTACATTTACTATATTCAAGATTTTGGCATAAATTTTTATATGATATTGGTGTAGTTCCAACAAAAGAACCATATGCAAAACGAACATCACATGGAATGATATTAGGAACTAATGGTGAAAAAATGTCTAAATCAAAGGGAAATGTAATAAATCCTGATGATATAGTAGAAGAATTTGGTGCTGATAGTTTTAGAGTTTATGAAATGTTTATGGGACCTTTTGATCAAACAGCACCTTGGTCTATGGATAGTATAAGAGGTTGTATGAAATTTTTAGATAGAGTATGGAATATGCAAGATTTCTTAGTAGAAGGAGATAGATACTCAGAAAAATTTGAAAAAATGATGCATAAAGCTATTAAAAAAGTATCTTCTGATATAGAAGAAATGAAATTTAATACATCTGTAGCTACATTTATGACTATGGTAAATGAGTTCTATAAAGAAAAACAAATTAATAAAGCAGAATTTGCTACATTTTTACAATTATTAAATCCATTTGCACCACATATGACAGAAGAACTATATCAAAGAATAGGTGGAGAAGGAGAATTAGCTTATAAAGAATGGCCAAAATACGATGAAGAAAAAACAGTAGAAGATGAAATAGAAATTCCTATACAAGTAAAAGGAAAACTTAGAGCTACAATAAAAATAAATAAAGATGAGGATGAAGAGGTAGTAAAACAAAAGGCTAGAGAAGCAATAAAGGATTTAATAGAAGGTAAGCAAATTATAAAAGAAATATATGTAAAAAATAAAATCTATAATATAGTAATAGGTTAATATAAACATTGCAGTTATATTTTGTAATATAGCTGTAATGTTTTTTTAATAATACTGTTATACAACTTTTGCTTGGTTATAGTATAATATAAATATCTATAAGTGTATCAAGGAGAATTATTATGGGGATAGAATCAAATTTAAGAAAAGAAGGAATAAAAGTTATAGAAGAACTAGATAAGATAAAAGTAAATACTATAGCTAAAAATGTTGCACAAAAAATAGTTGCAGCGTTCCCTGAACTTAACTTTAAATTAGGTGAAATATTTATTAAACTTTCACAATTAAAAATGTATTATGCAGAAGTACCAAAAGGTTTTTCCGAAGCTAATTATTTCTATAAAAATACTTCAATTTATTTTAATCACGAAATTCCCATAGAAGATATAGAAAAATATGCAATACATGAATGTATTCATTATTTACAAGAGAGAAAAGATAAAACAGGATTTTTAATAAGATTGGGGTTATGTGATTTAACTCAATATAAAGTGCATGGATTGGCATTAAACGAGGCTGCTGTACAATATGCTACAGCAAAAGCATTAAAGGAGCCAAAAGATAATGTTAAATATTATGGAATAACATTTGATACAATAAGTCCAACTTGTTATCCTTTAATCTGTAATTTGATTGCACAAATGGGATATGTAACAGGTGAAAAAGTTTTATTTGATAGTACATTTAATAGTAATAATAATTTTAAAGAAGAATTTATAGAAAAAACATCAGAATCAACTTTTTATACTTTAGAAAAGAATTTTGATAAATTACTAAATTTAGAAGAAGAATTGTTAAAATTAAACAATAAAATGGAAGTTGAAGATAATTTAAACTCAAATTTAAATAAAAAAAGATTAAAAATTAAAAATGATATTCAAAATACATTTATGGAATCACAAAATTTGATAATTACATCATATTTTGATAAATCTTTTGAAAGAATCTCTAATTTAGAACAAGTAGAAAATTATAGAAGGTCATTATATAATTATAAAGATTTAGTTGGTTTTGTGGATGGAATAGATACATTTAATGAATATTACATTAAAACAATGAATAAATTAGAAAATAAATATAACGAATTAGAAAATGGAGTAAATTATGAAGAAATTGCTCAGGAAGTTGTAAATTTACCAGCTAAAAGAAGAAATAAATTCCAGATTATTATGCAGTCTATAAAAAATATTTTATTTAAATCTGGAGAGGAATATCAAAGAGAAACAAAAAAATGAACTAATTTGAAATGAACCTAAATTATTAGACAAAAAAGTTTAATAAAGAGGGTTCATTTTTTTCATATTGAGTAATTAAAAGTTAAAAAAGTATTGACAAATAAATAAATCGATGTTATTATATATAAGCGATTAAAGAAGAAGGTAACCACTTCCACCTTATCTATAAAGATAGAAAGGTAAATAATTAAATATTTTATTTTAATATGTAATTATTTTAGTGGGTTAACTTGCGTCTTTAAGTTAATTCATTTTTTTATGTTCAAATATAATTATAAATATATTTGGCTGAAAATATACGGAGGTGTTTTAGAATAAAACAAGATTTACTTATTAACGAAAAAATAAGAGCAAGAGAAGTTAATTTAATTGGCGAAAACGGAGAAAAATTAGGAGTAATGTCACTTCGCGAAGCTCTTAACATAGCTTCAGAAAAGAATTTAGATTTAGCTTTAGTTTCTCCAAATGCAGAACCACCAGTTTGCAAAATAATGAACTATGGAAAATATAAATTTGAGCAAGCTAAGAGGGAAAAAGAAGCTAAAAAGAAGCAAAAAGTTTATGAATTAAAAGAAATTAGAGTAACACCTAATATAGAAGAACATGACTTTGGATTTAAATCTAAAAATGCTAGAAAATTCTTAGAAGATGGAGCAAAAGTAAAGATTACAGTTAGATTTAGAGGAAGAGAAGTTAATAATGTTAAACTGGGAGAAGCTGTTATAAACAAATTCATAGAGGAATTAAGTGATATAGCAGTTCCAGAAAAGAAACCTTTATTAGAAGGTAGAAATATGTTTGTAATTTTATCAAAAAAAGCATAAATAGAAAGGAGCAATTAAAATGCCAAAATTAAAAACAAATAAAGCTGCAAGTAAAAGATATGGTCTTACAGCAAAAGGAAAAGTAAAAAGAACTTCAGCAAATTCAAGACACAGATTATCAACAAAAACAAGTAGACAAAAAATGTCTAGAAAACAAAATTCATATGCAGATAAAACATGTGTTGGAGGAATTAAAAAATTATTACCTTATGGTTAATAAAAAGAACGAAGAATGAGGAGGAATAGAAAATGGCAAGAGTAAAAACAGCAAGAATTACTCGTAAAAAACATAAAAAAGTATTAAAACAAGCAAAAGGATATTTTGGAGCAAAACATTATAGATTTAGAATGGCTAAACAAGCTGTTATGAAATCTGGAATGTATGCTTATATTGCAAGAAAAGATAAAAAGAGTAATTTTAGAAAATTATGGATAACAAGAATAAATGCTGCAGCAAGAATGAATGGAATATCATATAGCAAATTAATAGCAGGTTTAAAAAAGGCAAATATAACAATTAATAGAAAAATGTTAGCAGACATTGCTATTACAGATCCAAAAGCATTTACAGAAATAGCTGAAATGGCAAAAAAAGCATAAATTAAAATTATTATCCAAATACTAGTTTTTATAACTAGTATTTTTTATGAAAAAATAAATTATAAACTATATAAAACATATAATATATAAAGGAAGGGGGGAAAATATATGGTAGAAGAACAAAAAGTTTTATCAATTATAGATTATATAAATCAAAACGGAATTTGTAATAAATATTTATACAAAATAAATGATATACTAAAATTTAATAAAAATATACAAGTAATCTCAAGAGTTAAAGACAAAAAATCAGCATTAGAAAAAATGAAAGTAAGAAATTTTAATTCTGCAAATCAAATAAGTGATTATATTGGATATATGGTTATTACAAATACTGTTGAAGATGTTTATAAAGTAAAAAATATATTGGAAAATAATTTAGGAGAGTGTTTAGAAGAAGACTATATTAGAAATCCTAAAAATGGTTATCAAAGTGTGCATTTAAATTATCATATAGAAAATAATATTCCCCTAGAAATACAAATAAAAACGAAGAGAATGAAATTTGCACAAGATATAGTTCATGATAAAATATATAAAAACGTTAATTTATCTGATAGTTTAAAAAGTTTTTTAAGTAATTTAACTTTTTTTACACTTTTAAGGCAATAAAGAATTTAATCTTTATTGCTTTTTCATTTTAGGTTTTGCAATTAAAGAAGCGAGATATCCGAAGAAAATGGCTGCTGCGATACCACCAGCAGCATTTTTTATACCACCAGTAAATGCTCCTAATAAACCAGAAGTTTTAACACCTTCTATAGCACCTTTGGCTAAATTATATCCAAATCCAGTAAGGGGAACAGTCGCTCCAGCTCCAGCAAAATCTACTAGATATTTGTAGATACCAAGTCCACCCAATATAACACCTAAAGTAACAAAAGTAACTAAAATTCTAGCAGATGTCAATTTAGTTTTATCTATTAAAATTTGTCCAACAACACATATTAAACCACCAACAACAAAACTTTTTAAAAGAGTTGTCCATTCAAAGACAGATGACCAATCAACATTACTCATAAAATCTCCTCCATTGGAAATAATTCATACTAATATTTTGTGCATAATTACGTAAAATATACTAATTATGATATATTGAATATAGAAATTTGATGTGTTAGAATTAATAAAAAAAATGTGAAGGTAAAATATGATAAAAAGTAAAGTTTTTGATAGATATAGAATTTCGATGGAAAAAGTAAAATCATTGATAATCCAATCAATTGTAGAAGTATATGGACAAAAACACAGAAATCAAATTGAGGAAGCTTTAAATAATACATATATTAATTCTTATGTTACGGCAAAAGATATAGAGAATGATTTTTACAAAAGGCAATCAAAATTTTCAGAAATGTTAGGAATAAAGTTCCTAAAAAAAATTGGTATTAAAATCCAAAGGGAAGAAGAAGAAAAAGTATATAAAAATGGAACATATAATTTATCAGACGAAAATAAAAAAATATTAAAAATTTTCTTTCAAGAAAATCAATTTAGTAGTTATGGAAAATTATTTGCTTTTGATGATGAATTATTGCGTTCTGAAGAAGAATATATAAAGAAAAAAGCAGTTCAAGATAGATGTGATGTCTTAAGAAAAATGGGGTTAGAAATATCTCCAGAAAATTATTATGAAGTTATACAAACTCAAAATGGAAAAGAAATATTAGGTAGAGCATATAAAGCATATGAAGTTGCAAAAGAATGTGATAGAGAATATAAACAGTTTAGAGAAGAAAATAAAGATTATATTGAATATATGGATGCTATATCAAATTATAAAAGAGAATTAAATTTTAAATATTTAAAAATATATGCTAAAAGGATACTTCCATATGTTGATCCAAGTGATGGAATGAATATAAAAAAGGCATTAGAAATAGATCAAAAGGATGGATATCAGTTTGTTATGGATGCAGATAAAGAAAAAAATACTTAGAAACTAATGGAATGCCAATGCTAATTGCATTTTCTAAAAAATCTCAAAGGATAGTTGATGAAAATGGTATTACATCATATAACATAAAAGAAAATAGAATAAGATATTTTAAGAGCCGTGGGTTGGATTTGGGAAATAATTATGAAGCATATGAAGAAAATGATGAAGCTAAAAAATTGATGCCAGATTCAGAATTAGTAGAAAATTTGGAAAAAATATATGAAGAATGTGAAAAAGATAAAGAAATAGAATATTATGTAAATACAGGAAACTATGAAGAATGTAAAAACAATATATTGTCCCAAGGACTTAGAATACAAGATGCTTTTTGTGCGCAATTTGTGCAAAATGGAAAAAATTGTTTAAGCCCAAATATAAAACAAAACCCAGATGGAACTTTTAGAGTTTTCAATATTATACATTTAAATATACCTGGAATTTTAGAAGAATATAAAGATGTACATGTAATTCATGAAATATTACATGCTGTCGAAACAACAGGTAAGCAAACTTCTGATAATGAATTTTATTTTAAAACAGGTTTAGATAATTTTACAGAGAGAATTCTTGGAGAAGATGAACAAGTAGTAATAGATGACAAGAAAGATGATGATACAGAAAATAGAAAATATGAATTATTATCTGAAAATTTACATCAAGAATTAGCCATTAGAGTTACTAGAAAATTACATGAAAAGGGGATATTTTTATTTGATGATCCTATAATTGCAAGAGAGAAGGGTGGAACTGAGTATGAGCGTTATAGTCGTATAACGGTTAAATTTCAGAATGATTATATGGATAATATAATAGATGGAATGGTTGCAGAAGATCCCAGAGTCTTAACAGATGTTATAGGAGAAGAGAATTTAGAAAAATTAAATGAATGTGTGCAAAATTATGCAAAAATTCCATATTATACTTTTATGGATGATTATATAAATAAAAGAGATACGGAACTTACAAGAAGTGTATTTAGATTAATTACTAAAGGAGAAGAAACAGTAGTAAAAATGCACGAGTTTCAGAATAAGAAATATAGTATACCAATACAAAAAATAGAAAAGGCTATAGAAAAAGTTCCTGCAGAAAAAAAGGAATCTGCTATAAAAGCGATAAAAAATGACCTAAGTAAAGATAAAGGCAAAAATTTGCACGAGGTTAAATAATTGATTTTTAGAAAAAATTATAAATATAGGGATTTTGAAATTTTCAAAATCCCTATATTTCTATACTAACAGCATGTGCAATACCTGGAATGCTTTCTCCTTGTTGTGAGGATGTAGCATTCATTAAAGCACCAGTTGCAATTAATAATATTTTTTTATATTTTTTGCTTTGTAACATATTAAATAAATAACCCGAAAATACTGTACCACAACAAGCACAACCACTACCGCCAGCATGAGTGTCTTGTTTATCCTTGTCAAAAATTAAAACACCACAATCATTATAATTTGATTTAATATTAAAACCATTTGTCTCTGCCAATTCAATTAATATTTCTTTTCCAATATGACCTAGGTCACCAGTAATAATTGCATCATAATAACTAGGCTTTCTGCCTGTATCGGTTAAATGTGTTATCAATGTATCTAGGGCAGCAGGAGCCATAGCTGCTCCCATATTATTTGCATCTTTAATTCCCATATCTATAATTCTTCCAGGAGTAAAATGTGTTACAAAAGGACCTGTAGCAGTAGATGATAGTATTGCAGCTCCTGCACCTGTAACTGTCCATTGCGAAGATTGAGGTCTTTGGTTTCCTAATTCTAAAGGAAATCTAAATTGTTTTTCTGCACTACAAAAATGACTGGAAGCAGCACAAATGACGTTATTAGCAGCGCCTCCATCAATAAAAATTGATCCTAATCCAAGACCTTCTACAAAAGTAGAGCAAGCACCAAAAATTCCAATAAAAGGAATATTAGAATCTCTAAGTCCAAAACTAGAAGAAATACATTGATTTAAAAGATCTCCAGCAAAGCAAAAATCAATACTTGAGATTGGAATATTAGATTTTTTAACAGCAGAATAAACAGTTTCTTTAATTATTTTGCTTTCAGCTTTTTCCCAACTTTTTTCTCCCCAAAATTCATCTTCTAAACATTTATCAAAATATTTTGCAAGAGGACCTTCTGCTTCTTTTGGCCCAACAATACAAGCTGTATCTAGTATTGTTGGAAGATTTTTAAATTTTATAGTTTGTTTACCTATTTTTTCCAACAAATCATCTCCTTATGCTAAAGTAATACCTTGAGTATTAAAAATTAAATATATAATACCTACAATAATTGATGTAGAAATTCCAAATACTAATACAGGTCCTGCAATTGTAAACATTTTGCTACCAACACCCATAATATATCCTTCTGATTTATATTCAATAGAAGGTGCAACAATTGAATTTGCAAAACCAGTAATAGGAACTAAAGATCCTGCACCAGCAAATTTTCCAATTTTATTAAAGATGTTTAAACCAGTTAAAAAAGCACTAATACCTATTAAAATTATGGAAACAATAGTACTAGAATTTGCATCATCCAATCCTCTAGATTTACATATTAGCATGATTATTTGTCCAATTGTACATATTAAACCTCCAACCCAAAATGCATTAAAACAATTTTTTAAAATAGGTGAATTAGGTGACTTTTTATCTACGTATTCTTGATATTTTTTTTGTGTTTCAATAGGTTTCATAATAATTACTCCTTTCTAAATAGAAGAATGATCAATAAAAAAAGTTAATTCTATATCTACAAAGTATTCTGAAATTTTTCCATCTTGAATTGTTGCTGTTTGATCTATAACTTTTACTTCTGATAAATAATTAATTGTTTTAGAAGCTTCGTTAATTGTTTGAACAATTGCATCTTTCCAAGATATATTAGATGAACCTTTAACTCTAATGTGTTTTTCGACAGTCATAAGATAACCTCCTAAAAATAAAATTATTAATATTTTTTCCAAATATTTAAATTTTATGCAATGCAATGTTATAATATAAAAAGCAAATAAATACAATCTGGAGGAAAAAATGAAAATTGATTTTGCAAGAAATGTTGCACTTAAAGTTTTATATGAAATAAATGAAAAGCAAGCATATTCAAATATAGTTTTAGACAAATATATAAATGAAAATAGAGAAAAATTAAGTAGATTGGATACTAAATTTATTTCTGAATTAGTATATGGTGTTATAACTTGGAAGCTAACACTTGAATATATAATTCAGAAATATTCAAAAGTAAAAATAAAGAAAATTTCTGCTTGGGTAAAAAACATATTATATTTAGGAATTTATCAAATTGTATTTCTAGATAAAGTACCCAAATCTGCATCTGTAAATGAAAGTGTCAATTTATGTAAAAAATATAATTTTAAATCTGCAAATTTTGTTAATGCAATCTTAAGAAAAGTTGAAAAAAGTGATTACGAAGAAATAGATGGTATAGATGATAATATTAGTAGAATTAGTCTAAAATATTCAATTCCAAAGTGGATGGTAAACAAATTTCTTGAAGAATATGGAGAAGAATTAACAGAGCAAATATGTAAAAATCTTAATTTAAGGCCAGAAATATCTGTTAGAATAAATAGATTAAAAAATGGTGTAGCAGATGATTTTGGAAAGAAAACTTTACTTAATGATTTTAGAATAATAACCGGTACTAAAAATATAACTAAGCTGGATGAATATGTAGAAGGAAAAATAAGTATTCAAGATGAAGCAGCTGGATTAAGCAGTTTTTTATTAAATCCAAGTTCAGGAGATATTGTATTAGATGCATGTAGCGCTCCAGGAGGAAAAACAACTTATTTAGCTGAAATTATGGAAAATAAAGGTGAAATAATAGCATGGGATATTTATAAAGAAAGACTAAATCAGGTAGAAGAAAATGCTAAAAGGTTAGGGATTAATATTATAAAAACAGAATTACATGATGCTACTATTTTTAAAGATGAATATAAAAATAAGTTTAACAAAATTTTATTAGATGTTCCTTGTTTGGGATTAGGAGTAATAAGAAGAAAACCAGATATAAAATGGAATAGAAATGAAAAGGATATAGAAGAAATAGTAGATATTCAATACAAAATATTAAAAACATGTTCTCAATATTTAAAAAGTGATGGAGTGTTAATATATTCAACATGTAGTTTATTAAAAGAAGAAAATGAATTAATTATCGAAAGATTCATAAAAGAGGAAAATTTTAAGACAGTTAATATAGAAAAATTAATACCAACAGGATTCTACAAAAAAGCAGATAACAATATGATTCAATTTTTACCATGTAATGAGCATGATGGATTTTTTATTACTATGTTAAAAAAATAAAAGGGGAAAATTATGAAAAAAAATTTATTAAAAATAGGGATTATACTTTTATTTATATTAGGATTATATTTATTATTTCCTAAGGGGAGTTTTGCAGCAAGTGCAGTATTAAACAGCTTAAATTTTGACGTTAAAATTAATGAAGAAGGGGATATGACAGTT
The DNA here is from genome assembly GCA_944392945.1 of uncultured Clostridia bacterium. GTDB lineage: Bacteria > Bacillota > Clostridia > TANB77 > CAG-508 > Merdicola. The sequence continues at coordinate 53,915 of CALXYJ010000004.1, read as the reverse complement.
ATAGAAGATTGGGATATTACCTTAAAGAATGCAAGGAGTATATATAAAAGTTTTAAAAAAGATATGTCAAAATATTATGGAGTAACTGGAATACAGGTTTATGATTTATCTAATGGTTCTCAAACTCCTTTATCTAAGGGGAATGGAAGTATAGAAGGATATTATGATATAAAAGAAATAGGAGATTTAACAGAAGTAGAGTGGGGAACTGGAACTGCTGGCAAAACTGTAAGAAAGAAATATAGATTGGCATATTATGTTAAAGATATTATAACCCAGTATAATGATTGTGCAGAATTATATTGGCAGTTTTTAGGTGAGGATTTTTCTATACCTGCCAAAAAGATAACAGGTACAATAACACTTCCAGATGGAATAGAAAAAAAGTCAGAAATTAGAGCTTGGGGACATATAAATAGTATGACAGGTTCAATAAAAATTAAAAATGCTCATACAGTAACTTTTAATATTACTAGATATAGTGCAAATCAATTTTTGGAAGTTAGATTATTATTACCTGCAAATGCAATTACAAATAGCAATAGATATGAAAATATTGCTATGAAAGATAATATCATTAAAGAAGAACAGGGATTTGCTAATTCTTCAAATATTTATAGAGCTTTTAATACAATATTATTAATTGCTTTAATAATTCTTTTTGCTTATATTTTTTATTATGAAATAAGAAAATTAAAAAAATTAAAAGCAAAATTAGATGAAAGAAAAACATATAATTCAAAATATATCTATTATAGAGAGATTCCTAATAAAGATTCTTCACCTGGGAGAGCTGTATTTTTACTAAATTCAAAATTGGAAGTGGAACATGGGGATTTTAATAAAGTTTTTGCTGCAACAATATTGGATTTAAAAAATAAAGGATATTTCGATATAAAAGAAAAACCAGGAAAAGAAAAGAATATTTCATATATAGAGTTATCAGAAGATATGATGAAATATAAGGCAAAAAGAAAATATAGAATAGATCATATAGAAAATTTATCTGAAGATGAAAATTTGATTTTAGATTATGTTGTGGATTTAACAAATGAAGAAGGAATATTGCCATTACAAGATATTAGTGGCCATATAAATTATAATGAAAAAAATAAAATGGAATTTGTAGAACTTGCAAGTTCTGTTTATAATAAAATTGAAGTTATAGAAACATTAAATGGAAATATAAAAAGAAAAAATAATATAAAAAATAAACACACGAATAATGAATATAGTTGGGAGATTATGGTTCAAATTGGAATTTTACTACTAATAGTAGGATTAACATGGTTCTTCCTAAATTTAATATTTATGATTGCAATTATTTTACCTATAATAAACTTAATCTTTATATGGAGAATAAAAAAAGTTACATATTATTTAACAGAAAAAGGCTTAGAAGAAAGTAGTAAATGGAGTGGATTAAGGAAATTCTTAGAAGAATATTCTTTATTGAATGAGAAGAAAATTAGAGATTTAGGATTATGGGAAGAGTATTTAATATATGCAACAGCATTTGGAATTTCGGAGAAAATTATCAAAGAAATAAAAACAGAAATAGAGCATAAAGATGATGAAGAAGATACTGATAATTCACGTTGGTCAGATGATTTAGAACACGAAGTTCGTATATTGGATGATTTAACATTTAATATGAATTTCGATTTTGGTCAAATGTTATCAGAATTATATCTAAATTCTTCATTTGATTTGGCTTCTTCAAGTTCACTATTTAGATCATCTGGTTCAGGATTTGGCGGAGGATTTTCTAGAGGTGGAGGTGGTGGAGCCGGAGGAGGCGGAGGTGGAGTAAGATAGTTACACCTTTATTACGATAATATTACATTATTATTATGTTTAAATTAAACACCTTGACTTTTTTGTTTAAACATATAAAATATTGTTATGAGAAAACTGTAAAATGCTACGCAAAATATATATACAAAAGAAGGGAGACGTTTTATATGCTTAATAAAGTAAAAGAAGAAAAAGGAATAACTTTAGTAGTATTAATAATAACAATAATAATATTATTATGTTTGGCGGGAGTTATAGTTTATTTAGTATTTGGTCAAAATGATTTGGAAGGTAAAGATAACGCTCTAGAAGCTGAAAGAGATAAGGCATATGCAAGAGATATTGTAACTATGGCATTAAAAGTAGTTGCAAAAGATGATTCACAAGATGAAAATGCTGTAGACGGAGGAAGTACTAGTGAAGATATTATAGATGAAGTTATAAAAGCAATAGATAAATCTTCTAATTTTAAAGAAGGTGCAGATGGAAGTTCTGTTGAATATATAACAAATGCTGGAGATAAATATATTGTTACGATAGATACACAAAATATGAAAGTAAAAGATGTAAATTAAAATTTATATAAATAAGTATTAATAGGCATATACATTAATTTGTATATGTCTATTATATTTTTTTAAAATATAGTATAATAAGATAAATTTAAAATTAGAAAGGAAAAAATATATGAATATAGGGATAGATATAGGAGGAAGTCACATAGGAGTGGGACTTGTAGGATCAAGTGGAAAAATAATAAATAAAAAAGAAGTAGATATTACAGAAAAAGATAAAAAAAATATAGAAAAAATGATTATAAATACAATTATAAATTTTATAAAATCAATTCTAAAAGAACAAGATATAGAAACAAAGGAGATTGGATATATTGGAATTGCATCTCCAGGAAATATAGAAAATAACTGTATATATAATGTGGTTAATTTAGGGCTAGAAAAATTAGATATAGCTAGATATATAAAAAAAGAGTTTGATTTAGAGGTAAAAATAAAAAATGATGCTAAATGTGCTGGAATTGCAGAAAGTATGTATGGAAGTACAAAAACAGCACAAGATAATATATATCTATGTTTAGGTACAGGAATAGGTGGAGCAGCATTTTTAAGTAATAAATTAGTAGAGCCTAGATATAAATCTGGAATGGAATTTGGCCATATGATAATCCAGAAAGATGGAAGAGTGTGTAAATGTGGAAGCAAAGGTTGTTTTGAAACATATTGCTCAATGAAAGTTTTAAAAAGAGAGATAATAGAAACTTTACAATTAGATGAAAATCAAACTGGTGCAAGCATTGTAAAAGAAATTAGAGAACATATTAATGATTTAAGGGTGCAACCATTAATAGAGGAATATGTGCAATATTTGGCAATTGGAATATCTAATTTAATTAATATATTTGAGCCAGAAATAGTAAGTCTTGGAGGAAGCTTTGTTTTTATTGGTGATTTAATTATTCCTAAACTAAAGAAAGAGATTCAAGATGAAAAATTGTTATTTAATCCAAGAAAAGAAATAGAAATTGTATTAGCAAGTTTAGGAAATGATGCTGGTATAATAGGAGCTGCAAGCTTATTGTAATTAATGAAAAACTTTTATAAATAGCTTGTACAAATTTCCAGATTGTGATATAAAATATATATGGAATTTTTTGATTGGATTAATGCAGTTATATTAAAGTAAAACTAAAATATTAGCTACATTTTAACTGGATATTCCAAATAAAAAAGAGAAAGGTGGAACATTTGTGGAAAGCGAAACAAACAGCGATAAAAAAACAATATTAATTGTGGATGATGAACAACCAATAATTGATATGTTAGTATATAATTTGGAGAAAGAAGGTTATAATACTCTAGAAGCAACAGATGGCGAAAAAGCAGTAGATATAGCTTTAAATCAAACTCCTGATTTAATATTATTAGATATAATGATTCCTAAAATGGATGGATTATCTGTTTGCAAGAGAATAAGACATACTTTAAATGTTCCTATTATAATGCTAACAGCCAAAGGAGAAGAAATAGATAAAATACTAGGGTTAGAACTAGGAGCAGATGATTATATAACAAAACCATTTAGTATAAGGGAATTAATGGCAAGAATAAAAGCAAATTTAAGAAAAGGTAAAGGCAATTATGAAGAAGGTATGCCAGAACCAAATACAAATAAAATAATTGTAGGAGATTTACAATTAGATGTAGATAAATTTGAAACAAGAGTAAAAAATAAAGTTATAGACTTAACATTAAGAGAGTTTGAAGTATTAAAATATTTGGCTAACCAATTAGGTCAAGTTGTAACAAGAGAAACTTTGTTAGAAAAAGTTTGGGGTTATGAATATTATGGAGATATAAGAACTGTGGATGTAACTGTAAGAAGAATAAGAGAGAAAATAGAAGAAGATACATCTAATCCAAAAATATTAATAACTAAAAGAGGAGTTGGCTATTATATAGCTACAGGAGATAAATAATTAGATAGAGTAAAATAAAAATGTATAATCGTCGGTCAAAATATAAGGTATTTACTATAATTTTGCTGGCGATTTACTTGTATAAGGGGTAATTAAATGATAAAAAATATACAATTAAAAATAGTATTAATTTTCTTTATATTAGCTTTATTAATAATTATAGGTTTAGGGTTCTTTTTTACTAATTCGTTAGAAGGAATAAATCTGGCAATTAATATGCCAGAGATTACAGATATAGTTGCACAAGAGATTTCTCATATAAAATTGGTTTTAATGATATCTCTTGCAATACTTGGAATAATAAGTATAATTGTAGGAATATTTTTATCTAAAACAGTTGTAAAACCAATAGATAAATTAATAAAAAATGCAGAAAAATTAACATCAACAGAAGGCAATAAGGTTTTTAAAAATAAAAATGAGATAGATAATTTAGCAGATGCTTTTGAGGAAATGACAACAAAATTGCAAGATAATTTAACAGAAATGTCTAGACAGAAAAAGCAAATGGAAACCATTCTTTTACATATGAGTGATGGAATAATAGCTTTTAATATGGAAGGAAAAATTATATTAATAAATCTAGCAGCTACTAGAGCTTTATCTATTATAGATGAGAATACAGATTTTGAAACGATATTTAAAAATATAAATTTAGATATAAATATGGAAAAAATTATTTATCTAGAAGACTGGACATCATCAGAAGAAAAGGTACAAGTAAAAGATAAATTTTTAAATTTAACGTTTGAAATTTTTAAAGATGAAAATGATAGACCAGCTGGTATTATGGTCGTTATACAAGATATTACAGAACATGTAAAACTTGATAATATGAGAAAAGAATTTGTTGCTGATGTATCACATGAATTAAAAACGCCTATTACATCAATTATGGGATATGCAGATACACTGCTAGAAACAGAACATGATAAAGAAATTGAAACTAAATTTTTAGGGGTAATTTCATCAGAAGCAAGAAGAATGGCAAAACTTGTTACAGATTTATTATCATTATCAAGATTTGATAGTAATAAGGTAGATATTGTAAAAGAAGAGTTCGATTTGGGAGAACTTGCAAAAAAATGTCAAGAGAAACTTCAAATAGAGATAGATAAGAAAAAACTAAAAGTACATTGTCTAGTAACTGCAAATGTACCACCAGTATATGCAGAAAAAGATGGAATAGAAAGAGTTATAATAAACATTTTGTCAAATAGTATTAAATATACTAACGAAAATGGTAGTATAAATATTTATGTTGGATTTGTATATAATGATGCATACATAAAGTTTATAGATACTGGAATAGGAATACCAGAAGAAGATTTAGAAAGAATTTTTGAAAGATTCTATAGAGTAGATAAAGCACGAACAAGAGAGATGGGAGGAACTGGTTTAGGTCTTTCTATTGCAAAAGAAATATTAGATAGAAATAATGGAACTATAGATATAAAAAGTAAAATTAATGAAGGAACAGAAGTTGTAATAAGAATCCCTACTAAAACTAACAATAAGTTTATGCTAAAGGAGGAAGAAAATTCAAATGATGAAGCTAAACGACAACCAGATATTAAAGATAAAGAAAATAGGGAATGAAATATTAAGTTGGATAGTTTGTATATTAATTGCAATTATATTGGCTTTATTATTAAAATATTTTGTGGTAACGCCAACTGTTGTAAAACAGGAATCAATGTTTCCTACACTTGAGGAAGATCAGAGATTGATTTTAAATAGGCTTACGAGAACTTTTAAACAGATGCCAAAAAGGGGAGATATAATAACTTTTGAGGCGCCTACTGTAACATATAGAGATTCTGATGATACAGATCTTTCAAATCCAGTAGCAATATTTGAAGAAAAAGATATGAATCTTTGGGAAAAGTTTAATTATTATGTTTTAGAAAATGGAAAAACAAGTTATATTAAAAGAGTAATTGGTCTGCCAGGGGAACATGTAACAATAGATAAAGGAAAGGTTTATATAAATGGAGAAGAATTAGAGGAAGATTATTTACAACCAGGAATCGTTACAGATAATTCAGCGGGATATTTCTATGATTTAATAGTCCCAGAAAATACGGTTTTTGCATTGGGTGATAATAGAAATGCAAGTGTTGATTGTAGAGCTTTTGGTTGTATTCCTTTAGATAAAATAGAGGGAAAAGTTGTAATAAGATTTTGGCCATTGAACAAATTTGGTAAAGTAGGAAATTAGGAGGAAATAGTTTTGTTTGAAAATGTTGTAGGAAATACAAAAGTAAAGAAGATATTAGAAAATGCAATAAATAACAAAACTATATTACATAGTTATTTGTTTATAGGAGAAGAAGGAATTGGTAAAAAATTGCTTGCAAAAGAATTTGCTAAAACGATTTTGTGTACTTCAGAAGATAACAAACCATGTGATATTTGTAAATCATGTGTAGAATTTAATTCTAATAATAATGTCAATTTTAGCATTATAAATGAGGATGGATCAGGAATAAAAATTGAAGATATACGAAATATGCAAAATAAAATTGCAGAAAAGCCAATCAATTCTGAATATAAAGTATATATAATTGATGATGCTGAGCTTATGAGGGATGATGCACAAAATTGTTTATTAAAAACTTTGGAAGAACCACCTGAATATGTTGTAATTATTTTAATTACTGCTAATGAAAATAAAATATTAAATACAATTAAATCAAGGTGTATGAAATTATATTTTAACAAGTTAGAAAATAATGATATGAGAAAGATTTTAACTTCAAAGTTTAATATGACAGATATAAAAGAATCTTTTTTAGATGCATCAAATGGTAGTATAAAAAAAGCATTATTAATTAAAGAAAAATCGACAGAATACGAGCAAATTAATAAATTATTTGATATAATAAATAAGGAGGACTTAGTTACTTTTATTAATTCTGCAGAAATTATATATAATGGTAAGGATGATATATATAATATCTTAGATTATATAAATATTTTACTTACAAATAAAATGAATGAGAATAATAAGAATTCTTTTAAATATGCAAATTGTATTTTTATTGTAGAAGAAGTAAAAAAAAGATTAAGAGCAAATAGTAATTATGATATGTCAATGGACTATCTTTTAATGAATATGTGGAAGGAGATAAATAGTGAAGGAAGTAGTAGGTATTAGATTTAAAAAGCCAGGAAAGATATACTTTTTTGACCCAGCAGGTTTAAAATTAAATTTAAATGATTCTGTTATAGCAGATACTACAAATGGTGAAGAATTTGCTAAGATTGCGATGGCAAATAAATTAATGCCAGAAGAAAAAATAGTAGAACCTCTTAGAAAAATATTAAGAGTTGCTAATCACAAAGATATAAATCAATTTAATGAAAACAAACAAAAAGAAAAAGAGGCATACAAGATTGCACTAGATAAAATTGCTAAACACAAATTGCCAATGAAACTTATAGATGTGGAATATAAATTTGATAGAACAAAATTATTATTTTATTTTACTGCAGATGGAAGAATAGATTTTAGGGAACTTGTAAAAGATTTAGCAGCTATTTTTAGAACTAGAATAGAACTTAGACAAATTGGAGTAAGAGATGAAGTAAGAAGAATAGGCGGAAATGGAATCTGTGGAAGAGAACTATGTTGTTGTAGTTTTTTAAATAATTTTGAAGCAGTATCAATAAAAATGGCAAAAGAACAAAATATGTCACTAAATCCATCTAAAATTTCTGGAGTTTGTGGTAGGTTAATGTGTTGTTTAAAATATGAACAAGAAGCATATGAGGAAAAATTAGCAAGATTGCCAAAAGTAGGATCAATAGTAGAAACTATTGATGGGGAAGGTAGTGTTTCAAGTGTTGATATTTTAAAAGAAGATTTAAGAGTAAAATTTGAAGATGATGATGGTTTTCATTATAAAAAGTATCATGCAAAAGATGTAAAGGTAATAAAAGAAAGTGATGTTGAAGAAATAGATCCGGAAGAAAAAGAAAATGAAAAAGAATTGGAAGAACTTGAAAAATTAGCCAAAGATGATATATTAGTAGAAGATGATATGTAGCATATAATATAGCATAAAAATGCTATAAGTGAATAAAGAAGTAGTAATAGATATAGTAATGAAAGGTGGTGAAAAATATGGCATATAAAATAACAGATAAATGTATAAGTTGTGGAGCATGTGCAGCAGAATGTCCAGTAGGATGTATTTCACAAGGAGAAGATAAATTTGTAATAGATCCAGAAGCATGTATCTCTTGCGGAACTTGTGCAGGAGTTTGCCCAGTAGAGGCTCCAGAAGAAGAATAAATAATTTGAACTTTAGGGACATTCCTTAAAGTTCATTTTTTGCAAAAATTATAAGCCATCATTCAAATGTAAAATTAAAATTTTTGAATGATGGCTTATTTTATTAAATTTAAATTATTAGAATAATAATTTAACGTGTATTAAAAATTTTATTCTTTATTTGTCATTTCTTCTAATGCTAATAGTTCATTCCATCTTTTATCTACTATTCTTTGGAATTCTTCTATCATCCATTCATTTCCAGGTTTAAACATATGTCTAAAACGTTTTTGTGGTTTTAAGAATTCTTCTACAGGAAGTTTTTTTGCTGGTTTATATGTTATTTTATATTTTCCATCTACTACTTCATATAATGGCCAATAACATGTATCTGCAGCTAATTTATTTATTTGCATTAAATCTTCTGTTGCATATCCCCATCCTCTTGGGCAAGGTGCTAATACATTTAAGAATGTTGGACCTTCTGTATATATAGCTTTTTCAGATTTTTCATATAAGTCTTTAAAATTAGTCATAGCTATTGATTGAGCAACATATGGCAAATGATGAGAAACCATGATTTCTGTTAAATCTTTTCTTTCTTGTGCTTTACCAGGAATAACTGTTCCAGCAGGTGATGTTGTTGTATCTGCAAACTTAGGTGTTGCAGAAGAACGTTGAATACCTGTGTTCATATATGCACCATTATCATAGCAAACATATACCATATCATGTCCTCTTTCCATTGCACCTGAAAGTGATTGTAAACCTATATCATATGTTCCACCATCTCCACCAAAAGCGATGAATTTTGTATGTGTATCTTCTTGTAATTTACCTTGTTTTTTAAGTGATTTATATGCAGCTTCAACACCAGATAATGTACTTCCAGCGTTTTCAAAAGCTGTATGTATAAAAGAGTCTGTCCAAGATGTATATGGGTATGTAAATGTAGAAACTTCCATACATCCAGTAGCTGTAGCAATTACAGCATGATCTTCTGGTTTTAATGCACGTAAAACCATTCTAGCAACTGGTGGAGCTCCACAACCTGCACACATTTTATGTCCTTCTGAAAATCTTGAAGGTTTTGTTGCAACTATTTCTTTTAAATTATATGGCATTATTTTTCAGCTCCTTTCGTTCTTAATCCTAAATGTCTATATGGATTATCTATTTTTCCTGTTTTTACAATTTCTGATAAATCAGAATAAACTTTTTCTATATCATCTGTTTTTGTATCTCTACCACCAATTCCATAGATATAGCTTACAGTAGGTACATGAATATTATTTACATACATACCAGATGTAACATCTGTAAATAATGCACCACCTGCAGCATTTAAAGAATCAGCTTTATCTAATACTGCAACAGCCTTTACTTTAGAAAGAGCTTTAGCAATTTCTTCAGCAGGGAATGGTCTAAATACACGAACTTTTAAAAGACCTGCTTTAATTCCTTTATTACGTAATTCATCTACTACAAATTTTGTTGTTCCAGCAGTAGAATTCATACAAACAATTGCGATATCTGCATCATCCATTTTATATTCTTCAAATAATCCGTATTTTCTACCTGTTAATTTTTCAAATTCTTCTGCAACTTCTAAAATAACTTTTTTAGCATTTCTCATAGCTTGAGCTTGTTGAGCTTTATGCTCAAATAAGTATCCTTGTAAGTCTAAAGGTCCAATAGAAATTGGTTCTTTACTATTTAGCAAATAATGATCTGGTTTATATGTGCCAACAAATTCTTTTACTTTTTCATCTTCTACTAAATCAATTGTTTCTATTGAGTGTGATGTGATAAATCCATCTTGGCAAACCATTAATGGAAGTAAAACATCTTTATGTTCTGCAATTCTATGAGCCATCAATAAATTATCATATGCTTCTTGATTGCTTTCTGAAAATAACATTATCCATCCAGCATCACGAACTCCCATTGCATCAGAGTGATCATTATGGATATTTAATGGTCCAGATACTGCACGGTTTACAAGTGACATTACTATAGGTAAACGTAATGATGAAGCAATATATATCATTTCCCACATGAATGATAAACCATTAGATGATGTGGCAGTCATAGCTCTTGCACCAGCAGCTTCTGCTCCAACACAAGCACTCATTGCACTATGTTCACTTTCTACAGCAACAAATTCTGTATCTACTACTCCATTACTAACAAAAGTAGAAAAATATTGTGGAATTTCTGTAGATGGTGTAATAGGGAATGCAGCAACTACATCTGGATTTATTTGTTTCATTGCAGTAGCAGCAGCTTCATTACCACTTAAACGTTCTCTAATACTCATTATTCAATTCCCTCCTCTACCATAGTTATTGCTTTAAAAGGACATACTTTAGAGCATACTCCGCATCCTTTACAATAATCATAATTAAAATCAGTTCTTTTCATATCTTTTCCTACTGGAATTGCATTATCTGGGCATACTGGGAAACATAATCCGCATTGTTTGCATTTTTCACTATCAAAAATAGGTCTTTTGCTTCTCCAATCTCCAGTTTTTACTTCACGAGAATTTCCAGCATTATAAATTGTTCCTCCAATTGTCATATCTTCCATTGGAGTAGAATTATTTATATTTGTTTTATCCATCTTTAACTCCTTTCTCGATGAACTTTAAGGAATGTCCCAAAAGTTCATTTTTAACTCCTTTTTTGTGAACTTTAAGGAACGTCCCTAAAGTTCAACGACTTTTTGAAGAGCTATTTCTAAAGCTTTCATGTTTCCTTCTATTACTTCTGGTTTTTTTGCAAATTTATGCTTGAAAGAGCCTTTCATATCTTCTAAAAATTCTTGCTCAGGAATAATACCTGTAACTTTAACAACTGCTGCAAGCATTGGAGTGTTAGGAAAGTATTTTCCTAAAGCTTCCTCTGATATTGTTCTTGCATCTATTGTATATATGTGTCCTTTATATCCTTTTAATAGTCTTTTTAATGTTTCTCCATCTTTTGTGGTATTAATAATTATTGCACCAGATTCCTTTAAACCTGATGTAACATCTACAGAATTTAATAAAGTATCATCAACAACTACTACATAATCTGGATTATAAATATTGCAATGTATTCTAATAGGTGTTGTACTAATTCTGTTGTAAGCAGTGATTGGTGCTCCCATTCTTTCAGCACCATATTCAGGAAATCCTTGTATGTATTTGCCTGTATTAAATGCTGCGTCAGCTAATAATAAAGAAGCTGTTTTTGCACCTTGACCACCTCTACCGTGCCATCTAATTTCAATTAAATCGTTCATTGGTTTGAAATTACCTCCTTTTAGTAAATTTACGTATAAATATACACTTAAAGTATATTCTTAAAAATGATAAGTGTCAAGGTAATTTCTTAGAATAAATGGTCATAAGTATTATTCAAATCTAGTAGACATAATTACAGAAAAGTGATATAATCTTAATGTTAAAAACGAGTAGGAGAAAGGTCAAAAGGAGGATATGAAATGATTATTAGACCAAAATTAAGACCAAAAGAACTAAAGGAGTTCGACATGTATTTTGGAAACTTAAGAGCCGTTGCAAAAAAGAACTTGGATAAGGAGGAGTTAGAAAATTTAAAATTTTCAGCAATGTATTCAAAACGGATTTATGCAGTAATGCATAATAATGAAAAGAGTATGGAAAGGGCCAGAAATCTCTGGGATAATATTAAGCAGATTTTATATGGTGAGATGAATGAATTACAAAAAGAAATCTATGAAGAATATAATTTACTGACTCAGATTGGAATTGCTGTTTTAGGTAAGCCACTTAAAATTGCAACAGAGGAAAGAGAAGTCGCAAAAGTTCATACCATAGATGTAATTCTTGATGCATTAGACAATACGTCTTTCCTAAAAAAAGTGTTAAATGAGGAGAAAAATAAAAATTTTCAAGTACCGGAAATTTATTTACCAGATATTAACGGAGGTGAAGCTTTTATAGTAGATTTTGAATCAGACCTGTCAAAAATAATATTACCGGACAAAATTTTAAGCAATATAAAAGAGGTGTCTGGAAAGTATGAAGAACGAATGATTCACAGGGTAATCTATTATATCTTAATTATTTTGGATATTTTAGAAAGAGGTTTAGAAAGTGCCTCATTGCCGTGGGTAATTCTGGAAGATGTTAGCTTAAAGGATGTTTTGTACAACAATATCTTCAAGAGCTTAACAAAAGAAAGAGTTACTTTTTGGAAAGCTTTGGCAAATGCGAAAAATTTTTTATATGAGCCTAAAATTTTCAGTACTAAAAGTATCCACAGAATCGAACAAAGTATTGCTGAAATTAAGACAGAGTGTTCTTCTGAACAATTGATTGCTGAAAATTATTATTTTAACCTTGCACAAGCAATTGTTTTAAGCGATGAAGAATTTATTGCAGTGTATTTTAATCTTTCAAAAAAAGAAGAAAGAAATGCTGTAATAAATGAGGCTGTTGTTATGGCTAGAAAGCTAAAGAGTCTGATTATCCAAAAAATAGAGTTCTTAGATTTAGATTCATTATATAAGGCACCATGGGAATATGAAGATCTATTGAACGAAATTTGCTGGTTGTTTCAAACATTTCGTTTGATTAGGCCAATTATGGTAAATGAAATGGAAAGAAAAGGAGTAAATGAAGATTGGAAATTCATGGAGTCTCTTTTCCTGTTGAAACTTAAAGAGATTGACTCTGACAATTTAGAAAAAGCATATAAACAGAGCGAAGAAAAAATTAAAGGATTGGCCATGGAAGAAATCCTCAAAAGTTTAATGGATGATTTAAAAGTAGTTGCAGGAGGAATCGAAAAAGCTGATACTAAAGTAGAAGCACTTGCAGCTTTACGCCATGGACTGTGGAGAGAGAACGACGACGAAGAAATCGCTAGAATATGCGAAAAAGCAATGGAAGATTATAAAGAAAATATTAAAAAGGAGTTACGGAAATATTCTCTTAATAATCTTTCGAGTAAAAATGCGGATTTTTCCAAAATCAATAAAGTTTTGGAGGCTCTTGATAATAATTATATTTCAAGAGAGGAATTTGTCGAATCACAGCGGAATATTGGAACAAAGGAGAAATATATTCGTTTATTTGCCTTCTTTTATTCTGCGGATTTTATTGTTTAAGTAATACCAAACGAGCGGGAGTTAACCCGCTCGTTTGGCGGTTATAAAAAAGGCATAAATCTTACGCAAATAAGGATTCTAGCATTGACTTTTTAGAGTTTTTCATATATTATTATAGTGTCAAATTTTATGTATAAATGAGATATAAAAGCACTAGCTTAAGGAGGAAGTTTTATGGGAGAAGTAATAGTTATAACATCTGGTAAAGGAGGAGTAGGAAAAACAACAACAACAGCAAATTTAGGATCAGCATTAGCATTAGAAGGAAAAAAAGTAGTATTAGTAGATACAGATATAGGACTTCGTAATCTAGATGTAGTAATGGGATTGGAAAATAGAATTGTTTATGACATAGTAGATGTAGTAGAAGAAAAATGCAAATTAAGACAAGCTTTAATAAAGGACAAGCGTTTTCAAGAATTATTCCTATTACCAGCAGCCCAAACAAGAGATAAAAGTGCAATAACAGAAGAACAAATGAGAGATTTAACAAAGAAACTAAAAGAAGAATTTGACTATATTTTAATAGATTGCCCAGCAGGAATAGAGCAAGGATTTAAAAATGCTATTGTTGGTGCAGATAAAGCGATTGTAGTAACAATGCCAGAAATTTCTGCAATCAGAGATGCTGACAGAATAATTGGTCTATTAGAGTCAGCAGATATAAAAAATCCTCAACTAATAATTAACAAACTAAGACCGGAAATGGTAAGAAAAGGGAAAATGATGGATGTTGATGATATAGTAGATTTATTATCAATACAACTTTTAGGAGTAGTCCCAGATGATGAATATGTAATTACCCAAACAAACAAAGGAGAACCTGTTATATCTAATAGGAGGGCACCTTCAGGTAAAGCATATATGGAAACTGCTAAACGTATTCTTGGTGAAGATATTGAAGTTACAATACCTGGAAGAGAAAAGGGATTCTTAGCAGCTTTAAAAAGATTCTTTAAGAGAAAATAATTAACGTTTGGAGGTTAAATATGTTTGAAAATATAGTAGGTTTCTTTAAAAAAATATTTAAAAAAGAAGAGGAAGAAGAAAAAAATAAAGATATGGCAAAAGAAAGATTACATCTAGTTTTAATGCAAGATAGAGCGAATGTTTCTGCAGATTTCCTAGAAATGATGAAACAAGAAATTATAGATGTAATAAAGAAATATATAGATGTAGATGAAAGTGAGATAGATGTTCATCTAACAAATAAAACTAGTGAAGATGGAACAACTTTAGCACCAGCTTTATATGCAAACATTCCAATAGTTAGTATTAAACATACAGGTGAAATGGATGATGAAGTAAAAGAGAAAGTTCAAGAAAAAGAACAAGAGGCTAAAGAAGAAAAAAATAATATTTCAAGTGATACATCTAAAGAAGATGTAAAAGAAGAAATTAAAGATGAAGAAAAAAGCGATGAGTCAGAAGTAAAAGTAGATGATAATTCTGATAGTAATTCTAAAGATATTTCTAAGGAAGAAGAACCACAGACTAAGGAAGAAATAGAAGAAGAGGAAAAAGAAGAAATCCAAGTAAAAGATGAGAAAAAAGAGGAAGAAAATATAGATACAGAGTCAGTAGAAGAGACAACAAATGATGTAATAAATGAAGAAGAAAAGGATGAGAATACAGAAACAAAAATAGATAATAATATAAATGAAGAACAAAAAAATTCTCAAACTAATCAGGAGTTTGTGATACATAATAATAGAAAAAGAAGAAATAAAAAAAGAAAAGGAAAGAGATAGGGGATGTGTAACAAAAATAGATTTGTATAAAATCTATATAAATTAAACCAATAAAATAAATACGTAAAGGAAGAAATATGAAGAAGAAAATTTTAAAAAATATAGATTGGGGAATCTTTATATGTTGCATAATTTTAACAATAATAGGAATGGTTGCATTGTTCTCTGCAACATATGATTCTGATGATAATAGTTTACAAAAACAAATTATATGGTTTATTGTTTGTATCCCAGTTGTTTTTATATTAATTTTTATAGATTATGAATCCATAGCAAAAATTTCTCCGATTTTGTATGGAATAATTTTAATATTACTGGTTGCAGTTTTGTTTACAGATCCAGTAAATGGAGCTACAAGCTGGTTCGATTTTAAAGTATTTTCTTTTCAGCCAGCCGAATTTGCCAAAATTGCAGTAATATTATTCCTGGCATTGGTTTTATGTAAGATACAAACTAAGGATAAGAATGAAATAAATAGACCTACTAGATTATTATTAGCATTAGCAGTTGTAGCCGTACCAGTACTTTTAATTATAAAACAACCGGACTATGGTACTGCAGCAGCATTTTTAGTTGCAACAGTCATGATGATTTTTACTGCAGGAATAAATAAAAAATATATTATAGGGACAATATTATTAATTATAATAGCAGTACCTTTATTATACTTTTTTGTACTACCAGAGCATGCTAAAGAGAGAATAGAAGTATTTTTAAATCCAGAATCTGATCCAAGAGGATCAGGATATAATTTAACACAATCAAAATTAGCAATAGGTGCAGGTCAATTAACAGGAATGGGTCTACTAAAAGGAAATCAAACACAATTAGGTTTTTTATATCCAAAAACAACTGACTTTATTTTTTCTGTTATTGGAGAAGAAATGGGATTTATTGTAGCAGGTGCAGTAATTATAATCTATGTAGTGCTGATAACGAAATCAATATATGTGGCAAAAACAGCTAAGGATGACCTGGGATCATATATTGCAATTGGAATAGCTGGAATATTCTTATTCCATATGTTAGAAAATATTGGCATGACGATGGGATTATTGCCAATAACAGGTGTACCATTACCTTTTGTAAGTTATGGAGGAAGTTCTTTACTTACTAATTTTATTTTAATAGCATTATTACTAAATATAAGTGGTAGAAGACAAAAAGCAATATTTATAGAATAAAAGTTGAAAGTTTATGCTTTCAACTTTTGCTAACTATAAGAATAATTTAATAAAAAGGAAGATTAATATGTATTTAAGAAAAATAAAAATAGGAGATGTAGAATTAAAGAATAATGTTTTTTTAGCTCCTATGGCTGGAATTACAGATAAAACATTTAGAATAATATGCAAAGAAATGGGTGTAGGGCTTACTACAACAGAAATGGTTAGTGCAAAAGCAATTTTTTATGGTGATAGTAAAACTAAAAAATTATATAATTTAGAAGGTGAAGAAAGACCTATTAGTATTCAATTATTTGGGAGTGACATAGAATCAATAAAATATGCAACGCAAGAAGTAGATAAAATTGCTGATATTATAGATTTTAATATGGGGTGTCCAGCTCCAAAGATTGTAAAAAATGGGGATGGAAGTAATTTATTATTACATCTAGATTTAATAGAAAAAATCGTTAAAGCAATTAGAGAAAATACCAATAAACCTATTACTTTTAAAATTAGAAAGGGTTGGGATGAAAATAATATTGTAGCAGTAGAAGCAGCTAAAATAATAGAAAAGGCTGGAGGCTCAGCAATTATAATTCATGGTAGAACTAGAAAGGAATTTTATTCTGGAAAAGCAGATTGGGACAGTATTAAAAAAGTAAAAGAAAGTGTAAACATTCCCGTAATAGGGAATGGTGATATAGTGGATGAAGAAAGTGCAGAAGAAATGTTCAAATATACAAATGTAGATGGCATTATGATAGGAAGAGCAAGTTTTGGAAATCCATGGATTTTTAGAGAGATAATACATTATTTGCAAACTGGTAAAAAATTACCTAAACCAACATTAGAGGAAAGATATGATATTATGATAAGACATATAAATATGGAGATTCAAGAAAGAGGAGAAGAAGTAGCTGTAAAAGAAATGAGAAAACAATTGAGTTGGTATATAAAAAATTTAAAAGATTCAAGTCAAATGAGGGATAAAATTAATAAAATTGGAAATAGAGAAGAATTATTAAAAGAAATAAAATTATATTTTGAATATCTAAATAATAATTGAATAGAAATATATAAAAGATAGTTTAAAACTATCTTTTTTTTTATATAGTAAGAAATTTCTCCTGGTAGGAGAAATTTATGTACTAGATAATTATGGCGAATGTTAGATTTTCTAATATTTGCTAATATGTAGAAAATCTTACATTCGCTTTTTATAGGAGGTCAAAATGAAAAAAAGTAAATTGATAATTTTAATAATTCTTCTTATAATATTAATATTAATTTTTTTAATAATTTTTTTGTTAACTAATAATAAAAATATAGAAACTGGGAATAATGATAATAATCAAATTTTAAATATGAACTCGTATGAAGCAAAAATAGAGGTAACTGTAATAAGTAATAAAAATACAAACAAATATAAAATGATACAGCAATATAAAAAAGATGAATATAGTATACAAGAAATAGAAGAGCCAGAAAATATAAGAGGAGTTAGAATAGAATATATGAATAATACATTATCTATAAAAAATACTAATTTAAATCTTACCAATATATATGAAAATTATAAATATATAGCAGAAAATAATTTGTTTTTAAATGAATTTATAGATGATTATAAAAATAATAAAAATTCTAAACAAGAAGAAAACGAAAATGAAATCATATTAACTACTGATTGTAAAACACAAGAAAATAAATATCAAATAAAAAAGAAGCTAATTATAGATAAAGATACAGGAAAACCAAAAAAATTGGAAGTACAAGATATTAACCAAAATATAACTGTTTACATATTATATAATGAGATAAGTTATACGTAGTAGCTACACTATTTTCTTTATCTCGAGCTAGTATTTAAAACAAGATATATACTAATAATGGGAGTGAAGAAAATGAATATAAAAAGAGGCGACATGTTTTATGCGGATTTAAGTCCTGTAGTTGGCTCAGAACAAGGGGGAATAAGACCAGTTTTAATAATTCAAAATGATTTAGGAAATAAATATAGTCCAACTGTAATTGCTGCTGCAATTACATCTCAGAAAACCAAAAATAAGTTGCCTACTCATATAGAAATAAACTCGAAGGATTTTGGATTAAAGTCAGATTCAATAGTACTTGCAGAACAAATAAGAACAATAGATAAAAGTAGATTAAAAGAGAGAATAGGACATATTGATAATGATGAAATTATTGGAAAGATAAATAATGCTCTTGGTGTTAGTTTTGGGCTAGGAGAATAAGTAAAGAGGATACTAGTTTTGTATCCTCTTTAAGATTTTGTAAAAATTATTGTGTAAAAAAAGTTAATTTAATTTTTTAATTATTTTTATCTCATTATATAATTTTTGAACCATATCTTTTCTTATTGAATATGCAGTTTGATATTCATGATATATTTGATGAATATTATTAAAATTTTCGCCATCTTGGAATAAGATTTCCATTCCTTCCTTGTAGTAATTTTTCTTTTTTTCGGAATTAGATTTATTCATTTTTTCTTCATATTCTAATATTTTTTCAATTCTTTTTATTTGATCTTTTAAATAATCAACATATCCTGTAACACAAGAAATTTCGTAATAAGTATCATCAATTACAACTTTAAATAAAGCTTTAACAACTTTTTTATTAAGTTTTCCAAGTCGTACGCCTTGGGCTGCATTATCTAGTGCTGCAATTTTTATATTAGGTTCAGTATCTTTTAATAAATCTTTTAATGTATCTGATATATGAATATGAGTTTTATATTGCCTTTTAGTAACTAAAGCATCATAATCATCTGCAACTTTTATAATTTGATCTTCATATGGAATTAAACTACCAGTTAATCCTTCTGGATAACCTGTTCCATCCAATGTTTCGTGATGATATTTTGGACCTAATGCATATGGTCTTAATCTAATATCATCCATGCACATTTTATACCCAATAAGTGTATGAGTTTTCATTATTTCAAATTCGTCATCTGTTAGTTTATCAGGTTTGTTTAATATTTTAGGTGGAATAAACATTTTCCCAATATCATGTAAATATGCACAAATAGTACAATAAGAAGTAAAGTTTTTATCACAATGTAAATATTCGCATAATCTACAAGTAATACTTGCTACATTTTCACTATGAATTCTAGTAAATGGATCAAGACTATCTAACATTGTAAGTTGATATCTCATTGTAACATCTAAATTGTACGACTTTAATGTAGTTTTATCATAAAAATCAAATTTATTATCTAGCATTTAATCTCCTCTTTTGTGTAAATAAATTATATTTTTAGTTTTTTAATTTCTTTTAGTTCAGCATTTAATTTGTCTATAACCTGTGATCTAGAACTTAAAGCTTCTTTATATTCTGATAAAATATTTTGGAAATTTTCTTCAGTTTCTCCTTCTGTAAAAAGCATTTTCATGCCTTCTAAATAATAATTTTTTTGTTTTTGAGAATGTGAAGAAGTCATTTTATCATAGTATTTTTTTATTTGTTTTAATCTTTTTATATTTTCTTTTAGATAATCTAAATAATCAAAAGTACAAGAAATCTCATAAATAGTATCATCTATTACAACTTTTTTTAAGGCTTTTGTGGCAGGTATGTTATTTTTTCCAGAATGAGCATTTTCTATTAACATTTTTAAGGTATCTGTTATACCAACATGGGATTTATATTGTCTTTTACTAACAATTGCGTCAAACTCATCTGCAACTCTAATAATTTGATCTTCTATAGGAATTTTGTCTCCTTTTAACCCATCTGGATATCCACTTCCATCTAGAGCTTCGTGATGCCATCTAGGACCAGCTGAATATGGTCTTAATTTAGTGTCATTCATGCACATTTTATAACCAATACTTGTATGAGTTTTCATTATTTCATATTCATCATCTGTAAGCTTACCAGGTTTTTGCAAGATTGAAGGAGGAATGAACATTTTTCCAATATCATGTAAATATGCACATGTGGTGCAATATATAGTAAAATCCTTGTTTAAATGTAAATAATCACAAATTCTACAAGTTAAATTTGCGACACTTTCTGAATGTTTTCTAGTAAAATTATCTAAGGAATCTAACATTTTTAACTGATATCTTGCAGCCGAATCTAAGTCATAAGATTTTAAAACTGTTTTATCGTAAAAATCGAATTTCTCTTTAAACATTTTTTTATCTCCTTTGTAAATATTATAAAATTATAATAA
Organism: uncultured Clostridia bacterium; assembly: GCA_944392945.1. Lineage (GTDB taxonomy): Bacteria > Bacillota > Clostridia > TANB77 > CAG-508 > Merdicola. The sequence goes on along the minus strand of CALXYJ010000004.1, from coordinate 33,076 downwards.
CATTAAATAAAATAAAGTTCAATATTTTGTTGATTTATATCGATTTTTAATATATTATTAATAGGTACAAAAAGATAAAAGGTGATAAAGAATGTATTTAAAAAGATTAGAATTACAAGGATTTAAATCCTTTGCAGATAAAACAGTTTTAGAATTTATGCCAGGAATTACCACAGTAATAGGACCAAATGGATCTGGTAAAAGTAATATATCTGATGCAATTCGTTGGGTCCTAGGAGAACAGAGTATAAAATCTTTAAGAGGCTCAAAATCAGAAGATATAATTTTTGCGGGTACACAAAATAGAAAATCATTAGGTTTTGCAGAGGCTTCATTAGTTTTTAACAATGATGATGGAAAATTACCAATAGAATATGCAGAAGTTACAGTTACAAGAAGGATATATAGAACTGGGGAAACAGGCTATTTTATAAATAAAACTCCATGTAGATTAAAAGATATTTTAGAATTATTTATGGATACTGGAATTGGGAAAGATGGTTATTCTATTATAGGTCAAGGAAAAATAGATGAAATATTAAGCAATAAATCAGAAGACAGAAGACATATTTTTGAAGAAGCTGCTGGAATTGTAAAATATCGTGCTAGAAAAGAAGAATCAGAAAAAAAATTAGAAAGAGCAAAATTAAATTTATTGCGTATAAATGATATATTATCAGAAGTAGAAAATAATATGGAACCTTTAAAAATTCAATCAGAAAAAGCTAAGAAATTTTTAGATTTAAGAGAAGAATTAAAAGGAATAGAAGTAGGATTATTTTTATATAATATAGATTTATATAAAGAAAGATTAGAAAAAATAACTTCTGATGAAGAAATAATGAATTCAACATATGAAGAAGAACAGAAAGTGCAAGAACAAAAAAATATAAAAAAGAATAATTTAAAAATAGAAATAAATAATTTAATAGAAGAAATAGAATCTATGCAAAATATAGGTTTTGAGAGCACTAATAAAATAGAAAAAATAAATTCTAGTATAAATGTTTCAGAAGAAAGAATAAGTAATATAGAAGAGAATAATAAAAGATATGAAAATGAAATTTCTGAAATAGATTCTAAAATTGCAGAATTAGAACAAGAAAAAGAGCAAAAATTAGCAAAAAAGGAAACTTTATATAATAATAAAGAAAAATTTGCTAAAGAATTACAAGAAAAAGAAAAAGAACTAAATGAATTAGTTGCAAAATTATCAGATAAACAAATAGAAATAGAAAATAAAAAGAAAATAATAGAAGAAAATACAGACAAAAAATATGAATTGCAAAATGATATAAATACTCAAGATGTAAAGACTGATTCAATTGCAAAAAATATAAAAACAAAAACAGAAGAATTAGAACTCACAATTTCAGAATTAGATGGATCTAGATTAAAAAAGAGTGAAATAGAACAAAATTTTTTAGAAATAGAAACCAAAAGAAATAAATTAAAACAAGATTTATCAGAAATAGAAAATAAAAAAAATCAGGCAGATAGTAAAACAAAGAGTTTTGAAATAGAAATAAATCAGATTGCTCAAGAAGTAAGAATAAAAGAGGCAAGACTAAAGTTTTTAGAAGAAACTGAAAGAGAAAAAGAAGGATATACTAAAAGTGTTAAATCTTTGTTAAAATCTGCAGAGACAAATCCAGAATTAAGAAAAGGATTAAATGACGTTATTGCAAATTTATTAAAGGTAAAAAAAGAATATGAGATTGCAATAGAAATGTCACTTGGAGCTAATCTTCAAAATGTTGTAACAGAAACAGAACAAGATGCAAAAAAAATGATAGAATACCTAAGAAACAATAATTTAGGAAGAGTAACATTTTTACCAATCACAGCAGTTAAAGGTAAGAAATTAGAAAATATAAATTTAAAAAATAATAATGGAGTAATAGGGATTGCTTCAGATTTAGTTGAATATGATAAAAAATATGATGGAATATTTAAAAGTTTATTAGGTAGAACTGTAATTGTCGAAAATATGGATGCAGGAATAAATCTTGCCAAAAAGAATAATTATGCATTTAGAATTGTTACTTTAAAAGGAGATATAATTAATTCTTCTGGAGCAATGACAGGTGGATCTGTACAAAATAAGACTGTTAACATTTTAGGAAGAAGTAGAGAAATAGAAAATTTAAAAGAAGAGTTAAAAAATTTAAAAACGAAATTAGCTAATAAAGAAAAAGAAAAAGATGAATTCTTAGAAAGTATAGAAGATTTATTAGAAACTATAGAAAGCTTAGAAAATAACTTACAAGAAATAGATATACAATATGCAACTCAAAAACAAAAAGTGGAATTAATATCAGAAAATGTAGATAAATTAACAGTTAGAATGAATAAATCAAAAGAAGAAATAGAAAATTTAAATAATCAGAAAATAGATATTGCAAAAAATAAAGAAAAAATAAAAAATGAATTAGAATACCTAACTCAAGAGATAGAAGGATTAAATTTAGAAGTAGAAGAATTTGTTAAACTAAATAAAGATGATCAAACATATATAGATAATCTAAATATGGATATAACTAATTTAAAAATATCTGTATCTTCTTTTGAAGAAAGTGAAATGTCAATAGATGAAATTACAGAAAGAATAAAAACTGATATAGAGAACAATAAAAATAGTTTGAAATTAAAAAAAGAACAAATAAATAACAATAAAGAAGAAAAGAAAAATTTAGAATTACAAATAGAAGGATTTAAAAAAGAAATTATCGAAATAAAAGAAAATGTTAAGAATAGTGGATCAAAAATAGAAGAACTAAAAAATACTAAAAATACAAAAAATGATGAACTCGAAAAAATAGAAAAAGATATAGAAGATCAATTTAAAAGACTACAGGATTTAAAAGAACAATTAGTAAAAATAGATTTAAAGAAAAATAAAACATCACAGGACTTAGAAGCTGTTATAAATAAAATGTGGGAGGAATATGAATTAACTCCTAATAATGCAGAGAATTTTACAAAAACAACAGATCCTAATAAAACACAAAAAGATGTTAATTATTTAAGAGCACAAATTCGTGATTTAGGAAGTATAAACATAGATTCTATTAAGGAATATCAAACATTAAAGGAAAGATATGACTTTATTTGTGAACAAAGATTGGATCTAGAAAATTCTATGGCAAAACTAAAAAATGTTATTTCAGAAATGATAACTACTATGAAAGCACAATTTAAAGAAAAATTTGTATTAATTAACAAAAATTTTGATGAAGTATTCAAAGAACTTTTTGGTGGAGGAAAAGCAGAATTAATATTAGAAGATGAAAATGATATATTAAATTGTGGAATTGATATTAGAGTTCAACCACCAGGAAAAAAATTACAAAACATGACTTTATTATCAGGAGGAGAAAAAGCATTTACAGCAATTGCAATTTTATTTGCAATTTTAAAAATAAATCCTGCGCCATTTTGTGTATTAGATGAGATAGAAGCTGCATTAGATGATGTTAATGTAAATAGATATGCAGAGTATTTAAAAAAATTTGCTAGGGATACTCAATTTTTAGTAATAACACATAGAAAAGGAACAATGGAAGTTGCAGATACAGTATATGGAATAACAATGGAGGAAAACGGAATTAGTAAATTACTTTCTATGAAATTAAGTAATCGTAAAGTTAATTAATTATAAGTTTATTTAACAATAAAAAGGGACTGGCTGTTACACCAATCCCTTTTTATGAGCAATGCAGAGTTGAGTCAGCATGTTTTCTGCTGTATTAAAATCTTCCTGCGATTTAAGCTCGATTTTGTCTCCTTCGGGAGAGTGCTCTACGCTACCATATAACGAGATATATTTTATACAGGCTTCATAGAGCTTATCGTCCGGAGTGGTAATTATCTTTGTCCTTTTATAAACTCCATACCGATAAGTAATTTCCAATGTCATTTATTTTTCCTCCTTTGTGTGATATAAATAAAATTATATCACAAGTTCACATAAAAATAAATACTATTTATATGAAAATTCTTAATGTACCAATAATAATTAATAATATTCCAGAAATAATATTCCATTTTTTTAAAGAAGGTAAATAAGAAACAATATTTGTACCAAGATTTATTCCAAAATTTAAAAAAATAAATTGAAATAAAGGGACTAATATTGGAAAAAGCAAACAATATAATCCAAATGAAGAGCTAGTAATTCCAACACATATAGAATCTAACGAAAGTGCAAATGCCAAGTAAATGGCTTCATTTTTTTCTATTATTTTAGAATTATTTAAATCAGAAAAAATTGGATTTCTAATAATTTGAATTGTAATTCCTAGTGATTTTAATAAAATTTTATGACTTATTATTTCTTTTTTATTATTTTCACATGTCGCTTCATAAATAATTAATAAGCCCATAATATATAGAAGTATTACACTAAATATTTTTATTATTTTTTCTGATAATATGGAAACAAGGAAATATCCCAATAATACTGATAAGCTTACAAAAGCAAAAGAGATGGCAAATAATATAATTTTAGAAGAAGTAGGTATTGATGTTTTCCTAAGACCATATGTAATTCCGATTCCAAAAGCATCTATACTAACAGATAAAGCAAGTGCAATAATTGTAATTAGCATCATATCACCTCTATATATAATATGTAAACTAGAAAAATAGGTGAAATGAAGTAATAAAAAAATAGTATGTGCATATAAATTAATTAAAACATACAAAGGAGAGATTTATATGTGGCATACAAAAAATATTAAAGAAATAGAAAAAGAACTTAGGACAAATATTAAGACAGGCTTAGGTGAAGAGGATGTAAAAATAAGACAGAATGAATTTGGAAAAAATAAAATAGAAGAAAGGAAAAAGGAAAGTATATTTGTAAAATTTTTAAATCAGTTTAAAGATTTTATGATTATAATTTTAATTATTGCAGCAATAATTTCTGCAATAGTAAGTTATATGGAGGGAGCAGGAGACTACTTTGATTCAATAATAATAATAGCTATAGTCATTTTTAATGGAATAATGGGTCTAGTACAAGAAATGAAAGCAGAGAAATCTATAGAAGCATTAAAAAAGATGTCTGCTCCTGTGGCAAAAGTAAGAAGGAATGGAAAGATATTAACAATAAATGGAGAAGATATTGTACCAGGTGATATTGTTATTTTAGAGGCAGGAAACTATGTCCCTGCAGATCTTAGATTAATAAATACAAATAATTTAAAAATAGAAGAATCTAGTTTAACAGGAGAAACAGAAGCTGTATTAAAAGATGAAAAAGCTGTTTTTAGCAATGATAAAATTCCACTTGGAGATATGTGTAATTTAGCATTTGCAGGGACTGCAGTAGTAAATGGACATGGAGAAGGTATTGTAATTAATATTGGTATGAGTACTGAGGTTGGAAAAATTGCAAATATGATTATGACAAATGAAGCACCAACAACTCCAATTCAGAAAAAGTTAGAAGAGGTAGGAAAAATACTAGGAATTGCTTGTATTATAATATGTGCATTTATATTTGTAATTGGAGTTTTTAAGAAAATTTCTGTTGTAGAAATGTTTATGACATCTGTTGGGCTAGCAGTGGCAGCAATACCAGAAGGTTTACCAGCTATTGTTACAATAATTCTTTCTATAGCAGTAACAAAGATGGCGAAGAAAAATGCAATAATTAGAAAATTGCCAGCAGTAGAAACATTGGGTAGTAGTAGGGTAATTTGCTCAGATAAAACAGGTACACTTACAGAAAATAATATGAAAGTAGTAGAAATTATAGGAGACAAAAATAAAATTTTAGAATATGGAGCATTATGTTCTAATTGCGAGATAAATGATGGAAAAGTTGAAGGAGAGCCAACAGAAGTTGCAATAGTAAGAGAAGCAGTAAAGGAGAAAATTAATAAAAAGTTACCTAGAATATGCGAGATACCATTTGATTCTAATAGAAAATTAATGACAGTAGTTAATGAATTGGAAAATGGAAAATACAGAATAATTACTAAAGGAGCTCCAGAGATATTATTAAATAAATGTGACTACTATGAAGAAAACGGAAGAATAAGTGATATGAGTAGTCAGTATCTTAGTAAAATTAAAAATAAAAATGAAAAAATGGCAGAAAGAGCGTTAAGAGTATTAGGTGTTGCATATTTGGATGTAGATATTATGCCAAAAGAAATAACTTCAGATTTTTTAGAAAAAGGCTTAATATTTATAGGATTAATTGGAATGATGGATCCACCAAGGAAGGGAGTTAAAGAAGCTGTTTTAGCATGTAGAAAAGCAGGAATAAAAACAGTAATGATTACAGGAGATCACATTATAACTGCAAAAGCAATAGCTAAAAATTTAGAAATATTAAAAGGAAGAGAATTGGCTATAACTGGTCAAGAATTGGATAAGATTCCAGATATACAATTGGAAAAGGAAATAATGCAATACTCTGTTTTTGCTAGAGTTACTCCAGAGCATAAAGTAAGGATAGTAAAAGCATTCCAAAAAACAGGAGCAGTTGTTGCAATGACTGGGGATGGAGTAAATGATGCACCAGCACTAAAAAAATCCGATATTGGAATTGCAATGGGTCTAAAGGGAACAGATGTGGCAAAAAATGCATCAGATATGATTTTAAATGATGATAATTTTGTTACTATAGTTAGTGCTGTAAAAGAAGGAAGAAATATATTTGATAATATAAAGAAAGCAATTCATTTTTTGATTGCTACGAATATTGGAGAAATTGTTACAATTTTTGTGGGACTATTATTGGGAGTAAAATCTCCACTGCTTGCAATACAACTATTGTGGATTAATTTGGTTACAGATTCATTACCAGCAATAGCATTGGGATTGGAACCTCCAGAAAAAGATATTATGAATAGACCTCCAAGAAATCCACGAAAAAGTATATTTGCAGATGGATTAATGGGAAGGATAATTGTTGAAGGATTTATGATAGGAATGTTTACGATTTTAGCATTCTTTATAGGAAATAAATATTATGGTTTAGAAGTAGGAAGAACAATGGCATTTATAAGTTTAGGAATGTTAGAGTTAATACATAGCTTTAATGTAAAGAGTGAAGAATCTATTTTTAAAGCTGGCATACTAGAAAATAAGTATTTAATAGGAGCGTTTTTATTGGGAACAATATTGCAAGTCGGAATAGTATTTATTCCAAGTTTGGCAGAAATATTTAAATTAACACAATTAAATAATATACAGTGGTTAATTACTTTAGGTATTTCTATAGCTCCAATATTTATAATAGAGATTCAGAAAAAATTTAATGAAATTAAATTTGGAAAAATAGTATATAATTATAAAACTAGAGAAGAGATATAAAAAGTGAATGTAAGATTTTTAACATTCACTAAGTGTCGAAAATCTTACATTTACCATAATTATCTAGTAATAAACCGTGGAATTTTATTTCCACGGTATTTTTTTAAAAGAATGTAATTCTAAGTGATTTTTTTATTGATTGGTTCCATCATTATCAGTTGATAAAGTTAATTTTATAATAGTACCTTCTTCAACAGCAGTATCAACCATTATACTTTGACTTATAACTGTTCCGGAACCTTCTGAGGTTATATTTAGATTACTTGCCTTAGCTATATTTTCTGCTTGTGCTAATGTTTTATTTTTAAAATCAGGTACTTTTACAGAAACTCTAGTATCATTTTCTTCAGAGTATAATATTATAATAGAATCCTTAGGTATGCTAGAACCAGGTTTTGGCATTTGGTCTGTAACTAAAGTTGAATTTTTATCTCCAGAAATAGAAATCTTTGTTGTAAAACCAGCTTGTTTTAGTATTTTTTCTGCTTCAGTAACTGTTTTGTTCCTGATATCTGGAACAGTAACATAATTTGAATCTTCTTCTACGGGATCTGTAGTTGTTTGAGTATTATTAGAATTTATACCCATATATGGTAGAATTTCTGATAACATTTGTGAAACAACTGGTCCACAAACTTGACCACCTTGGTGGCTACCTTCATTATTTGGATTTGGATTATGTACAGCTATTAATAAGCAAATTTCGGGTTTTTCTGTAGGAGCAATGGCTACATAAGATGCAATATAACCTTCATCTTCTCTACCAGTTTGAGGTTCTGAAGTACCAGTTTTACCACCTATAGAATAGCCTTCAACTTTTGCAAGTCTACCAGAACCATCATCTACAACAGATTTCATTAAGTTTCTCATTCTTTCTGAAGTTGATTTAGAGATAACTTGTCTTACTTGTACAGGTTCAATATCTGTTGTTGTATTTGTTTCTGGATTTATAATTTGTTTTACAATTCTAGGTTTCATTAAGATTCCATCATTTGCTATTGCAGATACAGCAGATACTAACTGAATTGGTGTAATTGTAAATCTTTGCCCAAAAGACATTGTTGCAAGTTCTACCTCATGAACATCTTCTAAATCCCAATATGTACTACTTGCTTCAGAAGGTAAATCGATTCCTGTTTTATCAAAAAATCCAAATGCTTGGTAATATTTATATAAAGTTTCTGCACCAATACGTTGACCTAATTGAATTAGGGATGGATTACAAGAAACTTGTAAAGCTTGCCTTAAGGATTTTCCACCTTTATGTGCTTGTGTCCAACAACTAATAGTTCTATCTCCTATTTTTATTGAACCATCACAATAAAAATCATTTGGAACATCTTCACTTGTAATATTTTCTTCTAATGCAGTAGCTGCAGTAATCAATTTATATGGAGAACCAGGTTCATAAGGAGAAGAAATAACATCATTTTTCCACATATTATATAATTCCTCTGATTGAGTAGCAGAATCTAGTGTATCCCATACAGATTTTAATTCTTCAGTATTTGGCTCGAATGGTGTATTTAAATTATAATCTGGGTAACAAGCCATAGCTAGAATATCACCAGTACTAGGAGCCATTGCAACAACAGTACCACTATCAGCATGGTTTTCTTCAACAGCTTGTTTTAGGTATTTTTCTACAATTGTTTGTATATATACATCAATTGTTAAAACAATATCACTACCATTTTCTGCAGGGATATATGTTTGGTTACTATCTGGTATTTCTTCTTGAATAGCATCTGTTGAAGTTGTTATTTTACCAGGAGTACCCTGTAAAACACTATTCCATTTATCTTCTAAACCTTGTATTCCAGTATTATCTGTACCACAAAATCCTATTAAATTTGAAGCTAAATTATTATATGGATATACTCTTTTAGTATCTTCATCAATATTAATACCAGTACTTATTTTTTCTGTTTGCATCCATTCTTTTAATTTATCTATCTTATCTTTATCTACTTTTTTAGCAATAGTTTGAACATTAGAGTTACTATTTAATTTTTCTAAAGTTTCATCATAATCTAGTTCAAAAATTTCTGAAAACGCTTTAGCTATTTTTTCTTTTTTAGTTTTAGTTTCCTCATCTGTAGAACCAACAATTTGTTTAGGATTAACTGAGACGGTATCTGTTGGAGTACTTATTGCTAATTTTTTACCTGTAGCATCATAAATTGTACCTCTACTAGTGCTAATAATTTGATCTGTAGTTTGTTGATTATATGCTTGTTCTTTTAAGTCAGCTCCTTGCACAAATTGAAGCCATATAAGTCTTATTATTAATAATAAAAATATAATTAATAATGAGATTAGTACTATTCTGAATTTTTTTATTGCCAGTGAATTTGTTGCAAATTCATTATTGGCAGATTTATATAATTTTGAATTTGATTTTTTTGATTTTGGAAATCTAAATTTTTTATTATTCTTTTTCATATGAATCACCTAATTAAACGAATTTATGTTAAATATTAACAAATACTTAATATATTGTATATTAAGTATTTACCAAAATCAACCAAATCACATATTTTTCACAAAAGAATTTGACATAATTTAAGTAGGGCTGTTATAATTAAATGAAAGTTATAAAATGAAAATGGAGATAGAAAATGAATTTATACCAAGAAACAAAATTTTTAATGGAAAAATACAATATAAAAGCTAATAAAAATTTAGGACAAAATTTTTTGATTGATGAAAATGTTATAAATACAGCAATAGATGAATCAGATATTAGTTCTGATGATTTAGTAATAGAGATAGGCCCTGGTTTAGGTACCTTAACGAAGTTTTTATTAGATAGAGCTGGACAAGTTATATGTGTGGAATTAGACAAAAGAATGATAGAATTATTAAAAGAGAGGTTCTTTTTATATAAAAATTTTGAAGTTATTAATGATGATATATTAAAAGTAGATTTAAATAAAATTATACAAAATGCAAAAGAAAAATATAATTTAAAAAGTGCTAAAATAGTAGCAAATTTACCATATTATATTACAACTCCAATAATTATGAATTTATTAGAAAACAAAATTAATATAGAAAGTATCACAGTAATGATTCAAAAAGAAGTTGCAGATAGGCTTACAGAAATACCTGGAGGAAAAAATACTGGTGCAATAACATATACAGTTTATTATTATGGAATTGCAGAAAAAATTTTGGAAGTTCCAAATACATCTTTTATTCCAGAACCTGCTGTAACATCAGAAGTTATAAAAATAAAAATTAGGAAACAGCCTCCTGTAGAGATACATAATGAAAAAGCATTTTTTAATTTAATAAAAATTGCTTTTTTGCAAAGAAGAAAAACCTTATTAAATGCACTAACAAATAACGGAATATCAGATAAAGAAACTTTATCTAGAATTTTAAAAGAACTAAATATAGATGAAAAAATTAGGAGTGAAAAATTAAAGATAGAAGATTTTGCTAGCATATCAAATATTTTATATAAATAAATTTTTGTATTTTAAAAACATATTAACAATTATTGAAAAAAAATACTTAAGATGGTATAATGTATTCGGATAAAAAGATAAAAAAGGAGGTAATCATGAATCAAATTCTTGTAACTGAAAAACTATATATAACGCCAGAATTAAAGAGAAAGAAAAAATTTTACAAATTTGAATTTTTCATTTCTCTTGTAATTGTTTGTGTATTATCTTCTTATTATATATATGCAGAATATGATAAAAATAAAGATGAAGCAGTTTCTCAAGATATATTGGCACAAGCCAATATTGTTGGAGAAGACCAAACAACTAAACCTACAGATAAATTAGTTGTAATGTTAGATAATGATGCAAATACATTAAATGCAGATAGTGGTGCTTCTTCTGAAGAAGAGACAACAGAAGAAAATGAATTATTGTCTAAAGAGTATACAACATCTGATGGACAAAAATATTATCCAATTGCAACTATAAAAATACCTAAAATAGATATTTATTATCCAATATTATCAGAAACAACGGATGAGCTATTAAAAAAAGCACCAACTAGATTTTGGGAAGGTGAGCCAAATGAAGTAGGAAATTTTTGTATAGCAGGACATAATTATAGAAATAAAAAATTTTTTAGTAAAGTACCAACATTGGAAAATGGAGATATAATAGAAATAACAGATACAAAGGGAAGAACTGTTAAGTATACAGTATATAATAAATATCAAGTTTCAGATGATGATATGTCACCAATAAGTCCATTAACTAATGGAAGAAAAGATATTACTTTAATTACTTGTACAGATGATTCAAAGGAAAGAATTATTGTAAAAGCAACAGAGGTGTTATAATGGAATATAATGTGGGGGATATAGTAAAAACTAAAAAAGCACATCCATGTGGGAGTAAATTATGGAAGATAACAAGAGTTGGAGTAGATTTTGGACTTAAGTGTGAAGGATGTGGACATTTTATTTTAGTAGAAAGGCAAAAGGCATTAAAAATGATAACAAAAAAGATTGTAGATTAGCTACAATCTTTTTTTGTGGGACAATTACCTAGTATGGAAAGATTATTGTAAAAAAATGTATATTATGATAAAATAAAGCCATGCTAATAGTTGAGACATCTTAAGTAAAATAATTTAAGAAAGGAATGGTGTATAAAAGAAATGTCATTGTAACTCGCAGATTTGCTAAGAAAGGAGATCCTTATGGTATTAATTAAAACAAAAAATCCAGAGGCTCAAAAGAGGATCTTAGAAAAAATTTTGAATCGGTCCATTGAAGGAATAGACTTTGATGGAGAATTAAAATGCTCCGTTGATTCACAATCGACCGTTTCAAAGATCTTCTTAGATCTTTTGGAGTGTAATCTCGTAAAGCAAGTAACATTTGAAAAAATTGATGAAAGCAAAGAAGAGATTCCAAAAGATGAAAGTCCTAGACCTGAAGAAAAAACTAAAAACAAAACTGTAACTATTCAAGAAAGAATCCTTACACTTATGAGTACAGGTAAATCTTATTCAACGACTGAAGTGGCTGCAGCCTTGGATATAAGTTATAGTTCTGCATATAACGTATTACGCTGTATGGATAAAAAAAGAATGCTGGATAGGAATGAAGACGATTGTAAATATTTTTTGCATAAAAAATCGGAACTGATTCCAGAAGAAAAACAGCCGGAAAAAACAAAGGCGCAAGAAGCAAAGAAAAATCCGGATGCTGAAAAAGGTAATGAACAGCCTTCCGAAGCATCAAACGTTTCTGTAGAGGAAGCTAAAGATGATGGAGAAAAAGAGAACTATCCGCAGTATACCAATGAGGAAAAGAAAAAGATTTTCAAGGATATGCTTACTAAAAGCGAATATGATGGTATATTGAAGTACATGTTTCCTCAAAAGGATGCATTTGTAGTTTCATTAGCTCAGGAGAGATTTAAAGCCAATCAACAAGCTTTAACCAGGGTTATTCGGACATTGATTTCTATAAATGCAATCAAATATAGGGATATCATGAAGGAAGGGAGTTATGAGATATTTCCTATCTGGCGCCTCTATTATTATGTGTTGCGTAATGGCGGAAAGAGCGAATATAGTTCGGCTAAATATGCAATACAAATGGGTGGTAAAGACTTTAATAAAGTTGTAGAAGAGGCAGTTTCAGAATCATTAATAAAAAAAGAAGACGAGCAGAAAATGACAATTTTAGTTGCACTGTAAACCAACATTAGAATTAAAAGAGAAAGGCGATATTTATTAGTAATGAATATCGCCTTTCTCGATGATACTAAATTTAAATATATTTTTCAATTTCATTCCATACAGATTCTGTATAAATTTTTCTTTCTGAAGAAAAAGGTAAGGTAGTTATGTCACCAATTGGATTTAGAGCTTTTTGGATTTCCAAAACAGAGTTTTCGACTTTAGTAATTGCTATTTTATCAGCTTTATTTGCAATAATTATAAAAGGTATTTTACTACTAATTATATAATTGTACATTAATTTATCATTTTCAGTTGGTCTATGCCTAATATCAACAAGAAAAATGATTAATGCTATTTGTTTCCTTTTATGTAGATATTCTTCTATAAAATTACCAACAATTATTTGTTCTTTTTTAGACATTTTACTATATCCATATCCAGGTAAATCTACAAAGTAAAATTTAGAATCTATATTATAAAAATTAATTTGTCTTGTTTTACCAGGTTCACTACTAGTTTTGGCTAATTTTTTTCTATTAATTAAGGTATTTATAAAAGAAGATTTACCAACATTGGATTTTCCAACTAATACAATTTCTGGTAAATTATTTGTTGGATATTGTTTTGGACCAACAGCAGAAATTTCAAATTTAGGTTCTTTTACTATCATATTAATTCTCCTCACATTTAATGTTTATATATTTTACCATAAAATAAACTAATTTGGCAAATAAAAAAATAAACTGATTATTTTATAAAAGAGAGCAATCACCCACAGGTAATGCTCTCTTTTTTGTAACTTTGTAAGCTTTTTGGTAACAGTAGATTTATACTTCAATAATATCGTCATTTGCTGGTCCAATGCCAACAAATTTCACAGGAATCTCGGAAACGCGTTCAACAATTTTTACGAACTGCTGAGCCTTTTCAGGAAGGTCGGTAAATGATTTCATATCTGATGTGATTTCCCATCCACCTTCAATTGTTTCATAAATGGGGGAGGGAATCTCATGTGTAAGACTTGTGTCATCAGGATAAAAGCTGATAGTTTTACCCATGTACGTGTATGCAACACAAACCTTAACATAACCGATCTTATTTCCGATTTTTCCCAATGTATCCAGGTGATTGATACACAAAACATCAATTCCACATCCATATTTAGCAGAGCGAAGCATTACTGCATCCATCCAACCGCAACGGCGTGGTCTTCCAGTGGTGGCTCCATATTCGTATCCAAGTTCTCGGATAATATCTCCTTCCATAACAGGATGGTTTTCAATAATATTTCCATCTTCTCCGATAGATGAAGGAAGCTCTGTTGGAAAAGGACCATTACCTACGCGGGTATTATAGGCTTTATCCACTCCGATAGAAATTTTTAAAGCCTGAGGTGGAAGTCCAGCTCCTAATATGGCTCCACATGTTACAGGATGTGATGATGTTACATTTGGATATTCTGGATCATCATTATCCAATCTGTATGCTTGGGCACCTTCAATAACGATTTTTTCGTTATTTGATATAGCCTCAGTGCAAAGTGGAGTTATATCTGTAACATAGTGGCGAAGCTGATTGCCATAAATGGAAAATTGAACAGCTGCTTCATGTGGATTCACTACACATTCATCCATCCCGTTTGCAATAAAAAGCTGATTATGAAGATAAACATTTTCATAAATCTTTTTTTCAATTTCATCAACAGGAAGAAGAAGATCATAAATCCGGAGTCCTTTTCGAGAAGCTTTATCAGCATAGGCCGGACCAATTCCACGTTTGGTAGTTCCGATTGGATGCTTTTTAACTGTTTCATGCAGTTCATCCAAATATTTATGCCATGGAAATACTACATGTGCTTTGCCACTGATCTTAAGACGTTCATGGATATTTGGAATTTCCATTTGTTCAAGCATCTTGATTTCAATAAGCAAAATCTGCGGATCCACTACAGTACCAGGACCGATGATAGCCGTGGATTGTGGATACACAATTCCGCTTGGTATAAGGTGAAGAGCTAATGTTACACCATTATATACAATAGTGTGTCCAGCATTGCTCCCGCCGGTTGCCCGAATTACAAGTTTTGCATTTTTGGCTTCCCGAGAGGCAATTTTACCTTTACCTTCATCGCCCCACTTAGAGCCAACAACTACTGTTACATTTTTATTCACTTATTTACCTCCTTATATGACATTTCAATAGGAACAAAAGTTACCATAAAAACTTACGAAGAAATTATATCACTCTATATAATTAAAGGCAATAAAATAGCAGAAATTTGTAAAAAAAGAAGTTCAAATGAACTTCTTTTTGCAATATAAAAATATATTAAGGATATTTATAAAATATGCACTAAAATTTTTATTTTAATAATATAACTGTTCTTACAATTACTTTATTTTTTTACTTCAATTTTTTCTAATCCGCCCATATATGGTCTTAAAACTTCTGGCACAATTACACTTCCATCTGGTTGGTAATTATTTTCCATAATTGCAATTAACATACGTGGTGGAGCAACTACAGTATTATTTAAAGTATGTGCAAAATAGTTTCCTTTTTCACCTTTTATTCTAATACCTAATCTACGAGCTTGTGCATCTGTTAAGTTAGAACAACTTCCAACTTCAAAATATTTCTTTTGTCTTGGACTCCAAGCTTCTACATCACAAGATTTTGCTTTTAAGTCTGCCAAATCACCACTACAACATTCTAAAGTTCTTACAGGAATATTCATACTTCTAAAAAATTCAACTGTATAAGACCACATTTTATTATACCAATCCCAAGAATCTTCTGGTTCGCAAACAACTATCATCTCTTGTTTTTCAAATTGGTGAATTCTATATACGCCACGTTCTTCTAAACCATGAGAACCTTTTTCTTTTCTAAAGCAAGGAGAATACGATGTCATTGTATAAGGCATATCTTCTTTTCTTAAAATTTGACCCTTAAATTTTCCAATCATAGAATGTTCACTTGTACCTATTAAGTATAAATCTTCTCCTTCTATTTTATACATCATAGCATCCATTTCTTCAAAGCTCATAACACCTGTTACAACGTCACTTCTAATCATGTAAGGTGGGATACAATAGGTAAATCCTTTATTTATCATAAAATCTCTGGCATAAGTTAAGACTGCAGAATGAAGTCTTGCAACATCTCCCATAAGATAATAGAAACCTTGTCCTGCAACACGTCTTGCACTATCTAAATCTAATCCACCTAATGCTTCTAATATTTCTCCATGAAATGGAATTTCATAGTCTGGAACTATAGGTTCTCCAAATCTTTCGATTTCTACATTTTCACTATCATCTTTTCCTATAGGAACTGAGTCATGCATAATATTTGGAATTTTCATCATTCTTGTTTTAATTTCTTCAGCATATTTATTTTCTAAAGCTTCATTTTCCTCTAATTTATTGTTAATCTCTTGAACTTCAGCTTTTATCTTTTCTGCTTCATCTTTTTGACCATTTTTCATTAAATTACCAATTTCTGCACTTAATGTTTTTCTTTTATTTCTTAATTCATCGCCCGCAAGCTGAGCAGATCTAGACTTTTTATCTAAATCTATAACTTCATCAACTAATACTAGTTTTTCATCTTGAAATTTTTTCTTAATATTTTCCTTAACAATGTCAGGATTTTCTCTTAAAAATTTAATATCTATCATAATAATTCCTCCTAATTATTTAATTTTTGCGTTATTTAAAAAACAATGAGTTTGATGAATTTAATCTATTTTTTCAAATCTATGTTTTTGACCTGTAATATTATCCGACCTTTTTGGAATTTTTTCTAAAAATTCTTTTTCAGGTCTTACCCAAATTTGTCCATTATCTTTATGGTTATATACAACCATTCTTTCTTGAGTTTCCGAATTTAATGCTATATTTAATACTTGATGATATGTTCCTTTAAAATGACGATAAACTTTTCCAACTTCGACATGATCCATAAACCTACCTCCATATAAAAATATATTCTAATAAATTGCATCAATTACAATTTTATTTAGACAAACAAAAATCGTCCTTATATAAAAATATAAGGACGAAATATAATCCGCGGTGCCACCTTAAGTTATTATAAAAATAATACACTCAATTAGTAGGATAACCGCCTAACTTACGGTTTAGCTTTCACTAAAAACATCTAAGAGTAGATTCGCATATAATTTTTATTTACTTACACCAACCGTAAACTCTCTAAAAAAAATTAGGTATGTTACTAGTCTCTTATTTAACGTTTATATTAATATGTAACACATTTTAACATAATATGCATAAATATTCAATAAAAATAGGAAAATATTATATAAATCTTTTAAATACAGATAAAATATGGTATAATAGAAATCTAAAAAAATAGAAAGGAGACTTGAAAAAGTAGGAGAGTCAAAAACGTAATTTAAATCGCATTCGGATTAAATTAAAGAAGGGAGAGATATAGAAAAAAGAAGATTAAAAAGAAGTAACATATAAGCATAGTACTGGAGGACAAAAAATGGGAGATAGAAAAAAGCTAGAACAAAGAATCCGGAAATTCTGGGATTGCAGTAAATATACCCGGGAAGAGATGGAAGAAGAGTTAAAGGACATCATTCCATATCAAAGCTTGAAGGAAATGTCCGATTTAGAGCTTGAGAACGAATTTAGAGCCAATTTTGATTTTTCTGAATATTCCACTGAGGAATTAAAGAAATATTTAAAATTTCATAAACGGTATGCAGAATTGTCTCGAGAAGAATTAGAGGCAGAAATCGAAGAGATGATCGAGGAAGATAATTCTGATTATCATGGCTTTTGGAAGCTTATAGCCCTTTGGTCAATAATCTGTTTAATTATTGGTTTCCTTACCTGCTCTGCTCTGTATACAAGAGAGTTAGAAAGAAGAACAGATTTCTTACAGGAAAGAATAGAAGAATTATATAAAAATGATATCAAAGCAAATACGACTATCACTGATATTGGAGAACTCGTTAACAGAATTGTTAATATCATTTTTAGCGATAATTATTCAAATAGCGAATATGTTGCTACCCCCTGGCTTAGCCAGGGGGCTTTCCCATTAAAATCAATATAATAAAGTTAATAAAATAAGAACAATTTTAAAAATAAACAAAAAACGAAATTTTGTTTGACAAACATAAAATCATATGATAGGATGTATAAAAATAATTTGGAGGCGTGAATAGGTGAAAAGAGATAAAAGTGATCTAAATAAAAGAGAAATATCAATTTTGAATTTTATAACAAAACAAATAAAAGCAAATCAATATCCACCATCAGTAAGAGAAATATGTAGAGCAGTAGGTTTAAATTCTACAGCTACAGTTCATGGTTATTTGGAAAAATTAGAACAAAAGGGTTATATTAGGAAAGAATCACAAAAAGGAAGAGCATTAAGGGTTGTTAAAGAAGATGATGTTGTAAGAAAGCCAAAAGATATTTATTCTGGTAAAGAAATGGTAGATGTACCTGTTGTAGGGAAAATAACTGCAGGTGCACCAATACTTGCTGTAGAAAATATAACAGATACTTTTCCAATTCCTTTGGATTTTGTTGGAAATTCAGATAGTTTTATGCTAACTGTAAAAGGAGAAAGTATGATAGAAGCTGGTATTTTGGATGGTGACTATATTTTAGTTAAGCAACAAAGTACTGCAGAAAATGGAGATATAGTTGTTGCATTAATAGAAGATGAAGCAACAGTAAAAACATTTTATAAAGAAAAAGATTATATAAGATTACAGCCAGAAAATAGCACTATGGATCCTATTATTGTGCCAGATTGTATTATATTAGGAAAAGTTGCAGGAGTATTTAGAAAAATATAGAATAAACAGGAATTAATTTGTTCATAATAAATTTAGGTGATATTATGAATAAAGAAAAAGAAAATGTAGAAGTTGGTGAAGATGTTAGTAGGAATGGAGAATTTATACCAACTAAATTTGCATGGATAAGTTTACCATATCAAAAAGAAAATGCAGAAAGACTACAAAACATAACTAACAAGAAGAAAAAGAAAAAATAATTATGGGAAGCACTATAAAATACTTAGAAAAAACTAATATTTATAGTGTTTTTTTATGTGTAAAAGAAATTGGAGAATATTTATAAATATCATAAAAATTTCAAATTTAGTTTAAGTTATAATATTGTGAACTAATCTGTATATAGTAAAATCCAATTTTTTTATAAATCCACATTTTTTTATAAATCCACATTTTTTACTTGAAAGAGCCAAAAAAGAATGATAGAATAGAATACGTTAGAAAAGGAGGGATGAGTATGGATGGAAAAAGTAAAGAAATCTATTCAGAACTTAATGCTT
This sequence comes from uncultured Clostridia bacterium, assembly GCA_944392945.1. Taxonomy (GTDB): domain Bacteria; phylum Bacillota; class Clostridia; order TANB77; family CAG-508; genus Merdicola. The sequence goes on along the minus strand of CALXYJ010000004.1, from coordinate 13,726 downwards.
TTTTGGATAGTATAGATGAAGAAAGAAAAAATAAAATTCCTGAAGATTTAAGAGAGCTAATAAAGAACAAAAAAGACGATAACTATACACCAAAATATCCAAAAGGTGCTCCTTTAGAAAAGTTAAAGATGAAAAAAGAAACTGTAGATATGATTAATTTATTAAATTTTAATTATTGGTGTGAAAACGAAAAACAAAGAAAAGAATTAATGGAGAAAATAGCAAATGGTAAGAAAAATGAAAGACCAAAATCTACAGCGTTTGATAAAATAAAAAATATATTCAAAAAGAAGAGCTAGGCTCTTCTTTTTAATATATAAATTAAATAAATTGACTTTTGTACATATTATAATAAGCACCTTTTTTATTAATTAATTCTTCATGAGTACCTTTTTCTACAATATTTCCATTTTCGATAAAAACTATTAAATCACAATTTTTAATTGTAGACAATCTATGTGCAATAATTATTGATGTAGAACTTGCTGTTAATTTTAAGAGGGCTTTTTTTATTTTATCTTCAGTAAGTAAATCTATATTACTTGTAGCTTCATCTAAAATTAAAATAGGAGGATGTACAAGCATGATTCTTGCAATATTAAGTAATTGAACTTCACCTTCAGAAAGCATATCAGGATTAGAAATATATGTGTTATATCCATCTGGTAATTTTTCTATAAAAGTATTAGCAAAAGATAACTTAGCAGCATTAAGAATTTCGTCCATACTGGCATTTGGTCTTCCATATGCAATATTATCTTTTATTGTACCTTGAAAGATCTTAGTATCTTGTAGTACCATACCTATAGTTTTTCTTAATGCATTAATATTTAAATTCTTAATATTAATATTATCTATTAAAATTTCTCCACCATTAATTTCGTAAAAACGATTTAATAAATTAATTATAGTCGTTTTACCAGAGCCTGTTTTTCCGACTATTGCAATACTTTTACCACTAGGAATATATAGATTGAAATTTTGTATAAATGATTTATTGGTATAAGAAAAATCCACATTTTTAAATTCTATTGAATATTTATCTTTTTCTGGTAGTTTAGTAGTATTATTTATTTTTTTGATATCAATTTTTATAGTTAGAAAATGATAAATTCTTTTAGCTGATGCAATGGCTGTTTGAATCTCGCTAAAAACAGAAGTTATTTCGTTAAATGGCCTAGTAAATAAATTAGTATATATTAAAAAAGTAGAAACATTTCCAAGTGTCATAATAGATGCTTTACAATAAATTATTCCAAGCATTGCAATTATTACATAAGAAAGATTAGAAATAAATCTAGTACTTGGATTTGTAAGTGAAGAATAAAATTGCATCTTATATCCATATTTATAAAGTTCTGAATTCTTTTTTTCAAAGTTTTTATTTGATTTTTCCATATAATTAAAATTTTCAAAAGTCTTTTTACCACTTATTAGTTCTTCTGTATAAGAATTTAAATTAGCAAGCAATTCAGCTCTTTTGCTAAACATATTATTAGTGTGTGAAACAATGAATTTAGATATACCAAACATTATTAATGATAATATTATAAGTACAAATGTTAAATTAACATTAATTTTTAACATTATATATGTTGCAAAAATTATTGTAAAAATTCCACTTATTATTTTAGAAATACTTTGAATGATTCCATTAGAAATATTTTCTATATCTAGGGAAAACATATTTATAATTTCACCATTTTCAAATTTTTCTATATTAGAAATAGAAAGCTTATTAATTTTATCAAAAATTAAATCTCTAGTATTTCTACACATCTTAGAAGCAAAGCTTGTTAAATAATAATTTAATAAAATATTACTAAAAAATAGAAAAATAAAAATTACACCAAGCCAAATAAAATTTGAAATTAAATTATTATTTTCTAACAAACTTAATTTATCTATTAAGTTTCCAATTATAATTGGATAGGTAATGTTTAAAATAGCAGAAAGGATAGAGAAGATTACTATTAATAAAATATATAATTTAGAAAATTTAAATTTAAAATATTTAAAATATTTCATAGAGTCTCCTTTCTAAAAAATCATGATTCCTGAAGATTATAGATTTGCCTATATAAATCAGATTTTTGTAAAAGCTCATTATGTGTTCCAATATTTTCTATTTGTCCATTATTAAAGACTAAAATTTTAGAACAGTTTTTTATAGTGGATGTTTTTTGTGATGCTATAAAAGTGGTTATTTTATTTTTATTAGAATAAGAGAATATATTATTTAGTACTTGTGATTCTGTATATAAATCTAAAGCACTTGTAACATCATCAAATATTAAGACCTTAGGAGATCCAATAAAACCTCTGGCTATGTTAATTCTCTGTTTTTGCCCACCAGATAAATTAGAAGCATTATTCTTTAATATAAAATTTAGTTTATTAGGTAGTTTTTCTACAAATTCACTTGCAAATGAAAGTTTTAAACTATTTTCAACATCTTTAGTATTATTTGTTCTCCCTAAAGAAATATTCTCAAAAATAGTATCTGTTATAAAATCTGGGTTTTGACCAATATATAAAATTGCATTTTTTAAAAAATGCGAATCATAATTATTTATATCCTCATTAAATAAATTAAGCTTTCCAGAATTTATGTGTAAAGTATTATTTAATAATTTTAAAAATGTAGACTTTCCAGATCCTGTTAAACCAATAATTCCAATAGTTTCACCTGGAGTTATTTGCAGATTAATATTATTTAATGTATTATTACCATTAGTAAAGTATGAAAAATTAACATTTTTTATGTCAAAAATATAATTATTTTGTACAAATTCTTTGATTTTTCCAGAATTATAATCTTCTTTTAAATTAAATAATTCTACAATACGTCTGCTTGAAGCAAAACATTTTGTATATATTGTTACTAGGTTTGATAAAACGATAACTGCAAGTAGCATTTCAGAGATATAGTTTATTATTGCAATTATTTCTCCCTTAGTTAAAATTCCAACATTAAATTCTATATTACTTATATTTAAAATTATAAGAGTTGTAAAATTTAAAATCAATATAGAAATTGGGTTTAAAATAAATGATAATAAATTAGCAATTTTGCTATATCTATATGTTAAATTATTTATTTTATCAAATTTGTATTTTTCATGTTTTTGGCTCACGAAACTACGAATTAATTTTATATTAATTAAATTTTCTTTTATTTTTAATGTTAATTTATCTAAAAATAAATTTGCTTTTTTATAAGCATTACTTGCAAATTTTGCGACTAACAAAATAATTATAAATAGAATAATACTAGAAATTAGTACTGTTATGGCAATTTTAGTATTAATTAATGCTATCATAATAATAGAACCAATAAATATGAAAGGAACTCTTATTACAAGTCTAATAAACATAGCGATTCCAGTTTCAAGATTTGTTACATCATTAATTATTCTATTTACAATTGCAGAGCTACCAATATGGTTTAAATTTGTATTAGGAACCTTTTGAATATGTGTAAATAATTTTTGTCTTAATATTTTTCCATATCCCTGTGATGTAATTGCTGCTATATATTGAGCAGAGCATGCAAAAAGTAATCCAAGAATTACGAGAATGATTAGACCACCAGAGTAGAAAACTAAATCTTCTGTAGAAAAATTATTATAATTATCTATGAAAAAGGCCACAATAATTGGTAATAGAACTTCTATAATTGCTTCTAATAATTTTAGAATCGGACCAAAAATTAAATTTAATTTATATTTTTTCAGGTATTTAAATAATTTTTTCATAGGTAATAAATCCTTTCATAATTTGATAAAATCATTATACCATTAAAATAATTAAAATATGTAGAATTTTAATAAAATAGAGTAATATTTGATATAAAAATATAGTAGACATTTTAAGTGTTATAATATAAAATGTAGAATAGTTTAAGGAGGAAAAGATGAAAGCTTTAATAACAGGTGCATCATCAGGAATAGGTAAGCAAATTGCAATTGAACTTAGCAAAAAAGGTTATGATGTAATTTTGGTTGCAAGAAATGAAGAAAAACTAAAAGAAACAGCTAAAGAAATTAAAACAACAGCCAAAATAATAATTAAAGATATATCTAATGTCGAAAATTGCAAAGAGCTTTATAACGAGACAAAAAATGAAGATATAGATATTTTGGTAAATAATGCAGGATTCGGTGTACATGGAGAATTCGTAAATACAGATTTAAATAAAGAGATACAGATGATAGAAACAAATATTACAGCTGTACATGTTTTAATGAAATTGTATTTAAAGGATATGGTAAATAAAGATAAAGGACATATTTTAAATGTTTCTTCTATGGCTGCATTTGGACCAGGTCCATTAATGAGTTCATATTATGCATCAAAGGCATATGTGTACAGATTATCAGAAGGAGTAAAAACAGAATTAAAAAAGAAAAATTCAAATGTAAAAATTTCTGTGTTATGTCCAGGTCCTGTTAGAACAAATTTTAACAAAGTAGCAGGAGTGGATTTTGCAGCACCATCATTAAGCAGTGAGTATGTGGGAAAATATGCAGTAAATAAAATGTTAAAGAATAAATTTGTAATAGTTCCAGGAATTTTTATGAAGATAACAAGATTTTTTGAAAAGATTGTACCACATAATTTAGTAAGTAATATTTCTTATTTTGTTAACTACAGAAAAGATAAATGAACTTTAGGGACGTTCCTTAAAGTTCAAAATTAAAGGAGATAAATTATGAAGTTAATGTTTGCCTCAGATATTCATGGTAACGAATATTTTTGTAATAAATTAAAGGAAATATTTGAAGAAGAAGAACCACATAAATTAATTTTATTAGGTGATTTATTATATAATAAATCAATTTTATCATTTGGAAGAAATAATGAAAGGTTAAAAACAGCTGGAATTTTGAACGATCTAATGGAAGATATAATTGCAGTAAGAGGAAATTGTGACACGGATTTAGACCAAGAGTTACTATATTTTCCTATTATGAGTGATTATAAAAAACTAAATTGTGATGGTTATGAATTTTTTATAACGCATGGACATTTATATAATAAATATCATTTGCCACCATCAAATAAAAAGGTTATATTAATACATGGTCATACACATATTCCATGTATAGAAAATACAAAGGAATATTTATATTTAAATCCTGGATCAATATCTGATCCAAGAGAGGGGAATCCAAACACATATATGATATATGAAGATAAACAGTTTATTATAAAAGATATCAATAGAAAAGAATTTAAAAGGATAAATTTAGATGAATCATACTAATTGTAAAGAAATAAAATATCAAATAGTTTATAAAGAAATAAAAAATTTATATATTCAAATAAAAAATGGAGAAGTAATTGTAAAAGCTCCAAAATACATTAATAAAAAATATATAGAAAAATTTATAGAACAAAAGAGAGAATGGATTTTAGAAAAATTAGAAGAAAGTAAAAATATAGAAAAAGATAGGGAATATACTAAAGATGATGTAGAAAAACTAACCCAAAAGCTAAATATTATTTTTTCGGAGTTAGTCCAAAAAACAAAATTAGTTCCAAATAAAATAAAAATTAGAAATATAAAATATGCTTGGGGAAGTTGTTCTAGTAACAAAAACATAACTATTAATTTAAAATTAGTTGATAAATCAGATGAAGAAATAAGATATGTAGTGTTGCATGAATTATGTCATTTAAGATTTATGAATCATTCAAAAGAATTTTGGAGTTTAGTAGAAAAATATATGTCTAATTACAAAGAAATTAGGAAAAATTTAAAAAACAATAGATAAGGCAGGAGATACAAAATGATAAGTTCAAAAGATGGAATAATAGGATTTGCAATAGGAGATGCAATGGGTGTTCCAGTGGAATTTACAAACAGAGAAAGATTAATGAGAAATCCAGTAACATCCATGGTAGGTTTTATGAGTCATAATGTTCCAAAAGGTACTTGGTCAGATGATACATCTATGACATTGGCAACTATGGATTCTATAATTAATGCTAATGGAGATATTATAGCAAATGATATGGCAGATAAATTCCTAGAATGGATGGAAAAAGGAAAATACACACCTGGAGGAAAGATTGTTGATATCGATAGGACTACTTTAAGAGCTTTGGGTAAATATAAAACTACAAGAAGAAGTGCAGTAAATTGCGGATGCACAAGTAATACAGATAATGGAAATGGCTCTTTAATGAGAATGTTACCAATAGTTTATTATGCATATTTAAATTGGTTAGAACAAGATAAAATATTAAAATTAGTGGCAGGTTTATCTTCTATTACACATGCGAATGAGTTAGTAATTATGGGTTGCTATATGTATGTTAATTATGCTTTAGAACTTTTGAATACAAATAATAGAAAATCTGCATATTTAAAAATACAAAATTTAGATTATTCAATGTTTTCTATGCCTACAATAAGTGCATATGCAAGAATTTTGGACCGCGAAATTTTTAAATATAATATAGATGAAATTAAATCTTCTAGTTATATTGTAGATACTTTGGAAGCTATTTTATGGGTACTTATAAATACAGATACATACAATCAAGCAATAATAGGAGCTATTAATTTAGGTAGTGACACTGATACTATAGCAGCATGTACAGGTGGATTGGCAGGTATTATTTATGGAATAAAGAATATAAATCCAGATTGGAAAATTGATCTTCGTAAATATTCAGAAATTATAGAATTGTGTGAAAGATTTGATAACATATTATATAAAATAAATGGGAAAGAAATTAGTAATACAGTTAATAAAAATGATATATTAAGAAGAATTGAAATTGTAAATGAGGATATAACAAATGTTCCAGTAGATGCATTAGTGTGTGCAAATACATCTGGAAATCTAAGCAGAGGTGGGGAAGGAACAATATTTTCTAAAGCTGGAATAGAACTAGAAAATAAATGTAAAGAATTTGATGAATTGTCCAAAGGACAGGCAAAAGTAACTAGAGCATATAGAATAAATACAAAATATATAATACATACAGTTGTGCCAAAATGGTATGATGAAAGTGAAAACAATCAAAATGAATTATTAAAAGAATGTTATAAAAATATTTTTAGAATATCATCAGATTATGATATTAAAAGTATTGCAATTCCTACACTAGGAATTGGAGCATGTAGAGCACCTGTGGAAGTTGCTGTAAAAATCGCAATAGATGAAATAATAAATAATTTCTTTAGAAATACTGATATAGAAAAAATTTATATAGTTTGTAATGATTCTAGAATACAAAGAACTTATATTGAATATTTAAATACTTTATTAAATTAAAAATACCACCGATAATTAGATATAATTATCGGTGGTATTTGCTTATATATTAGTAAAAGGTTATATACAGGACTTTTTCTTCGTAAATCACATTACATCATTATTATATATTAAATAAAAGCCTATGAGTGCATTTAGAAATATTTTTATTTTAATATTTAACAATGTCATTATATGTTTCTATTGCATAACTATCAGTCATTCCAGAAATATATGTAATAATAGCTCTTAAATAATCTTTTCTATTATTCATATCATATATAATTTTATTTTTTAAATTGGTTCTGTCTGTTGGAATATTCCAGTAGCAAGATATCCATTTTATAAAACTGTCAATAGCTTTAGGATAGAATGATTTTAACTCGTTTAATCTGGCAGAGGTATTCATACCATCATAGCAATTACTTAAGGTTGTAAAAATTTCTGTTAGTACAAGTTTAAAGTATCTTTCAGATGGTTTCATACATTTATGTAAGTAAATATATTTATAATTAAACTCTTTTAATAATTTTATTTTTTCATACATTTTGTCCGAAAATCTTAAACCATTTTCAACAGAAGAATTATTACATAAATCATATATTAAATCACCAATTATACTAGTATTATTTAAATTTGAATTATTAGGAACTTCTAGTAAATCACATAATTCATTTAGATTTTTATCTAGAATTCCCATAGAGATTGCGTCTTCAATATCTCTACCTAAATATGATATTTTATCAGAAATTTTTACAACACATCCTTCCCATGTATATGGAAGATATTGGTTTGACTTTTTATAGTCTTTTTCTAAATTTATAAATTCAGTTCTAGGTTTAATAGAATTTTCATCGATTTCCCCACAATGTGAGATAATGCCATCTCTTACAGCATAAGTTAAATTTAAATTTTTTTCTTCATTATTGGTATTTGTTAATAGTTCGATATTATCAACAAAATTAAGTCCATTTCTTTCATGCCAAAAAGGCTCTAAATCATTTTCTAAACAGATATTATTTAATACAGATTCTCCTTTATGACCAAATGGACTGTGACCAATATCGTGAGACACAGAAATAGCTCTGGTTAAGTTCGTATTTAGTCCTAAAGCTTTTGCAATTGTATAGCTAGTTGCATCAACATTATTTACATGTTCAATTCTTGTGCAAATATGGTCATTTTTTGGAAGAAAAAATACCTGTGTTTTATGCTTTAATCTTCTAAATGCATTGCAGTATATGATTCTATCATAATCTCTTTCAAATTCAGATCGAACATCATTTACTTTTTTATATAATTCATCTTCTCTTGAAATAAGATTATTCCATTTAGGATTTGATGGGGTAGCAGATACACTACTAAATTTTAAGTCCATAATAAACCTCCTTTTGATATTAATAGGCATATTTTACCATAAAAATAAAAATTTGTTCGCAAAAATTATAAAAAAATTAAAAAAGTACTTGATTTTTTTTTTAAAGGGAGTATAATATAATTTGTAAAGGTCAAAGAAAGTCAAAGCCAAAAAGAAAAATGAATAATGAACTTTAAGGAACGTTCCTAAAGTTCAAAAGATAGGAAGTGACGAAATGAGGATATCAGATTTAATAGAAGATTTTATAAAAGATATGTTAAAAACAGAAGATGAATTAGAAATACAGAGGAATGAACTTGCAGAACATTTTAATTGTGTGCCTTCACAAATAAATTACGTAATATCCACACGATTCAAACCATCACAGGGTTATTATGTAGAAAGTAGAAGAGGAGGTGGCGGTCACATAACAATTAAGAAAATAAATATAACACATAGTAATTATTTAATGCATATAATAACAAGCATTGGTGATACTTTAACTTCAAAAGAAGTAGATATTTTCATTAGCAACTTATTATCAGATAAAATTGTGACTAAAAAAGAAGCTAAACTTTTAAAAGTAGCGACAAGTGATAATGTACTTAATGTACCTATAGAGATAAAAGATAGTTTAAGAGCAAGAATATTTAAGAATATGTTAATAAATTTAGTAGAAGATTAATTTATTTAAAATAATTAAGAATTAGTAAAACAATAAGTGAATAATTCGATAATTTAATATTTAAGGAGGTTTTTATTATGAAATGTCAAAATTGTGGTAGAAATGAAGCAAATGTAAGATATACACAAATTATTAATGGTGTAAAAAAAGAAATGAATTTATGTGAAGATTGTGCAAAAGAATTAGGAATTGGTAGAGAACTTAATTTTAATATGTCAATGAATTTACCAAGTTTTCTAGGAGGATTTTTTGATGAATATAATATGGATTCATTTATTCCAACAATTGGTGCAATAAGAGAAAATGGATGTAAAAATTGTGGAACAACATATAATGAATTTGCAAATACTGGATTATTTGGATGCATGGATTGTTACGATATTTTCTCAGATAGATTAGATCCAATATTAAGAAATATACAAGGTTCTAATAGACATGTTGGAAGAAAAGCAAAAAGTTTAGATAAATCAATAGTAAAAAATATGGAAGAGAAAAAGAAAGAAATCGAAAGAAATAAAGAAAATAATAAAGATTCAAAAGAATCATTAGAGGAACAATTAAAACAAGCTGTTAAAGATGAAAGATATGAAGATGCAGCAAAAATAAGAGATCAAATAAAGAAAATGAATGATGAAAAATAGAAATTTAAGAAGAAGAAAGTTTGGGATAAACTTTTAGGAGGTAGAAAATATGCTAAATTGGTATTTACAAAGTGGAAAAGATTCAGATGTAATAGTAAGTTCAAGAATAAGATTAGCAAGAAATATATCAAATTATCCATTCGAGACAAAATGTAGTATTAATCAGAAAGAGGAGATTACTAATTTAATAGAAGAAGCTATTGCAGGAAACAAATATGGAATTAAACTTCTTAGATTAAAAAATATGGATGATATTACTATAAAAAGTTTAATAGAAAAAAGATTAATAAGTCCAGATTTTGTAAAAGGAAAAGATAAAGAAAAAGCAATACTCATAAATGATGACGAAAATATATGTGCAATGATACACACAGATGATCATATTAGAATACAAGTATTTGGTGCAGGATTAGAATTAGATAGTTTATTAAATTTAAGTATTGAATTAGATGAATTTTTAGATGAAAAATTAAAGTTTGCATTTAATGAGAAATATGGATTTTTAACTGCATGCCCAATAGAAGCAGGAACTGCAATGAAAGCTTCTGTAATGGTTCATTTACCAGCGTTACAGATTACAGGAAATATGGGAAAAGTTTTGGAAATAATAAATAATTTTGGTATGAATGTAACAGGAATCCATGGAGAAGGAAGTAAGTCTGAAGGAGCATTATACCAGATATCTAATAAGCAAACTCTAGGTATTTCTGAAAAGGAAATTATAAAAAAATTAAAATTAATTGCAGATAAAATAATAGAACAAGAAAGAATGGCTAGAAAATATTTAACTAAAAATAGATTAAATTTAGAAGATAGACTTTATAGAGATTATGGAATTTTAACAAATTGTAGAAAAATTTCTGAAGAAGAATGCAAAGATTTATTATCAACATTAAAACTAGGTACAGATTTAGGATTAATAAATGAATTAACAGATTTGAAAATTAATAAATTATTGCTATATACACAGGACGCAAATTTACAAAAATATTTAGGTTCAAAATTAGAAGGAATAGATCTAGATGCCAAAAGAGCGGAACTAATAAAAACTATTATTAAAGAGTAAGGAGGTAGATGTTTTATGACATATAAATTTACAAATAGTGCACAAAATGTTTTAGAAATTGCAAAAGAAATTGCAATAGAGTTAGGTCATAATTATATAGGAACAGAACATATTTTATATGGCTTAACAGAAGAGGAAAATGGTGTTGCAAGTAGAGTATTAGCAAACCAAAACATTACTTCTGAAAATGTATTAGATGAAATAGAAAACTTAATAGGAAAAGATGAAGAAAGAGCTATTACAAGTTTAAGTTTTACTCCAAGAACTAAAAGAGTTTTAGAAAATGCATTTTTAGAGGCTAGAAAATTAGATTCAGATTATATAGGAACAGAACATATTTTAATAGGAATAATGAGAGAAGCAGATAGTATTGCTGTTAGAATATTATTGGATTTAGGAGTTAATCCACAAAAATTATATAATGAAATTGTAAAAGTGTTAGAGGAAGATGAAGATATAAATATGCAAGATGGAAATCAAAGCAAAAAACAAGGAAGTTTTAATTCTACGCCAACATTAAATCAATATGGAACAGATTTAACTAAAAGTGCTAGCCTTGGAAAATTAGATCCAGTAATTGGAAGAAAGAATGAAATAGAAAGAGTAATCCAAATTCTTTCTAGAAGAACTAAGAACAATCCTTGTTTAATTGGTGAACCTGGTGTTGGTAAAACAGCTGTTGTAGAGGGATTAGCAGAAAAAATAGTACAAGGAGATGTGCCAGAAGTACTAAAAGATAAACGTGTTGTAACAATAGATTTATCAAGCATGATTGCTGGTGCAAAATACAGAGGAGATTTTGAGGAAAGAATAAAAAAGGCTTTAAATGAAGTAAAGAAAGCAGGAGATGTAATACTATTTATAGATGAAATCCATACAATAGTAGGTGCAGGTTCTGCAGAAGGTGCTATTGATGCTGCTAATATTTTAAAACCTTTATTAGCAAGAGGAGAAATTCAGTTAATTGGTGCTACGACTTTAAATGAATATAGAAAATATATCGAAAAAGATAGTGCTTTAGAGAGAAGATTTAGTCCAGTAACAGTTAATGAGCCAACTCATGAAGAAACTGTAGAAATATTAAAAGGAATAAGAGATAAATATGAAGCTCATCATAATATAAAAATTACAGATGAAGCTATAAATGCAGCAGTAGAACTATCTAGTAGATATATTAATGATAGATTTTTACCTGATAAGGCCATAGATTTAATTGATGAATCTGCTTCAAAGATAAGATTAAGTTCTTTAGAGGAGCCAGATAGTATAAAAGAATTAGAAAATAAAATATCAAAAATGAATCAAGAAAAAGAAGATGCAGTAAAAGTTCAAAAATTCGAGCAAGCTGCTAAAATAAGAGATGAAGTAAATAAATTAAAAGATGAATTGGATCAAGAAAAGAATAAATGGAAAAATAAAAAGACAAAAGCAATTCCAAAATTAACAGAGGAAGATATTGCTAAAACGATTTCTAGTTGGACAGGAATTCCAGCAGCAAAGATTACTCAGGATGAAAACAAGAAATTAAAAAATTTAGAGAAAGAATTACATAAAAGAGTAATTGGTCAAAATGAAGCAGTAGAAGCTGTAGCAAAAGCAATAAAAAGAAGTAGGGTAGGACTTAAAAATCCAAATAGACCAATAGGATCATTCCTATTCTTAGGTCCAACTGGTGTTGGTAAAACAGAATTATCTAAAGCATTGGCAGAAAGTTTATTTGGAACTGAAGATGCAATGATAAGAATTGATATGTCAGAATTTATGGAGCCACATTCAGTTGCTAAATTAATTGGTGCGCCTCCAGGATATGTTGGTTTTGATGATGGTGGTCAATTAACGGAGAAGATAAGAAGAAAACCATATTCTGTAATATTATTTGATGAAATAGAAAAAGCTCATCCAGATGTTATGAATATGTTATTACAAATTCTAGAAGATGGTAGGTTAACAGATAGCCAAGGAAGAACAGTTAATTTTAAAAATACAGTTATAATTATGACATCAAATATAGGTGCAAGATTAATTACTGAGAAAAAATCTTTAGGATTTGCAAATGCATCAGAAGAAAATGAAAATAAGGAATATGAAGAGATTAAGAAAAATGTAATGGCAGAATTAAAGAAAGAATTGAGACCAGAGTTTATAAATCGTATTGATGATATTATCGTATTCCATAAATTAAATGATGATGAGATAAATAGTATTATAGATTTATTATTAAAGAATGTAGAGGAAAGATTGGTTGAACAAGGATTAAATATAAAAATAGATAAATCTGTAAAAGAATTAATAGCTAAAAAAGGTGTAGATAAAGAATTTGGTGCAAGACCACTTCGTAGAGCAATTCAAAATATCGTGGAAGATAAACTAGCAGAAGAGATTTTGGATGGAAATGTTAAACCAGGTATAGAAGCTAAATTAGTAGCAAAAGACGACAAAGTAGAAGTAAAAGTTAAAGCAGTTAAATAATTTAGAATGAACTTTAAGGACATTCCTTAAAGTTCATTTTTTGAATCTTAAGGAACGTCCCTAAAGTTCAAAGAGATTATGAAATTAATTAAATAGGAATATTTTCTATTTACTTCTTAAAGATAAAATAATATAATAATAACAGAAAAACAAAACTAGGAGAAAAAATATGCAAAAGTTAAAGATAGATAGAAACGCTGAAACCATTGGCGTTGTACACACACACACACACACACA